>NZ_JBSFBX010000003.1:0-530726 GCF_053593175.1 Streptomyces sp. NPDC002386
CTGCAGGGGGGACCCTGTGGGAGAGTAGGACGCCGCCGAACTATCATTGGGAAAACCCCCGCATCGAAAGATGCGGGGGTTTTCTGCGTTCCGGGTCCTTCAGAAGGTGACTTCCGCCGTCTTCACGGTGCCGCCCTGCCGGCCGGGGGCCTTGTGGGATTCCCAGTAGAGGTTGGTGTGGGCGATCACCTGCGCCGGGGCGGGAGCGCCGTACTCGCTCAGATCCTCCGTGGTGTGGGCGTCGGCGACCAGGGTCGCGTCGTAGCCGCGGACGATCGCGCCGTGCAGGGTGGAGCGGATGCACACGTCCGTCTGGGCGCCTGTGACCAGCAGCCGGCCCACCTTCCGCTCCGCCAGCACGTCCTCCAGGCGGGTCTCCTCGAAGGAGTCCGCGTAGCTCTTGGGGACCAGCGGCTCGGTGTCCAGGCGGGCCAGCTCGGGGACGTAGGCCCAGCTCTCGCTGTCCTCCTTCAGATACTCGTCGGAGTGCTGCACCCAGATGACCGGCACGTCAGCCGCGCGGGCCCTGCCGATCAGGATGTCGATGTTGGCGATGACGCCGTCGCGGTCGTGGGCATCCGCCACCACGCCGTTCTGGACGTCGATGACGAGCAGTGCGGTGTTGGGTCGTTCGGGAAGCGTGGTCATGGGGCCACCGTAGAGCCAGGCACCGACAGTGCACGCCCGTATATCGGGTGAGGGCGGTGACGGGCGAGGCTAGCGTGGCCGCATGAGTACCCCCACCAGCGATGACTACGTCGTCCGTGCCATACGCCCCGAGGAGTGGGCGGCCGTGAAGCAGTTGCGTCTGGACGCGCTGCGGGACCCGGTCGCGCACATCGCCTTCCTCGAGACCTACGAGGACGCCCTGGCCCGGCCGGACTCCTTCTACCAGGAACGGGCGATCGGGTCCGGTGAAGGGTCCGGCACCGCACAGCAGTTCATCGCCGAGGCGCCCGACGGGACATGGGCCGGCACGGTCACCGTGCTGTTGGAGCAGGCCGGGACGACGGACTGGGCCGGGTATCCGGTCGAGCGGCGGCAGGGCCATGTGGTCGGGGTGTTCGTCCGGCCGGAGCACCGGGGCAACGGGCTGATCAAGAAGCTGTTCGACGCCGGTGTCTCCTGGGCCTGGCAGCAGCGTGCCGACCGGGTGCGGCTGTTCGTGCACGCGGACAACGCGCGGGCCCAGGGCGCCTACCGCAAGGCGGGGTTCGGGCCGAGCGGGCTGGTCGTGTCGTTCTCGAAGGACGAGGCCGAGAACGAGCTGGAGTTCGTGCTGGAGCGGTGACCAGCCCGCCGCGGCCTACTTGGGATCCGGTCCGGTGACCGGGCGGTCGCCGCGCAGCTCGGCGAAGAGCCGGCGCGACTTCTTCCTGTCCCAGGTCACCACGTTCCCCTTGGAGGTGGGGACGCCGATGCCGGCGACCGGGACGTTCATGTGCCTGACCCGGCCGCCGGCCACGGTTCGCATCGCCCGGAACAGCCTTGCCAGTTCGGGCAGGTGCATGCCGTCGTCGACGACCAGGCTGTCCAGCCCCGCCCGGGCCGCCGGGTACATGGCGGAGGGGTCCAGCAGGGTGTCCCGCCGTGCCGCCCGGTGGGCGAGCGCCGAGAGGAACCTCTGCTGGTTCTGCGTGCGGTCCAGATCGCCCCTGGCCTCCTGGTGCCGCTCGCGCACGAAGGCCAGGGACTGGCTGCCGGAGAGCGTCTGGCAGCCCTTGTGGAGGTCGGCACCCGACTTCTCGTCCCTGACGTCGCGGGACAGGCACATCGGGACGCCTCCGACGGCGTCGACGATGTGCACGAAGCCACCGAAGCCGATCTCCGCGTAGTGGTCGATGCGCAGGCCCGTGTTGCGTTCGACGGTGTTCACGAGCAGCTCGGGGCCGCCGTAGGAGAAGGCGGCGTTCAGCTTGTCACGGGCCGTGCGCAGGGTCTTGCCGGTCGAGGGGTCCAGCCGGCCGGGCAGCGCGACCCAGGAGTCGCGGGGGAGGCTCACCATGGTCGCGCCGTGCGCGCCGGTGTGCAGGATCATCATCGAGTCCGTGCGGCGGCCGCCGCCACCGCCGGCGTGCAGGTTCTCCACCTCCTCGGACGACAGCCCGTCGCGGTTGTCGGAGCCCACGACCAGGTAGTTGGTGCCCTCGCCCGGGGGCGGGCGGTGTCCGTAGGCGTTCAGGTCCACGTCGCGGTTGAGCTCGGCCTCGGCCCATCCGTAGGTGCCGCCGACCGCGGTGACCGCGGTGACGAGCAGGGCCAGCAGACAGCGCCGCGCTTTGCGCCGTTTCCGCTTCGCCTGGCGGGCGTGGGCGCGCCGCGGGGCGTAGCGGGAGCTGGGCCGCCCGGAGAACCGGGCGATCGTGTCGGTGCCGTGTCCGGCCCGCCCGGCCGGTGGGGCGGTCGTGGCCGGGCCCTCCTGTTCGGGTCCGGTGGGCTGTGCCGTGTTCACCGTCATGCGGAGGCCACCCCCTGCCGTCGGGGCCGTTCCACGGCCGGTTCCTGGAGGAGCGGATCGGCGGTGCCGGAGCGGTGCATGCTGTGCCACTTCAGGCGGGTGCCGAGGAGTGCCGTGATCACGGACTGGACGACCACCAGGTACATGAGCTGCCGGTAGACGAAGAGCTGGAGCGGCAGCCCCCACAGGGTGCGCAGTCGTTCCCGGTCCAGCCGCAGCGCGTACGCGGCGGTGGCCGTCTGGACGGCGAGGAAGCCGAGCCAGACCGCCAGGGACGGGAGGAGCCCGCGGAAGAGGACGCCGTACAGCGCGTAGAGGTCCATCACCGGTGCGCACAGCGGCGCGAGGATCTGGAACACCATGAGGTACGACAGCGCGCGGCGGCTGAAGCGGCCGGCGGGGCCGATCTCCGTGAGCGAGCGGCGGTGCTTCCACATCGACTGCAGGGTGCCGTAGCACCAGCGGTAGCGCTGTCGCCACAACTGGGGCAGAGTGCTGGGCACTTCGGTCCAGGCGACCGCCGACTCCTCGTAGACGACGCGCCAGCCGGCCCGCCAGAGCGCCATCGTGAGGTCGGTGTCCTCGGCGAGGGTCTCGTCGCTGACACCGCCGATGCCCATCAGCGCGTCCTTGCGGAAGGCGCCGATCGCGCCGGGGACGGTCGCCATGCATTCGAGGACGTCGAAGGTGCGCCGGTCGAGGTTGAAGCCGTTGACGTACTCCAGGTGCTGGAACTTGCCCAGCAGATGGCGCCGGTTGCCGACCTTGGTGTTGCCGCTGACCGCTCCGACGGACGGGTGGGCGAGCGGCTGGACCAGCCGGGACAGCGACTCGGGTTCGAAGACGGTGTCGGCGTCCACCATGACGACGATGTCGTGACGGGCGTGGGCCAGGCCGGTGTTGAGGGCCCGCGGCTTGCCGCTGTTCGGCTGGCGGATCACCCGTACCCGGGGGTCGTCGACGGCTTCGACGATACGGGCGGTGGAGTCCGTCGAGCCGTCGTCGACGACGATGATCTCCAGCCGGGGATGGGTGGAGGCGAGCAGGGAGTACACGGTGGAGGCGATGCCGGCCTCCTCGTTGTAGGCGGGCACCAGGACCGTGACCGGGGCGGTGACCGGGCGCAGGCGTGGGGTGCCGGAGCGGAAGGTGTGCACGCGGCGCTTGTGGACGCGGGCGAACACGCTGAGCAGCAGCAGCCTCAGGACGCCGAGCGAGCCTGCGACGGCGAGGGTCCACGCCATCACGGTGGTGAAGACGTGGCCGATCCGCACCGACCAGATCAGCCCCTGGCCCCTGACGCGCTGGGCCGCGGGGACGCGGGACACGAAGGAGGGGCGCCCGAGTCCGCCGCTGACGGTGGTGAACCTCGCGACCCGGTGGTCCCGCAGCAGCGCCCGCGCCTCGTGGTAGCCGAGGTCGGTGTGGCTGTACCGGGTGATCACCCCTTGCCACGGCTTGCGGGTGGGGTGGTCCGAGGCGACCACGAGGTAGCCCTGGTCCTCCGCGCGCCGCGCCGCCTGCCACTCGGGGCCGCAGAGCGTGTCCGCGGCCGTGGTGTGCGGCAGCCGCAGCAGGGTGGTGCGGATGCCGGCCGCGCCGGCGAGCGCGGTCTGGGTGAGGGCCAGTTCGGCGCGGGCCCGGAACGGCGAGGCGGTGCCGAGGTCGCCGCCGGTGTACGTGTACGAGCCGACCTCGTGGCCCTCGCGGACGATCCGGCGCAGGAGGGCGGGGTGGCGGACGGCGTCGTCGCCGTGGACGAAGAACGTCGCCCGCGCGTGGTGGCGGCGCAGCAGGTCGAGCAGGCGTGGCGTCCACACCGGGTCGGGGCCGCCTTCGAAGGTGAGGGCGGCGGTGCCCGGTGGCATGCCGGAGGTCTCGACGCCGGACGGGCCGAAGCGGAGCACCGGTTTCCCGTCGTCGGCCGTGCGCGGTATGGGCCGCGTGCAGGGTTGTTTGGCTCGTGCGGAGTCGACCTGGTGGGTGGTCCAGCCCTCGCAGACCAGGGTGACGGCGACGACCGTCAGGGAGAGCAGGAGCAGCAGCCAGTGTCCGCGGGGTGGACGTCGTACGTCGGCGTGCGGGCTCACCGGGGGGTGCCTCCGCCCTCCGCCCGGAGCCGGGGCGCACGTCTCTGTGCGACGTCGTGGTGGCCGGGGTCCGGGGCGTGGGAGGGGTGGTGCGCGTGGGCGGGGCTGCCGGCGGGCCCGGGGGTGTCGTGGCCGGCGGGGGCCGGTCCGTGGGTACGGGGTGGGGCCGAGCCCATCGGTTCCATGAGTCCGCCGACCAGTGCGCCGACGAACAGCAGGTAGCCGGAGCAGGCCAGTCCCACGCTGAGGGAGACGAGTTGCAGCGCCCTGCGGCGCCGTCCGGTGTGGTCGATGAAGACGGGGCGCCGGTGGACTTCGGGCGCAGGCGTCCGGGGCCGCTGTGCGGGGTGGGTGCCGGGTCCGTGGTGGTACTGCCAGCCGGGAGTGGTCCGGACCTTGATCGTCGGCGCTGTGGAGTACGTCGGCCGCCTCATGAGAGCGCCCTGCCGCTGCGGACGCGGGGGCGTCCGTCGTCGGCGGGCGCCGGGGGCGCGGAGCGCCCTTCGCTCGGTGTGCTGGCTATGTGGGGGGTGCCGTGCACGGGTTGCTCCTGATCTGTGGCCGCGCGGACGCGGCTGTTGTGGTGGGGGGACGGACCCGGGGGTCCGCCGTACTGCGCCGTGTGAGGCGCCGGTACGCGTACCCGCACCCAACTCGTGGGGGAGCCGGGATACTTCAGGGCGGAGCGACCGGCAAATCACACGGCCTACGACCCTACTCGGCAGAAACTTTCCGGGCACCCCCCTGATCGGGAGGCGTATTCCACAGCGGTCGCGGCGGGTGTCCTGGAACGCGTCCCGGGATTGCCGGTCAGGCGGGCAGTTCCTGGTGCGGCCAGCGGGCTCTGGCCTGTTCGCGGGAGCGGAGCAGGGCGAGGGCGGGCATGCCCTGGCCGGCTCCGGCGGCGAGCAGATCGGGGAGCTGGGGGAGGGGGGCCACGGCCGCGATGTCGTCCAGGACCAGGGTCAGTGGTGGGTCGAGCCGACCGGAGGATGACCGTTCGGCCATGCGCCGGCCGTGCTCGACCACGCTGGAGACGAGGGCCGTCAGGAGGGGCATCGCGCCTGGCTGGGTCCTGGGGTCCTCGATGGATTCACCGACCACATAGAGCGTGCCCCCTTCGTGGACGAAGGAATCCAGGGCGAGGGCATCACTTCGGTTCGGGGTGCAGGCTTCGCGGATGTTGACGGTGGAGAGGGCGGACAGCGCCCTGCTGATCAACTCCTGGGCCATGTCCCGACGCTCGGGATACGCGGTGAGGGCGGCCTCGAGCTCGCCGGCGGCGCCGGGGGCGGCCTTGGTGTGGGTGCGGAGGGTGCGTACGGCGTCCTGGACCTGGATGCCCTGGGCCCAGCGGTGGACGTGGCGGACGGTGCGGGAGTCCAGGGCGGCGGCGTGCAGGTAGCTGCGCAGCAGTGTGGTGGCGGTGTCGGCGACGGCCTGGTCGAGCTTGGCGGTGGGCCGGACGGGGCCGAGGAGGCCCTTGGCCCTGTTCAGCGCCGTCTCCTTGTCCTCACAGCCGCTGGTGGGGGACCAGTGGAGGCGGCTCGGGGTGTCGCAGAGGTGGGTGGGGTCGTAGAGGTGGACGGGGCCCAGTTTGGACCTGGCGTCCTTGGTCTCCGCCCAGAGGGCGGGGTTCGAGGTGACCACCAGGGCCGGGCCCGTGGCGTCCTGGACGGCCTGGACCGCGGCGGTGTGCCGGGTCGCGGGAGTGCCGTAGCGCACCGCGCCCTCGCCGTCCGGCGCCTCCCGGCCGGCCGTCGGGGCGCCGGCGCCGACGAGTTGTTCCACAGGCTGTGGAGCGGGCCCGGTGTGCGGTACCGGGGCCTCGTGCCGTTGCTCCGGCACCGCCTCGGGCACGGGAACGACCACGGGAGCGGCGGGAACGAGGGGGACGGCGGCCGGGGCGGGAGCGGCGGCGGGCGCCGTTGCCCGCTCGGCGGCGCGCCGTGTCTTCTCCGCCCGCCATCTCGCCACCGCGCCCATCACGAACAGGGTGAGGACGAGCAGGATCATCAGCTGGCCGATGAACAGGCCCCAGAACAGGCCCCAGCCGGAGAGCTGGGCGGCGGGGGTGTCCGGCCAGGCGCCGGGCAGGTCGTGCGGTTTGCCGATGAGGTGGCGCATGGCCAGGGCCGTGCGGGTGAACGTCACACCGTCCGGCCAGGCGCCGTGGGCGAACAGGGCCGCCAGACCGGTGGCCGTCCACACCAGCACGGTGATGCCGAGGAGGAAGGCGAGTATGCCGATCAGCAGCCCGTCGGGGATTCCGCCCTGGCCCTCGCGGCGGGTGTCACGGCGATCGTCCGGTCTCACTCCAGCCTCCCCCTACGCCACCGTCGATTCCGAGTCGCCTAGGTGCTGCTCCACGAAGGCCGCCGCCCGCTGCTCGGCCTCCAGTTCGGCGGCGCGCAGGGCGTCGTCGGCCGCCCGGTCGCTGGAGGACTCGGTCATCGCGCGGTCGGTGAAGACCAGCGGGCGCTCGGTCTCCGTGACGAGGTGTTTGACCACCTGGACGTTGCCGTTGACGTCCCAGACGGCGATGCCGGGGGTGAGGGAGGGGATGATCTCGACCGCCCAGCGCGGCAGGCCGAGGACCCGGCCCGTCGCTCTGGCCTCGTCGGCCTTCTGGGCGTAGATCGTCCTGGTCGACGCCATCTTCAGGATCGCCGCCGCCTCCTTCGCCGCCGCGCCGTCCACCACGTCGGAGAGGTGGTGGACGACCGCCACGAAGGACAGGCCGAGCCGGCGCCCGAACTTCAGCAGCCGCTGGAAGAGCTGCGCCACGAACGGGCTGTTGATGATGTGCCAGGCCTCTTCGACGAGGAAGATGCGCTTCTTGCGGTCGGGGCGGATCCAGGTGTGCTCCAGCCACACGCCGACGATCGCCATGAGGATCGGCATGGCGATGGAGTTGCGGTCGATGTGGGACAGGTCGAAGACGATCAGCGGGGCGTCCAGGTCGATGCCGACCGTGGTCGGGCCGTCGAACATGCCCCGCAGGTCACCGTCGACCAGCCGGTCCAGGACCAGGGCGACGTCCAGGCCCCACGCCCGTACGTCGTCTATGGCGACGTTCATCGCCTCCGCGGACTCCGGTTCGGGGTGCCGCAGTTGCTCCACGATGTCGGTGAGGACCGGCTGACGGTCGACGATGGACTCGTTGACGTAGGAGTGGGCGACCTTGAGGGCGAAGCCGGAGCGTTCGTCCAGGCCGTGCCCCATCGCGACCTCGATGATGGTCCGCAGCAGCGCGAGCTGGCCCGTGGTGGTGATCGAGGGGTCCAGGGGGTTCAGCCGGATGCCGTGGTTCAGGGCCGCGGTCGGGTCCAGGCGGATGGGGGTTATCCCCAGCTCCTCCGCGATCAGGTTCCATTCGCCGACGCCGTCCTCGCCCTGGGCGTCCAGGACGACGACCTGGCGGTCCTTGAAGCGGAGCTGCCGGAGGACGTACGTCTTCTCCAGGGCCGACTTGCCGTTGCCGGACTCGCCGAGCACCAGCCAGTGGGGGGCCGGCAACTGCTGGCCGTAGAGCTGGAAGGGGTCGTAGATGTAGCCCTTCCCGGAGTACACCTCGCGGCCGATGATGACGCCCGAGTCGCCGAGGCCGGGCGCGGCGGTGGGCAGATAGACCGCCTGGGCCTGGCCCGTGGAGGTGCGCACCGGCAGCCGGGTCGTCTCCACCTTCCCGAACAGGAAGGACGTGAAGGCTTCCGTGAGGACGGACAGCGGGTCCCGCATCAGCGCATCAGCCCCTACCTTCGAATGCCGGTGGCGAAGGGAAGTGTGTTCACGAAGGCCCGGTGGTGCTCGCGGTCGCACCACTCCAGCTTCAGGTACGACTTTCCCGCGGAGGCCCTTATCGTCCGCTTGTCGCGGTTGAGGGCTTCCGGGGACCGGGCGGAGACGGTGATGTAGCCGACCAGGTTGACGCCGGCCGCGCCGCTGGCGAGGTCTTCTCCCCGCTGGTCCAGGCGGTTGTGGGCGGCGATGTCGCGCGGGTCGACGGTGCGGTTCATCTTGGCGGCACGGGAGGCCTCCGCCTCGTCGTTCGTCTTCTCGGTCAGCATGCGTTCGATGGCTACCTCGGTGGGCTCGAGATCCATCGTCACCGCGACCGTTCGGATGACGTCCGGGGTGTGGACGAGCAGGGGCGCGAGGAAGTTGACGCCGACGGGGGTCATCGGCCACTCCTTCACCCAGGCGGTGGCGTGGCACCAGGGGGCGCGGGTGGCGGACTCGCGGGTCTTGGCCTGGAGGTAGGTGGGCTCCATGGCGTCGAGTTCGGCCGGCCAGGCGTTGCGCTGGGTCATCGCCTGGATGTGGTCGATGGGGTGGTCCGGGTCGTACATCGAGTGGATGAGGGAGGCGAGTCTGCCCTGCCCGAGGGGCTGGCGGACACGGATGTCGGCCTCCTGCAGCCGGGAGCAGATGTCGGTCAGCTCACGGGCCATGACGACGGCGAGTCCGGCGTCCCGGTCGACCTTGCCGCCGTGTGCGCGCACGGCCCGGGCCATGGCGTGCGCCTCGGCGGCCAGTTCGCGGCCGTAGTGCATGCAGGCGACGAGGTAGGCGCGGTGCTGCTCGCTGCTGGTGGACACCATGGACTGGAGCTGGTCGTAGGACCGGGACAGCCAGTCGGGTGCCTTGTCGTCGCCGCGCAGTGTGACGTCCTTGGCGTGGGCGTCGGGATCGGCGGGCAGGGTGCGGGCGAGCATCTGCAGCCGGGTGACGAAGCCGTCGCCGTTGGCCACGTGCTTGAGCAGCGTGCCGAACCGGTCGACGAGGGCCTCCTGGTCCTCGGAGTCGCGCAGGCCGACACCGGGGCCCTCGATCTCGATGGCGGCGGTGACGGTCTTGCGGTCGGCGTGCAGGAGCACGGCGATCTCATCGGGTCCGAACGGCGCGGCGAGCCAGGTGATCCGTCCGATGCCGGGCGGCGGCCCGACCTCGACCTCCCGGCCGTCCAGCCGGGTGCCGGCCTCGACCACCCCGGAGCGGTAGGTGGTGCCGCGCTTGACGGTGCGCTTGTACGAGCGGTTGATCTCGAACCACTTGTAGAACGTGCGGCGCTTGTACGGCACGTAGACCGCGGCGAGCGCGAGCAGCGGGAAGCCCGTCAGCAGCACGATCCGCAGGGACAGGACGGGGACGAGGAGGCCGCACATCATGCCGAGGAACGCGCCGGCGACGATCAGCGCGATCTCGCCGGACTCGCGGTTGCGGCCGATGATCGCGTTCGGCCGGGCGCGGCCGATCAGATACGTACGGCGGGGCGTGACCGGATGGGACATGTGGGACTCGGTCGTCAACGCCCGTCACCTCCTGAGCGATTGCTGCTGCTGTTGCGTGTGTTGCCGGCGTGCGGGGTGTTGACCGGGCTGGGCGCGCGCGGCGCGGGCGCGGCGGAGGGGACTGCTCCGCCGCCCTGTCCGGTACGGCCGCTGTGGGCGGCGACGCCGCCGGAGGCGGGGTTGGCGGGGCGGGCGCTGCTGGAGCCGCCGCCCGAGCCGTTGTTGTCGGCGCGGGTGCTGTGCGTCTTGATGCCCTGCGCGACGAGGGTGGCGGGGGAGCTGATCACCGCGGCGGCCTTGCCCTCGGCGCCCTGCATGATGCGGTTGCTGCGGGAGCCGGCGATCTCGTCGCCGAAGCCGGGGACGAAGCGGTAGATCATCGCGCTGGCGAAGATGGCGAGCAGGATGATGGCGAGGCCGGAGACGACGGCGGAGAAGGCGTCGGGGCCGTTGTCGCCGGCCAGTGCGCCGGCGAGGCCGAGCACGATGACGATGACGGGCTTGACCAGGATGACGGCGATCATGATGCCGGCCCAGCGCCGTACGTGGCCCCAGAGGTTCTTGTCGACCAGGCCGGCGTAGACGACGGTGCCGAGCAGGGCGCCGACGTAGAGCAGGGCGGCGCGGATGACCAGCTCGAGCCAGAGGATGCCGGCGGCGAGGATGCTGACCAGGGAGACGACGATCAGCATGATCGGTCCGCCGCCGATGTCGTCGCCCTTGCCGAGGGCTCCGGAGAAGGTGCCGAAGAACGTGTCGGTCTGGTCGCCGGTCGCCTTGGCGAGGACGTCCGTGACGCCGTCGGCGGCGGAGACGACGGTGTAGAGGATCAGCGGGGTGAAGGCGGAGGCGAGCACCGTCAGCCACAGGAAGCCCACCGCCTCCGAGATGGCGGTGGTCAGCGGTACGCCGCGGACCGCCCGCTTGGCGACGGCCAGCAGCCACAGCAGCAGCGTGAGGATCGTGGAGGCGGCGAAGACCACGGCGTACTGCTGGAGGAACTTGGTGTTCGTGAAGTCGACGTTCGCGGTCTCCTTGACGGCGTCACTGAGCTTGCCGATGGTCCACGACGCGGCGTCGGCGCAGCCCTTGCCGAGGGAGGAGAGGGGGTCGAGGGTGGAGGTGAGGGGGTTGTCGGGGGTGGTGAGGCCCTTTTTGGAGCCGCCGCTGTCCTTCTCGCAGAACTGTTTGGCGGCGCCGTGAATCAGGTCACAGGCGTCGTCGCTCTTCGCCGGCGAGGGCGACGGTGAGGGCGCGGCGAAGGCATGCGTCGCCGTGAGGACCGCTGCCGTCTGCACGGCCGTGACGGCGGCAGCCAGGGTGAGTACGCGGCGGTTAGCGGGCATAGGTGAACCCTCCGTACTCGTCGACGGCCTTCGAGATGTCTTCCGAGCTGGAGGCCTTGTCGTCGCCGGGGACGGGTGCCGGGCCCTCCTGCTGGGAGTGCGTGATGATTTTCCAGTCGCCGGCGGCCCACTCGAGTTTCATCGAGATGGTGAACCAGCTGTTGGTGACCGGGTTGGTGGATTTGTCGCCCGCGAGGCCGAGGAGTCCGCTGCACCAGACCTCGACGGTGGCGGCGTCACCGCTCGCCTCGGTGACCTTCGTACCGATCGGGCTCGTGCGCGAGACGAACGTGTAGCCCTTCGGTGCCGTGCCGTCCGCGTACAGGCCGAGACTCTGACTGAAGTCGGGGGTGTACGCCTTGTCCATCGCGGCCTTCGAACTCGTGACCGCTGACGGGGTCATGATGGCCTGGAGGACGGAGTCACGCTTGTTCTTGTTGAACATCTCGGCCGACCCCAGCGCCACCGCATAGTTGGCGGCAGCGCTCTGCGCGCCCTGCTCCGTGTGGGCGAAGCCCGAGGGGATGCCGGTGGAGCCGGTGTCGACCGGCTTCGTGCCGCTCGCCGCCGTGGCCGCGGCCTTCGGGCGGTCGCCCTTGTCGGCGGAGCCGTCCCCCGAGGAGCCGTCCCCCCGGTTCGCGAAGGCGATCGCCGCGATGA
The DNA here is from genome assembly GCF_053593175.1 of Streptomyces sp. NPDC002386. NCBI lineage: Bacteria > Bacillati > Actinomycetota > Actinomycetes > Kitasatosporales > Streptomycetaceae > Streptomyces > Streptomyces sp. NPDC002386. The sequence continues at coordinate 11,849 of NZ_JBSFBX010000003.1, forward strand.
GGAGGACCACCACGCCGACGACCGTGATCAGGCCCCGGGAGGAGGAGCGGCCCGTTCTGCGGGGCGCGCCGCCGTAGGGGTCGCCGCCGGGCAGGCGGGTACGGGTCTGGCCCGTCTCGGTGTAACCCTGCTCGTCTCCGGGACTCATGCCGGGTAGGCCCCCTCCACGTCGTGGACATACGACGGTAGCCGTGCTGGTTCCCGCGCGGGCGCGGTGTGGTGACTCGACATCAGGGAAACGCAACCTCAGCCGGTGGGCACGACGGGTGGGTGGGGTGGAGGGGACGGCCGGGCCGGCCCGGCGGTGGAGGGGGTGTCAGACCGCCATGCCGTAGACGATCGTGAACAGTGTGCCGAGCGAGCCGATGATGAACACCCCGGTGAGGCCCGCGATGATGAGGCCCTTGCCCTGTTCCGCGCTGAAGGTGTCCCGCAGGGCCGTCGCGCCGATCCGCTGTTTGGCCGCTCCCCAGACCGCGATGCCGAGGCAGAGCAGGATGGCCACGGCCATGACCACCTCGATCATCACCTTGGCCTCGTTGCCCAGGCTGCCGAACGGGCCCCAGTCCGGAGCGATCCCGCCGATGATGGTGTTGATGTCTCCTTTGTCGGCCGCAAAGAGCATGTAAGTCACCGCCCCTGGTGGGTAGTTCCGCAAGCCCCCTGCGGTGTGCAGAGGTCAGGTCCATTCTCGCCGACAACGCCGCGGTCGTATGTCGACTTGACGTCATTGGCCGGCGGGTTTCGTACGAATGACCCGTACGGTCACTCTGTGTATCACGGCAGGTCACGCCGGGCAACGACGCCGGAGCGGAACCTGTCGTGTGGTTCCGTCGTTGACCCCTTCTACGACTCCGCGAGGTTTCTGACGGCTGGTCGGGTGAGGCGTCGACACGATGTTCTCACGCCGGCTCAGCCGACCTCGATGTGCTGGTCCATCCCGAGCTGCTTGTGGCCGTCTACCGGGCAGTACAGGTCGTACGTGCCCTTCCTGAGGTGCACCGTCAGCGCCCCCTCCTGGCCGCTTCGGAGGTTCTTGGTCCTGGCGTCCTCCACGCCGGGGCCGTCGATCGACAGGGCGTGCGTGATCCTGCCGTGGTTGCCGGAGACGAAGGTGTAGGTGCCCGGTGCGAAGGACGACCGGGACAGCTTCAGGGCGTACTCGGTCTCGGTGACCGCGACCCGGGTCCCCGGGTTCGCGGAGCGGCTCGGCGTCGTGCCGCCCGTCCGGCCGCCGCCCCCGCCGGAACAGGCGGCGAGCACGAGCGCGGCCGCGCACGCCGCCGCGGCGGCACCGAGTGGCGTGAGGGTCCTGTGTGCCGAGAGTGTCATGCGGCTCATCCCCTTCCGGGTGAAAGGCCGTCCATCGCTGTATACGGGCGACTGCGCGCCAGGGTTTGCCCGGGCCGGCCGCCTTCCTCGGCCACGGCGGTGGTGACCCGATGTGACGACTCGGGAGGCGGGAGTGGCGGCGGGACAGTACGGTGGATGCGGTCGCGCGACCCCTCCGGGAGGTCTCGCGGGCACGGCGGCGTGGCCGGGACGGCTTTCTCAGCTCGTGGCGGAGAGTGGGGGCCCGATGAAGCGCATCTCTCGCACCGCCCGCGCCTGGTTCACCTCGCGGCCCGCTCTCCTCGGTGCCGTGGTGCTGCTCGCGCTGACCTCCGCCTCCGCCGCGGCCGCCGACGACGGGCCCGAGCCGCTCGGGGTCACGGCCGTGGCCGCCGAGACGGCTCGGACCATGCGGGTGGGCGCGCTGTTCGGGTCCGACCGGATCGGCGGCCTGGCCGGCGGGCACTTCTGCACCGCCTCGGTCGTGCACAGCCCGCAGCGCGATCTGATCGTCACCGCGGCCCACTGCGTGGACGGCGCCGGCGACCTGGTGTTCGTGCCGGGGTACCGGGACGGGAAGGCGCCGTACGGGGTGTGGCGGGTGGGGAGGACGTTCGTGCCCGACGGCTGGGCCGAGGGGCGGGACGAGGACAGCGACGTCGCCCTGGCCCGCCTGGACCCGCTGGACGGCAGGGAGATCGAGGACGCGGTCGGGGCCAACCGGCTCCAGGCCGGCGGGGCCACCGGCGCCGCCGTGACGCTGACCGGCTACCCCGACTCCCGCGAGACGCCCGTCAGCTGCACCAACAGGCCCGACCGGCGCGGCCGTACCCAGCAGCGCATCGACTGCCCCGGCTTCCCCGGCGGCACCAGTGGCAGCCCGTGGACCGACGGCGGCGGCCGGGTCGTCGGGGTGCTCGGCGGGTACGAGAAGGGCGGGAGCACGGCCGACGTCTCGTACAGCGTGGTGCTGCGCGGGCAGGCGGCGGAGCTGTACCGGCGGGCCGTGGCCGCGTCCTGAGTACGCGTCAGCCGCTGCGGGCCAGGGCCGTTCTCGCCGTTCCCCTGTGAAATGGCGCCACTTCGCGCCGATGATGACTGGAACCGGTCCGACATGGGGGAGAGTTGGACCGTGCGGAAGGTATGGGTGCTCGGGGGTGCGGCGGTCGGGCTCGGCATGGGCTTCGTCATGCTGCTCGTGGTCGGGGTGTACGTGGTCGCCGGAAGCCTCGCCAACGACGTCGTCACGGGCAGCCGCGGACTGGCCAAGGGCGCCGTACCCGCCGCCTACAAGCAACTCGTGCAGCGATGGGGCAACCTGTGCCCCGCGTTGAGCCCGGCGCTGCTCGCCGCCCAGCTCTACCAGGAGAGCGGCTGGAACCCGACCGTCGTCAGCCCCGCGGACGCGCGCGGCATCGCCCAGTTCATCCCGAGCACCTGGGCGACGCACGGCATCGACGGCAACGGCGACGGCAGGCGTGACATCTGGGACCCGAATGACGCGATCCCGTCGGCCGCGTCGTACGACTGCGAACTCGCCAAGTACGTCAAGGACGTTCCCGGGAACGTCTCCGACAACATGCTCGCCGCCTACAACGCGGGCGCGTACCGCGTCATAAGGTCGGGCGGGGTGCCGGCCATCAGCGAGACGCAGAACTACGTCAAGCGGATCCGCAGCCTGGAGAAGAGCTTCGCCGCGCCGGTCACCCGGCTCGACCCGAGCCGGCAGGCCGCGGGTGCCATCGCGTTCGCGCAGAGCAAGCTCGGAACGCCCTATCTCTGGGGCGGTACCGGCACCGCCGACCAGGGAGGACGCTTCGACTGCTCCGGCCTGACCAAGGCCGCGTACGAGAAGGTCGGCATCACCCTGCCCCGGGTCGCCAACGACCAGTACAACGCCGGTCCGCACCCCTCGCGGGACGAACTGATGCCGGGTGATCTGGTCTTCTTCTCCGACGACCTCACGGACTCGCGGGCCATCCGGCACGTGGGCATCTACGTCGGCGGCGGGTACATGATCGACGCGCCGAGGACGGGGGCCGTCATCCGGTTCGACCCCGTCGACACCCCCGACTACTTCGGTGCGACGCGCGTGACCGAAGATGGCGCAAAAGCACTCCCCACCAACGTGTGAACCGAGCGTGAACCTGCCCCCTGAGCTGCGGAGATGAGTCTCTCTTCGATAACGTCTGCGTGATCATTCGGTGGAGAGTGGAACGTATTGATGGGGGCCGTGCGTTCCTGTTGACGTAGCCGAGCGGACGTCAGTACGGCAGTGCAGCGGATGCGGATCTACGAACCACGGGGAGCCGGAGCGACGCACACGAGGTGCGTCCGGGACTACGACGAAGGGGCCACAGCACCATGGCTGTACTCGCCGAATCCGGATCGAACCCCGACGTCGACCTGCTGTACGACATCAATGGCCTGGCCAAGGAAGCGCCGCACTGGTTCGACCGGGTCATGGAGTTCGTGGGTGAGTACGGGCTGCTGGTGGCCATGGTGCTGCTCGTGCTGTGGTGCTGGTGGTCCGTGCGGCGGCGGGGCGGTGAGGAGGCGGCCCCCTCGGTCGCCGCGCTCGTGTGGGCCCCGCTGGCGGCCGGCATCGCGGTCCTGGTGAACGTGCCGATACGGGGGTTCGTCGAGCGGCCGCGGCCCTTCGTCGACCATCGGGGGCTGGACGTCCTCGTCTCCGGGAAGACCGACTTCTCCTTCGTCAGCGACCACGCGACGATCACAATGGCGCTGGGGGTCGGGCTGTTCGTGGCCAACCGCCGCTTCGGCCTGGCCGGCATCGGGCTGGCGCTGCTGGAGGGGTTCTGCCGGGTCTACATGGGCGTGCACTACCCGACGGACGTCGTCGGCGGATTCGCGCTGGGCACGGCGGTCGCGCTGCTGCTGTCGCCGCCGGCCATGGCGCTGCTGACGCCGCTGCTGAAGGCGGTCGAGCGGTCGCCGCGGGCGGGACGGCTCGTGCGGAGCCGCTCCGCGGGGAGCCGGGGCGATGCCCTGTTCTCCGGTGCCCGGAAGCCCGTCGCGTCCGAGGAACGGGATCTCGCGGCGTAACCGGAGCCGGTGCCGGCCGGGGGGGCTTCGCCCCCGCGGCCGGCGCGTCGGTCACAGGCCCTGCGCGTAGGAGAAGAAGCGGTCCGGGTCGTACTGCTTCTTCACCGTGCTCAGCCGCGACGCCGCGTCCCCGTAGTAGGCCTTGCGCCAGTTCCTGAGGGTGGGGTCCGTGTAGTTCTGGTAGGCCGCGCCGGAGGCGTAGGGAGCCATGGCCTGGTGAGCCGACGTCAGCCACGACTGCGCCGAACCGCCGGAGGCACCCGCGCCCCAGGACGCGATGTACTGCGCCAGCATCCGGGAGCGGCGGTGGACGAAGGCCGTCGCCGTGGGCGAGACCCGGTTGACCGCGCCGCCGAGCGCGGTGAACGCGATGCTGCCCGCGCCGCCGCGGACGGAGCCGATCTGCCTGAGCAGGGTCTGGATGCCCGCGGCGGACAGCGAGCGGTCGAAGAAGTCGGAGCGCGCCGCGTAGGTCTCCCGGCCCAGCCTGCCCTGGCCGGAGCGGCCCGGGGTGGAGCCGGGCAGGTGGCACTGGGCGTCGGAGGAGAAGGAGGAGCAGCCGGCGTAGATCTCCATGGCCTCCTCGTAGCCCCGGCGGCGCAGCGAGACGGAGGAGGCGTCGGCGCCGGCCTTGTGGGCCAGGCGGTCCACGGCGTTCTGCAGCTCGCCGTAGGTGCCCAGGGAGAAGCAGGCCACCGAGACGGTGGGGGTCCGGCCCGGTGAGCAGGCCAGGTGCAGGGAGGACCAGATCTCGTCCGGCTGGGAGGGGCCCCACTCCTGCCAGGCCTTGACGACCGCGGCCGCTTTCGACCAGGGCCACGTCATGTACGCCGTCACCGCCTGCGGCGCCGGGTGGGTCTTGAAGTGCAGTTCGGTGACGACGCCGAAGTTGCCGTTGCCCGCGCCGCGCAGCGCCCAGAACAGGTCGGAGTGTTGCTGCGCGTCGGCCGTCACCTGGGTGCCGTCGGCGGTGACGAGCGTGGCCCGGGTGAGGCTGTCGCAGGTCAGGCCGTAGGCGCGGGAGGCGACTCCGTGGCCGCCGCCGAGGACCAGTCCGGAGACGCCGACGGTGGGGCAGGAGCCGGCGGGTATGGTCACGCCCTTCGCGGCCAGCCCGCGGTAGACGTCGATCAGTTTGGAGCCGGCGCCGACCACCGCCTGCCCGCCGCTCACCCGGATCCGGTTGAGCCGGGAGACGTCGAGGACGAGCCGGTTGTCGCCGGAGGAGTAGCCCGCGTAGGAGTGGCCGCCGTTGCGTATGGACACGCGTATGCCGTGCGCCCTGGCGTACGCCAGCGTCGTGCGGATGTCGGCGGTGTGGGCGACGTAGGCCACCGCCGCCGGTTTCAGGCCGTCGAAGCGGGTGTTGTAGAGCTGGTGGGCCGTCGTCCAGCTCGCGTCCCCGGGGCGCACCAGGCTGCCGTCCAGGTCGCGGGCGAGGGCCGCCCAGTTGGCGGCGGCGGCCTGGCTGGTGGTCTTCAGGGCCGTGCCGGACGATGAGAAGGACCGCGCCGAGGAACGTGCGGAGGTGTCCGTGCCGGAACTGCAGCCCGCCAGCGCGGTGGTGGCCAGCGCGGCCGTGCCGCCCGTGATGAACGTACGCCGTTCCATGTCCGTCGCCTTTCCTCGGCTCTCCTGGAACGAGACGACGCCATGCGCACACGGGTTCCCGTCGCACGAGGAAGAACATCGAGGGCGTGTCCGCGCGAGTGGGACGCCGGAACCTCCACGTGCTCTCCCCGTGAGCATTCCGTGACCTCACCGGGCCGACGGCAGGGGTTCACTCCTCGTTCACTTCCGGCCATCGGCGGCTTCACCTGTTCTGCCTAATTTCGGCCTTACGCGGTGCTCGGGGCGGCCATGAACGCGCTCACGCACCCTCGATGTCTTCGCACGCCGCCGACTGCGGCGGCTCCTGGAAGGAACTCCCGAAAGTGAAGCTTCAGCGCAAGAACCGGCTGCGCGCCCTCTCGCTCGGTGCTGTCGCCGTCTCCGGCGCCCTGGCCCTGACGGCGTGCGGCTCCGACGACACGGGCAAGAAGACGACGGACGGTTCTTCGTCCTCGACCAGCGCCGGCTCCATCAAGTGCGACGATGCCAAGGGGCAGCTCCTGGCCGACGGCTCCTCCGCGCAGAAGAACGCGATCGACGCCTGGGTGAAGAACTTCTCGCAGGCCTGTGGCGTGCAGATCAACTACAAGGGCGGCGGCTCGGGCGCCGGTGTCACCGCGTTCACGCAGGGCCAGGTCGCCTTCGCCGGTTCCGACTCCGCACTGAAGCCGGAAGAGGTCACCGCCTCCAAGAAGGTCTGCTCCGGCGGCCAGGGCATCGACCTCCCGATGGTCGGCGGTCCGATCGCCGTCGGCTTCAACGTCCCGGGTGTGGACAACCTGGTCCTGGACGCGCCGACCCTCGCCAAGATCTTCGACAGCAAGATCACCAACTGGAACGACCCGGCGATCAAGAAGCTGAACCCGTCGGCGAAGCTTCCCGACCTCAAGATCCAGCCGTTCCACCGCTCGGACGAGTCCGGCACCACGGACAACTTCACCAAGTACCTGATCGCCACCACCCCGGACAACTGGAAGTACTCCGGCGGCAAGGCCTGGCAGGCCAAGGGCGGCCAGTCCGCTCCGCAGTCCGCGGGCGTGGCCCAGCAGGTGAAGCAGACCGCCGGCGCCATCGGCTACTTCGAGCTGTCCTACGTCTCGGACGGCATCAAGCCGGTCTCCATCGACACGGGCGCCAGCAAGCCGGTCGCCCCCAGCACCGAGAGCGCCACCGCCGACATCGCGGCCGCCAAGGTCGTCGGCACCGGCAAGGACCTGTCGCTGCAGCTCGACTACAAGACCAAGGCCGAGGGCGCGTACCCGATCACCCTGGTCACGTACGAGATCGTCTGCGACAAGGGCAACAAGGCGGACAGCCTGCCCGCCACCAAGGCCTTCCTGCGCTACATCGCCAGCGAGGACGGCCAGAAGATCCTCTCGGGCATCGACTACGCGCCCGTCCCCGACGAGATCATCGCCAAGGTCCGCACCACCATCGAGGGCCTGAACTGACCTGAGTGCGGTCCGGCCCCCCGCGGGGCCGGGCCGCACCGTCCGGTGCACCGCCGCCCGGAGCCGCACCGCCCCTCCCGAGGGGCGTACGGCTCCACCGAGCCGCCCGTCGAGGCGGCTCCGCAGACCGGAGAACCCGATGGACATATCGACGCAGACAACCGACGCACTTCCCCCCAGTCCAGAGCCGACCCTGACCGAGCAGGCGCGCAACGCCCGTGGCGCGACCCGCCCCGGTGACCGCATCTTCCTCGGACTGTCCCGTGGCTCGGGCATCCTGCTGCTGGTGATCATGGCCGCGATCGCGGTCTTCCTCACCTACCGCGCCTCGCTCGCGATCAGCAAGGACCACGGCAACTTCCTGACCACCTTCGAGTGGAACACCAACCTCACCCCGCCGGTCTTCGGCATCGCGGTGCTGGCCTTCGGCACGGTCGTCTCCTCGGTCGTCGCCATGGTCATCGCGGTCCCGATCTCGGTCGCCATCGCGCTGTTCATCACGCACTACGCGCCGCGCCGGCTGGCCGGCCCGGTCGCGTACGTGATCGACCTGCTCGCCGCCGTGCCGTCCATCGTGTACGGCCTGTGGGGCGCGCTCGTCCTCGTACCGCATATGACCGGTCTCTACGGTTGGCTGGACAGGTACCTGGGCTGGACCGGCGTCTTCGACTGGCAGGGCGGCGCACCGCGCTCGATGCTCACCGTCGGTCTGCTGCTCGCGATCATGATCCTGCCGATCATCACCAACGTGAGCCGTGAGGTCTTCCGGCAGGTCCCGCAGATGCACGAGGAGGCCGCGCTGGCCCTCGGCGCCACGCGCTGGGAGGTCATCCGCATGGCGGTGCTGCCCTTCGGCCGCTCCGGCGTGATCTCCGCCTCGATGCTCGGCCTCGGCCGCGCGCTCGGGGAGACGATGGCCGTCGCCACCGTGCTCTCCCCGACCTTCGACATCCAGGCCAGCCTGCTCGACCCGGGCGGCGGCACCTTCGCCCAGAACATCGCCAGCAAGTTCAGTGAGGCGACGCAGGACGGCCGTGACGCGCTGATCGCCTCCGGTCTGGTCCTGTTCGTCATCACCCTGCTGGTCAACGGTGCGGCCCGCGCGATCATCGCCCGCCGCAAGGAGTACTCGGGGGCCAACGCATGAGCACCGCCAGCCTCGCCGACAAGCGCGCCGGCTCGCTGCGCGGCGCGAGCCTGCCGAAGTGGTCCCCCTGGGCCATCGCCGCCGGGTCCCTCGTGGTCGCGGTGGGCATCGGCCTCGCCGCCGGCCTGGACAGCAAGGTCCAGTGGGGCCTGATCGCCGCGATCCTGTTCGTCCTCGGCACGTTCGGCGTCGCCGCCCGCGTCGAGGGCCGCCGCCAGGCCAAGGACCGCGTCGCGATCTCGCTCGTCTGGGTCGCCTTCCTGCTCGCCGTCGTCCCGCTGGTCTCCCTGATCTGGGTGACCGTGGCGCGCGGTGTGAAGGTCCTCGACGTCTACTTCCTGACCCACTCCATGGGGGTCGTCGCCGACTCCGAGCCGGGCGGCGGTATCTACGCCGCGATCATCGGCAGCCTGGAGCAGGTCGGCCTCGCCACCCTGATCGGCGCGCCGATCGGCATCCTCACCGCGATCTACCTGGTGGAGTACGGGCGCGGCAGGCTCGCCAAGGCCGTCACGTTCTTCGTGGACGTGATGACCGGCATCCCGTCGATCGTCGCGGGCCTGTTCATCCTCAGCCTGATGCTGATCTTCGAGATGCAGCCCTTCGGCTTCGCCGGCTCGCTCGCGCTGGCCATCCTGATGATGCCCGTCGTGGTCCGCTCCACCGAGGAGATGCTGAAGCTCGTGCCGAACGAGCTGCGCGAGGCGTCGCTGGCGCTCGGCGTGCCGAAGTGGCGCACCATCCTCAAGGTGGTCCTGCCGACCTCGATCGGCGGCATCACCACCGGCGTCATGCTCGCCGTCGCCCGTATCGCGGGCGAGACCGCCCCGGTGCTGCTGCTGGTGTTCGGCAACCCGTTCATCAACAACAACCCCTTCGAGGGCGCGCAGGCGTCGCTGCCGCTGTACATCTACCAGCAGTACTCGCAGAGCGCCGGCGCCAACGCGGCGTACGACCGCGCGTGGGCGGCCTCGCTCACGCTGATCGCCTTCGTGATGATCCTGAACATGGTGGCCCGGGGCATCGCCCGCTGGAAGGCCCCGAAGACCGGTCGCTAAGGCATCGAATGGCGGCTGCGGCCGCGTGGCGACCCCCTCAGCGACTGACTGGAAGTGAAGTAGTTATGGCCAAGCGAATCGACGTGAGCGGACTCACCGCTTACTACGGCTCCCACAAGGCGATCGAGGACATCTCGATGACGGTCGAGCCGCGCTCGGTGACCGCGTTCATCGGGCCGTCCGGATGCGGCAAGTCGACGTTCCTGCGCACGCTGAACCGGATGCACGAGGTGACCTCCGGCGGCCGTGTCGAGGGCAAGGTGCTGCTGGACGACGAGGACCTGTACGGCGCCGGCATCGACCCGGTGTCGGTACGGCGTGAGGTCGGCATGGTGTTCCAGCGGCCGAACCCCTTCCCGACGATGTCGATCTTCGACAACGTGGCGGCGGGCCTGCGGCTGAACGGCAGCTACAGGAAGTCCGAGCTCAGCGACATCGTCGAGAAGTCGCTGAAGGGCGCGAACCTCTGGAACGAGGTCAAGGACCGGCTGAACAAGCCCGGCTCCGGCCTGTCCGGCGGCCAGCAGCAGCGGCTCTGCATCGCCCGGGCGATCGCCGTGGAGCCGAAGGTGCTGCTGATGGACGAGCCCTGCTCGGCTCTGGACCCGATCTCCACGCTCGCCATCGAGGACCTGATCGGTGAGCTGAAGGAGCGCTTCACGATCGTCATCGTGACGCACAACATGCAGCAGGCGGCCCGGGTGTCGGACCGTACCGCCTTCTTCAACCTGGCGGCGGTCGGCCAGCCCGGCCGGCTGATCGAGATCGACGACACCGAGCGGATCTTCTCCAACCCGTCCGTGCAGGCCACGGAGGACTACATCTCCGGCCGCTTCGGGTAATCCAGATCCCCTCGCGGTGCTGCATGGCGGTGCCACCGCGAGGACGCAAAAGGGCCCGCCCCCGGATCTCCGGGGGCGGGCCCAGTCGTTTCCGTGCCGCCGGCCCGCTACAGGACGGTCAGGTTGACGAGCCCGAAGGCCGCCGCGGCGACCAGGGCCGCCGCCGGCATGGTGATGAACCAGCCCATGACGATGTTCTTGGCCACGCCCCAGCGCACCGCGTTCACCCGCTTCGTCGCGCCCACGCCCATGATCGCCGAGGTGATGACGTGCGTGGTGGAGATCGGCGCCTTGAAGATGAACGCCGTGGTGAACATGATCGACGCGCCCGTCGCCTCGGCCGCGAACCCCTGCGGCGGGTCGAGCTCGATGATCTTGCGGCCCAGCGTGCGCATGATCCGCCAGCCGCCGGCGTACGTGCCCAGGGACAGCATCACGGCACAGACGATCTTGACCCAGACCGGGATCGGGTCGCCGAAGGTCTCGTGGCCGGAGATGACCAGGGCCAGCACCACGACACCCATGGTCTTCTGGGCGTCCTGCAGACCGTGCCCGAGCGCCATCGCGGCCGCCGACACCGTCTGCGCTATCCGGAAGCCCCGCTTGGCCTTGTGCGGGTTGGAGCGGCGGAACAGCCACAGGATGGCCGTCATCACCAGGTAGCCGACGATCAGGCCGACCACCGGCGACAGGAACATCGGGATGACGACCTTGTCGAGGACGCCGTTCCAGAGCACCTCGGTGCCGCCCGCGAGCGCCGCGCCCACCATGCCGCCGAAGAGGGCGTGGGAGGACGACGAGGGCAGGCCGAAGTACCAGGTCAGCAGGTTCCAGACGATGGCACCGATCAGGGCGGCGAAGAGGATGGCCATCCCCTTGGAGCCCTGCGGTGTCTCGATCAGGCCCTCGCTGACGGTCTTGGCGACCCCGGAGCCCAGGAAGGCGCCGGCGAGGTTCATCACCGCGGCCATGGCGAGCGCCGCGCGCGGGGTCAGCGCCCGCGTCGACACCGAGGTCGCGATCGCGTTCGCGGAGTCGTGGAAGCCGTTCGTGTACGTGAAGAAGAGCGCGACCGCGACGGTCACGATCAGGGCGAAGGTGTCCATCGACGCCTCAGGACTCCTTGACGGCGATGGTCTCCACCGTGTTCGCCACGTGCTCGAACGCGTCCGCCGCCTCCTCGAGCACATCCACGATCTGCTTCAGCTTCAGCACCTCGATGGCGTCGTACTTGCCGTTGAAGAGGTGGGCGAGCAGCTTGCGGTGGATCTGGTCGGCCTGGTTCTCGAGCCGGTTGACCTCGATCCAGTACTCGGTGAGGTTGTCCATCGTGCGGAGGTTCGGCATCGCCTCCGCGGTCAGCTCGGCCGCCCTGGCCAGCACCTCGATCTGCTGCTCGACGCCCTTCGGCAGCTCCTCGACGTTGTAGAGGACGACCAGGTCGACGGCCTCCTCCATGAAGTCCATGATGTCGTCCAGGGACCCGGCGAGGGCGTAGATGTCCTCACGGTCGAAGGGCGTGATGAAGGAGGAGTTCAGCTGGTGGAAGATCGCGTGCGTGGCGTCGTCACCTGCGTGTTCCGCGGCCCGCATACGCTCTGCGATCTCGGCCCGGGCGGAAGAGTCCGCCCCGAGCAGTTCCATCAGGAGCTTCGAGCCGGTGACGATGTTGTCCGCGGACGCGGCGAACATGTCGTAGAAGCTCGTCTCCCTGGGGGTCAGACGAAAGCGCACTTGGGGTCCTCTAGGTGCTTCGGTTTCGGTCAGGCTGATGCTAGGCGCAACATCCGGCCACGGCTATCGGGCCGTCTCCCAGTGTCGCCCATCGTTCGGACCGATCAGCACGGGGGCGTACCCAGGGGCCCTCTACCCCGCGAAATTCGTTACCATATACCCAGTAGGGGTATGTATCCGCAGCCCGTCCCGACATGGAGGCCCGTGATGACGACGACCGAGGCCGGCGCCACGCACGGTTACCACAAGCAGAAGGACGAGCACCTCAAGCGGCTGCGCCGCATCGAGGGCCAGATCCGCGGCCTGCAGCGCATGGTCGACGAGGACACGTACTGCATCGACGTACTCACCCAGGTCTCCGCCTCCACCAAGGCCCTGCAGTCCTTCGCGCTGCAACTGCTGGAGGAGCACCTGCGGCACTGCGTGGCGGACGCGGCCCTCAAGGGCGGCGAAGAGATCGAGGCCAAGGTGGACGAGGCGACGAAGGCGATCGGCCGGCTGCTGCGCACCTGAGCCGGGCCCGCCGCCGGGCCCGCGGCCGGTCTCAGAGCCGGTCCCGGCCCCGGGGGCGATCGGCGGGTTTCCGCTCCTCGGCCACCCGCAGCACCTCGTCGATGCTCTCCAGGCTCAGCCGGTCCTCGGCTGCCGAGGCGGCGATGATCAGCTCTCCGCACAGTTCGATCTCGGCGAGGGCCACATGGTCCTGAACTGCCGTACCGCCGAGCGGAGCCACGTGCGTCACCTCGTCTCTGCCGTCACCGACTTCCTAGAGTAGGCAGCGCCCCACACACCGCGCATGGCACGGACGGGCTAGTTCGACAGGCGCGTCACGGACTAGTGCCCTGACTGGATCTCGCCCCCGGCGCCCGCGCTCCCGCCGGTGCCGCTCTCGGCGATGCGGCCCGCGAAGATGTCCCCCGGGCTCGGCAGCCGCACGTCGACGGGGGTGCCGAACCCGAACAGCAGTGTGGTCGAGGCGACCGCGACCGGCGTCTTCTCGCGGCCGTTGACGAAGCTGAAGCGCTGGCGCAGCTTGCGGATGCGGCCCTGGTCGTCCAGGTAGGCGTCGAACGGCACCTCCGCCGTGGCGAACCCCTTCGCGGCCGCGGCCAGGGACGCCCGGTTGTCCGCCGAGGCGTTCGCCGAAGCGCGGGACAGGTCTGCCGTGCCCCGGTAGTGCCGCACCGACGTCCCGCCCACCTCGGTCCGCCCCACGTACGTCGCCGTGCGCGTCCCGCGCAGTACCTCCGCCGCCGCGTAGGGGTCGGTGGCGCCGCCGGTGACGAGGTTGCCGTCGGACAGGCCCGCGGTCTCCACCCGTACCCACTTGTCGGCGGGCACGCCCGCGCCCCGGTTCTTCATGAACAGGGCACCGGGCGCGAGGAGCTCGGTGATGGGCCGGTGCTCGGGGGTGCCCGCCGGGTCGTCGGGGAGCACCACGGTCAGCTCGCCGAGCCGGCGCCGGAAGTCGTAGCCGCCCCGGCCGCGGATGGTGACCCGGGTGCCGCCGGTCGCCATCTCCATGGAGGTGGAGGCCTTGGAGCTGCCCGCCCCGCGCAGGGTGTCGGCGGCCCGCCGCAGCACGGCCACCGGGTCGCCGCCGGCGCCGTGCGCGCCTTCGGCGGCGGCCCGGTCACCGGTGCACCCGGTGGCGGCCGCCCCCAGACCGAGCATGACTCCCACCGCGAGGGCGGTCCTTCCCGCGCGCTTGTACTGCCGCCGATCCATCGCGTGAAACCCCCAGCCGGTAGGTCCGTCACGGGCCCGCTGTCTGCTCGGGTTAACGACCGGTAGGGAGCACCGTCACGCGCTGCCGTACCGTTGTCACCGTGGTGCAGCAGGACGGGCCGGGACGAGCCCGGCAGGGGCAGGAACATCTCACTACGACGACCGAGCAGGGCCGCTTCTGCGTGGCCCGCTGCAGCTGCGGCTGGCGCGGCCCGGCCCGGCGGGCCCGCAGCCTCGCCAGAGCGGACGCGCAGGCGCACGCGGACGTGGAGTGAGGCGGCCCCTTCGGCCTTCCCGGGCGGCCGGTCAGCGGTGCTCGAAGCGCCGGGTGAGGGCGTCGACGAGGTCGCGGTCGCGCGGCTGGGTCAGCCGGAGGCGGGCCTCGGCGGGGGAGAGCCACGAGATCCGGTCCACCTCGTCGTTCGGGGCGAAGTCTCCCGCGGTGGCCTCGGCGGCCCAGTAACGCACCCGCTTGGGGCGGCCGTTGGCCAGGTAGCTCAGGGTCGGCAGCTCGGATCCGGGCTCGGCCGCGTACCCGGTCTCCTCCGCGACCTCGCGCAGGGCGCCCGCGAGCGCCTCCTCGCCCCGCTTCAGCTTGCCCTTCGGGTGGGACCAGTCGTCGTACTTGGGCCGGTGGACCAGGCACAGCTCCAGACCGCCGGCGGCCGGCGAGCGGCGCCACAGGACGCAGCCCGCCGCCTCGACCGTGGTGTCGTTCACACCGCCTCCTCGCGGGGGTTCAGGACGCGCCGACCGTCTGCTTCCGCCAGGCCTGCTGGAAGGCGAACCTGGCCGCCTCCACCTCGTGCCGCTGGTCGGCGTGGAGCACGCCCAGCGCGTACGCCGTCGCCGGGGCGATCCGGGGGGTACGGGCCGCCTGGGCCGCCGCTGCCGCCGCCTCCGAGGCGTCCCGGTGGCGGTTCAGCGACTGGCCGGCCGTCAGCAGACCCACGTCGACGGGGGAGTTGCCGCCGTGCAGCACCTCGCGGGCGTAGCGGTGCAGGCGCAGCAGCAGGCGGACCTGGTGCCAGGGGCCGTCCTGGGGGTGCGGGGACGGGTCCGGGGACAGGCCGTGGACCAGGGCCTCCGCGTTGTAGGGGTGGCCCGCGGTGAGCAGCGGGAGGGCGGCGACGGCCTGGGTGAGGCGTTCCTCGGCCGCGGCGGCGAGGGGGTGCAGCGCGGTGCCGGGCGCGTGGGGGGTGAGCGGGACCTCGCTCGCCAGTAAGGCCACTTTGTCGGCCACCGCGTGGAAGCGGGAGGAGCCGAGGGCCTGCAGGGCCGTGGAGTGGGCCCGGGTCCGGGCGAGGGTGAGCTGGCGTTCCAGCAGTGCCCCCGCCTTGGCCGCGCCGACTGTCAGATTCCCGCGTTCCGGGGCGGGCGCCGTCCCGGTGCCGCGGCCGCCCCCGGCCGCCCGGGCCCCGTCGGGCAGGGTGCCGACGGCCACCGCGGCCACCGGCTGGGCCGGCAGCGCCGTGGTGCCCGAGAGCCGGTTCAGGGCCTGCAGCAGCCGCTCCAGGCGGGCCTCGTAGGCGTGCTCCAGTTTCAGGGTGCCCGACAGCCAGGCGAGTTCCGGGCGCAGTTCCTCCGACCACTCCGGTTCGAGCAGCGGGCGGAAGGTGTGCAGGCTGGCGCTGATGCGGCGGGCCGAGCGGCGCAGCAGCAGCGCCGCGTCGACGGACTCCTCCGCGCCGCCCGCGGGGACGCCGCCGGTCTCCCGGTGCGTGCGCAGCGCGCGGAGGAACTCCGTGGCCCGAGCGCGGAGGTAGCCCGCGAGGGCGTCCCCGGTCACCGCCTGGGCCGTGGGGTCCGTCGGGTCAAGGTGTCGCTGTGCCACGCCGGCGCCTCCGGGCGTCTATGAGCATCTCCTGGATGTTGCGCAGCGGCTGTCCGTCGGCGTCGGTCGCGTGCCGGGTCCACTCGCCGTCGGGGCCGAGGTGCCAGGAGGCGGTGGTGTCGGACATGCCGGTGTCGAGCAGCCGGTTCAGGGCCGCCCGGTGGCCGGGGTCGGTGACCCGGACCAGGGCCTCGATCCGGCGGTCGAGGTTGCGGTGCATCATGTCGGCGCTGCCGATCCACACCTCGGGTT
The DNA here is from genome assembly GCF_053593175.1 of Streptomyces sp. NPDC002386. NCBI lineage: Bacteria > Bacillati > Actinomycetota > Actinomycetes > Kitasatosporales > Streptomycetaceae > Streptomyces > Streptomyces sp. NPDC002386. The sequence goes on from NZ_JBSFBX010000003.1 coordinate 27,904, forward strand.
CGCCGCCGTTGCCGAAGGCGAACACCCGGGAGTGCTCCAGGAAGCGGCCGAGGATGGAGCGGACCCGGATGTTCTCCGACAGGCCCGCGACGCCGGGGCGGACGGCGCAGATGCCGCGCACCCACACGTCCACCGGCACACCGGCCTGGGAGGCGCGGTACAGCGCGTCGATGACCGCTTCGTCGACCATCGAGTTGACCTTGATCCGCACGAAGGCGGGGCGGCCGGCCCGGTGGTGCTGGACCTCCTTGTCGATGCGCGCTATCAGGCCGTCGCGCAGCGACTTGGGGGCGACGAGGAGGCGGCGGTAGGTCTCCCGGCGGGAGTAGCCGGACAGCCGGTTGAACAGGTCGGAGAGGTCGGCGCCGACCTGCGGGTCGGCGGTGAGCAGGCCGAGGTCCTCGTACAGCCGGGCCGTCTTCGGGTGGTAGTTGCCGGTGCCGACGTGGCTGTAGCGGCGGAGGGTCTCGCCCTCCTGACGGACCACCAGGGACAGCTTGCAGTGCGTCTTCAGGCCGACCAGGCCGTAGACCACGTGGCAGCCGGCCTCCTCCAGCTTGCGCGCCCACTTGATGTTGGCGTGCTCGTCGAAGCGGGCCTTGATCTCGACCAGGACGAGGACCTGCTTGCCGGACTCGGCGGCGTCGATGAGCGCGTCGACTATCGGGGAGTCGCCGGAGGTGCGGTACAGGGTCTGCTTGATCGCCAGCACGTCCGGGTCGCCGGCCGCCTGTTCCAGGAAGGCCTGCACGGAGGTGGAGAAGGAGTCGTACGGGTGGTGCAGCAGCACGTCACGGGTGCGCAGCGCGGCGAAGATGTCCGGCGCGGACGCCGACTCCACCTCGGCCAGGTCGCGGTTGGTGCCCGCGACGAACTTCGGGTACTTCAGCTCCGGCCGGTCGAGGCTGTGGATGCGGAAGAGTCCGGTGAGGTCCAGGGGGCCGGGCAGCGGGTAGACCTCGGCCTCGGAGATCTTCAGCTCGCGGACCAGCAGGTCCAGCACCTCGCGGTCGATGGACTCCTCGACCTCCAGCCGCACCGGCGGCCCGAAGCGGCGCCGCATGAGCTCCTTCTCCAGCGCCTGGAGCAGGTTCTCGGCGTCGTCCTCCTCGACCTCGAGGTCCTCGTTGCGGGTGAGCCGGAAGGCGTGGTGCTCCAGCACCTCCATGCCCGGGAACAGCTCCTCCAGGTGCGCGGCGATGACGTCCTCGAGCGGGACGTAGCGGCCCGGCGCGGCCTCCAGGAAGCGGGACAGCAGCGGGGGCACCTTCACGCGCGCGAAGTGCTTGTTGCCGCTGACCGGGTTGCGCACGATGACGGCCAGGTTCAGCGACAGGCCGGAGATGTACGGGAACGGGTGCGCGGGGTCGACGGCCAGCGGGGTCAGCACGGGGAAGATCTGGTGCCGGAAGAGCGTGAAGAGGCGGGCCTGCTCCTTCTCGGTCAGCTCGTTCCAGCGGACCAGGTGGATGCCCTCGTCGGCGAGCGCGGGGGCCACGTCCTCGTGGTAGCAGGCGGCGTGCCGGGCCATCAGCTCGCGCGATCGGGCCCAGATCATCTCCAGCACCTCGCGCGGCTGGAGGCCGGACGCGGAGCGGGTGGCGACACCGGTGGCGATGCGGCGCTTCAGGCCGGCCACCCGGACCATGAAGAACTCGTCCAGGTTGCTGGCGAAGATCGCCAGGAAGTTGGCGCGCTCCAGCAGGGGCGTGTTCGGGTCCTCGGCCAGTTCCAGGACGCGCTCGTTGAAGGCGAGCCAGCTTCGCTCCCGGTCGAGGAAACGACCCTGGGGCAACGGGGCCCCGTCGCTCTGCGCCTCTTCGTAGGCGTCGAGGTCGGCGTCGAGGTCGGGTTCCAGGTCGGAAACGGTCGCGGCGACCGTATGGGACCGGTGCGCGGCGATGGAGCCCACGGAGGGCTGCGTGTGCTTGGCCTCTGCCTGGGTGTCTTGCTGACTCATGACACCATTCTTCCGCGCCACGCGCGAGACAGGCGCGTCGGAACGTGCGGGCGGGAGCGTCACGGCCCCGTTCCCCGCGGGCCCCTCGGGGGGCGGCGAAGGCTCTGGCACGGCGGGCTTCATTGGCCGAGCGTCGCAAGCCCGTCTGAATCGATGGTTACGGAGACATGACGTCCCGGATATCGGGGGGCGGCTCCGGAGTGCGTCCCTCCCCCCGTGGAAGGGACGCACACCCTCAGGCGGCCCGGCGGCGCAGCACCAGGAAGGCGGCCGTCGTCACCAGCGTGGTCAGGGCCAGCACGACGCCCGTCTCCACCAGGTGCAGGGGCCAGAAGTGGGACGCGGGGTGGTAGACGGCGAAATAGCCGTCGGCGTTCCGTCCGGTGTTGCCCTGCCACGCGCTCTCGGGCAGCACGAACGGCTTCGGCGAGGTACGGGTCACCACCGGCCACAGATGGGGACGGCAGCCGTCCACCACGAAGTGGACCAGCCACATCACGGCGCAGGCGGTGCCGAGCGCGGCCAGGGTGCGCCGCAGCAGCAGCGCGGTGAGGGTGCCGACGGCCAGCGCGCACAGCCCGTACGCCACGGTGAGCGGTCCCAGGGCCGCGAAGACGTCGGCGGCGGTCCAGTCGTCGGCGGGCAGCAGGTCCGCGTTGGCCGCCCGGCCCCAGCGGTACACCCCCACCAGGACCAGGCCGCCGGCCGTGACGGCCAGGGCCGGGAGGGCCAGCTTCGCGGTCAGCCAGCGGACCGGGGTGACGCCCTGGGTCCAGGCCAGGTTCGCGGTGCCGGTCTCCAGCTCGCGGCCGATCAGGGCACCGCCCGCGAACGCGGCGACGGCGAGGAAGCTGTAGCAGATGAGGGTGGAGATCCAGCCGGACGGCTCCCCGTAGTCGAGGCGGCTGAAGAGGTCCGCGCAGAGGTGGGTGCGCCGGCAGACGGTCTCGCCCTGCCGCGCGCGGCCGGCGGTGACCTCGTTCAGCCACACCAGCCAGCCGGTCAGCGCGGCGACGGTGGCGGCCCAGACGAGCAGGGCGTGGCGGTGCAGCCGCAGCACGGTGCGGGGCAGGCCCTGGAGAGCGGTGCTCACGCGGCGGCCCCCTTCCCGGCCCGCGGCGCCCCGGACAGGCGCCTGAGCAGGCCGAACGCGGCCAGGGCGGACAGGGCGGCCACGGCCAGCACGAAGGCGCCGGTGGTGAGCTGGAGCGGCCAGTAGTGGGAGGCGGGGTGGTAGGTGTGGAACCAGCCGACGGCGCCCTGCTCACGGAACGCCCGCGCGCACCCTTCCGTGGTGGCCGCGTAGCACTCGGGCTCGGGGATGTGCGCGCCGTCGCGGGTGACCAGGCCCCTGGCGACCTCAACGCCTGAGTAGGGGGCGGCGTAGCCGTTTCCGAGGCCGCTCACCCGGGTGACGGCCGGCCACAGGTGCGGCATGAGCCACTGCGCCAGGCCCCACACCCCGGCGGTGAGGACGACGGAGACGGCGAGCGCGGGCAGGGCGCGGCCCAGGGCCAGGCCGGTGAGGGCACCGACGGCGAGGGCGGCCAGGGCGAGGGCGACGGTGGTGGGGCCGTTGGTGTGGAAGGTCCAGAAGTCGGACCAGTTCTTGACCGTGTCGACGCGGCCGTCGGCCGCCGACCAGGCCCGGTGGTGCAGGAACACCAGCAGGCTCGTGCCCGCGGCGACCGCGGCGGCGGGCAGGGCCAGCCGGGTCGCCAGCCAGCGGACCGGCGTGATGCCCTGGGTCCACGCCAGGCGCGCGGTGCCGGTCTCCAGCTCGCGGCCGGTGAGGGCGGCGCCGGCCCAGGCGGCCACGAGGAACGGCAGCGCGGCGAGGGACAGCGTGAGGTAGTTGTACACGTCCTTGTAGCGCAGGATCGCGTCCTGGTCGTAGGGGCACTTCTCGGACCACTTGCAGGCGTTGTACTGCCGCCAGCCCTCCGCGGCGGCGTCGGTGAGCGGTCCGGCGAGCCACAGCAGCAGGGCGGCGCCGAGGACCACCGCGGCGGTCCAGGCGACGAGCGCGGGGCGGTGCAGGCGCAGCAGCCAGCGGGCCGTCCGGGGCCGCGCGGCGGGGGCCCGGACGGCGGCCGGGGCGGTCGTGGCGGTCACGCGGCACTCTCCTCGGTCGCGGCCGGTGCGGTGCTGAGGGCGGGGGCCTGCGGGTTGCGCAGGTGGGCGAGGACCAGTTCCTCCAGGGTGGGCGCCGACGCCTGCCAGTCGCCGTCGAGCGGGCCGGCGGGACGGATCAGGGCGGTCCGCTGACGGCCGGTGACCCGGTCCTCGACCAGGGTGTGCGCGTCCAGGCCCGCCTTCTCGGCGGGGCCGCTGACCCTGAGGTGGGCGGCGAGCAGGTCGTCGATCTCACCGGCCAGCCGGACCCGGCCGTCGCCGACCAGCAGCAGGTGGTCGCAGGAGTCCTCCAGCTCGGCGACGACGTGCGAGGACATCACGATGGTGGTGCCGTGCTGGGCGGCCTCGGCCATCAGGGTGCCCATCAGTTCGTGCCGGGCGAGCGGGTCCAGGTCGGCCATCGGCTCGTCGAGGAGCAGCAGTTCGGGGCGCTTGCCGAGGGCGAGGGCGAGGGCGACCCGGGTGCGCTGGCCGCCGGACAGCGACCGTATGCGGGCCCCGGGGTCGAGCGGGCCGGCGGCCACGATCCGCCCGGCGGTGTCCGCGTCCCAGCGCTCGGGGTTGAGGTCGGCGCCCATGCGCAGCGTCTCGGCGACCGTGAGCTGCGGGTACAGCGGCTTGTCCTGGGCGACGTAGCCCACCCGGGCGCGGGCCGCGGCGGGCGTGGCGCCGAGCACCGTCAGCCGGCCCTCGGTGGCCGGGAGCAGTCCCGCGGCCAGGGCGAGCAGTGTCGACTTGCCTGCGCCGTTGGGCCCGACGACGGCGCACACCCGTCCGGCGGGCAGCCGGAAGCCGCAGTCGCGCAGCGCCCAGCCTCCCCTGCGCCCGAAGCGCTTGCCGAGGCCGGTGGCCTCCAGAGCCGTGTCGCTCATGAACGTTCTCCCTGGAAGTGCTTGTCGAGTACGGCGGTGAAGAGGGCCGCCACGTCGTCCCGGTCCAGGCCCGCCTCGGCGGCCCGCGCCGTCCACCGCTCCAGCTCCGCCCGCAGGGGGGAGTCGGCGGGGGCGGCGCCCAGTGAGCGCCGGACGAAGGTGCCCAGTCCGCGCCGCGCCTCGACCAGGCCCTCCCGCTCCAGCTCGCGGTAGGCCTTGAGGACGGTGTTGGGGTTGATGGCGGTGGCCTCGACGACCTCGCGGGCCGTCGGCAGCCGGTCGCCCGGGCGCAGCAGGCCCAGCCGGAGGGCCTGTTTGGTCTGCTGGACGATCTGGACGTAGGTGGCGACCCCGCTGTGCCGGTCGATGCGGTATTCGACCACGCGTTGAACCACCCTTTCACTAATTGAGTAGTGAAAGGGTGGTGCAAGAGAGGGGTGGCCGTCAAGCCGGCCACCCCCGGGGTCCGCGCCGGGCGCCTGCTCGCGCCCGCGTACGTCAGGTCTCGGTGCGGTACATCAGGTCGGTCTCGTACGTCGTGAAGCCCAGCCGCTCGTACACCGCGACCGCCGCCTTGTTGTCGGCGTCGACGTAGAGCATGGCCGTCGGCAGCCCCTGCGCCGCCAGGTGCCGCAGGCCGACCAGGGTCAGGGCCTTGCCGAGCCCGCCGCCCTGCTCGCCCGGCCTGACCCCGAGCACGTACACCTCGCCGAGCCCCTCCTCGGCGTGCACCTTGGTCCAGTGGAAGCCCACCAGCTCCCCGCGCCGCTCCGCCAGGAAGAACCCGGCCGGGTCGAACCACGGCAGGGCCTTGCGGTCGTCCAGGTCGCGCTGGGTCAGCGAGCCCTGCTCGGGGTGGTGCGCGAACGCGGCCGCGTTGACCGCGAGCCAGGCCGCGTCGTCCTTGCCGGGCACGAAGGGCCGCACGCTCACGCCCTCCGGCAGCACCGGCTCGGACAGCTCCGGGTCGGTCAACGGCCGCCGCATCTGGCGCAGTTCACGGAACAGGGTGAGGCCGAGCACCTGGGCGAGATGACGGGCGGCGGAGTGGCCGCCGTGCGCCCACACGCGCAGCCGCTTGCCCGAGGCGGCGAGCATCGCCGCGCCCAGCGCCCGGCCGTGCCCGTGCCCGCGGTGCGCCGGGTGGACGACCAGTTCGGCGGCCGGCGCCTCCACCGGGTCGGTGTCCTCCAGCTGGCCGTAGCCGACCAGTTCGCCCCCGGCGGTCAGCAGCAGGTGCGAGACGCCCTCGCGCGGACCCCCGTGGAGCTGCAGCCGGCCCTGCTCGGACACCGGCTGCTGCCCGTCGACACGGGCGGCCTCCGCGAGCAGTCCGAGCACGGCCCCGGCCTGGTCCGGGTCGAGCGCGGAGCGGGTCTCGAGGGAACGGGAGGGGACCGGCCGTACGGTGTCGTCGCTGCTCATGCGTACGAGGGTACGGGGCCGCCGGAGCGAAGTCCCGGTACCGCGGAGGAGAGAAGTCCCGCTGCCGCGCGGAAGGGAGGCCGCGGTGGAGCGAGGGGAAAAGGACGGCAAAGGGAAACCAGGACGTAACCACGAACCCCCTGTCGCGCTACGCGCGTTGACCTTAGGCTGCGCGGCGAACGGGGGCCACGCGCCCCAGCCGACCCACAGGGGGGTTTCATGTCAGCCGCAACCCGGCGCACCAGACGCAGGACCTACGGCCTCCTCGCCACCACCGCCGCTCTCGCCACGGCCGCCGGCCTGGCCGCCGCCCTGCCCGCGCAGGCGCACTCCGGCAAGGACGGCCACGGGCACCACCGTTCCAGCCGCTACCAGGACGTCCAGCTCCTGTCCTTCAACGACCTGCACGGCAACCTGGAGCCCCCGTCCGGTTCCTCCGGCCGGGTCACCGAACTCCAGGCGGACGGCACGACGAAGACGATCGACGCGGGCGGCGCCGAGTACCTCGCCACCCATCTGCGCCAGGCCCGCCAAGGCCACCCGTACTCCGTCACCGCGGCCGCCGGTGACATGGTCGGCGCCTCCCCGCTGCTGTCCGGGCTCTTCCACGACCAGCCGACCATCGAGGCGCTCAACAAGCTGAAGCTGGACGTCACCTCCGTCGGCAACCACGAGTTCGACGAGGGCGCGAAGGAGCTGGCCCGTCTGCAGAACGGCGGCTGCCACCCCACGGACGGCTGTTACGGCGGCGAGAAGTTCCAGGGCGCCGACTTCCCGTACCTCACCGCCAACGTCCTGGACGAGCGGACGGACCGGCCGCTGCTGAAGCCCTACTGGGTGTGGAAGAAGAAGGACGTCAAGATCGGCTTCATCGGCGTCACGCTGGAGGGGACCCCCGACATCGTCTCCGCCGACGGCGTCAAGGGCCTGAAGTTCAAGGACGAGACCGAGACGATCAACAAGTACGCCAAGGTGCTCCAGCGCCAGGGCGTCCAGTCGATCGTGGCCCTGATCCACGAGGGCGGCTTCCCGGCCTCCGGCTCCTACAACTACGACTGCGACTCCGCGGGCGCGGGCTCCGGCATCTCCGGCCCGATCGTGGACATCGCCAAGAACGTCACGCCGGCCGTCGACGCGCTCGTCACCGGCCACACCCACAACGCCTACGTCTGCACGATCCCCGACCCGTCGGGCCGGCCCCGCATGGTCACCTCCGCGTCCTCCTTCGGCCGCCTGTACACGGACACCACGCTCACCTACGACCACCGCACCGGCGACATCGTGCGCACGGCCGTGAAGTCCGCGAACCGCGTGGTCTCCCGGGACGTCCCCAAGGCGGCGGACATGACCGGGCTGATCTCGAAGTGGAACACCCTGGCCGCCCCGATCGGCAACCGGCCCATCGGCTGGATCGCCGGGGACATCAACAACACCGGCACCGAGTCCCCCATGGGTGACCTCATCGCCGACGCGCAGCTCGCCCACGGCAAGGAGCTGGACCCGAAGACCAGCCTCGCCCTGATGAACCCGGGCGGTGTGCGTGCGGGCCTGACCTACGCGGCCAAGGGCGCCGAGGGCGACGGAGTCGTCACCTACGCCGAGGGCTTCACGGTCCAGCCGTTCGCCAACACCGTGAACCTCCAGGACTTCACCGGTGCCCAGCTCGTCCAGGTGCTCAAGGAGCAGGTGAGCGGGCCCAACGCGGCGGCTCCGAAGATCCTCCAGCCGTCGGCCGGACTCACCTACACGCTGGACATGACCAAGTCCGGGGCGGACCGCGTGGTCACCGACTCCATCCGGCTGAACGGCGCCGCCATCGACCCGGCGGCCACCTACCGCGTCGCCACCAACAGCTTCCTGGCGGGCGGCGGCGACGGCTTCCCGACCCTGGGGCAGGGCACGAACGACCTGGTCGGCAGCGACGACCTGGCCGCGCTGGCGAAGTACCTGACGGCCAACTCCTCGGCCACGAGCCCGATCGCGCCGCCGAAGGCGGACCGCGTCACGATCACGCAGTAGCCGCCGTGAGGTGGATCGCACACCTCGGGTAGAGGTTGCGGGTGGGGGGCGGTACGCATGATCGGTTGAGCCGATGCGTACCCCCCACCACATAGCTGCGCATGTACGTCCCAGCGCCCCTACGAGGCGGCCCAAAGCGTCGGCCGGCCGGGAGTGGCCCGTGCTCGCCGCGCCCGGCCCGCCGTCGCGGTGCCCGGCGAACCGGTCGTCCTGCCACGAGGGGCCGGCTCACGCCCGTGACTGCACGGCCTCCGGCGGAGCCGTGGCCGCGCCCGGGAGGCGGACCGTGGCGGTCGTGCCGCCGCCCTCCGCCCGGGCCAGGGAGACCTCTCCGCCCGCCTGCTGCACGGTGCGGGCCACGATGGAAAGCCCGAGACCGGAGCCCGGCAGGGCACGGGCGCTCGGGGAGCGCCAGAAGCGGTCGAAGACGTGCGGGAGTTCGTCGGCGGGAATGCCGGGGCCGTGGTCACGGACCGTCAGCACGCCCTCGGCCAGCCGCACCTCGACGGTGCCGCCCTCCGGGCTGAACTTCACCGCGTTGTCGAGGACGTTGACCACCGCCCGCTCCAGCGCGGAGGGCTCGGCGCGGACGTACCAGGGCTCCAGGTCCGCCGTGATGGTCAGTTCGGGACCGCGCAGACGGGCCCGGCGCAGCGCGGCCTCGACGGTGTCCTGGAAGGACACCACCTGGACGCGCTCGCCCCGCTGTCCCTCGGAGCGGGACAGCTCCTGCAGATCGCCGATCAGCGCGGCCAGCTCCGTCATCTGCGCCTTCACCGAGGCGAGCAGTGCCTTGCGGTCCTCCGGGGGCAGCGGGCGGCCCGTCTCCTCGCTGCGGGTGAGCAGTTCGATGTTCGTGCGCAGCGAGGTGAGCGGGGTGCGCAGCTCGTGGCCGGCGTCCGCGATGAGCTGCTGCTGGAGGTCGCGGGAGCCGGCCAGCGCGGTGGTCATCGAGTTGAAGGAGCGCGAGAGCCGCGCCACCTCGTCCTCGCTGTCGTCGTCCACCGGGATGCGGATGCCCAGGTCCTCGGTCCGGGCCACGTGCTCGACGGCCTCCGTGAGCTTGTCGACCGGGCGCAGCCCCGCCCGGGCCACCGCGAGTCCCGCCGCGCCGGCCCCGACCACCCCGATACCGGAGACGAGGAGCAGGATCAGGGCGAGGTCCTTCAGTGTGTCCTGGGTGTTCCTCAGCGGTATGGCGACCATCAGGGCCGTGTTGGGGTACATCTGGGGCTGGGTCCCGGGCCCCGGGCTGAACGTCAGGGGCTGGGTCAGCACCCGCACCGCGTTGCCCTCGGAGTCGGTGCCGTCGCGCAGGATGCCGTCGTGCAGCAGCCCGTCGTGGTCGTCCGCCTTGGCGATGACGTCGGTGTCGGCCGAGGTCGTCCGCACCCGGCCCGCGGAGTTGGAGGACACACAGGCGGTGCCGTTCTGCTTCACGAGCTGGATGTAGTAGTAGTTGCCGTGGGCGTGGAAGTCGCCGAGTCCGGCGTCGCCGGGCGTCTGCGGGCACGACTCCAGCGTGGAGACGATGTTCACCAGCCGCTGCGGCTCCGAGACCTTCTGCAGATCGGCGTCGACCTGGTCGTACAGCTTGCGCTCCACGATGAACCAGCACGTCACCGAGACCGCCGCCACCGCGAACGCCACCGCCGCCGCGACCAGCATCGCCAGCCGGGCCCTGATCGGCAGCGTCCGGTAGCGGCGGGCCAGCCGCCTCACTCCGCGCCGCCCTGCCGCAGTACGTACCCCACGCCCCGGACGGTGTGCACCAGCCGCGGCTCGCCGCCCGCCTCGGTCTTGCGGCGCAGGTACATCACGTAGACGTCCAGCGAGTTGGAGGAGGGCTCGAAGTCGAAGCCCCAGACGGCCTTGAGGATCTGCTCGCGGGTGAGGACCTGGCGCGGGTGGGCCATGAACATCTCCAGGAGCGTGAACTCCGTGCGGGTCAGTTCCACCTGCCGGCCGCCCCGGGTGACCTCCCGGGTGGCGAGGTCCATGCGCAGGTCGCCGAAGGTCAGCGCCTCGTCCGCCTGGGCCTCGGCCGACACGTCGGCCGCGTACGAGCTGCGCCGCAGCAGCGCGCGGATACGGGCGAACAGCTCGTCCAGCTCGAACGGCTTGACCAGGTAGTCGTCGGCCCCGGCGTCCAGTCCCGTCACCCGGTCGCCCACGGTGTCGCGGGCCGTGAGCATGAGGATCGGGGTGGTGTCCCCGGTGCTCCGGATCCGGCGGGCCGCGGTCAGGCCGTCCATGCGGGGCATCTGGATGTCCAGCACCACCAGGTCCGGCCGGTACGCGGCCGCCTTCTCCAGGGCGTCCGCGCCGTCGACCGCGACCTCGGTGCCGTATCCCTCGAAGGCGAGGCTGCGCTGCAGTGCCTCGCGCACGGCGGGCTCGTCGTCGACGATCAGGATGCGCTGGGGGTCACGGTCGCCTTCGGCGGGGCTCATGGCTCGCGGTTCCTCGGGGTGCGGTGGGTCGGGTGGGTGGGCGGGGCGGTTCTCAGCCTCGCACGCCCGGGGGCCGTGGGGCACGCACGCCGGGCTCAGGAACCCAGCATGCTCAGGCCGCGCGCCGCGCCGAGCTGGTGCACCGCGCTCAGCCGGCGCAGCGGCACCTTGCGGCGGTGCGGACGGTCGGCGGAGGTGCGCAGGCCCATCAGCTCCGGGGCCGGCACGGCGACCTCCGGGACGCGGGGCACGGAGGCGGGGGCGGCGGGGGCGTGCAGCTCGTACGCCACCGCCAGGGGGAGGGTGAGGGCGGCCGGGCCGGTGCCCGTGACGTCACTGTGCGAGACCTGAGTGATCATGACGTGCTCCCTACTGTGCCTGGTGGGTCGTTCAGCTGGTCGAGCCGGCCCGCAGCTTGGCGAGGTCGGACTTGACCGTGTCGACGGGGATCGCGAAGCCGAGCCCGACGCTGCCCGCGTCCGAGGACGAGGAGGCCTTCGAACTCGACGAGTACATAGCGGAGTTGATGCCGATGACATGGCCGCTCGCGTCGATCAGCGCACCGCCGGAGTTGCCGGGGTTCAGTGAGGCGTCGGTCTGGAGCGCCTTGTAGGTCGTCGTGGACGAGCCGGTGTCGCCGTTGAACTGGCGGCCGCCGAACTGGAACGGCCACTGGCCGTCGTCGCCCTGGCCCTGGCTCTGGCCCTGGCTCTCGTCGGTGGAGACGGTCACGTCCCGGTCGAGCGCGGAGACGATGCCGCTGGTGACGGTGCCGGTCAGGCCCTCGGGGGAGCCGATCGCGATGACCGAGTCGCCGACCTGGACGTCGGAGGAGTCGCCCAGCGCGGCGGGCGTCAGCCCGGAGGCCCCCCGCAGCTTGATCAGTGCGAGGTCCTTGGAGCTGTCGGTGCCGACGACGTCGGCGGTGTAGCTCTTGCCGTTGCTGGTGCGCACCTTGATCGAGGAGGCGCCGGCGACGACGTGGTTGTTGGTGACGATCTCGCCACCGGACGTGATGATCACACCGGAGCCGGTGGACGAGCCGTTGCTGAGGGTCGCCTGGATCTCGACGACGCTCGGGCTCACGGCCGAGGCGATCGCGGCGACGTCGCCCCTCTTGCTCGACGGGACCACGGTGGTCGCGGTGCCGGCCGAGGCGACCGTGTCCTTGCCGGTCAGTTCCTGGAAGGCGTAGGCGGTGCCGCCGCCGACCGCGGCCGCGACGATCGCCACGGCGGCGAGCAGCGCCATCGGTCCCCGGGGGCGCCGCTTGGCGGTCCCCTTGGCCGGTCCGGCGGCCGGCTCGGTGCCCGGCGCCGTGACCGTGACCGCCGCGGGCTCGTACGGCGGCGGGGGCGGCCACGCGGGGTTCACGGGAGTGGAGTGGACGTGCTGCCGGGCGTACGCGCCCTGGAGGCCCTCGTGCTCGAACTCGCCGCTGCGGCGGATGCTCTCGGTCATGACAAAGAGCATGTCCCGCGACCATGAGAGCCGCCTGAGTGCTCCCTGAGAAGCCCGGCAGAACCTCGTTCGCCCGATATAAAGGCGCTTCCCGCCGCTCGGGGCGGGCTCTCACCGGGTTCTCGGACCGGCGCCGGAACCGTCAGTTCGAGCAGCCGCAGGACGTGCGCACCACCAGGCGCGACGGGAACGTCTTCAGCCGCTCGCGCCGGGAGCCGGCCACCCGCAGTCCGTCGTCCAGGACCAGGTCCACGGCCGCCCGGGCCATCGCCGAGCGGTCCGAGGCGACCGTGGTCAGCGGCGGGTCGGCGAGCGCCGCCTCCTTGATGTCGTCGAACCCGGCCACCGCCAGCTCGCCGGGCACGTCGATGCGCAGTTCGCGCGCGGCCCGCAGCAGGCCGATCGCCTGGTCGTCGGTGGAGCAGAAGAAGGCGGGCGGACGGTCCGGGCCGGAGAGCACGTCGAGCGCCACCCGGTAGGCGTCGTAGCGGTTGTAGGGGGCCTCGTAGAGGCGGCCCTCGGTGGGGATGCCCGCCTCGTCCATCGCCCGCTTCCAGCCCTCGACGTGGTCGGAGACCGGGTCGCCGACGGCCGGCGTCTGTGCCGTGCCGCCCATGCAGGCCACGTACTCGTAGCCGTGCTCCAGCAGGTGGCGCACGGCGAGCTGGGCGCCGCCCAGGTCGTCGGTGACGACGGCGACGTCGTCGATCGCCTCGGGGCGCTCGTGCAGCAGCACCACCCGGGCGTCCCAGGCGTCGATCTCGGCGGCGGCCAGGTCGTTCAGGGCGTGCGAGACCAGGATGAGGCCGGAGACCCGCATGCCGAGGAACGCCCGCAGATAGTGGACCTCACGCTCGGCGATGTAGTCGGTGTTGCCGACCAGGACCATCTTCCCGCGCTCGGAGGCGGCCTGTTCGACCGCGTGCGCCATCTCCCCGAAGAAGGGCTGGCGGGCGTCCGGGATGATCAGCCCTATCAGGTCCGTCCGGCGCGAGGCCATGGCCTGGGCGACCCGGTCGGGCCGGTACCCCAGCTCCTTGATCGCCGCGAGGACACGCTCGCGCGTGGCCGGGGCGACCGGCCGGGGTCCGTTGTTGATGACATAACTGACGACGGCGGTGGAGGTCCCAGCCAGCCGTGCCACGTCATCACGAGTCACCTTCGCCACGCGCGGAGTCTACGCGGATTGACCCGCTCTGGGCAGGGCGTATCACATCCCGGCCATGCGCCGGTGCCGACCGCCCGGACCCCCGCCGTGCCCGCCCTACGCGTCCGCGTGGATCTCGGTGGCGTCGAGCGCCGCCGAGGTGTCCGCATCGTCCGTCTTCGCCCGGCCGGCCTTGGCCTTGTTCTCGTCGGCGGAGCGGTCGCCCTTCTCGGGGGTGACGAAGCGGTAGCCGACGTTGCGGACGGTGCCGATCAGCGACTCGTGCTCCGGCCCGAGCTTGGCGCGCAGCCGCCGTACGTGCACGTCGACCGTGCGGGTGCCGCCGAAGTAGTCGTAGCCCCACACCTCCTGCAGCAGCTGGGCGCGGGTGAAGACCCGGCCGGGGTGCTGCGCGAGGTACTTGAGCAGCTCGAACTCCTTGAAGGTCAGGTCCAGGACCCGGCCCTTGAGCTTGGCGGAGTAGGTCGCCTCGTCCACGGAGAGGTCGCCGTTGCGGATCTCCATGGGGGAGTCGTCGTTGACGATCTGCTGCCGGCCCATGGCGAGCCGGAGACGGGCCTCGACCTCGGCCGGGCCGGCGGTGTCGAGCAGCACATCGTCGATGCCCCAGTCGGCGGTGACGGCCGCGAGGCCGCCCTCCGTGACGACGAGGAGCAGGGGACAGCCGGGACCGGTGGAGCGCAGCAGCTGGCACAGGCTGCGCACCTGCGGCAGGTCGCGGCGCCCGTCGATGAGGATGACGTCGGCGCCCGGGGTGTCGACGAGGGCGGGGCCCTCGGCCGGGGCCACCCGCACGTTGTGCAGCAGCAGGCCCAGCGCGGGGAGCACCTCCGTCGACGGCTGGAGGGCGTTGGTCAGGAGCAGCAGAGAACTCATACGTCTGGTTCCTCCTCGGTCCCTGCGAGGACATGTGCGGTACGGAACTGCTCTGCGATCCCGAAGGCCCCGTACGTCCGCGGTCTCCCGCTTCGTATACAACGCTTCCGAAAGCACAAAAGGACCCGGGGGCTGCGCTGCCCGAGTCCTCTGCCAAGCAGAATAGCCCACATGAGCAACCGTCCGTCAGGTCATGTGGCGCGTTCCACCGTTCGTCCGAATCACGAGACGGCCGGACCGGCCCCTATGCGGACGTTCCTGCGCACATCAGACGGAATCGCGGTCGATTCCGTATACGATCCGGGCCCGGTCGTATACGAAGCGTCTCCGTGCGCCGCCGCACCACCCTCCGCGGCCCCGGTCTTCGTGGTCGCCCACGGCTTCACCGGGGACGTGGACCGCCCGCACGTGCGCAGGGCGGCGGGCGTGCTCGCGCGGTACGGCGCCGTCGTCACCTTCTCCTTCCGCGGCCACGGTGCCTCGGGCGGCCGGTCCACGGTCGGCGACAAGGAGGTGCTGGACCTGGACGCGGCGGTGCAGTGGGCGCGCGGACTCGGGCACACGCGCGTGGTGACCGTCGGCTTCTCCATGGGCGGCTCGGTGGTCCTGCGGCACGCGGCCCTGCGGCCGGGCACGGTCGACGCGGTGGTCGCGGTGAGCGCGCCCGCCCGCTGGTACTACCGGGGCACGGCCCCCATGCGCCGTCTGCACTGGCTGGTCACCCGGCCCGCGGGCCGGCTGGTCGGCCGCTACGGCCTGCGCACCCGTATCCACCACCGGCAGTGGGACCCGGTGCCGCTGTCCCCGGTGCAGGCGGTGCCCCGGATCGCGCCGGTCCCGCTGCTGATCGTGCACGGCGACCGCGACGGCTACTTCCCCCTCGACCATCCCCGGATGCTCGCCGAGGCGGCCGGTGAGCACGGCGAGCTCTGGGTGGAGCCGGGCATGGGCCACGCGGAGAACGCGGCCGACGACGCCCTGCTGGGCCGCATCGGCGACTGGGCGGCCCGCCGGGCGGGCTAGCCTGGCAGCGCACTTCCCTGTTTTCCGCCGTCGATAGAGGAACCAGATGCCCAAGGTCACGGTCCGCTACTGGGCCGCCGCCAAGGCCGCGGCCGGGGTCGGCGAGGAGCCGTACGACGCGGCCACCCTCGCCGAGGCGCTCGCCACCGTAGCCGAGCGACACCCCGGTGAACTCACGCGCGTCCTGCGGCGTTGCTCCTTCATCGTCGACGGTCACCCCGTCGGGACCCGCGCGCATGAGACGGTACGGCTGGCCGAGGGCGGCACGGTCGAGGTGCTCCCGCCGTTCGCAGGAGGATGAGGCGATGAGCGACCAGCCGTACCAGGGCGGGCCGTACGAGGGGTACGACCCGTATCAGCAGCAGCCGTACCAGCAGCAGCCGCATCAGCAGGCCCAGCAGTACCAGCAGCCTCACCCGCAGCCGCACGAGCACCAGCAGGCGCACCAGGGACAGCAGGGATGGGCCGGCCACGACGAGTACGCGCAGCCCGGCTACGACCCCCAGCTCACCCAGCAGTGGCAGGGGCAGACGTGGGAGACGCAGACCCACGCGCCGGTCCAGCCGGCCGCCGGGGCGGCGTACCCGCTGCCGCCCGAGCAGCAGGCGTACCAGCAGGGGTACCCGCAGCCGCCGCACGCGGCCCAGCACCATCCGCAGGTCGCCGAGCCGTACGCGCAGCCGCAGCACCAGGCGCCGCAGCCCCAGCCGGAGACGCACACCCGGTCGCAGGCGGCGGCACCGCCGGCGGCGGACGCCACCGGTGCCGGTACGGACCCCGGGTACGGGCCCGCCACCCTCGCCGGCAACAGCCGCGTCACCGACGCCCAGCGGGCCCGCATCGAGGGCCGCTCCCCGATCATCGAGCCCGGCATGCAGCCGGCGCTGCTCACCGCCCTGCTGGGTGTGCTGCTCGCCGTGGCGGCGCCCGTCGCCTCGTACGCCCTCGTGGTACCGCTGGTGCTGCTCCAGGCCGTGACGGCCGCGGGCTGGTTCCGGCTCAACGGCATGTGGCCCGCCCGGCAGGGCATCGCGCTGGCCTTCGCGGGCGCGCTCACCGCGGACGTCGCGGTGCTGGCCGCGGGCCGCGACCACGCGCCCGCCGCGATCCTCGGCCCGCTCGGCGCCTGGGTCCTGCTGTCCCTCGTCCTCCAGCTCCGCTCGCACGCCTCGCCCGACGAGCGCATGTACGGCCTGATGGCGACGGTCGCCTCGACGGCCCTTTCGGTACTGGCCACCGGCTATCTGGGTGCCGACCCGCACGCGGTGTCGGTGGGCGCCGCGGCGGTCGCGGTGGCCGTCGTGGCCCGTGCCCTGCCGCTGCCGACCCCGGCCTCCGTCGCGGTCGCCGTGCTGGCGGCGGCCGGCGCGGGCATCGCGGTGGGCGGCATGACCGGCCTCGGTGCGAAGGGCGCCGCCCTGGGCGCGGCGGCCGGTGTCTGCGCGCTGATCGGCCACCGTGTCGCCGCCTACGACTACCCGTCCCGCTTCGTGCACTTCACCGCGGGCGTGGCGCTGCCCCTGTCGGCGGCGGCCCCGGTGGTGTGGGTGCTGGGGCGGGCGCTCGGCTAGCCGGCCGCGCCCTCCCGCGTCGCCCCGGGCGCGCGGACATGCCGAAGGGCCGCATCCCCCTGGCGTCCAACCCAGGGATGCGGCCCTTCGCCGTCACCGAGCCCGTTCGGCCCGCTCCGCCCGCTCAGACCGCGATGGCGACCTCGGCCAGCCCGCCCTGCTGGGCGACGACCGTGCGGTCCGCCGTGCCACCGGGCACCAGCGCGCGCAGGGTCCAGGTGCCCTCCGCCGCGTAGAAGCGGAACTGGCCCGTGGCGGAGGTGGGCACCTCCGCGGTGAACTCGCCGGTCGAGTCCAGCAGCCGGACGTAGCCCGTCACCGGCTCGCCGTCCCGGGTCACCTGACCCTGGATCGTGGTCTCACCGGGCTTGATCGTCGAGGCGTCCGGGCCGCCGGCCTTCGCTCCACACATGTGTCTCTCCAGAGGGGTCTGACCAGAAGGTCGGTCGGGAAGGGTTGGTCGCGGTCACTTGCCGGAGCCGAGCTCGATCGGCACGCCGACCAGGGAGCCGTACTCGGTCCAGGAGCCGTCGTAGTTCTTGACGTTCTGCACACCGAGCAGCTCGTGCAGCACGAACCAGGTCAGGGCCGAGCGCTCACCGATGCGGCAGTAGGCGATGGTGTCCTTGGCGAGGTCCACGTCCTCCTGGGCGTACAGCTCACGCAGCTCGTCGTCCGACTTGAAGGTGCCGTCGTCGTTGGCGTTCTTCGACCACGGGATGTTCGCGGCGGTCGGGACGTGGCCCGGGCGCTGCGACTGCTCCTGCGGCAGGTGGGCCGGGGCGAGCAGCTTGCCGGAGAACTCGTCGGGGGAGCGGACGTCGACCAGGTTCTGCGCGCCGATCGCGGCCACGACGTCGTCGCGGAAGGCGCGGATCGAGGCGTCCTGCGGCTTGGCCCTGTACTCGGTGGCGGCGCGCTCGGGCACGTCGTCGCCGGCCACCAGCTCGCGGGCGTCCAGCTCCCACTTCTTGCGGCCGCCGTCGAGGAGCTTGACGTTCTCGTGGCCGTACAGCTTGAAGTACCAGTAGGCGTAGGACGCGAACCAGTTGTTGTTGCCGCCGTAGAGAATCACCAGCGTGTCGTTGGCGATGCCCTTCTTCGACAGGAGCTTCTCGAAGCCCTCCTGGTCGACGAAGTCACGACGGACCGGGTCCTGCAGGTCCTTGGTCCAGTCGATGCGGATCGCGTTCTTGATGTGGTTCTTCTCGTAGGCGGACGTGTCCTCGTCCACCTCCACGATGGCGACGTTCGGGTCGTCCAGGTGCTCCTGGACCCAGTCCGCGTCTACGAGGACGTCGCTGCGGCTCATGCTCTTTCTCCTCCGGGGCAGTTACGGCGGGGCGTGCGAGTGCGTGGGTACGGGCGCTCGGCTGCGAGCGGCGCACGGGTGCCCTTCGACACAGGGCGGTGGGGAACGCGGAGGGCCGGGGGCGGCCGCTACCGCTTCAGAAAGGGCGACAGAGCATGGCGGCAACGCGGCACAGGTCCACTGCCCGCCGCTTCGTGAGATCCGCCTGTCGCCTCATGGGTTCGATCGTAGGGATGTCTGGGCGGACGTGTCACCGGCGTGTCGCATCATGAGACGCGATCGTCCGAATGATGAGAGCGAAAGAGCGCCCGGGCCGTCGCCGTACGGTCCCCGGGCGCTCGTCGACGCTCTGGCATCTGCGGTACGGACACGGGTGTCTCGACTGTCGGACACCCGCCGTCCTCCGCAGGCTTACGACTACCCCGCCAGCTTGACGTCCGAACCCTTCACGGTGATCTCCACGCCGTTCCGCGCCGCCCGCACCTCGGCCAGCTCGATACCGCCGGGCAGCCGGTCGACGGCCTGCTGGAAGTCGGTGACCGAGCGGATCAGGCCCTCCGCGAGGTCGAGGCCGCCGAACCTGGGCACGCCGTCGGCCTTGACCTGCAGCTTGTTGTCCCGGACGGTGACCGAGCCGAGCAGGTGGATCGTGCCCAGTCCGGAGACCTTCAGGGCCATCTTGATCTTGCCGTTCCCGCCGTCCGACAGGCCGACCACCTGGGCCGTGAGCCCCAGGCCGAGCGGCGTGGGCTCCGACTTCGCGGCCTTCAGCAGCTCGTCGTAGGCGATGGTCGCGGTGCCCGTGGCATCGGCGGCGGTGGCCGAGCTGTAGTCGCCGGAGAAGGACACGTCCCGCATGTCGGCCCTGAGGTCGTCGATGCGGATCGTCTGCGAGCCCTTGCCGGTGGCCGCCTCGTAGTCCTTGACGCCGACCTCGACGTCGTCCAGCTCGCCGCCCGCCACCTGCGTGAGGAACGGGAAGCCCTTGATGGACACGTCGGGGGTGCTCGCCAGGTTCTCGGTGGTCTTCAGCCGGTCGGCCACCTCGCCCTCCGCGAAGTGCACCGCGACCCGGTCCACGACCACGAACAGCAGACCGAGGACCACGAGGAGGATCAGCAGTATTCGCAAGGCGCGCATGTGGTGTTCCCCGGGTCGGCGGTGGTCTGGATACGCCACGGTAACCGTGCGGGGCGGGGCGTGCGGAGGTTTGTCGATCAGTTGTGACAGCGGCGGGACCGGGCGCCGCGGCCTACGCTGGAACCATGCTCGCCCGGCGACGGCACGTCTATTTCGCCATGATGGGGACCTGCATCGGTCTCTTCGTCCTGGCGTGGGCGGTGGTGCGCCTGTGGTCGGTCCCGGCGGCCGTGGGCATGTGCGTGGTGGCCATGGTCATTCCGCCGGTCGCCGCGATGATCGCGAACCGGCGGGGGCCGGACGACCGCTGGTGGGACGACCCGTCCGGCGACCCGAAGTCCGACGAGTGGTGGGACGAGCTGGACGGCAGGAGACGCCGTCGTTAGGAGGGGGCCCGCATGCCGTCCGCACGGCTGTCCACGGTGGTGCTCGACGCGCGGGACGCGCACGCGCTGGCCGGCTTCTACCTGCGCCTGCTCGGCTACGTCACCCGCGCCGAGGAACCCGGCTGGGTCCTCATCGGGCCGCCGGGCGGCGGCACCGCGCTCTCGTTCCAGTCGGAGCCCGGCTACGTCCCGCCCGTCTGGCCCGGCCGCGGTCCCGGGGAGCAGCAGATGATGCTGCACCTCGACATCGAGGTCGACGACCTGGAGAGCGAGACCGCACGCGCGCTCGCCGAGGGCGCGACGCTCGCCGCGCACCAGCCGCAGGCCGACGTCCGGGTCCTGCTGGACCCCGCGGGGCACCCCTTCTGCCTGTGGACCCAGCAGGAGGTGTGAACCGCGCGGAACGGCCGTCTCGGTAGCGGAACGGCCGTCTCAGTAGACGAGCGCCTGGGCCCCGTCGGCCATCGCCTCCTGCACGAAGACCTGCGCGCCCGCGATCCGCACGCCCTCGAGGACGTCCTTCTCGGTGATCTCGCGCCGGGCCGCGCACTGGGTGCACAGGGTGACGCGGCCGGCGGCGAGGACCGAGTCGATCAGGTCGGGCAGCGGCGCGGCGTGCGGCAGTTCGAACTCCGCGGCCCGCCCCGGCAGTGCGAACCAGGACGACTCCCCGGTCAGCCACAGCGAGACCTCGACCCCGCTGGCGACGGCGACCGCCGCCACCGTGAAGGCCTGCGAGCAGCGCTCGGGGGCGTCGGCACCGGCAGTCACCTTGATCACGAGCTTCTTCGCCATGGCCGAATCGTAATCAACGCCCCCGCAACTCCCGGACCTGACCACGAGTCTGCTGTGGGGCGTGGATTCGGAATTCACGCTTCCCGTTCTGTGGGGGGACGTCTTGGAAGAACCAGAAGAGCCGGAAGAGAGACCCGACGCGCCGGATGTTCCGGCTGTGGCGAATGATCCCGTCGCGCGGGACGACAGCGGGGCGGCGGACACCTCCGGTGCCGCCGTAGCCGTCGCACCCGCCGCACCCGCACCCCGGCCCCGCCGGCGCGGCCGCGCGGCCCGGCTGGCCGGTGCCGGCGCGCTGCTGGGCCTGGTGGCCGGCGTCTGCGCCGGCTACCACGTCCAGGCCGGCCGCGAGCCCACGAAACTGCCCCCGCTCTCCCAGCCGGTGATCGGGCAGGCGGGGGGCGAGGCCGAGCCGCTCTCCGCCGCACAGGACCGCAAGGTCAGGACGGACGGCGACCTGCGCAAGCTGCTCCTGGACAAGCCGCGCGGCGCGCGCACGGCGGCCTGGGTGCCGAAGGACGGCTGGATGGACCTGGCGGACTACGCCGACCACTTCGGGAACCCCGGTGAGAAGTTCAGCTCACTCGCGACGGACCGGTTCCGGCGGGCGGCCGTCACCGGCTGGAAGGCCGGCACCTCGTCCATCGTCGACATCCGGCTGGTCCAGTACCGGCAGGAGGACTCCATGGCGGCGGCCGACGCCACCCACAACATGGAGGACGACGTGGAGTCCGCCCGGGGGACCGAGAGCTCGAGCATCCCGGGGACCGGGGACGGCATGGCGTACGTCCACCCGCGGCCGGTCGTCGACTACGGGGCGGGCCGGACGCTGTACTCGGCCGAGGCATACGCATGGCGCGGTGACGTGGCGATGGAGATCTGGGTCTTCAGCAACGGGCCGATCGCCGAGAAGGAGATCAGGGACCTGGCCCGACGGCAGATGGAGCGGCTGTGACCGAGAACCAGAACGAGCCGGCCGAGCCGGCCACGTCGGCTGCGCCCGCCGACTTCGCGGCACAGGCCGAGCACCCCCTTCCCGAGCCCGCCCGGGGCGGTGGTGGTCGCACGGACCGGCGCCGGTTCCGCGTCCCCGTCGTCGCCGGGTGGGTGCTGCTGGCCGGAGCCCTGGTCGCCGGGGTAGGTCACACCGTCGTCACCGTGCGGGCGGCCGATCGGGACGCGGGCTCGCCGATCTGGCGGTTTCCCGGCGCCGCGGCCGACGGGCGCAAGGCGGAGCCGCGGCACGGGCTCGCGGGGATGCTCGTGCCGTACGGGACCGGCACCTGGGTCCCCGGTCCCGACATCGGGGAGTTCGGCTCCGACGCCGAGCTGACCGGCGCCCAGGCCACGGCCCTGCGCAAGCGGTCGGTGAGCGGCCTGCCCCGGACCACCCGCAAGGAGATGGAGCGGCAGATCGACCGGCAGCACATCACCGGCATGGCCATGCGCAGCTACTTCAGCGCACAGTCCCAGCCCTACCTGTGGAACGAGGAGGTCTACGCTGTGAGCATCACGCTGTCCCGGATGGGGGACGAGTCCGCGGCCCGCCGCGTCTCCGCGTCCACCGGCCAACTCGTCCAGGAGCTGGGCGCCCTGCGTGCCGGCCCGGCGGTCAAGGGCCACAAGGACGCCAAGTGCTTCCGCACGCCGAAGGGTTCGGGCGAGGGCGTGAACGAGATCTTCTGCTCCGCCCACGTCGGCGACGTCCTGGTCACCACCACCGCGTCCGGTGCGAAGACCCTCGACGGCGCCGGCGTCGCGGAGCTGCTGAGCACCCAGCTCGACCGTATCGCCGAGCCGGGAGCGGCCGTATGAGCGAGGACCTGATGACGCAGCCGCCCGCCGCGCAGCCCGCCCCCCAGTCCCCACCCACCCCCGCCAAGGACCACCGGGTCCTGCGGGCCGCGCTGCGCTGGACCGCGGCCGTCGTGGCGTTCGCGGTGGCCGGGGCGGGCACGGCGTACGGGATCACCCGGATGGAGCGGACGGACGTACCCGGACTCGCCACCGAGCCGGACGGCCGCTGGGACTACCCGGAGCTGACCCGGCCCCCGCTGCCGTCCGGCAGCCCCGCGCCCTTCGCCGAGTCGAACCGGTCCGGCTCGCACTACGCCGACCTGCGTGCCTTGCTGCTCCCCGCGCCGAAGGGCGCCACGCGGGACAAGGCGCTGCGCGGCCGGGACGGCTGGCTGGCCACCGGCACCTTCCTGGCGGAGTACGCGCTGAAGGAGGAACGGGACGAGCTGCGGCAGAAGCTCGTCGACACCGGCCTGCGGCACATCGCGGCCCGCGGCTGGACCATGCCCGACGGCACCCGGACCCGGGTCTACCTCCTGCAGTTCGGCACGGCGAACGTCGTGGAGAACGAGTTCGCCGGCGACAACGTCTCCTACAGCGTCCCCGGCCGCCAGGTGCGCGGCGTCGGCGAGGCCGTCTACGACGAGCGCTTCCCCGACGCGGCCGCGGTCTCCGGGACCGAGCGCACCGCGTACGTCGAGACCCGGCCCTACGGCGCCGAACAGGTCCGTCAGGCCTACGTCGCCGCGGGGGACGTCTACGCCGTGATCCTCCAGTCCAGGAAGGGCTCCGCCCCCGCGATCCCCTTCCAGCAGACGGTGGTGCTGCAGAGCCAGCTCCTCGGCTGAGCCCCCGAGGGACTCCGGGGAACCACCTCGGAAGGAGAGCCGGGTCTCGGCCGCGTAAGCTGGGCCCCGGCTCTGTCGTACGCCCACCCTCGCTCAAGGAGCACCCGTGGAGATCTTCTTCGAAACCCTGCTGGTCCTGGTCTGCGTCGGCGTTCTCGCCTTCGCCGGTCTGACCGTGAAGAAGCTGTACCAGGGCCAGCGCTGACCACTCCCACCCAGGAACACTGCCGATCATGATCGAGATCCCGTCCGACCTGCACAAGGACCTCGTCCCGCTCGCCTTCCTGCTCGGCAACTGGGCCGGCGCGGGCGTGCACGACTTCCCCGGCTCGGAGAAGTGCAACTTCGGTCAGGAGGTCACGTTCGGCCACGACGGCCGGGACTTCCTGGAGTACCACTCCCGTACCTGGGTGCTGGACAACGACGGCAACAAGGTCCGCCCGCTGGAGTCGGAGTCCGGCTTCTGGCGGATCGACGCCGAGCGCCGGGTCGAGGTGACGATGACCCGCGACGACGGCGTCATCGAGATCTGGTACGGCGAGATGGCCGACAAGAAGCCGCAGATCGACCTCGTCTCCGACACCGTGGCCCGTACCCCCGACGCCCCGCCCTACAGCGGCGGCAAGCGGCTGTACGGCTACGTCAAGAGCGACCTGATGTGGGTCGGCGAGAAGCAGACCCCCGAGGTCGAGCTGCGCCCCTACATGTCGGCCCACCTGAAGAAGGTCGTCACCCCGGAGGACGTCGAGCGCTGGGCCAAGGCCCTGCCCGACGACATGCCGGACGACGGCATCGCGTTCTTCAAGTAGACCCCGCCTGACGGCCGTCCCCTCTCCGGCCGGCTCGTCCTGCCGCAGGCCCGTCCACCGGGAGGTCCGCCGAACGGCGGGCCCGTCCGGCGGGCGGGCCTTTCGGCGCGTGGGCCCTGCGGGCCGGTGGCCCTAGACTTTCCGGTGTGGTGAGCACCGACTGGAAGAGCGACCTCAGGCAGCGCGGCTACCGGCTCACGCCGCAGCGGCAACTCGTGCTCGAAGCCGTGGACGCCCTGGAGCACGCGACCCCCGACGCCATCCTCGGCGAGGTGCGCAGGACCGCCTCCGGGGTCAACATCTCCACCGTCTACCGCACGCTGGAGCTGCTGGAGGAACTCGGCCTGGTCAGCCACGCCCACCTCGGCCACGGCGCGCCGACCTACCACCTCGCCGACCGCCACCACCATCTGCACCTGGTGTGCCGGGACTGCGAGAACGTCATCGAGGCGGACGTGGACGTGGCCGCGGACTTCACGGCCAAGCTCCGCGAGCAGTTCGGCTTCGACACCGACATGAAGCACTTCGCGATCTTCGGCCGCTGCGAGGACTGTGCCCTGAAGGGTTCAAGTACCACGACGTAGGCTTGCCCCATGAAGAGCCCTCTGCTGTCCCTGCCCGGCGCCGTCCCCGGCGAGGGCCCGGACGAAGGCGTCGCCGCCCACTACGGCGAGCTGTTCCGCGAGCAGCGCGCCCTCGCCGACGGCACCGGTTTCGTCGACCTGTCGCACCGCGGGGTGATCACCGTCACCGGCGAGGACCGGTTGACCTGGCTGCACCTGCTGCTCACCCAGCACGTCAGCGACCTGCCGGCGGGCGAGGCCACCGAGGCCCTGATCCTCTCCGCGAACGGTCACATCGAGCACGCGCTGTACCTGGTGGACGACGGCACCACGGTCTGGGCCCACGTGGAGCCCGGCACCGAGAAGGCGCTGATCGCCTACCTGGAGTCGATGAAGTTCTTCTACCGGGTCGAGGTCGCCGACCGCACCGCCGACGTGGCGGTGGTCCACCTGCCCGCCGGCTCCATCGCCGAGGTGCCCGAGGGCGTCGCCGTGCGCGAGACGGCGCACGGCCGTGATCTCTTCCTGCCGCGCGCCGAGCTGGAGCCGTTCGCCGCGAAGTCCGGCCCCGCCGCCGGGCTGCTCGCCTACGAGGCGCTGCGCGTGGAGCACCACCGCCCCCGCCTCGGCTTCGAGACCGACCACCGCACCATCCCGCACGAGCTGGGCTGGATCGGCACCGCCGTCCACCTCCAGAAGGGCTGCTACCGCGGCCAGGAGACGGTGGCCCGGGTGCAGAACCTGGGCAAGCCCCCCCGGCGGCTGGTCTTCCTGCACCTCGACGGCAGCGAGGTGCACCTGCCCGCCCACGGCACCGAGATCCGTCTCGCGGACGAGGGGCCCGAGGGACGCAGGATCGGCTTCGTGACCACGTCCGTGCGCCACCACGAACTGGGCCCGGTGGCCCTCGCCCTGGTCAAGCGCAACGTACCGCTCGACGCCCGGCTGGTGGCCGGGGAGACGGCGGCCGCCCAGGAAGTGATCGTCGAGCCGTAGGGCCCTCGCACACCGAAGGCGATGCGGCGCCGGGATCCGGCCAAGAGCCCTACATCTCGAGCAGCACCGTGAAGGGGCCGTCGTTCGTCAGGGAGACCCGCATCCGGGCCCCGAACCGTCCCGTCGCCACCGTCGCGCCCAGTGCCCGCAACTGGGCGACGACCTCCTCCACCAGCGGCTCGGCGACCTCGCCGGGCGCGGCCGCGTTCCAGGTGGGGCGGCGCCCCTTGCGGGCGTCGCCGTACAGGGTGAACTGGCTGACGACGAGCAGCGGGGCGTCGATGTCGCTGCACGACCGCTCGTCCTGCAGCATCCGGATCGACCACAGCTTCCGGGCGAGCTGGGCCGCCTTCTCCTTGGTGTCCTCGTGGGTGACGCCGACCAGGACGCACAGGCCCTCGCCCTCGATCGCGCCGACCGTCTCGCCGTCCACGACGACGCTCGCGCCGTCCACCCTCTGCACCACCGCACGCATGCCGACCATCATGCCGGGTGGCCGGTCCCCGGACACGGTCGGCCCATTATTGATCCTTACGCCCCCATGTGGGGCCGTTCGGGGGCACTCGGTCACATAGCGGCGACTTGGGGTGGCACGATGCTTCCACACGCCGGTCGAGGGGACGGTCACACCACATGAGCACACCGAGTACCGGGTGGCTGGAGACGCACCGGCCGCCCGCGCAGCGCGGCGAGGAGCCGTCCGGCCCGTCGCTGCCCGCGGAACCGGCCGACTACGACCTGACCCGGCCGAGCCTGCCCGAGCTGCGCACCCTGCGCCGCGACGCCCAGCGCGACGAGGCGGACCTCAGCTACGTGCGGCGGCTGCTGCAGGGCCGGATCGACATCCTGCGGGCCGAACTCGCCCGCCGCGGCCGGGCGTCCGTACCGGCGCCCGCGGACGCCTCCGTGGTGGAGCGGCTGCCGGAGATCCTCACCGACGCCCCGGCCCGCCAGCGCTCCTCGGCCCGCCACGTCACGCTCGGCACCCCGCTCAACGAGGAGTACCGGCTGCTGGCCGCCGAGATGCTCGGCGAGGTCGAGCTGTCGGACCTCGGGGCCCGCACCGACCGGGAGCTGACCTGTGCCATGGGCCGGCTGGTCGGCTACGAACAGGAGGTCTCCCGGCGCCGCCAGCGACTGCAGCGCATCGCGGACGACTGCAGCGGGGAGATCGCCCGCCGCTACCGGGTGGGCGAGGCGCAGGTCGACGACCTGCTGACCTGACCGGAGGACGGCCGGGCGGGGTGAAAACCGGGCGACAGGGTCCGGGGCGCCCGCCTAGCGTGTCCGTATGACGATCGACATCCGCACGGCGACCGAGGCCGACTTCCAGGGCTGGCAGCGCGCGCGGAACGTCGGCTTCCTCCAGGAGCCGGTCATCAGCCCCGAGCAGCTCGAGGGGCGTCGCAAGCACTTCGTCACCAGCTGGCCGCTCGGCGCCTTCGACGACGGCCGCTGCGTGGCGACCTTCCGCTCCTTCGACCAGGAGATCACCGCGGTGGGCGGCACCGCCGTGCCCGCGGACGCCATCACCAATGTCACCGTCACCGCCACCCACCGCCGGCGCGGCCTGCTGAGCCGCATGATGGAGCGGGACCTGGCGGCGGCGAAGGAGCGCGGTGACGTCGTCGCCACGCTGATCGCCGCCGAGTACCCCATCTACGGCCGCTACGGCTTCGGCCCCGGCACCTGGACGACCGAGTGGACCGTCGAGGTGCCCCGCAGCGGCCTCGACCCGCGCTGGTCGGGCCCGGAGGACGGAGGCCGGATCGACCTCGTGGACGGCGAGGACGTCCGCGCGCTCGGTCCCGGCCTGCACGAGCGGGTCCGCCGCGCCCAGCCCGGGGCGGTCAGCAGGAACGAGCTGTGGTGGCAGGTGAACACCGGTGTCCTCGGCCGGGGCAGCGGCTGGACCGAGCCGTTCTACGCCGTCTACCGGGCGGCCTCGGGTGAGGTCGAGGGCCTGGTCTCGTACGAGTGCGACGACCACTGGCACGACAAGCAGCCGCACAGCACCGCCGACGTCAACTGGCTGCTCGCCGCCACCCCGGCGGCCGAGCGGGCGCTGTGGCGGTTCCTGTGCTCGATCGACTGGATCACGAAGGTCAAGAGCGGCTGGCGCGGTCCGGACGACCTGCTGCCGTTCTTCCTGCCCGACCCCCGTGCGGCTCGGGTGACCGCGCACGCGGACTGGCTGTGGGTGCGGATCCTGGACGTCGTGCGGGCGCTGGAGGCGCGTACGTACGACAGGTCGGGCTCACTGGTGCTGGAGGTCGTGGACGCGGACGGCCTGGCCGGCGGGCGGTTCCGGCTGGAGACCTCGCCGCAGGGTGCCTCCTGCGTCCCGGCCGGCGGGGCGAGCGCCGATCTCACGCTGCCGGTCGCGGAGTTGGGCACGGTCTGGCTGGGGGACGAGTCCCTGGTGCGGCTCGCGGCCCTCGGGCGGGTCCAGGAAGAGCGAGAGGGCGCCGCCCGTGAGGCCGACGCCCTGCTGCGCACGTCCGGGCGACCGTGGTGCCCGGACATCTTCTGACGGTCCCTTCCTCCGGTGACGCGTGCCGTTCATCCGTAGCGAGCTGTTCAGTTGTCACGGTGTTCGGTTGTGGCTGTGCGGTGCCGTGTTCAGTTGTGACTGTGCGGGCCGTGCAGGCCGTTCAGTTGTGACTGTGCGCTCCGGTGGCCGCCCCCTGCCCGGGCTCCCGGCTCCCCTCCGGAAGGGGGCCCGGTCGGCCAACCACTGAGAAGCTTGACCATGTCGCCCAAGTTGGCGACCAACTTCACTGTACTTATCTCCGTTTGGAAGCGTCTCATAACCACCTTTCCCTGAACTGCCGCAACTTGGCGCGAAGTTGTAGTGTTCGTTCGTGGACCCGGAACACGCCTCCGCCAGTGGGCGGAAGAGGCCACAGCGGTCACGCACGTCACACCGCGAGGTGGCCGACGAACTGCGCGCCCGGATCAGGTCCGGGGAACTGCGGGCGGGCCAGCGCATGCCCACCCAGGCCAAGCTCGCCGACGAGTTCGGTGTGGAGCGCGGTGCCGTGCGCCAGGCCCTGCGCATCCTGCAGTCGGAGCACCTGCTCACCGGCGTCTCCAAGGGTGCCCCCGCCATCGTGGCCGCCCTCGCCCAGCGGGCCGGTTCCGCCGCGGGCCCCGCGGCCGGGCCCCAGCCCACCATGGTGGGCCTCGCCCCGCGGATCGCGGCCGCCTTCGCGGCTTCGCACGTCGAGGTCGACGCCCTGTGCCTGACGTCCGTCTCGCTCACGCTGGCGGTCGGGGAGCCGCTCCGGCAGATCCACGCCGGCAAGCTGAAACCGGCCAAGATCGATGTGCGGGTCCTGCTGCCGTCCCGGGACATCGACCTCGCCTTCCCGGTCTCGGTCGAAGCGCGCGGGGACGACGACCCCGTGCACCGGCGCTGGCTGGAGATGCGCAACGCCCAGGGGCAGGTCCTGCGCGACAACCTGCTCGCGCTGCGCACCACGCACGGGATCGACGTGAGTGTGTCCTTCCGGGCGCTGCCCTTCACCCCGCCGGTCAAGCTGTACCTGCTCAACGGGAGCGAGGCGCTGTTCGCCTACTACACGCTCGTCCGCCGGGAGCGGGAGATCGACCACGAGCACCTGCAGCTCTACGACGCCGAGGGCACGCGGTCGATGCTGTTCCCCTTCGCGCGGAGTGCGGACCCGCGCGACACCACGTTCGTGGAGCAGTCCCACCTCTGGTTCAACGCACTGTGGGAGACCATCAGTTCGGATCTGCTGCTCAGGCCCTAGGGTGCGCCGTGCCGGTCACAGGGCCGGGCCGGCGAGGAGCAGGGCGAGCAGCAGGGCCCCGGCGGAGCTGACCGCCGGGCTCTTGGCCTTGATGCCCACGGAGAGCAGCAGCAGGCCGACCAGTCCGACGGCGCCGTACTTCCATTCGACGAGCTGTTCGAAGCCGACGACGAGGACGGCGCAGAGGAGCGCGAGGACAGGCATGGACGTTCCCCCTTCGGTATGCCAACTCGACCAAGTTGGCAGCCAACTCTGTTTAAGTTGTCCCCACTTGGCTCATACTCATAAACAACTTGGCGACAACTCCCGTCAGATGGATCAGGGTTGTAGCGTTTTGTTGTGGCTCAGGAGAACGTGGCAGTGAACGGAAGCAGAAGGCTCACGTCCCGGCAGATCGCCGACATCCTGCGGGAACGCATCCGCACCGGCGAGCTGAAGGTGGGAGCGCGCCTGCCCACCCAGGCCGAACTGGCCGAGGAGTTCGGCGTGGAGCGCGGCGCCGTGCGGCAGGCCCTGCGGGCGCTGGCGGACGACGGCCTGCTGAGCGGCGTCAGCAAGGGCAGCCCCCCGCGCGTCGCCGAGCCCGCTCCCGCCCACGGCGGCCCCCAGCCGACGATGGTGGGCCTCGCTCCCCGGCTGACCGAGGCGTTCGCGGCGCCGCACGTCCGCATCGACGCCGTGTGCCTGACCGCGCAGAGCCTGATCCCGGCGCTCGGTGAGCCGCTGCGGCTGATCCACGAGGGCCGCATCCGCCCCGACCGGGTCGACGTGCGGATCCTGCTGCCGTCCCGGGACATCAACCTCGCCTTCCCGGTCTCGGTCGAGGCGCACGGCGACGACGACCCCGTGCACCGGCGCTGGCTGGAGATGCGCAACGCCCAGGGCCAGGTCCTGCAGTACAACCTGCGGGCCCTGCGCACCACGCACGACATCGACGTCCAGGTCACCTTCCGGGCCCTGCCGTTCACCCCGCCGGTCAAGCTGTACCTGCTCAACGGCGTGGAGGCGCTCTTCGCGCACTACATGGTCACCCGGCGTGAGGAGCCCACGGACTCCGGCACGCTGGAGATGTACGACACGCTCGGCTCCGAGTCCCTGCTCTTCTCCTTCGAGAAGCGGTCAGGTCAGCGGGACGCGGCATTCGTGGAGCAATCGCAGAAGTGGTTCGACGCCCTCTGGGAAACCATCACGACGGACCTGACACTCTCCTAGTGACTTCTGATGCGACGCGGACCGAACCGGTGACGGAAGAGACCGAGGGCGAGACCGAGGCACTGCGGAATCTGATCAGACGCGCACGAGTCGTGCTGTGGGACTTCGACGGGCCGATCTGCCGGCTCTTCGCCGGGCACTCGGCGGAGCGCGTGGCGGCCGACCTGGCCCGGTGGCTGGAGAGCCGGGGCCTGCACGGCCTGCTCTCGCAGCAGGAGCGGGAGTCCCTGGACCCGCACGTCGTCCTGCGCGCCGTGGACCGCAGGCACCCCGGCAGCGACCTGGTCGGTGAGCTGGAGGAACGTCTCACCCAGGAGGAACTGCGGGCCACCGGGTCGGCCATGCCCACCGCGTACGCCGATCCGCTGATCCGCACCTGGGCGGCGGTCGGATCGCGGCTCGCCATCACCACCAACAACTCACCGCGCGTGGTGCGCGAGTACCTGGCGGGCCGTGGCCTGGTGGACTGCTTCACCCCGCACGTCTACGGTCGCAGCGAGGAGCTCCGTCACCTCAAACCGGACCCGCACTGCCTGAACCGTGCCCTGAACGCGATGGGTGCGGCCCCCGAGGCCGCCCTGATGATCGGCGACACCCCCTCGGACCTGCTCGCCGCGAACAGTGCGGGGGTTCCCTTCCTCGGCTACGCGCGCAACGAGCGCAAGGAGAAGCTGCTGCGGGAGGCCGGTGCCACGCACACCGTGCGTTCGCTGCGGTCGGTGCTGCTGCAGGTGCGGGCTAGGCCTGAGCCATCAGCAGAGTGAAGACCACGGCGGCCCCGACGGCGAGGCCGGCCCGGCGCGCCCGTACGCCCACCGCCACGGCGGTCAGGAGCAGCACACCGACGGCGCCGAGCCTGGCCTGCGCCTGCGCGCCCAGCGAGAGTTCGACGACCGCTCTGACGATCTGAAGCAGGAGCATGGCCCCCCACCTTCCGTCCACTTCCGGCACCCGCCCAGTGCTCGGTCCAATTGGCCTGCTGGACTGAAACTGGTCTGCCCGCCCCGGCTGATCGCTTAACCAACCGGCAGTAATGAAAGGTGAGTTGACTGAAGAACTGGTTTGCCGGTGGACGGGAAGCGGTACGGTCCTGTCGTGGAGGAGCAGCAGACCAGTGACGGCGGCCCGGGGCGGAAGTTCCAGCGCGTCGCCGGTGAACTGCGCTCCAGGGTGACCGACGGGACGTACCGGCTGCGTTCCTTCCTGCCGTCGGAGCGCGACCTCGCCGAGGAGCTCGAGGTCGCCCGGGTCACGGTCCAGCGGGCCCTGCGCGAACTGGCCGACGAAGGCTGGATCGAGTCCCGCCAGGGCAGCGGCTGGCGGGTGGTCAAGACGCAGGTCATACAGTCCGCGGCACCCCAGGCCACCCGGTCGGCCCGGGGCGCGACCCTGGGCCCGCTCATCAGCGAGGCGTTCGAACGCACCGAAGTGGAGCTGGACGTCTACACGCTGACGTCCGAGACCCTGGACGCGCACATCCGCCTCCAGGTGGAGCGCATCCGCGCGGGCAGCATCCGGCCGCAGCGCATCGCCCTGCGCGTGCTGCTGCCCTCGGAGTCGCTGGTCCTGCCCTATCCGCGGAACAAGAACGACCGGACGGACAGCCGCCCCCAGAAGCGCCTGTGGGCCATCTGCCGGCGCCACACGGAGTCGCTGCGGACCATGCTGAGGGAACTGGCGACGGAGAAGCTGGTCCCGTCCGTGGAGCTCCGGATCCGGCACGTTCCGCTGGTCCCCGTGTGCAAGCTCTACCTGCTCAACGGCGTCGAGGCCCTGCACGGCATGTACGAGGTGATCGACCGCCCGATGGAGCTCGACGACGGAGAGGCGATCACCGCGCTGGACGTGCTCGGCCTGGGCGCCACCCTCACCCACCACGTGAAGGACGGCGATCCGAGCTCGCCCGGATCGGTGTTCGTCGGCAGCATGCGGGCGTGGTTCGACTCGGTCTGGGACCGCCTCGCCGAATAGCGCGGGGCGCCCCGGAGGGCGGCCCGGGTGCGCTAGCATTCCCGCACCGCTGAACCGGTCGGTCTGTTCCCCGCGCATGGAGACGGCGAACCAGCACGCGCCCGGCGCCCGGCCTCGAAGCCCGGCAGACCACCCGTTGTGATTATTCGAGGCCGTCCCTGGTCGTGCCTGGAATCAGCTGCACCTAATGTTTGGCTTACCTTTCTTCTCCCTCGCGCGAATCACCCGGAGCGGCCAGTGGGCGCACCCTCTCTTCCCCGTCGGCACCCCGGGGAAGGCGCCCGGCCCGGCGCCGTCAGCGCATTCGTACGCAGAGCCGCCGAACAGGGCGTGGCGAGCAGCGGGCACCACAACCGGAACTACGTGCTGCCGGTCACCGAGGACGTGCGGCACCTGCTGGGGCGTGACACCGGTACCTCCGTCACGGTGCGGGTCCGCCGAGGCGACGTGCTGCCGGTGGTGATCAGGACGTGGCAGGACGAGTCGGCGATCCTGGACGCCATCAAGGGCATCCTGCCGCACGTGCCGCAGTGCCTGGCCAAGGGCGACGGCTACACGATCCACAGCTATGTCGAGGGTGTCCCGCTGTCCAGCGTGTGCGAGAACGGCAAGCCGGTCGACGCCCTGCTCGTCAAGGCCCTGGCCGGTCTGCTCGGTCAGATGGCGCAGGTGCGCAGGGAGGCGCTGCCGCCCCTGCCGGCCGCCTGGCCGCGCAACGACAAGGACAGCCAGGGCTTCCTTCAGACGCTGGCGCATCTCGCGGACCGTCAGATCCGGCGGGCGAACTGGCCGGGCTTCGGCGGGCTGTTCGCCGCGCTCGGCATCCCCGAGGACGCCCTGACGCGGTTCGCCGAGCGGGTCCCGGCGATGGCCCGGCGGCCCTACAGCCTGCTCCACGCCGATCTGCACCGCGACAACCTGATCATGTCCTACGGCGGTGACCCGCCCCTGATCTGCGTCGACTTCGAGCTGGCGACCTACGGCGACCCCTTGCACGACCTGGCGACCCACCTGGTCCGCATGCGCTACCCCGCGCACCAGTGGAACGAGGTGATCGACGCCTGGGCGGACACCATGCGGCTGATCCGGCCCGCGGCCGTCAACGGGCTCGCCAAGGACCTGCGGCACTACATCGCCTTCGAGCGGGCGCAGTCGGTCTACCCGGACGTGATGCGCGCGGCCGACTCCCTGCACGCGTCGCCCGACCAGAAGAGCCTGGACGAGGCGACCGCGGAGGTGCGGCGCGCCCTGGAGGCGGCGGCGGCTCCGCTCGGGCTGGGCAACCTGCCGGACCCGCGGGAGATCGAGCGGATCCTCTTCCGCTGGCGCGCCGCGAGGAACGGCGGCCTCGGCCTGTCCGCCAAGTCCATGGACTGGCACCAGGACCAACGCGTCCCCGAGCACCCCGACTTCCCGCACTCCGCGGTGCGCCAGGCCCTGTCCGCGGAGGGCGCCACGCCCGCCAGCCGCGTCTTCAAGGGCACCGGTCACCTCAACTCGGTGGTGCGGGTCCCCGATGTCGGTTTCCCCGTCGTGGTCCGGCGCAAGGTGGCCAACGTCTGCCGCAGGGAGCGCGGCTTCCTCAGCGAGCACGCCGTGCTCCGGGCCATCGAACTCGCCGGCGTGGGCGTGGCGGCCCCCAAACTCCTGGCCCTGGGGGCCGGCTACCAGGGGGAGCAGTTCTCCATCCACACCTACGAGGGGCCGCGGGACGGTGAGCGTCCCCCCAGCCACCCCGTGCACGGCCTGCTGCCGCACGAGGCGGACCGGCTGGTGGACCAGCTCCACGCCCTGACGCGGGTGAGCTACAAGGAACTGGACCCGGCGGCCGGCGAGGGGGACTTCTACGGCTGGCTGAGCGACCAGCTCGTCCTGCTGGTGGAGGAGCTGCCGAAGGAGTCCCAGCAACTGGCGCGGCTGTTCGGGCTGCCCGACGGCACCCGGCTCCGGCAGATCCTGGCCCGGCACACCGTGAGCCGCCGGGAGCCCGCCCTGCTGCACGGCGACCTGAACCCCTGGAACCTCGTGCGCCGCGCGGACGAGGTGGCGCTGACGATCATCGACTGGGAGATGGCGGTGGTCGGCGACCCGCTCTACGACCTGGTCAGACACATGCACCTCACCCCGACCCGCCCGGAGATCCGGGACCGCATGTTCCAGCGCTGGCAGAAGCTGCTGGCCCCCGGTCACACCGTCGACTGGTCGCAGGACTGGCGGATCTACCGCTGGATCGAGATCGTGCGCTCGGCCTACGTGGACCTCGACCGCCTGGTGACCGGCGCGAGCCTGGACGCCCCGAACGTCCGCCGGGCCGTGGACTCGTACCCCATGACCCTGGCCGCGGCGACCGCCTCCCTCGGCCTGCCCGCCCGCCGCCCGACCGCGAACCCCTACCTGGCCCGCGCTCTGGCGTGAGACCGGGCCCGCCGCCTGGGCTCCCCGCCGCCTAGGCTCCCCCCATGGAAGAGATGGGCCTGCGCGAGCGCAAGAAGCGGCGGATGTACCAGGACGTGTCGGACACCGCCGTGCGGCTGTTCCTGGAGCGGGGGTTCGACGCCGTGTCCGTCGCGGAGGTGGCCGCCGCGGCCGGGATCTCCAAGCCGACGCTCTTCCGGTACTTCCCGGCCAAGGAGGACCTGGTCCTGCACCGGATCGCGGACCACGAGACGGAGGCCGCGCGGATCGTGGCGGGAGCGGCGGAACCGCTGGAGGCGCTGCGCCGCAACTTCCTCGACGGGCTCGAACGGTGCGATCCGGTCACCGGTCTGAACGACCACCCGGCGGTGCTCGCCTTCCACCGGCTGCTGTACGGGACCCCCGCCCTGGCGGCGCGGGTGTACGGCTATCTGGAGCGGTCGGAGGCCGCGCTCGCCGAGGCGCTCGGCGGCGGACTGGACGCGCGGCTCGCCGCGGGCCAGATCGTCGCCGTGCAGCGGATCCTGGCGCTGGAGAACTGGCGGCGGATCGCGGCGGGGGAGGGTGTGGAGGAGGTCCGGCCGGACGCCGTGCGGGCCGCCGAGCGGGCCTTCGGCCGGCTGGCCGCCGGGCTGCCCGGGCTCCACGCCGCTGAGACTCAGTAATAAATGTAACTTGGTAACGAATTTTCGCTACGCTGACGGCATGACGTCATCCCAGCGCGCCCTCGACGGCACCCTCCGCACCGAGCGCGCTTACCACGACACCTGCCGCGCCGCCCTCGCCGCCATGGTCGACGGCGCCGCGGCGCAGGTCGTCACCGGCGAGGACGTCTCCGCCTCCGGTGCCGACGCCGAGGTGCTCGGTTACCGGCTGCGCAGCCGGGCCAAGGCACTGCGCGAACTGCCCGAGGGCCCGCTGTTCTTCGGCAGGCTGGACTTCGCCACGGACGATCCGGGACACGGCGGGCAGAGTTACCACGTCGGCCGCCTGCGGATCACCGAGGACCCGGCCGCCCCGCCGCTCGTCGTCGACTGGCGGGCCCCCGTCTCCCGCGCCTTCTACCAGGCGAGCGCGGGCGAGCCGCAGGGCGTCGAGATCCGCCGCAGGTTCGGCTGGGCGGCGGGCGGCCGCGGCGACTCCGCGGACCTCACCGGCTTCGAGGACGAGCGCCTCGGCCGGGGCGAGTCCCGGGTCAGCGACATCGTCGCCCGGGAGATCGAGCGGCCCCGGGTGGGCCCCATGCGGGACATCGCCGCCACCATCCAGCCCGAGCAGGACGACCTGGTCCGCGGCGACCTCACCGCCTCCGTCTGCGTCCAGGGCGCCCCCGGCACCGGCAAGACGGCCGTCGGCCTGCACCGCGCCGCCTATCTCCTCTACACCCATCCCCAGCGCGTCCAGCGCGCCGGAATGCTGATCCTCGGCCCCAACCGCACCTTCCTCTCCTACATCGCCGAGGTGCTGCCCTCGCTCGGGGAGAGCGGCGTGCGTCAGGCCACGCTGCTCGACGAGATCGCCCGCCACCCGGTGACCGGCGACGACCCCGCCCGCACGGCCGCCGTCAAGCACGACGCCCGGATGGCCGAGGTGCTGCGCCGCGCCCTGTACGCGCGCGTGTCCACCGACGGCGTCAGCGACCTCGCCGTACCGGACGGCTCCTGCCGGTGGCGGGTGTCCGCCGCGCGTCTGGCCGGCATCGTCGAGGAGGTGCGCGCCGAACGGCAGCCCTACGCGGTCGGCCGCGAGCGGGTACGGGCCCGGGTGGTGCGCCGGTTGCTGGAGCAGGCCGAACGGCGCTCCGGGCCGCCTCCGAACGCGTGGGTGCGCCGGATCGAGCGGGCGCGGGCGATCACCGCCCATCTGGACGCCGTATGGCCGAAGGCGCGGCCCGAGGAGGTCCTCGCCGCACTGTTCACCGACCGCGCGGCGCTGGCCCGGGCCGCCGAGGGGCTGCTGGACGCCGGGGAGCAGGAGGCCCTGCTGTGGGCCCGCCCGCCGCGCTCGTACAGGTCCGCCCGCTGGTCGGCCGCCGACCTCGTGCTGCTCGACGAGGTCGCCGGGCTGGTCGAGCACCCCGAGGGGTACGGGCACATCGTCGTGGACGAGGCGCAGGACCTCTCGCCGATGGAGTGCCGGGCGGTCGCCCGGCGCGCCGAGTTCGGCTCGCTGACCGTGCTCGGCGACCTCGCCCAGGGCACCACCCCGTGGGCGGCCCGCGACTGGGCCGTGCAACTGCGCCACCTCGGCAAGCCGGATGCCGCCGTGGTGCCGCTGACCACCGGCTTCCGGGTGCCCGGCGCGGTGATCGAGCTGGCCAACCGGCTGCTGGACCGGCTGGACGTGGCGGTACCCGCTGCCAGGTCCCTCCGGACGGACGGAGAGCTGACCGTCCGGCCCACCGACGACGTGCCCGGCACCACCGTGACCGCCGTACGCGCGGCGCTCGCCCGCGAGGGCTCGGTCGGGGTCGTCACGGCGGACGCCGACCTGGCCCGCGTCCGCGACGCGCTCACCGCCGCCGGCATCGGGACGGCCGGCCCGGAGGAACCGGGCGCCCGGGTGGCCGTGGTGCCCGCCGGCCTGGTCAAGGGGCTGGAGTACGACCACGTCGTCGCCGTGGAGCCGGCCGCCGTCGCGGAGGCGGAGGAGCGGGGCGCGAACCGGCTGTACGTGGTGCTGACTCGGGCGGTCTCCCGCCTGGACGTCGTCCACGCCCGGCCGCTGCCGTTCCAGCCGCGGGCTTCAGCCGGCGCCCGACGAGGGGCATCCTGAACGGTGATGCTTCTCTTCCTCGACGTGGACGGGCCGCTCATCCCGTTCGGCGCGGCGGACCTGTCCTACCCGGTGTACGACCGCGGCCTCGCCGGGCCGCCGGACGCGGGCGGCCATCCGCTGCTGAACCGCGTCGACCCCGCGCTCGGCGCGCGGCTCGGCGGGCTGGGCTGCGAACTGGTGTGGGCGACGACCTGGATGGACGACGCCAACACGTGCCTGGCGCCCTGGCTCGGGCTGCCCGCGCTGCCGGTCGTGCGGTGGCCGGACGAGGACGAGCCGCCCGGCCTGCTGCACTGGAAGACCCGCCCGCTGGTCGCCTGGGCGGCGGGCCGCCCCTTCGTCTGGATCGACGACGAGGTGACCGAGGCCGACCGTTCCTGGGTCGCCGTCCACCATCCCGCGCCCGCCCTGCTGCACCGCGTCGACCACCGGTACGGCCTGACCGGGGCCGACTTCAGCGCCGTGGCGGACTGGCTGCGGCGGCCGGCCCGGACGCTCAGCCGGCCGCGGTGTCGGTGAGGACCGCCTGGAGCCGGGCCCGGCACTCGGCGACGAAGGCGGGCCAGGTGTGCCAGTAGTAGGAGATCCCGCTGACCCCGACCGCGATCGCCCAGGCGCGGGCGCGCGCCCAGGTCGCGTCGTCGAGGTCCAGGGCGTCCCGGTAGGCCTGCCGCGCCAGCGGCGGCAGGTCCCACACGGGAGCGTGCTCGGCGTCGGGGAAGCCGACCGAGAGCGCTCCGAAGTCGATGACCGCGTGCAGTCGGCCGTCCCGGACCAGCAGGTTGGTCGGCTTCAGGTCGCCGTGGAGCCAGACATGGGGGCCGGCGGGGTCGGGCAGGGCGAGCGCCGCGTGCCACAGCCGTTCCAGGGTGTCGATGTCGAGCCCGGAGCCCACCGTGGCCCGGCAGTCCTCGAAGGCCGTACCGACCCATTCGTCGCAGGGCCGGAGATGGCCGCCGCGGTACCAGCTCAGGTCCCCGGCGCGCGTCGCCCCCATGAGATCGATGCCGTGCAGCTCACGCACCACCGCAGCCAGGTCCGCGCCGAAGGCCGCCCAGTCCCGGACGGTGTCCGGGCCGGCCTCGTCGCCGTCGATCCAGCGGTGCACCGACCAGGCGACGGGGAAGGCCCCGGTGGGCGTCCC
Source organism: Streptomyces sp. NPDC002386 (assembly GCF_053593175.1). Taxonomy (NCBI): domain Bacteria; kingdom Bacillati; phylum Actinomycetota; class Actinomycetes; order Kitasatosporales; family Streptomycetaceae; genus Streptomyces; species Streptomyces sp. NPDC002386. The sequence continues at coordinate 66,810 of NZ_JBSFBX010000003.1, forward strand.
GGCGTGCACGGGCTCGGGGACGCGGCAGGGCAGGAGCGGCGCCAGACGGGGGAGCCACTCCTGCTCCTTGCGCACGGACCGCCCGTCGGCGATCCGCGGCAGCCGTACGAGCAGGTCGTCGCCCAGCCGGTGCATGGTGTTGTCCGAACCGGCGCCCGCGGGCGACAACGGCAGACCGGCCCACTCCGGGCGCTGGGCCCGCAGCAGCGACCGGATGAGCGTCTCGTCGACCGGGATCTCGTCCTCGTGAAGCGTCACCGCGGCAGTCTCACGGCCCGGGGGAGCGGGACGCCAGTGAGTTTCCGCGGCGGTCGTGGTCCCGAGCCGGGCGCACTGCTGTCCTGTCTCAGCTAGGCCCGGGCATTTGGGGCCCACTGGCCTGGGGTGCCCGGAGAACTCTGAGACGTCTGGACCTGGGATCGTCTCAGTTTGCTCCGGGTAGCTGTTATGCCGTGGTGGCAAGGGTCATCCAGGGGTGGAGAGACTCTGTAGAGCTCAGGAGCATGTCCAGTGGTGCATGCACGTAAGGCACATAGCCGGAAACGGTTCGCCCGAACCGTTCCAGAACTTCCGGCTGGGATGCCCCTCGGGCCGTCTGTGCTGCCGGGGGCACGGTCAGCGTTTGATGCGTCCGCGGATGGCGAGGACACCGAGGGCAAGGAGGGTGGGTTCGAGGAGGCGGGAGGTCATCTCGATGTAGGTGCCGGCGGTGGTGAGGTTCTGTCCGCTGGAACGGAAGACGACCGAGTTGACGGCGACGCGGGTGGCTTTCTCCGCGCGGGCCCATGTCAGTCGCTGCTGCCATCCGCCGTGCAGGGCCGGGTCGGGGGTTCTGGTGCTGAGGTTGATCTTGGTGCCGTGGAGGGTGCCGGTGGTGGCGGGGTCGGGGTCATGGGTGGGCAGGCCGACGCCCATCAGGAGTAGCACGGTCAAGCTCATGGCGGCGAGGAGCCAGGTGAAGGCACGGGAGGTGCGCAGGCCGTAGCCGGACAGCAGCCAGTACCCCCACAGCAGGCGGCGTTCGCCCTTCGTGGTGCCGGTGGGGTCGCGGCGGCGCATCTCGCATTCGCCGTAGTAGAAGTCAGCGGCGCCGGGTTCGTTCTTGCCGTCCTCGAAGGTTTTGCGTAGCTGCCGGTACAGCGCGGCCACGTCTACCGCATCAGGGGTGCGAGCAGCGGCGTCGGCCGGGCGATGCCATCCAGCGTCGGGACCGAGGGTGTGGGTGCGCCAGTGGTGTTCCTCGGCGAGCGTACGCCGACGGGTGTAGCGGATGGGCCGGATGCCGCGCCAGCGCTGGCCGATAGGCGGGCCAGCAAAGGTAGTGCGGCCTTCCAGGCGGATCTGGTCGAGGTGGAAGGCTCCGGAGAACAGGCATTTAGTCAGGTCGGTGTCGGTCAGTACCAAATGCGCGGCGTCCACGCCCTGCACCGACAGGATCCGTACCCGATCCGGCGGGCGCGGCTCCTGGGAATCCCCACTCGTCAGCGGGGTCTCGGCCACAAGGTTGGTGCGATGGGTGAAGGGGGCGGGATGAACGGTGACCGCGGTGGGGGCGGTCAGGACCGCTTGGCTGAGATCCACTTCCGCGTACCGGACCCGTACAGTTGCCGTCGACTCCCATCGGGTCCGCTCACACACCAGCTTCTTCGCGGCTATCTCCAATGTCACCGGCAGTACAAATACAACCCGCGACAACTCCACCTGATTCGCACAAACTAATGGCCCCAACGCTGATGTACCCTCAAACCGCGCCCCAGCGTACAAGGCGTTGCCAGAGATCAGCACTGCATCGAACCATGCCTTGCCGGAGAAATTCGCCGAGCGGAAGGAGGCATTTCCGGAGAACTTTGTCCTGTCAAACAGTGCGTCGCCGGAGAACTTCGCTTGGTCGAACAGGGCGTAGCCGAAGACCTGCATGTCACCGAACCCTGCGTTACCGGAGAACTTTACTCCGGGGAATTCGGCGTCGCCGGAGACGTGCGCATCGTGGAACTGTGCGTTGCTGGAGAAGTTCGCTGTGACGAACGAGGCGGTGCCGGAAAACTGTGCCATTTCGAACCAGGCGTCGCCGGTAACTTGTGTCTCCTGGAACCAGGCGTTGCGGGAGAAGCGTGTTCTTTCAAAATGGGCTTCGCCGAGGAACTGTGTTTCTTTGAATTCGGCGGTACCGGAAAAATGTGTATCAGTGAACCGGGCGTCGCCGGAGAATTGCGCGCGGTTGAAGAGGGCGGTGCCGAGGTGGGGATTGCTGGTGGTGGGGTCGGTGAGGGCGTGGAGGAGGCTTTGCAGCAGGTCTGGAGTGAAGAGGGTGCCGCGGTGGTCTACGTCGGCGCCGGGGGTCAGACCGGTCAGGTAGGTGGTGCGGTCGGTGTCGGTGAGATGGGCCAGGCATTTAGTGTGGCCGGGGACGTGAATGCCCAGGCAGCCGACGGGGTCGGTGGCCGGATCCGCGCCGTGCCCGCAGTAGCGCCAGGAGGGTGGTAAGGGTGTGCTCATGGTGCAGCGGCTCCACGGGTTCGTGTCGAGCAGGTACGAACAAGTACGTGCTCTCGACCGGTTCCGGTTCCCGCAACGGCGGTGACGGGGTGCCGTCAAAGCCTGCCACCCGTTCCGAATTCAGGCGGTCTTGGTCTCGCGCAGGATCTGCGTGACGCGGCGGATCATGGCGCCGGTCTTGCTGGGGAGGGCGGGCAGGTTGGTGACATAGGCGGGGTGGCCTGGTGGGAGCCGTCGCGTGAACTCCTTCATGAAGCGGTCGACATCGCTGGGGAACATGCTCTCGGCGAGGAGAGATCGCCAGGCAGGGGAGGCGACCAGCGACATCATCGTGACGGTCGCTGGATAGGCCGCCGCGTAGAGCTGTGGCCCCCAGGACAGGTAGGGGCCGCGGGGCTTGGCGAGTCCCTGGCCGAGGGCGTCCGGGACGAGCGTGTAGTGATGCGCCGCGAACAGTTTTCAAAGGGCGCCGCCGGTCCGAAAGCACTCAGCGGTGACTCTCTCTCCATGACGTCGGACGAGGCGGTGGTGGCGACGCTGAGCCCAGAGGGTTTCCGGCATCTGCGCGAGGTCGACCTGTTCGCGCGTGACAGTGACGGCTTCGCCGATCCAGAGCCTGTGTTGGAGGCAGGCGTGGGTGTAGATAGGGATCCAGGTCATGACGTGCTGGCCTGGCGTTCGGGTGGCCGTGCAGCGCCGGCAGGCCCAGCGCCGTCGGAGGCGCATGGACGCGACCGGCGGCCGGGAGCGGCCCAGGGGGCTCATGCCGTGCTCGTGTCTCCAGCGCAGTTCCGGCAGTGCGTGCCAGAACGTCTCCCGGGGCAGGCCGGTGAGGATCGTCAGACGCCGCAGAAGCGCGGTGACGGAGTCGTCGTCGTGCGCTAGCCAGCGCGAGGGGGTGTGGAGACGTTCTGCGGGAATGCGGTTGGCGTGGGCCAGCCGCTGGCAGTACGAGTTCAGGGTCTCGTTCGGGAACGGGGGGAGGGGCCGGGGCACGTCGCCGACCAGTACCAGCCGCACCAGTTGCCCTGACCCCGGAAAGCCGGGAACCGGCGCTCGGGCCGTACCGACTCGAACCGGACCGACCACAGACGCCCCAGCGGCCCGCGCTCACGGACCCCGCCCGCGTTGACGTACTCCTGCTCGACGTCCTCCGCCGACACCTCACACGCATCCATCCGGGCCCCCGGCACGATGCCGACCAGCCACGACGACCGTAGACACAGCCACAGCGGCGTACCCGGAGAAGACTGAGACACCCCACTAAATGCCCGGAGACGACTGAGACGCCAGTTCAGATGTCCGGAGATCTCCGAGACTGCCCGCACATCACAGAGACAGGACAACTGCGGCGGCCGGGTGAAGTCCACGAGTGGCATGGCGCACTCTTGCAAGCAGATGCTTGCAATTGTTAGCGGAAGTGCGGCATGGTGGAGCCATGGCATCGCTCAACGTCGGCAATCTCGGTGAGTACCTGCGCGAGCAGCGGCGAAACGCCCAGCTCTCGCTGCGGCAGCTCGCCGACGCCGCCGGAGTGTCCAATCCGTACCTGAGCCAGATCGAGCGCGGGCTGCGCAAGCCCAGCGCGGAGGTGCTGCAGCAGGTCGCCAAGGCGCTGCGCATCTCCGCCGAGACGCTGTACGTCCGCGCCGGCATCCTCGACGCCGAACGGGACCGGGACGAGGTGGAGACGCGCGCCGTCATCCTCGCCGATCCCTCGCTCAACGAGCGGCAGAAGCAGGTGCTGCTCCAGATCTACGAGTCCTTCCGCAAGGAGAACGGATTCGGGGTCGGCGAACCGGCGGCGGAGGACGGGGAGGCGGCGGAGCGGACCGACGGCACCGATGTCCCGGGCGACACCGCCGAACGCGGCACCCGCACGGCCGGCGGCAGTGATGCCGGTCCGCGGCGGACGGCCGGATAGCCGGACCAGGGCCCGGCCGCCCAGACCGCGGACACACCAACCTCAGCCGAACGCGAATCCGGGAGGACCCTCACCATGGCCATCACCGACGACCTGCGCAAGACCCTCAGCGACCCGAAGCCGCTCTACTTCGCCGCCGGGACCGCCGACCTCGCGATCCAGCAGGCCAAGAAGGTGCCCGCCCTGGTCGAGCAGCTGCGCGCCGAGGCGCCGGCCCGCATCGACGCGGTGCGCAACACCGACCCGAAGGCCGTGCAGGAGCGGGCCGCCAGCCGGGCCAAGGAGGCCCAGACGACCCTGCAGAGCAAGGTCAACGAGTTCATCGGCACCCTCGACGTCGACCTGAAGAAGCTCGGCGAGAACGCCCAGGACCTCGCCCTGCGCGGTGTCGGCGTCGCCGCCGAGTACGCCGTCAAGGCGCGCGAGGCCTACGAGAAGGTCGCCGAGCACGGTGAGCAGACCGTGCGGACCTGGCGCGGCGAGGCCGCCGAGGAGATCGAGGACCTGGCCATCGCCGTCGAGGGCAAGCCCGAGCCGGGCGAGGTCCGGACGGCGCCGAAGCCGGCCGCGGTCCGGACCGAGCCCGCCACGGTGAAGAAGCCGGCGGTGAAGGAGTCCGTCGTCAAGGAGCCCGCGGCCAAGGACTCCGGCGCGAAGAAGGCCCCGGCGCCGCGCAAGGTCACCCCGACCGCCAAGAAGACGACCCCGCCGGCCAAGTGAGCACGTCCGGCAGGATCTGAACGGGCCGGGCACCCCTGGGGTGCCCGGCCCGTTCTACGGGTACGGTGACCGCGTACGGATCGGGAGACAACAGGCGGTGGACGGCATGCTGATGTTGGGCTTCGCGGGGTTCATGGGGATCTTGAAGATCGTCATGATGGCCCTCGCCGCGTTCGGGCTGTTCGACGCCGCCTTCCGGCGCGAGGACGCCTTCCGCGCGGCCGACAAGCAGAACAAGGTCTTCTGGCTGATCATCCTCGGCATCGCGCTCGTGGTCAGCTACCTGTTCTCGCTGCTGTCCATCCTGCCGATCGCCGGTGTGATCGCGAGCATCGTCTACATCGTCGACGTGCGTCCCGCGCTCAAGCAGGTCTCCGGCGGCAGCGGCTGGGGCCGCCGCCGCGGCGGAAGCAGCAGCGACGGCCCCTACGGTCCGTACAACGGCGGCCGCTGACGGCGGGCCGCCGGCCGGTCAGGACGTGCGGTCCAGCAGGACCACCGCGACGTCGTCCGTCAGCTCGCCGCCGTTGAGGTCGCGGACCTCGCTCACGGCGGCCCGCAGCAGATTCTCGCCGCGCAGCCCCTCGGCCAGCTGGCGGCGGATCATGTCCACCATGCCGTCCTGGCCGAGCCGCTCCCCGTCCGTGCCGACGCGGCCCTCGATCAGACCGTCGGTGTAGAGCATCAGGCTCCACTCGGCGCCCAGCTCCACCTGCATCCGGGGCCAGCGGGCACCGGGCAGCAGACCCAGGGCGGGACCGTTGTTCTCGTACGGCAGCAGCTTCGGCGCCCGGCCGGGGCGGGCGATCAGCGGCGACGGGTGGCCGGCCAGGCACAGGCCCGCCCGGCGGCCGTCGGGGGCGATGTCCACCGTGCACAGCGTCGCGAAGATCTCCTCGTCCGCGCGCTCGTGCTCCAGCACCTCTTGGAGCGTGCCCAGCAGCTCGTCCCCGCACAGCCCGGCCAGCGTCAGCGCGCGCCAGGCGATGCGCAGCTCCACGCCGAGCGCGGCCTCGTCCGGGCCGTGGCCGCAGACGTCGCCGATCATGGCGTGCACGGTGCCGTCGGGGGTGCGTACGGCGTCGTAGAAGTCACCGCCGAGCAGGGCGCGGGAGCGCCCCGGCCGGTAGCGGGCGGCGAAGCGCAGCGAGGAGCCCTCCAGCAGGGGCGTGGGCAGCAGGCCCCGCTCCAGCCGGCGGTTCTCCTGGGCGCGCAGCCTGCCCTCGGCGAGCCGCCGCTCGGCGGTGTCGGAGCGCTTGCGCTCCACCGCGTAGCGGATGGCGCGGCTGAGCAGCCGGCCGTCCAGCTCGTCGCGGAACAGGTAGTCCTGGGCGCCCACGCGCACGGCCTCGGCGCCGCGCTCGGCGTCGCCGGAGGCGGTCAGCGCGAGCACGGCGTGCCGCGGCGCTATCTGGAGCACGTGCCGGAGCACGGCCAGCTCGTCGGCGTCCTCGCCGTGCGGCCGGCCGGGCGCCGGGAGCGCCAGGTCCAGCAGGATGCAGTGGACGTCGTCGGTGAGCAGCCGCTCGGCCTCGGTGAGGTTGCGGGCGGTGCGGACGCGGACCGGCTTGCCGGAGGAGTCCAGCATGTCGGGCACGATCGGCAGACCTGCCGGATCGTCCTCGATCAGCAGCAGGGTGAGAGTGGCGCTGTTGGCGCCGGCCGTGGCGTTGCGGTGAGCCTCTTCCTTGAGGGGGCCGCCTTGGGCGACGGCCTGCGCCTGACCACTCTCCACGGCCGGGATCGCTCTCTGCCGCGGTACGGGTACGGGCATCGTCCTGTTTTCCTTCCCTCCCCCCGAGGGCAGGCGGGGCGAGGGACCTCGACCCACCGTCGGGTGACCATAGCGGTACTGCCCACCCCGATGGAATGGTGTGAGCCGCGTCGCTCGCGCTCAGGCCGCTGTCATATGCCGCGATTCGTAACGCAGTTGGACAGCCCGCCCGCGGGGCGGGGATGACGAAGCTCACGTATCGCCCCGGTTTGCGCGGGGGTTGGCCGTGCGGTGGGTCACACGGCCGGGGCGCGGCGAGAGGCGCGAGGGCCCGCGGGGCGCCCGGCGTGCGGGCCGTCACATGAGCTGGGTCACGCGTCCGGCCGTACGACGCCCAGGATCGGCATCGTGCCGGCGCCCGCGACGGTCACCGTCCGCCCCGGCCGGGGCGCGTGGATGATCCGGCCGTCACCGGCGTACATCGCGACGTGGCTGGCGTCGTCGAAGTAGATGATGAGGTCGCCGGGGCGCATGTCCTTGATGTCGACGTGCTCGAGCTGCTTCCACTGCTCCTGCGAGGTGCGCGGGATGGGCCGGCCGGCGTCGGCCCAGGCCTGGGAGGTCAGCCCCGAGCAGTCGAAGGAGTCGGGGCCCTCGGCGCCCCACACGTACGGCTTGCCGAGCTGGGCGGTGGCGAACTCCACGGCTTCGCGGCCCTGCTTGGACGCCTTCGTCTTGATGTCGTTGAGGACGCCGGTGTCCAGCCACCTGGTCTGCGCCTTGTCGGCGGCGTCCGCCTCCAGTTGGGCGAGCCGCTCCTTCTCCTTCTCCTCGAGCCGGTCCTCGAGGAGTTCGGCCTCCGAGATCTGCCGCTTGATCCGCTTCTTGGCGGCGGCCTTGGCCTTGCGGTGGACCTCGAGCTTCTTCCACTGCGCGGAGGCGTCGTCGGCGTAGTCCCGCAACTCCTGCTGGGTGCGGGTCATTTCGCCGAGCAGCTTGTTCGTGGCCCGCTGGCCGTTCAGCACCGTCCCGGCGCCGTCGACGAAGCGCTGCGGGTCGTCGCTGAGCAGGAACTGGGCCGTGGGCGGCAGCCCGCCGTTGCGGTACTGGGCGCGGGCCGACGCGCCGGCCTGGTTCCTGAGCCGCTCCAGCTTCTCCTGACCCTCGGTGATCTTCTTGGTCAGCGCGGCGATCCGGGCGGACTGCTTCTTCGTCTTCTCCTCGGCCGCGTTGTAGGCGTCCGTCGCCACGGCCGCGTCGTGGTAGAGGCGGTCGAGTCTCGCGCGGACCTTCTCCAGGTCCTTGTTCGGCGGGGGAGTGGGGCTCGGGGACGCGTCCGGTGTCGCGCTCCCGCTCGGTGTGGGTGTCGGAGCGGCGAACGCCGTGCCGGGCGCCGCCAGCACGGTCATCGCGCAGACCACGGTCACGGCGGCCATGAGCAGGCCGCGCTTGCCCGTCCCCATACAGTCCCCCAAGCTGGTTAACCGTCAGTAACTTGCGGTCGTCCGATGGATCGTGCCACGGCGGCGCGCAAAACGACAGAGGTCATGGGAAGTCGGGTTTCCGCCCGCCCTCCGCGCCCTCGCGCGCACCCCGGTCATCCGTCGCCCCCTCCGACCGCCTCCCCCGGGCGGCGCCGGTCACGACGATCTTCTCGCCGATGTGACGAACGACGCACCGAGATCGTTCCCGCCGGCCGGGCCTCGCCGGTCCTCGCCGGTCCTCGCCGGGTCTCGCCGGTCGGCCCGGGTCCGCGCGTTCAGTGGCCGCGTGGCGCCAACGCGCTCCAGGCGACGGTCACTTCCCCCTGCCGCCAGCGGGCGGCCGAGTCCGTGACGGGCCAGTCGGCGGTCAGGTCCCGCACCGCGCGGATCCAGCGCTGACGGGCGCCGTACGAGGCGTACGGCGCGGCGGCGGCCCAGGCGCGGTCGAAGTCGCGCAGGAAGGCGTGCACCGGTTCGCCGGGGACGTTCCGGTGGATCAGCGCCTTCGGCAGCCGCTCCGCGAGGTCGGAGGGCCGCTGGAGCGAACCGAGCCGGGTCGCGAAGGTCACCGTCCGCGGACCCTGTGGACCCAGCGCCACCCAGACGTGCCGTCGGCCGATCTCGTCGCAGGTGCCCTCCACCAGCAGCCCCCCGGGCGAGCCGCCCTCCGCCGGCGCGAGCCGTGCGCACAGCCGCTGCCACACGGCGGCGACCTGGTCCTCGTCGTACTGCCGCAGCACGTTGGCGGCCCGCACCAGCACCGGGCGCCCGGGCACGGGGATCTCGAAGCCGCCGTGCCGGAAGTCCAGCCCGTCCCGCTCGTACGGCCGGGCGGCCGCGACCCGCGCCGGTTCGATCTCGACACCGACCACGCGCGCGCGGGGTGCCACGGTGCGCAGCCGCCCGAGCAGCTCCACGGCGGTCCAGGGCGCGGCCCCGTATCCGAGGTCGATCGCCACCGGCTCCGCCGCGCGGCGCAGCGCGGCGCCGTGCGTGGCGGCGATCCAGCGGTCCATGCGGCGCAGCCGGTTGGGGTTGGTGGTCCCGCGCGTCACGTTCCCCACGACGGGGGCCGCCCCGCCCGGACGGAGCCGGGCGTGGGGCAGGGGCGTGGTGCGGGCGGTCATGCCTACGAGAGTAAGCGGGGCCCGGCGGCGAACGGCTCGCGCTCGGTCCCGCCACCGGCCGCCGCGTACGCCTCCGCAGCTCTCACGCGCGCGCGTGTCGAACGGTTGAGCGAGATTGGGTCATGATTCGGTAAAGGCGCGTGATCGGGAAATGGCGGGGCACCCGTCGGCTGTTGCACTCCCTGGAGGGCGCGGTCTGTCCTCCGGCAGGCATGCCCGCACCGAGGAGGAACGCCACGTGAGCCAGTACGCCGGCAGGCTCGGGCGTCGCTCCCCGGCGGCGCCTTCGCGGCTCAGGCTGCACCGCAGGCCCCGCCGCGTCGCCATGCTCTCCGTGCACACCTCGCCGCTGCACCAGCCCGGAACCGGTGACGCCGGCGGCATGAACGTCTACATCGTGGAGCTGGCCCAGCGGCTGGCCGCGATCAACATCGAGGTCGAGATCTTCACCCGGGCCACCGAGGGCGGCCTCCCGCCCCGCGTCGACCTCGCCCCGGGCGTCCTCGTCCGGCACGTCGACGCCGGTCCCTACGAGGGCCTGGCCAAGGAGGACCTGCCCGCCCAGCTCTGCGCCTTCACGCACGGCGTGATGCAGGCGTGGGCCGGCCACCGCCCGGGACACTACGACCTCGTCCACTCCCACTACTGGCTCTCCGGCCACGTCGGCTGGCTCGCCGCCCAGCGCTGGGGCGTGCCGCTGGTGCACGCCATGCACACCATGGCCAAGGTCAAGAACGCCAACCTGGCCGACGGCGACACCCCCGAGCCCGCCGCCCGTGTCATCGGCGAGACCCAGATCGTCGCCGCCGCCGACCGCCTCATCGCCAACACCGAGGAGGAGGCCGGCGAACTCGTCCGGCACTACACGGCGGACCCCGCCAAGGTCGCCGTCGTCCACCCCGGCGTGAACCTCGACCGGTTCCGTCCCGGCGACGGCCGTGCCGCCGCCCGTGCCCGCCTCGGTCTTCCGCAGGACGCCCTGATCCCCCTCTTCGCGGGCCGCATACAGCCCCTGAAGGCGCCCGACGTGCTGCTCCGGGCGGTCGCCGCCCTGCTGGACGAGCGCCCCGAGCTGCGCTCCCGGATCGTCGTACCCGTCGTCGGCGGGCCCTCGGGCAGCGGGCTCGCCAGGCCCGAGGGCCTGCAGAAGCTGGCCGCCCGCCTGGGCATCGCCGACGTCGTGCAGTTCCGCCCGCCGGTCGGCCAGGAGCAGCTCGCGGACTGGTTCCGGGCGGCCTCCGTGCTGGTCATGCCCTCCTACAGCGAGTCCTTCGGGCTGGTCGCCATAGAGGCGCAGGCGGCCGGGACCCCGGTGTTGGCCGCCTCCGTCGGCGGTCTGCCGGTGGCCGTGCGCGACGGCGCCACCGGCTTCCTCGTACAGGGCCACCGACCGGCCGAGTACGCGCGCGTGCTGGCCCGTTTCGCCGACCACCCCTCGCTGACGGACAGCATGGGCGCGGCCGCCGCCCGGCACGCGCTGGGCTTCGGCTGGGACACCGCGGCGGCCGCCACCGCCGACGTGTACACGGCCGCGACCCAGTCCCACCGCCGTCGCGTACGCTCCCAGCATGGGTGACACCGAGCAGGCCACGCGGGTCGTCGAGGACGTCCTGAAGGACGCGGAGCTGGAATGGGAGAGCCCCGACTCCGGGACGTACGTCGTCAAGCTCCCCGGCACCCGCAAGCTCTCCACCACGGTCAGCCTCATCGTCGGCCGCCACACCCTCTCCCTCAACGCCTTCGTCATCCGGCAGCCCGACGAGAACGAGGCGGGCGTCTATCGCTGGCTGCTGGAGCGCAACCTCAAGCTGTTCGGGGTGAGTTACGCCGTGGACCGGCTCGGCGACATCTACGTCACCGCCCGCCTGCCGCTGGCCGCCGTCACGCCCGAGGAGACCGACCGCCTCCTCGGACAGGTCCTGGAGGCCGCCGACGGCGCCTTCAACACCCTGCTTGAGCTGGGGTTCGCCTCGGCGATCCGCAAGGAGTACGCCTGGCGGGTGTCACGCGGCGAGTCGACCCGGAACCTGGACGCGTTCAGCCACCTCATCGAGCGCCCGGCCGACTGAGCCCGGGGGCTCCAACCGGGTTCCGCGCGCCTGCTGTTAGCCTGCGGCGACCCGGTTCCTTACCGGGTTCTTACCTGTCTCTCTCCGTAAGAGGTTGTGCATGCGCGCAGGCAGATCCGGCTTCGCGGTCGCGCTCGCGGGAGCGCTCGCCCTGGGGGCGTACGCCGCACCGTCCGCGGCGGCGGCGGACACCGGCGTCTCGGTGTCGAACCTGGTCATCAACCAGGGCAAGCCCGTCATCGTGGGCACCACGGCGGAGGTGAGGCCCGGCTTCACCTTCCACATGTCCCTGCCGTCCGGCGTCAGTGCCGACGACGTGACCCCGTTCCCGTACCTGTACCACGACACGACGGCCGCCAAGGGAGCCGACTCCGGCGGCATCTACACGGGCTTCACCGGCTGCGACGCGGCCGGCACCCGCGCCGCCGACTGTCAGGGCGAGCTGTACATCGACCCGCGCTGGCGGCTCGACTCCAACAACGACGCGACGACCTGGAAGACGGCCGTCTGGGTGCGCCTCTGGGACTCGAACGAGAACTTCAAGGGCGAGGAGTACCTGACCGGCTTCAGCTCCGTGCAGGTCAAGCGCGCCGGGAAGGCCACCGTCAACGCCTCGCCCGAACCCGTCGCCAAGGGCGGCAAGCTCACCGTGACCGGGCGGCTCACCCGCGCGGACTGGGTGAAGCACAGCTACACCGGCTTCGGCGGCAAGTCGGCCAAGCTGCAGTTCCGCAAGGCGGGCACCAGCACCTACTCCACCGTCAAGATCGTGCAGGCCGACTCCGCGGGCTACCTGTCGACCACGGTCACCGCGGCCACGGACGGCTACTGGCGCTGGACCTACAGCGAGACGGCCACGACCGGCGGCGCCACGGCCGCCGGCGACTACGTCGACGTCAGGTGACCCGGCGCGCCCTCACCGGGCACTGAGCCGGTAACGCCCCGGTGGCACGCCCACCAGCTTCTTGAAGTGCCGGGTGAGGTGGGCCTGGTCGCAGAACCCGGTCGCCACCGCCACCTCGCCCGGCGGCAGCCCGTCCAGCAGCAGCCGCCGGGCCCGGCCGACCCGGCGCGAGGTCAGGTACTGGTGCGGCGGGATGCCGTACGCACCGCTGAACGCCCGCACCAGGTGCGCCGGGTGGGCGTGCAGCAGCCGCGCCGCGTCGGCGAGCGCCAGCCCCTCGGTGACGTGCTCGTCGAGCAGCTCGCGCAGCGAGCGGGCGAGACCGGGACCGCGGCCGGGGCGGCGGGCCCCGGCGTCCCGGTGCCGCAGATGCTCCCGCAGCCGCTCGCCGACCAGCGCCAGCCGGCTCTCCGCCTCCAGCTCGTCACCGGGCCGGGCCAGGGCGGAGTGCAACTGCCCGACCCGCAGCCGCAGCACCGGGTCCCGCAGATCGGGGCCGTCCACGGCCGGGCCGATCAGATCGTCGCCCAGGTGGCTGCCGTCCAGGTACAGCACCCGCTTGCGGAATCCGTGCGGGGTGGCGGGGGAGCCGTTGTGCGGCACGTGCGGCGGCAGCAGCGAGACGGTGTCGTGCGGGGTGCCGTGCTCGTGCCGGTCGAGGTCGTACCGTACGGCGCCGTCGTCGACGATCAGCAGCGTCCAGGCGTCGTGGACGTGCATCGGGTACGCGTACTCGGTGAAGTGGGCGTGGAAGACCTCCACCACACCCGGGACGCGCGGGCGCCAGGCGGAGACGTCGGACTGGTCGGCGGCCACGCAAAAAACGTACAAGACCGCGGCGCGCGTCGGTCGGCAGTCTCACTCCATGAACACCGAACCGCACGCCGAGCCGGCCGCCGCCCCCGTCCGCTTCGACACCAAGATCGCGGTACTGCTCCGCGAGGACCTGGCGCCCTGGCAACGCCTGAACGTGACGGCGTTCCTGGTCAGCGGCCTGGGCAGTGAGGTCCCCGAGGTGATCGGCGAGCCGTACGAGGACGCGGACGCAGTGTCCTACCTGCCGATGTTCCGCCAGCCGGTGCTGGTCTTCGAGGGCACCAAGGAGACGCTCACGGCGGCCCACGCCCGGGCCCTGTCCCGCGCCCTGCCCCGGTCGGTGTTCACCTCCGACCTGTTCGCCACCGGCAACGACCGCGACAACCGCGCGGCGGTGCGGGCCGTGGGCACCGCCGGCCTGGACCTCGTCGGGCTCGCCGTGTACGGCCCGCGCAACGGGGTCGACAAGGTGCTGAAGGGTGCCCGGATGCATCGGTGACCGAATCTCCACAGCGCATGCGCAAGCCCGCGTACGTGAACGCGGTTGGTGCGGAGTTGTCCGGTTCGGGTCCGCCCTGGCAAGGGCTGCGACCCCCTCCGTCCCGGACCGCTTGTGGAGAAGCTGCCCGCAACCGATGGGCAGGTGGGCACGGATGAGGAGCCGGTCGCCCCAACTGCCGTGTGGCGCAGGCCGGTCGACTGGCTGCCGGACACGCTCCGTGATTTGATCCTTCGCGCCGCCGGGTTCAAGCCAGGTCGTCCGGAAACGGATGCCCAACGCCCGCGGTCGCGGCCGGCCGTCTGTCCCCAGCGGTGCCGCTCCCCCCTTGTGGAACCTCCAACGAAGGGCAGTTTCGACATGACCTCCGCTCCCCAGGTCCAGACCGCCGAGATCTCCGACGCCGAGCTGGACGACGTCTCCGGCGGCCTGAGCCCGCAGGCCGGCATCGTCGCCGGTCCCGCCGCCCTCGACAGCACGGACCTGCTGGCCCAGCTCGGCACCGTCACGGACACGGTCCAGGGCGCCGTCGGCCAGCTCCAGGGTGCCGCCGCCCAGTTCAACCGGGTCGGCGTCTACGCCTCCCTCTGATCGCCCCCGCGCCGCCCCCCCGGCGCGCAAGGCGACGAGCCCCCTGCCCGCGGAGCACCGCGTGCAGGGGGCTCACCCCTTTGTCCCGGCCGCCGTCGCGTCGGTGCTCAGGCCGCGCTCAGCTCGCTCTCCGTGTCCGCGTCCGCCGGGGCGGACTCCGGCGCCCGGCGCTCGGCGGCCGGCCGCCGCATGAGCACCCCGTACCCGATCCCGGCCACGGTCCCCACGCCGGCGCACATGGCCCACAGCCACGCGGCGCCGAAGCGGTCGATGACCGCGCCGGACATGAGCGGCGCCACCAGCGCGGCCACGGACCAGGACAGCGTGTACATCCCCTGGTAGCGCCCGCGCCCGTGCGCCGGGGACAGCCGTACCACCAGACCGGTCTGGGTCGGGGCGTTGACGATCTCGGCGAGCGTCCACACGCACACGGTGAGCGCGAAGACGCCGACCGAGCCGGCGAAGGCGGTGAGCCCGAAGCCGTACCCGGCGAGCAGGGAGGAGGCCACGAGCAGTGTGCGCGGGTCGCGGTGCTCGATGAAGCGGGTGACGGGGATCTGCAGCGCGACGATGAGGACGCCGTTGACGGCGACGGCGAAACCGTAGTCCGCGGCCGTGAACCCGGCCCGGCCCATGGCCACCGGCAGTCCGACGGACCCCTGCTGGAAGACCAGGGCGACGAGGAAGGACAGTCCGACGACGGCCATGTACCGCCCGTCGCGCAGCACCGTGCCCAAACCGACGTCACCCTCCGCCCGCTTGGCCGTGGCCACGGGCCGCGACTCCGGCAGCTTGAGGAAGACGACCACCGCGCACGCCAGGGTCATCCCGGCCTCGATCAGGAACCCGGCGAGATAGCTGAACTCGGCGATGAACCCGGCCGCCATGGAGGAGACGGCGAAGCCGAGGTTGATCGCCCAGTAGTTGAGCGAGAACGCCCGCACCCGGTCCTCCGGCCGGACGATGTCGGCCATCATCGCCTGCACGGCCGGCCGGGAGGCGTTGGAGGCCATGCCGACGAGGAAGGCGACGCCGGCGATGGTGACCGGGTCCTGCATGAACCCGAGCACCGCGACGGACACGGCGGTGGCCGTCTGGGCGATCAGCAGGGTGGGCCGCCTGCCGAGCCGGTCGGCCATCACCCCGCCCCCGAGCGAGGAGACGACCCCGCCGAGCCCGTGCAGCGAGGCGACGAGCCCGGCGTACGAGGCGGAGTAGCCCCGGTCGATCGTGAGGTACAGCGCCATGAACGTGGCGACGAACGCCCCGAGCCGGTTGACCAGGGTGCTCGTCCACAGCCACCAGAACTCGCGGGGCAGTCCGGAGACGGTCTCCCGGGCGGCACGTCTGAGACGGGCGACGGACGCGACGGACGCGGCAGACATGGACGGGACCCCCCACGGGTACGGAGATGTAAGCGGCTCATGCGGTAAGCGCAAGTTACATGTACGGGGCCGTCGAGGGCCACTCGATTAACCAGAGCCGCGTGGGGGCCGCACGGAGGGCCGCACGCCATCCGCACCCGACACCCGACCGGACGCCCGCCCTGCTCGGTGGGCGGACGGGCGCCCCGTCCGCCCACCGAGCAGGGCGGGCAACGGCCCGAACACGTGGATTACGCTCTGAGGCATGGCCGACGCACCGTACAAGCTGATCCTCCTCCGCCACGGCGAGAGCGAGTGGAACGCGAAGAACCTGTTCACCGGCTGGGTGGACGTCAACCTGAACGAGAAGGGCGAGAAGGAGGCAGTCCGCGGTGGCGAGCTCCTGAAGGACGCCGACCTCCTCCCCGACGTGGTCCACACGTCGCTCCAGAAGCGCGCGATCCGCACGGCCCAGCTGGCCCTCGAGGCCGCGGACCGCCACTGGATCCCGGTCCACCGCAGCTGGCGCCTGAACGAGCGCCACTACGGCGCCCTGCAGGGCAAGGACAAGGCGGCCACGCTGGCCGAGTTCGGCGAGGAGCAGTTCATGCTCTGGCGCCGCTCCTACGACACCCCGCCGCCCCCGCTCCCGGACGACTCCGAGTTCTCCCAGGCGCACGACGCCCGCTACGCCACCATCCCGCCGGAGCTGCGCCCGCGCACGGAGTGCCTGAAGGACGTCGTGTCCCGGATGCTCCCGTACTGGTACGACGACATCGTCCCCGACCTCCTGACCGGCCGCACGGTCCTCGTCGCCGCCCACGGCAACTCCCTTCGCGCCCTGGTCAAGCACCTGGACGGCATCTCGGACGCCGACATCGCGGGCCTCAACATCCCGACGGGCATCCCCCTGTACTACGAACTCGACGCCGACTTCCGCCCGGTCACCCCGGGCGGCAAGTACCTCGACCCGGAGGCCGCGGCAGCGGCCATCGAGGCGGTCAAGAACCAGGGCAAGAAGAAGTAAGCGCCCACGAATAAGCCCCCTGCCTGCGATTTGGCCGCGAGCAGGGGGCTTGTTTCTGTACTGGGGCCGTCGCTGGGCCGTGAACGGGATCCGGGGCCGCTGTCAAGCGTTCCCGTGTGCCTCGGTGAAAAGCGATGTGCCCGGTATGCTGGTCGCGCCTCATCTGAACCTTCCCTGAACTCCGTCTAGACGCACGTGAGTTCCAAGGCCCCGGCCCGAGAAGCGGGCCGGCTGGAGGAGAAGGGAGGCGGTAGAGGTGAGCCTTGAGAAGGACAGGCCTCGTAGGTGGACCGCCGCTGAAAAGTGGCAGGTTTGGCTTGCGGGAGTCAGCCTGCTGGTGACCACCGCTATCAGCGTGATGCAGCTCGCTCGATGAGCGAGTCACGCGCGAGGACGGTCGCGACCGGGAGCTGTACATGCAGCGAGCCCGGTCTGCTCGTAGGCGACCGGGCTCGTTGACTGCATCAGGGCCTGGGTCCGGAGGCAACCGGATCCAGGTCCGCAGTCTTTCTACGCTCCAATCTCTCACGCGTGAAATCACGAATCAACTTTGTGAGCGTTGTCCGCGAACTTTGCTCGCTTGCTTTGTCAGCGAAGCTCTCCACCGCAATGCCCGTGCGGCTGCAGCAATACCGGCCTGTGCCCACGGCGCATGCATTACTGGTGATCGAGGACCGAAGCCACGGCTTTGCGGGTCCGCTCCTGGCGCCGCCAGCCACCTTCCACGGCAAGGTGATCTCGACCGGCGGGAACCGCCTCATCTGCTCCCGAAGCGCGTCGGCCACGGGGCCAGGAAGCGGGACGTCGGCAACGCTACACACGCGCCTGATCGGTTGACGCACCCGTCATCGTGGCTGACTGTCGTCGGCCAGGGCTCAGACCTGCGTCCGCCGCACGCCAGTGCACGCGATCAGGCTGCTGCCGTCATCGGTAAGGAACAGCATGAACGTCCACGAGCCATCGGCAGTCCTGATCTGCCCCACGCGAACCGGGTGCTGGTGCCGAGCGAGCAACTCCACGGCGCGTTCCAAGTTCGTGGTCTCGATGCCCCGACGACGCGTGAGCCGCAGCCGGCGTCCATAGACAAGGGCGAGCGACCCGGCGGACGTAGCCCCGTCCCAGACCACGTAGGAGCCGTTGCAGCGGAGCGCAACACGAGCGGCTACAGACGCCTCATCGCTACCGACCAGCAGTCGTTCGAGTCGTTCCCGCTCCACACCCGTACTCCCACCCGGATCCCGCTTTACAGCAGCCGGATGCAGCAACCACAGCACCCGGCCCCACCCCATGCTTTCGCAGCGCGCTGCTCGGTGCGCCGCCGGCGCTGGCAGGTTTCTCCTTGGCCATCGACGAAGCCCGGCCGTTGGTTAGGTCCCGGGTCGTACCCGGGCCGCCCCCAGACAGAACCGGGGATGCAACTGATCTACAGAGCTGGACACCTCGGAAGCCGGCCGCGCGTCTGAGACCTCAGCCATGCCCACTGACAACGCATCCCCGAGCGCAATCTCGACGCCGTGCGGCCTGCACCAGCGGCGCACCGGATCAAGCGCGGACAGCGGGGGATCACCGTAGAGGCCAGTGGGCCCGACGAGGCTTCAGTCAGGTCAGCAGCCCAACAGCCCGCCAACGCTCGCAGCTTCCCGAGCTGAGGGCTCAGGAAGCGTCGTCACGGGCTGGCCGTCCTGGCTTGCTGTGGCCGGGGGCAGCGGCAGCCTGGCTGAGGCGGTGGGGGTGCAGTGAGGCATACACGTGTGTGGTCGGTCGGCGCGCCCGCCATCGTGGCCGACTGTCGTCGGCTGAGGTGTAGACGGGTCATATCGAAGTGTCGGCCGTCAGCAGAGTGGACCGAAGTCGAGCCGTCTCTGGGCCGCCGAGGTCGCTCGACAGTGCCCAAGGACGACAAACGACGACCACTAGGCACACGAACCCACTCCTCCTGACCAGCAATAACCCAGCTCCCCAAGATCCCCGGCAACACCGAGGTCAAGAAGAAGTAGCCCTCGCGATCACGCCCCCGAGCCGCGCAGACCGCGCCGCTCGGGGGCATCGCCGTACTCCGGCTCCGCGGCGTCAGGGAGCGGAGGACATCGACCGGTACTGCCTGATCTCCAGTGTCGAATCGTCGAGCGGGTCGTAGAGCTTCTGGACTGCCGGCGTCGAGGTGTCACTTGTTTCCAGGGAGACCTCTGTTTCCAGGGAGACCTCTGTTTCCAGGGAGACCTCGGCTCCGTTCTGGCGGGTGCCCCAGCCGGTCTTCAGGCAGGTCAGCGCCCCGTACCAGCGGTGCCAGCGCAGTACCGTCCACGCGATGGCGATGGCGACGGGCATGGCCAGCCAGGTGAGGATGCGCGAGCGGATCCGTTCGTCGGAGCGGATGATGCTCAGGTACCTCAGTCCCTGTGCCCAGCCGATGAGGACGGGGATGACGAGCATCGTGACGGGCGGCGGCTCGCGGGTGACGACCGGCTCCGCGATCAGCAGCCACGCCGTGATGGTCTGGGTGAGGATCATCTGCACCCAGCGCACGATGTGCAGCCAGAACGCGGGGCGCCGGGCCGACAGGTAGCGCATGCGCCAGACCGAGCGGATGGTCGAGCCCCGCATCCACCGCAGGTACATGCGGTTGAAGTGCGACCACTTCTCCGGCATGGCCGTGAAGCAGATCGCGCGAGGCTGCTGCACCGTCAGGCCGCGTTCCTGCGCGAAGAGGGTGAGCATGGAGTCGTCCGAGAAACCGACGCCGCGCCCCATGAACGTCTCGTTCAGATAGCCGTCGAGGTTGTCCCGGATGACGCCCGCCCGGTACGCCGCGATGGCTCCCGAGTTGACCATGACGGCGCCGACGGCCGACTGCCCCGAGCGGTCGACGAGCTGGCAGACGGTGAACCACAGGTCCATGATCCGTACGAACCAGTTCACCCGGTTGTTCGTGGCGACCACGATGCCGGCGACGGACTGCACCCGGGCCCGCGAGAACGGGGTGAGGAGGTTCTCGAGGGCGGTGGGAGCGAAGCAGCTGTCGGAGTCGCACGTGACGTAGATGTCCGCGTCGGGACTCACGCGCACCCCGTGGGCCTGGGCGCTGCGCTTTCCCCCGTTGGGAACGCGCTGCCACGTGGTCGCCACGCCCTTCTCCGCGGCGGCACGTTCCCACCAGGTCCGCACCGCGGCGTAGTCCGTGCTCGTGGAGCCGTCGTCGACGATGTGGACGGAGTCCGGAAGACGGGTCTGGGCGAGGAACGCCTGGAGCCCGAGTTTGAGGTATCCGGGGTCCTCGTTGTACGCGGGCACGAGCACCGCCGCGTGCAGTCCGTCGAGACGCCGAGCGATGCGCGGCGTCATTCTCGGGGCCCGTTCCAGGTGGTAGAGCAGCGTCTGGATGACGAAGATCAGGAACAGCCCGGAGAACAGGAAGGTGGCGCGACTGCGCGTCGCCGGGTCGGTGGCGAGAACCACCAGGGTGTGGTGCGTGGCCCAGCCGGCCAGCAGAAGAAGAACGATCATGCCCATCAGGACGGTTGCCGACCGGTGCTGATGGGCGCTCAGCACCGGCGGACGACGTGTCCTGCTCACTTACCGTGCCGACGGCGCTCGGCGCCGGTGCCCTTGGCGGGAGCCAGCTGGCCGGCCGTGAGGTGGCGGCGCCAGCCGAACTTCAGGAAGAGCAGGACGCCGAGAGCGGCGGTGGTGAGCGCGAGCGCCAGATACAGGCCGAACGGAATGGTGATGCCGCCCAGGACGACTACGGGAAGACCGGTTTGCGCAAGCTGCGCGCGTCCAGACATACGAAAGCCCCCGAAAAGGTGATGGTGAGATGGTTTGCGTGCGCTGGTACGAGACGGGTCCGGCCCCGGAAGGCGGCCCTGCCCCGTGCTTCTGGCTGTCCGCTCAGAGCAGCTCTACGTGGTCGGCCACGCAACCGACGTTCCGCGTGTCCAGGACCAGCTTCGAGTCCCGGACGACCTTCTCGTAGTCGATGTCGCTGTGATCGGTGACGATCAGGGCGACGTCGTACTGCGAGATCCGATCGGGCCCGACGGCGCCCTGGACGTCCTCGATCCCCTGGCCCGCCACGAAGGAGTCGACCACGTCGACCGTGGCCCCGAGCGCCTTGAGCAGCGCGTGGATCTCGATCGCCGGAGACTCGCGGTGGTCCGAGCTGTCCTTCTTGTAGGCGTAGCCGTACATCAGGACCTTCGCGCCGTTCACCGGCATCCGCCGGCTGTTCAGCAGCCGGGTGAGTCGCTCCACCACGTACCGGGGCTGGGCCCGGTTGATCTCGTTCGCGGTCTCCACGAACCGGAACGGCCGGCCGACCTGCTTCTTGACGTGCCACGCGAGATAGGCGGGATCGATCGGCAGGCAGTGGCCGCCGACGCCGGGTCCCGGCGTGAACTTCATGTAGCCGAACGGCTTGGTGGCGGCGAGGTCCAGCGTGTGCCACACGTCGATGTCGAGTTCGTCGGCGAAGGCCGCGAGTTCATTGACGAGTGCGATGTTGACATGGCGGAAGGTGTTCTCCATGACCTTCGCCAACTCGGCTTCCTCCAGCCCCCGGGCGGTTACGACGTCGTCGCACACCGAGCCGTAGAACTCGGCGACCCTGCGCAGGCATTCGTCCCGTAGTCCCGAGACGATCTTCGGAGTGTTCCGGAAGGACCAGGTCCCGTTGCCCGGGTCGATCCGCTCGGGGCTGAAGCCGACGTGGAAGTCGACGCCCGCGGTGAGCTTCGAGACGCGCTCCAGGATGGGGACGAGTACGTCCCTGGTGGTCCCGGGGTATGTGGTCGACTCCAGGACCACTGTCTGGCGGCGCCCCCTCTCGAGGAAGCGGCCGACTGTCTCGGCGACGCTCTCGATGTGGGACAGGTCCGGGTCGCCGTCCCGGAGCGGAGTCGGAACCGTGATGATCGCGACGTCGAACCCCTTCATCTCCCGGCAGTGGGAGGAAGGGGTGTAGCGACCCGTTCGGGCGATCTCCGAGAGTGTTTCGGAGTCGATGTCCGCTATGTACGAGGTTCCGCGTTCGAGGCTGGCGATCTTCCGCTCGTCGACGTCGTATCCCACGACGACGTGTCCCGCCCTCACGGCCTCCACGGCAAGTGGAAGCCCGACGTAGCCCTGTCCGGCTACGACTAAGTGTTGCACCGTTCCCTACCCCCTGAGCTTCCGGCCGGCTCCCCACCGACCGCCGAGGCTGCCGGGCCCCCTGCCCGGTACCGGCGGTACGAGGCCCCCCTCGGTCCGCCGGCAGCTCATGCCTCGTTTGCAGACATCTGTGCGATTAGTCCGCTGATGTCTCGATAGAACAATAACCACACGATGGTTTCATCTGACACAACTTCCCCACATGCGTGGCTCTTTCGTTACCGAAGGCATCCGCCCGCTTCCGGAGGGTGTTCGGCGCAGTCGGGTCGGCACACCGATGGAGGCCGGGACGGCACACCGGCGGAGCCGGGAAGGAACACCAGCGGAGACCTGGACGGCGCACCAGGCGTCCGCCGGGTGCGTCAGCCCTGCTCGGAGAAGCGGAGCCGTGGTCCGGTTTTTACTTCGCCGGCCTCGAAAGCGCAGGTCAGCGCCGTGGAGTGGGCGTGGCTGTGTTGATCTGTGCCGACGGCCACAGTAAACGGGTCCGAAGAAGGCGCATACTGAGCCATGACAAAGCCCGCTGCGCCGAAGCGCCATCTGCCCACGAGCCCCTTCAAGGCGCCGGTCGCACCGGCCCCCAAGTACTTCGCCGTGGGCGACCAGGTCACGCACGACATGTACGGCCTCGGCCGCGTGGTCGGCATCGAGGACGGAGTCGCGGTACTCGTGGACTTCGGCTCGGCGCAGAGGCGGATCCTGAGCCCGTACGCCAAGATGACCAAGCTGTAGGACCGCTGTGCCCGGTCACGGCACAACCAGGTCCCGCTCAGGGACCTGCACCTAGAGAAAGTCCTCTGATCGACATGACGTCGCTGTTCTCCGCCCTGGAAGGCCAACCCAGCCGCTCCACGGTGGCATCGCCGCCTCCGGCGACCAACCCCTTCCAGGCCCCCGACTTCGGGGACGAGGAATTCCTTCCGTACGACGACGCGGAGGAGCCGGCCCCGGCCGCCCGCGCGGGGCGGCGCAAGGCGGCCTAGCTCGACGGACACCGGCCGGTGGACACGCCGGCCGGCCGCGAGCCGGCTCACTGACGGCTGACGTTTCTGGTCACGCCGGTGATGACGGTCGTGGCCAGGATCCAGCCGGTGATGACGAGCGCGTAGGACAGCGCCTGGTACCAGCCGTCCGGTGCGAAGGCCTCCTCCTGCCCGAAGGAGATCACGGGCAGCAGCAGGTCGAGGGTGTAGAAGACCGGGTTGAAGTGCGGGGCCTCGGACGCCTTGAGGGCGCGGGGGTGGTGCAGGGCGTACGCGATCGAGCCGACGGCCAGCAGCGACAGCAGCCAGGCGCAGGCGCGCAGGGGGCGGAACCCGTAGCCGACCGTCGCGTCCTGGGCGTAGCCCCACAGGCGTCCGTACCAGGCCCGGGTGCCGCGCAGGCGGCGCTGCTTGGCGAGTTGGACGAGCCGGGCGGCGTGGTCGTCGCCGACACGCCGGTAAGCGGCGGTCAACTGCTCGTAGGCGTGGGGGACGTAGCCGTCCTCGTCGCGTTCCAGCATGGGCAGGCGGCGTTCGGCGGGCTCGTGCGGGGTGAGGTCGGTGTAGACGAGGCCGTTGAGGAGCACCCGCTCCGGGGCCGCCTCCGGTTCCAGGAACAGGACCTCGATCTGGGCCCGGCGCAGATTGAGCGTGCCCTCCATGGGCGCGCTCCTGCGCAGCCAGAGTTCCCCGATGGTGCAACTGCCGGCGCGCAGCGCCGCGTCCCCGGGATTCGACAGGGACGCGTACGACAGGTCGAGCCGGCCGCTGATGCGGGCGCCCCGCAGGCCGATCCAGCCCTGCACGCGGGTGTGCCGCATGTGGAGGTCGCCGTCGACCAGGAGGGTCTGGGCGTCCAGGGCGAAGCTGCCGGGGTGACTCAGCCGTGCCTCGTCGAGGCTGGCCGAGCCGGCGATCGAGGTGCTGTTGAGGTCCACGGCCCCGTGCGTGCGGAGTCCGGGGGCCCACAGATCGTCGCCGATGGTCGCGTGGCTGAGCAGGAGCGCGCGCTGCGCGGTGTCCGGCGCCGTGATCTCGGCCCGGTCCAGGAACACCGTCCCGGCGATGTGCGTCCCGCCGAGCCGGACCTGACCGAGGAACCGGCAGCCCGTGAGGTGCAGGATGCCGTCCACCTGCATGGTGGCGGCGGCGAGGCCGGGCAGCACGGAGCCGCTGAGGTCGAGGTGGCGGAGCCTGGACGCGTACAGCAGGGGCACGTCCTCGAAGGAGCAGTCGCTCAGCCGTATCGGATGCCCGATCGTGCCGTGCGACAGGTCCAGGACGCCGGTGACGCGCGCGCCGCCCAGTCTGAGGGCGGGTATCTCCCCGTCCTCAAGCGGTCCGTCGAGGAGCAGGGCCCGCAGTACGGACGCGCGGACGGTGCGGTCGGGCCCCCAGTCCGCCCCCTGCGCCGTGTCCTCGTCCTCGGTGGTACGGAGGTCCACCGCCTCCCCTCTGGGGAAGGCCTGCCACACCCTCAGCTCGACCGGCGAGAGATCGTTCGTCTCCATCAGCCGGGACTCTGTCGGCACGCCCCGGCACTGTCAACCCGTGACGGCTGCCGCGGCAACTCGGCTCCGTCCAGGCCGTCTTGGCTCCGTGATCCCGGCACAGGCCGCCGGAGGCCCTGTCGGCGCCGGGGGCGAGGTGCGGGTGGCCTCCCGGGCGGGCAGGCCGCCTCGGGCGCCCCGCGCGTGGGGGCGCCCTTGCGCCGTGCGGCCGCCTGACGCTTGACCCGCTTCGGTGACCGTGGGGCCGGCGGCGATTGGGCCGGGCTGGTTCCGGAAACCAGTAGCGGCATGTTCCGAAGCATCGTGTGGGGGTGTGTCGCGGGGGCTGCCGGTACCACCGCGCTGAACGCCGTGACGTACGCGGACATGGCGCTGCGCGGGCGGCCCTCCAGCGGGACCCCAGAGACCGTGGTGGACAGGGTCAGCTCGGGCCTGGGGCATCCGCTTCCGGAGTCGGAGGGGCGGGAGAACCGGCTGACCGGGCTTGGGGCCCTGTCGGGCATCGCCGTGGGTGTCGCGGCCGGTGCGGCCGTGGCGCTGGCTCACCGATCGGGCCTGCGCGTACCGGTGTGGCTGGGCGCGCCGCTCACCGGGGCCCTCGCGATGGCGGCGGCCGACGCGCCGATCGCCGGCCTCGGGGTGAGCGATCCCCGGACGTGGTCCGCGACGGACTGGGCCTCGGACGTGATCCCGCACCTCGTCTACGGCCTGGTCACCTACGGGGTCGTGGCGGCGTCCGCGGACCGCTGATCCCCGGTGACCCGTCGTCCTGGCCGCTCCGTCCCGCGGTCGGTCCCGGTTTCCCGTGCTACTTCCGCCAGGCGGGGAACTCGGCCCCCGTAGCACCCCGGGCAGCGACCCGGGGACGCGATACCGAGGGATCATGTCCGCTGACCGCTTGGCCCGACGGGGGTGACGACCATGCCGCCCGAGCAGCCCGAGCAGCCGGACGGTGGTGGGACGCCGCCCGAGGCGCGAGGACGGCCGCATGTCGACGAAGCGCCGGCCGCCGCCGCCCGCGAGGTGCGGAACGACCCGCAGCGGACGCCGCAGGCGCTGTGCGCGGCGTGCGTACGCCTGCTGCCGGTGACCGGCGCCTCCGTGTCGATATCCGGCGGACGCGGCGTCCAGGTGACCTGGTGCGCCAGCGACCGCGTCTCGGCGCGGCTCGCCGAACTGCAGTACACCCTGGGCGACGGGCCCTGCCACACCGCCCTGGAGCAGGGCGCGCCGGTGATCGCCGCCGACCTGACCGGAGGCCGGGACGCCCGGCGCTGGCCGGTCTTCGCGCACGAGGCGGCCGGGCTGGGTGTGCTCGCGGTGTTCTCGCTGCCCCTGGGGGTGAGCGGCGCGGCCGTCGGCACCCTCGATCTGTACCGCGACCAGGCGGGCGGGCTGTCCGAACCCGACCTGCGGACCGCGCTGTGGGTGCGCGACGCGGTCACGTACGCCCTGATGAGCGTGCAGCCCGCCTACGACGACCCCGATGACGAGGCGTCGGACGGGCCGGCGTCGTGGGTGGAGGCCTCGGAAGCCGGCCACACCGAGGTCTACCAGGCGGTCGGCATGGTGATGGTGCAGTCCGACGTGGACCCCGAGCAGGCCCTGGACCGGATGCGCGCCCGCGCCTTCGCCGAAGGCCTCACGGTCAGCCAGGTGGCCCGGAGCGTCGTGACCCGCAGGCTCCGCTTCGATCCGGAGCCGGACGGCCGCGGCGACGAGCAGGGAAGGCACGGGGACCGGTCATGAGCCGGGAACGGCGGCTCGCCCGGGCGCTCGTCGGGCCGGCCGACTCCTTCGCCGACGACATCGGCCCCGTCGTGCTGATCTGCCGTCCCGTCCGCACGCGACTACGCTGAGAGAGCCGGGAAGCGCCCGGCAGCGAGGCCCGCAGGTCCCGTGCCCCCCAGCACAGGGAGCGGCCGTGCAGCACTTCTCCTGCGAGACCGTGGCCGACGTGGCGGTCCCCGGACTGGCCACCGGCAGGCTGACGGTGCTCGCCGTGCACGGCGTCGCCGACGCCACGACCGGTGCCGCTGTCGCCGCCGCCCTCGCCGCGCCGGGACCCGCCCAGCTCGTCGTCGACCTGACCGGCCTGTACCGGCTGGAGCCGGCGGGCGCCGAGGCCCTGCACCGGTTCGCCGAGGAGTCGGCCGCCGAAGGCCGCCCGCTGCGCGTGACCGGCTGCACCGCCCAGGCCGCCGCCGTGCTCGCCCGGACCGGGGCGGCCCGGGAACGGGACGGCCGTACCGGGCCCGAGCTGTTCGCGACGGTGGCCGAAGCGCTCGCCGCGGTGATGTCGGCGGCCGCGGCGGCACCGGAGCCGCCGCCCGGGCCGTCGTTCGTGCGCACCGACGCGGTGGGTATGCGGCACCGCCTGCTCGCGCACGCCCTGGTCGCCCGCGCGCAGGGCCTGCTCACGGAGCGGTACGGCCTTGCCGGCCCCGACGTGGCCGGCGCACTGCTGCGCACGGTGGCCCGGCGGCACGGGATGCCGGCGGTCCGGCTCGCCGGCGTCCTGGCGCGGACCGAGGCGCCGCGGCCCGGCGAGCCCTGGTTCCCCGGCCGCGGGCACCCCGCCGAGCCCGCCGTCGGCTTCCTGCCCCCGCCCGACGGCCGGGCGCTGCCGCTGTCGGTGTTCCTGGACGCGTTGCGCGACACCGGCTGCGCCATCGCCCGCACCCACATGGGCGACGTGCAGCTCCTGGACCCCAGTGACAACACGCTGTGGCTGGAGTCCCACCGCGGCTTCCCCGCCGAGTTCGCGCACTTCTTCGCGGTGGTCGACGGCACCGGCACCCCGTGCGGTCACGCGGTCCGCAAGAGCGAACGGGTCGTGGTGGACGACGTGGCCCGCGCCCCGGACTTCGACGAGCCCTCACGCGCCGTGGCGCTCGCCGCGCACAGCCGCTCGGTGCAGTGCACGCCCATCCCCGGCCCCGCCGGACGCGCGCTGGGCGTGTTCTCCACCCACCACGCCCGGCCGGGCCACGACTTCACCGGCGCTCAGTTCGCCGCCCTGGACAGGGTCGCCCGGGAGGCGGGGGCGTGGCTGGACTGGCACCGGACGACCACGGTGCTGGACGCGCTGGAGGACCTGCACGGCAGCGCACAGGAGTCCTGAACGCCGGCGCGCGGGGACCGGGAAGGCCGGAGGGCCGGTGCGAAACGGGTTCGCACCGGCCCTCGGGGTTAGTTCCGGGTCAGCCGCACTGGCAGGGAGCGCCCGACTGGCACCCGCAGCCGCAGCCGGACCCGCAGCCGCACGCGGCGACGAGCGGGAGGTGCCTGCTCTCGGTGGGCTGGTCCGACTCACGCGCTTGCGTGGGGTCGGGCGTGGTGCCGGGGGATTCGGCCATGGGTCCCCTCCTCAGAGGCTCGGCAAAGTGCCTTCGCCCATTCCATGCCCGTTCCGCCGGGCGCATCAACGGCGCATCGAGGCGTCCGGCGTCCCCGCCCGGCCCCCCCCGCGAGCCGGGCACGAGCCGGCCCGGGGGAACCGTCCGCTCCCGTCGGGAGGCCCTACGCCCCTTCGACCTTGGTCACCGGCTGGATGTCCTGCTGCAGATCGTCCGCGTGCTCGCCGGTCACCAGGTAGACGACGCGCTTGGCGACGGCCACCGCGTGGTCGGCGTACCGCTCGTAGTAGCGGCCCAGCAGGGTGACGTCGACGGCGGTCTCGATGCCGTGCTGCCAGCGGTCGTCGATCAGGTGCTGGAAGAGGGTGCGGTGCAGCAGGTCCATCTCGTCGTCGTCCTGCTCGAGCTGCATCGCGAGGTCGACGTCCTTGGTGACGAGCACCTCGGCCGCCTTCGCCATCAGACGCTGGGCGAGCTGGCCCATCTCCAGGATCGTGGCGTGCAGGTCGTGCGGGACCGCGCGCTCGGGAAAGCGCAGCCGGGCCAGCTTCGCCACGTGCTGGGCGAGGTCGCCGGAGCGCTCCAGGTCGGCCGACATGCGCAGCGAGGTGACGACGATCCGCAGGTCGGTCGCCACCGGCTGCTGGCGGGCGAGCAGGGCTATCGCCCGTGCCTCCAGGTCGTGCTGGAGCTCGTCGACCTTCTTGTCGGCCTCGATCACGTTCTCGGCCAGCTTCAGATCGGTGTCGAGGATGGCGGTCGTGGCGCGCCCGATCGCCGACCCGACCAGCCGGGCCATCTCCACCAGGCTGTCGCCGATCGAGTCAAGTTCCTCGTGGTACGCGTCCCGCATCAGAGATTCCCTCTCGTACGTTCTTCCTTCGGGGTTCCGGGGGCCGTGACACCAGGCGCCCCGTGGCGTGACCGGCGGTATGAACCCCACGCTCCCACGTTCTGCCCCGTACGCGTCCGTTTCCGCCACCCCAAATGAATCAGTCCTGGCTCCAAGGTGAACTCTGGGCGACGAGTGTTCGAGGTCGCACCTCGACGGCTGTGGTCAGGTGGCACGCCATGCCTAACCTGGTGGCATGGACGTGAACGCGGCGGTCGCCGCAGCGGCAGCGATCGCCGGGGTGCTCACCGGTGTCATCGCCATGCTGGCGTTCCGCTGGAGCGAACGCGACCAGAAGCGACCCACCAGGACTTCCTTGCACACCGATGCCGTACTCCCGCCCGGCGTGGACACCGTGCTGTCCGTGCTCCGCTCCTCGGCCGTCGTCCTCGACGAGGCCGACGCCGTCGTCAAGGCCAGCTCCGCCGCCTACGCCCTCGGGCTGGTCCGCGGCGGCAAGCTCTCGGTCGAGCCGATGCTGCAGATGGCGCGGGACACCAGACGCGACGGCGAGATACGCCAGGTCGAGCTGGACCTGCCGCGGCGCGGCACCGGACGCGGCGAGGCGCTCGCCGTCTCCGCGCGTGTGGCCCCGCTCGGCTCCCGGCTGGTCCTGCTGCTGGTCGAGGACCTGACCGAGGCCCGCAGGATCGAGGCCGTGCGGCGCGACTTCGTGGCCAACGTGAGCCATGAGCTGAAGACGCCCGTCGGCGCGCTCTCCCTGCTCTCCGAGGCCGTCATGGACGCCTCCGACGACCCCGAGGCCGTCCAGCGCTTCGCCGGCCGCATGCAGATCGAGGCGACCCGGCTGACCAACCTGGTCCAGGAGCTCATCGACCTGTCGCGGGTCCAGAACGACGACCCCCTGGAGGACGCCGAGCCGGTCCGGGTGGACGAGCTGGTCGCCGAGGCCGTCGACCGCTGCCGCCACCAGGCGGGCGCCAAGCAGATCACCATGGCCGCCGGAGGCACCGCGGACCTGCACGTCTGGGGCAACCGCGGCCAGCTCGCCGCCGCCCTCGGCAACCTGGTCGAGAACGCCGTGAACTACTCCCCGGCCCGCACCCGCGTCGGCATCGCCGCCCGCAGGATCAGCGCCCCGGGCGGCGACCTGATCGAGCTGGCCGTCACCGACCAGGGCATCGGCATCTCCGACCGGGACAAGGAGCGCATCTTCGAGCGCTTCTACCGCGTCGACCCGGCCCGCTCCCGGGCCACCGGCGGCACCGGCCTGGGTCTCGCGATCGTCAAGCACGTGGTCGCCTCGCACGGCGGGGAGGTCACGGTGTGGAGCGCCGAGAACCAGGGCTCCACGTTCACCCTCAGGCTGCCGGAGGCGGGCGCGGCCCGCGACCGCGCACAGCAGCACCCCGACCTCGATGACGAGACCGGCGGTGCCCCCGACTCATCTCCTTACGAACCGCTTCCCGCCCCGGAGGTCCTTCCGTGACCCGAGTGCTCGTCGTCGAGGACGAGGAGTCCTTCTCCGACGCCCTGTCGTACATGCTCCGCAAGGAGGGCTTCGAGGTCGCCGTGGCGGCGACCGGCCCCGACGGACTCGACGAGTTCGAGCGCAACGGCGCCGACCTCGTTCTCCTCGACCTGATGCTGCCGGGTCTGCCCGGTACGGAGGTGTGCCGTCAGCTGCGCGGCCGCTCCAACGTCCCCGTGATCATGGTGACCGCGAAGGACAGCGAGATCGACAAGGTCGTGGGCCTCGAGATAGGAGCCGACGACTACGTCACCAAGCCCTTCTCCTCCCGTGAACTGGTCGCCCGGATCCGCGCGGTGCTGCGCCGCCGCGGCGAGCCGGAGGAGGTCACCCCGGCCGCTCTGGAGGCGGGCCCGGTCCGCATGGACGTCGACCGGCACGTGGTGACGGTCTCCGGCTCCAAGGTCGACCTCCCGCTGAAGGAGTTCGACCTGCTGGAGATGCTGCTGCGCAACGCGGGCCGCGTGCTGACCCGCATGCAGCTCATCGACCGGGTCTGGGGCGCCGACTACGTGGGGGACACCAAGACCCTGGACGTCCACGTCAAGCGCCTGCGCGCGAAGATCGAGCCCGACCCGGGCGCGCCGCGCTATCTGGTGACGGTGCGGGGGCTGGGCTACAAGTTCGAGCCGTGATCGGCCCGGCCCGGGCGCGCCGCGCTGTCTGGTGACGGTGCGGGGGCTGGGCTGCGAGTTCGAGCCGCAGGCCCGCGGCGAGCGTCTACGACGAAGGGCGGCACCCCGTGCGGGGTGCCGCCCTTCGCGTGTCCGGGCGCGGCTCAGTTGCCGGCGGCCGACTGCGACGCGGAGTCGCTCGGGGTGGCGCCGGTGGCGTCGCCGCCGGAGGCGTCACCGCCCGAGACGGTCGTGCCCTCCGAGGCGCTCGCCTTGTCGTTCTTGCCCTTGCCCTTGTCGGAGGCGTTCGCGCCCGGGGCCGCGGAGGCCGAGGCGGACGGGACCGTGCTCGGACCCCAGCCGCTGAAGAAGCTGGTGGCCGGCACCACGAAGGCGCGCAGGCTCACGTCACCGGTCTTGTCGAAGGTGAAGGTGACCTTCTGGGCGTTGCCGTCGCGGACCGCCTCGCGGCTGCTCTCCAGCACCGCGGAGGCGTTGTCCTTGCCGCCGAGGATCAGCGAGCCCTGCGGCGGGATGGTGAGGCTCTGGCCCTTGGCGGGGTGCAGCGTGGCGGTCTTGCCGGTGCCCGGAACGGCGATCGACTGCAGCGTCTGCGCGGTCTTGCCGGTGTTGAAGATGGTGGCGGACACGACGGCCGGCCCGGTCGACGTCAGGTCGGGCTGCGTGATGACCGTGGCGTTCTGGACCTTGATGCTTCCGACGCTGGTCGCCGCGTTGTCCGGCTTGATCTGCAGGGTCTGGGCGTCGTTGCCGGAGCCGCACGCGGCGAGCGAGGCGACCGAGAAGGCGATGGCGGCGGCGCCGAGGGCGCCGCGTCGAAGGCTGCTGCTCACGGCGGCGGCATCTCCTTGAACGCAGGGGCGGCTCCCGTATAAAGCCGCCCTAAGTGGCTGTCAGCGGCCTCAGGTTACCGAGCCGTTCCCGCGTGATCGCACCCGACCCTCCCCCAAGCGCCCCGCTTCCCTCCGGCTGGGGGTACCTCGGGGGCCTCGGCTGACTCACCGGTCACATTGCCGGAGCGGCCGGCCGCATTCGTATAACGCGCCCGCGACAGCGCGGTCCGCATCCCGGCAACACGCTGCGCGAAATTTCCGTGAAGGAATGTGCGACCACCCCGGATATTGATCACCCGGCGCCCTTCCGGGGCCTTGTGATCAATTCCGGATTCGTCTCGGACCCGACCTCCGCCGCCGAACGGAGTAGCGGAAGTCGTACGCTTGGGAGCGGACATATCGGGACGTTCAACGTTTCGGAGGCGGCTCGGAGCGTGTGTGGCGTACGTGTTTCGCCTTGCCCGGAGAGCCCCTCCGACCTGCGAATTCCCGCCGCCCCCCGGCTCGGCCGGCCCCCTCGCAGCACGTTCGTGTTGCTGTTGTCAAGCCCCGAGATATGCCCTGACCTGCGAAAACGCCATTCAGAACACGCCGTATCCGTGTTACCCTGGATAGCCACGGAAGGGGTACCTGTCACATGACGTTCAAGGTTGGCGACACCGTGGTCTATCCCCATCACGGGGCCGCGCTGATCGAGGCCATCGAAACTCGTCAGATCAAAGGCGTGGACAAGACCTACTTGGTGCTGAAGGTCGCCCAGGGTGACCTCACGGTACGTGTGCCAGCGGACAATGCGGAGTTCGTCGGCGTGCGTGATGTGGTCGGTCAGGACGGGCTGGACCGGGTCTTCGAGGTACTGCGCGCGCCGTACGCAGAGGAGCCCACGAACTGGTCCCGTCGCTACAAGGCAAACCTGGAGAAGCTCGCCTCCGGCGATGTCATCAAGGTCGCGGAGGTCGTGCGTGACCTGTGGCGTCGCGAGCGAGAGCGCGGACTCTCCGCCGGCGAGAAGCGCATGCTCGCCAAGGCCCGCCAGATCCTGGTGAGCGAGCTCGCCCTCGCGGAGAACACCAACGAGGACAAGGCCGAGGCCCTGCTCGACGAGGTGCTCGCCTCCTGACGCACGACAGGCGGCTCCCGCCGCCGTCGGCACGCTCAGCGCAGTGAAAATGCCGCGGTGCCCGATGACACTTGAACCTGTCGCCGGGCGCTGCGGCATGTTCGTCCCCGGACGTACCGGCCGTCGAGCCGGGCCGCCGCGGGCGTCTGCCGTTCATCTCGGGGGAGAGCCCCCGATACTTGGTGTGCCGGGCCCGGGCAGATGGCTCGACCAGGGTCACGGAAGGGTCCGGTCGAGCGGTCGTGCCCGGCACTCTCCAGGCCATACCCACCTAGGTCGAGCACACAAACCTGACAGGAACCGATGTCTGACGATTCGCGCCCCTCACCCGCGCAGATCCCCGTCGCCGCCGTGATTCCCGCCGCCGGCCGCGGCGTACGCCTCGGCCCGGGCGCCCCCAAGGCGCTCCGCACGCTGAACGGCACGCCCATGCTGATCCACGCGGTGCGCGCCCTCGCCGCGTCCCGCCACGTCTCCCTGGTGATCGTCGTCGCGCCGCCCGACGGCGCCGCCGAGGTCAAGTCGCTGCTCGACGCGCACGCCCTGCCCGACCGCACCGACTTCCTCGTGGTGCCCGGCGGGGACAGCCGCCAGGAGTCGGTCCGGCTCGGCCTCGACGCCCTGCCGCCCGAGTACGGCGTCGTCCTCGTCCATGACGCGGCCCGCCCGCTGGTGCCGGTCGACACCGTGGACGCGGTCATCGAGGCCGTGCGCGACGGAGCGTCCGCGGTCGTACCCGCGCTGCCGCTGGCCGACACCGTCAAGGAGGTCGAGCCCGCCGCCGTTCCCGGCGACCCCGAGCCGGTCGTGGCCACACCCGACCGGTCCCGGCTGCGCGCCGTGCAGACCCCGCAGGGCTTCGACCGCGAGACCCTGGTCCGCGCCCACGAGACGGTGACCGAGGACGTCACGGACGACGCGAGCATGGTCGAGCGGCTCGGCCCGCGGGTCGTCGCCGTCCCCGGCCACGAGGAGGCCTTCAAGGTCACCCGCCCGCTCGACCTCGTCCTCGCCGAGGCGGTCCTGGCCCGCAGGAGGCTCAACGATGGCTTCTGACGTCCCCGTGCTGCCCCAGGTCGGCATCGGCACCGACATCCACGCCTTCGAGGACGGCCGCGAGCTGTGGTGCGCCGGACTGAAGTGGGAGGGCGAGGGGCCGGGCCTGGCCGGGCACTCCGACGCCGACGTCGTGGCCCACGCCGCCTGCAACGCGCTCTTCTCCGCGGCCGGTCTCGGCGACCTCGGTCAGCACTTCGGCACCGGCCGTCCCGAGTGGTCCGGCGCCTCCGGCGTCACCCTGCTCACCGAGGCCGCCCGGATCGTCCGCGAGGCCGGGTTCACCGTCGGCAACGTCGCCGTCCAGGTCGTCGGGCCCCGCCCGAAGATCGGCAAGCGGCGGGACGAGGCGCAGAAGATCCTCTCCGAGGCGGCCGGGGCGCCGGTGTCGGTGTCCGGCGCGACGACGGACGGCCTCGGCTTCCCCGGACGCGACGAAGGCCTCATGGCGGTCGCCACCGCACTCGTGGTGCGGGTGCGCTGAGGGCGTGCGAGGGTACCTGCAGAGTCACCGCAGACTCGAGGTTGTGGAGGTACCCATGCCCGCCGCCCTGTCCGACCGGCTCAAGTCCCTGCTCGACGGACCCGTCTTCATCGTGGTCGGCACGATCCAGCCCGACGGCAGCCCGCAACTGTCCCCGGTGTGGGTGAAGCGGGACGGCGACCAGATCCTGTTCTCCACCACCGTCGACCGCCGCAAGAAGAAGAACATGGACCGCGACGCCCGGGTGAGCGTGGTCGTCCAGGACCCCGAGATGCCGTACGTCTACGGGGAGATCCGGGGCACCGCGGAGTTCACCACCGACGGCGCCGACGACCTCATCGACGAGCTGTCGGTGAAATACACCGGCAAGAGGTACGCCGAGTTCAACCCGGCGTCCGTCGACGACGCCGATCGGGTGGTCGTCCGGATCACCCCCGAGAAGGTCGTGGGCATGTTCTAGCCAACCGGCACGAGGCACCTCTCCGGGCCCACTACCCTGGAGAGGTGACTATTCGCCTGTACGACACCAGCGCCCGGCAGATCCGTGACTTCACCCCGCTCGTGCCGGGTTGTGTCTCGATCTACCTCTGTGGCGCCACCGTGCAGGCGGCCCCGCACATCGGGCACATCCGCTCGGGCCTGAACTTCGACATCATGCGCCGCTGGTTCGAGTACCGCGGCTACGAGGTGACGTTCGTCCGCAACGTCACCGACATCGACGACAAGATCATCGCCAAGGCCAAGGAGCAGAACCGGCCCTGGTGGTCGATCGGCTACGAGAACGAGCGCGCCTTCAACGACGGCTACACCGCCCTCGGCTGCCTGCCGCCCACCTACGAGCCCCGCGCCACCGGCCACGTCACCGAGATGGTCGAGATGATGCAGGGCCTCATCGAGCGCGGGCACGCCTACGCCGCCGACGGCAACGTCTACTTCGACGTGCGGTCCTTCCCGGGTTACCTGGAGCTGTCCCGGCAGGAGCTGGACAACCTGCTCCAGCCGGCCGGCGAGGGCGAGACCGGCAAGCGGGACCCGCGCGACTTCGCCATGTGGAAGGCGGCCAAGCCGGGCGAGCCCACCTGGCCCACCCCGTGGGGCATCGGCCGGCCCGGCTGGCACCTGGAGTGCTCCGCCATGGCCCACAAGTACCTGGGCAGCGCCTTCGACATCCACGGCGGCGGCCTCGACCTGATCTTCCCGCACCACGAGAACGAGATCGCCCAGGCCAAGGCCTACGGCGACGAGTTCGCCCGGTACTGGGTGCACAACGCCTGGGTCACCATGGCCGGCGACAAGATGTCCAAGTCCCTCGGCAACAGCGTCCTGGTCTCCGAGATGGTCAGGCAGTGGCGCCCCGTCGTCCTGCGCTACTACCTCGGCACCCCGCACTACCGGTCGATGATCGAGTACAGCGAGGAGGCGCTGCGCGAGGCCGAGTCGGCGTTCGCGCGCATCGAGGGCTTCGTGCAGCGCGTGGTGGAACTGGCCGGGGGAGTGGTCGAGCCCGCCGCCGAGGTCCCGCCCGCGTTCGCCGACGCCATGGACGACGACCTGGGCGTCCCGCAGGCCCTCGCCGTGGTGCACACCACCGTCCGGCAGGGCAACAGCGCGCTGGCCGCCGACGACAAGGAGGCCGCCGTCGCCCGGCTCGCCGAGGTGCGGGCCATGCTCGGCGTCCTCGGTCTCGACCCGCTCGACCCGCAGTGGGCCGGCGAGGGAGACCGGGGCGAGGACCTGCACGGTGTCGTCGACAGCCTCGTGCGCCTCGTCCTCGAACAGCGCGAGTCCGCCCGCGCCCGCAAGGACTGGGCCACCGCCGACGCCATCCGCGACCAGCTGGGCCAGGCCGGACTGGCCATCGAGGACGGCCCGCAGGGCCCGCGCTGGAGCCTCGGCCCGCGCTGAACCCGCGGGCGATCCGGTGATCGATTGTGCCGTCCGGCCCTCCGGGCGGCACACTGCATAGACGTACGAACACTTCCGTCAGAGAACAGGTAGGTCATGGCCGCGAACAACCGCCGCATGTCCGGCAAGAAGGGCGCGCAGGTCGGCAGTGGCGGCCAGCGGCGCAAGGGTCTGGAAGGCAAGGGCCCGACGCCGCCCGCCGAGATGCGCAAGGGCCACAAGAAGAACCGCATCGCCAACGCGAAGGCGAAGCAGGTCGTGCGCCGCCCCGTGGCCCGGGGCCGCGGCGGCAGGTCCGCCTCCGAGCTGGTCGTCGGCCGCAACCCGGTCGTCGAGGCGCTGCGCGAGGGCGTGCCCGCCTCCACGCTGTACGTGCAGCAGTTCATCGACAACGACGAGCGCGTCCGCGAGGCCCTCCAGCTCGCCGCCGAGCGCGGCGGGATCAACCTCATGGAGGCCCCGCGCCCGGAGCTGGACCGGATGACCAACGGCCTGAACCACCAGGGTCTGGTCCTGCAGGTCCCGCCGTACGAGTACGCGCACCCCGAGGACCTCGTCGCGGCCGCCCACGACGAGGGCGCGGACCCGTTGATCGTCGCCCTCGACGGCGTCACCGACCCGCGCAACCTCGGCGCCGTCGTCCGTTCCGTCTCCGCCTTCGGCGGGCACGGCGTGGTCGTCCCCGAGCGCCGTTCGGCCGGTATGACCGCCGGTGCCTGGAAGACCTCCGCCGGTACGGCCGCCCGTACCCCGGTCGCCCGCGCCACCAACCTCACCCGCACCCTGGAGGCCTGCAAGAAGGCCGGGATCTCGGTCGTCGGCCTCGCCGCCGACGGCGAGGTGGAGCTCGGTGACCTGGAGGCGCTGGGCGGTCCGGTGGTCATCGTGGTCGGCTCCGAGGGCAAGGGCCTGTCCCGCCTGGTCGGCGAGACCTGCGACTACCGGGTCCG
The DNA here is from genome assembly GCF_053593175.1 of Streptomyces sp. NPDC002386. Classification (NCBI taxonomy): domain Bacteria; kingdom Bacillati; phylum Actinomycetota; class Actinomycetes; order Kitasatosporales; family Streptomycetaceae; genus Streptomyces; species Streptomyces sp. NPDC002386. The sequence goes on from NZ_JBSFBX010000003.1 coordinate 103,913, forward strand.
CATCCCGATGCCGGGTGGCGCGGAGTCGCTGAACGCCGGTGTGGCGGCGGGCATCGTGCTGTACGAGGCGGCGCGCCGCCGGAGCTGACGTGACGTCACGCGGACGGGACTGAACACCCGTCCGCGACTTCACTCGCACGAGGGAATTCCGGTGTCCACGGGGTGTTCGGGACACCTTTGACGGGGTCCGGACACATCCGCCCCATCACGGCAGTGTCCTAACTCCACGTCACTCGGTTAGATGAGTGTGGACACCAGAACACCCCGCACACCCACGGGGGACCGCTCGTCGGGGTACGACGACGCTCCCGCGCTGAGCATGGTGAAGGTGCCGAGCGATCCGGCGCAGGTCATCGTCACCCACGCCAGTTTCCGCGTGCAGCTGGGCGCGTCGTCGAGGCGCAGCCAGTCCCCGCGGATCGCCCGTCACCTGAGTGCCGCCCAGGACACCTCCCACATGCCGTCCATGGGCGCGGCGGGCCGGGCCGGGGCGGCCGGACGCCGCCGGCCCGTCGTGTGGAGCGGCAGGTCCGCCCCCGACGACACCGGCGCCCACCGGCTGCTCCAGGCCGTGCGGGGCAGCAGCGTCCGCCACACCGAGGAGCCCGGACTCGAGCCCGGCGCCACCCAGGTCATCCCGCGCGTCGGCGGCGGCTACCCGGACGCCTACGGCGGCCTCGACGGAACCGTGGAGACCCCCGTCGTCGGCCACCAGCGCACCTCCTCCGACGACGGCACCCGGCTGCTGCCGCCCCTGCGCGGCGGCGGCAGCGTCTACGACGAACCGGGCTACGCCGAGTCGGCGTACGGCGACGCCGGCTACGGCGAACCGGCCTACGGCGACGACGGGTTCGACGACTACGAGGACTCCGCCGAGGCGGCCGCCGACCGCCCCCGCCGCGGCGGGCGGCACGGTGACGACCCGGCCCGGCACGCCTACTTCCCGGGCCGCCGGATGAACCTCGGCGTCGTCCTGCTCCCGCTGCGCATCTTCCTCGGCTTCATCTCCATCTACGCCGGCATGGGCAAGCTGTGCGACCCCGTCTACTTCGACGGCGGCAAGCGCGGTTCCATGGTCACCTGGCTCAACACCCTGCACCCGTGGGAAGTGGCCGAGCCGCTGCGCCAGTTCGCCCTGCACCACCCCATCGGCTCCGGGCTGGTCATCGCCTTCCTCCAGGTGGTCGTCGGCGTCCTAACGATCGCCGGCTGCTGGCAGCGGGTCGCGGCCGTCGTGGGTGCCCTGCTCTCCGCCGCGCTGATCGTCACCGTGAGCTGGAAGACGGTCCCGGCCTACGACGCGCCCGACATCATCTACCTGGCCGCCTGGTCCCCGCTGATCATCGCGGGCGCGCCGGTCTACTCGGTCGACGGCCGCCTCGCCGGCAGCGCCTGGCGCAGGCTCGGACCCCGCTCCGACATCTGGGAGCTGCGCCGCTACGTCCTGCGCCGCGGCGCCCTCGTCACCGCCGTCACGGTCGGTCTCACCCTGCTCGTCGGCTCCCTGCTGGGCGGCGCGGTGCGCGACTCCAGCCGGGTGGTCGTGCCCGGTCCCGGCGAGGCCCCCCGCAACAACGCGCCCGGCTCCCCCCTCCCGGAGAAGCCCGGTCAGGGGCGGCGGTCCGCTCCGCCGGCCTCAAGGGCGCCCAGCGGCAGCGCCACCACCGGCCCGTCCGGTGCGGCGACCACGCCCGGAGCGAGCCGCAGCAGCGCCGGCACCACCACGACGACGCCGAGCCAGACCCAGGGCACGACGGGCCGGGTCCCGCCCCGTCCGACCTCCCCGACCGGTGGCGCTCCGAGCACCTCGGCGGGTCCGAGCAGCACGGGCGGCGGCTCGACGGGCGGCGGCGGGTCGACCGGCGGCACCGGTTCGGGCGGCAGCACCTCCTCCGGTCAGCCGGGGCTGGTGGGCGGCCTGCTCGGCTAGCCCGCCGTACCCCCGCCGTAGGGACGGCGAAGGGCCCGTACCAGCGCGGTACGGGCCCTTCGGCGTGTTCGGTGTGCGGCCGGGCTACCGGCCCAGAGCCGCCAGTTCCTTGGCGGCCTCGGCGAGGTCCTTCGCGGTGTCGATGGCCCGCCAGTAGGCGCCCTGCGGGATCGGGAAGCCCGCCAGCTGACGCTCCCGGGCCAGCCGGGGGAACGTCGTCCGCTCGTGGTCGCCGCGCTCGGGCAGCAGACCGGCGAACCCGGGCGAGAACACATAGACACCCGCGTTGATCTCGAATGTCGACGGCGGGGACTCGATGAAGTCGGTGATGTGCCCGAAGCCGTCGGTCCGCACCGCGCCCCAGGGGATCCGCGGCCGGGCCAGCGCCAGGGTGGCGACGGCGTCCCGCTCGGTGTGGAAGTCGGCCATGTCCCGCAGGGAGAAGCGGGTCCAGATGTCGCCGTTGGTGGCGTACCAGGGCCGGTCGGGGTGGGGCAGACGCGCGGCGGCGTACTTCAGGCCGCCGCCGCGGCCGAGGGGCTCCGTCTCGACGACGGTGGTGACGGACACCGGGAGATCGGCCGAGTCCAGCCACTTCTCCAGGACCTCGGCGAGATGGCCGCAGGAGACCACCACGTCCGTCACGCCCTCCTCGGCGAGCCAGGCCAGCTGATGGCCGATGATCGGAGTGCCCGTGCCGGGGATCTCGACCATCGGCTTGGGCCGGTCGTCGGTGTAGGGGCGCAGCCGTGAGCCCTGGCCACCGGCCAGGACGACGGCTTGGGTGGGGCGCGACGCCGCGTTCGGATGGGTCATGTCCCGAACTGTACGTGGCGCCCCGGCCGCTCAGCTGTGTGCCGTCAGCACCCCGGAGGCGAAGGACGTGTCGCAGACCGGGCGGGCGTACGACTGCGCGCGCGTGGGGCCGTAGATGCGCACGGCGGCCCTGCCCAGGGCGCGGGCGATGGAGCCGCAGTGCCGGGCCAGTGACGGGTGCCCGTTCACCGCCTGCTGGAGGTGGGTCAGGACCACGCCCGGGTTCTTGTCCTGCAGCTCGGTCATGAGCTGGTCGCGGAGCACGTCCTGCGGGGCGCGGGAGACGGCCTTGGAGGAGACGGACGCCGAGGAGACGTCCGAGGCCATGAGCACCGAGCTGGATGAGCTCCCCGTCCAGTTGACCCGGGTGACCGCGAGGGTTCCGGAGAGCACCAGGACGACGGGCAGGACGAGGGCGAGAGTGCGGCCGATACGGCGGGCAGGGCCGCCCCGGTGGCCGCGTCGTGTCTGAGGGATGGTGGAGTGCTTCACGCGTGTGAGGGTAGCGCCCGGTAATGATTTGGCGACATTTAGTCACCCCTATGGGGGATGAAGTGCCCTCACTTTCTGGGTAAGGGGTTGACGTCGACCGCCCGAAATGATCGCTCTGCCGGGGTATATCTCCATAACGGAAGAGGCCCCGCGGCAGTTCGCGGGGCCTCTGGCGTCAACCTGACCGGTTCGTCCCGGATTCACCCGGGGTTTCGCGGCCGGGGCGCGGCTCAGTCGGAGAGACGCTCACCCGTGGAGGTGGAGAAGACGTGGGTCTCGCCCGGACGCGGCACGACGTGCAGCGTGGCGCCCTTCTCCGGCACCTGGCGGCCGTTGACCCGGACCACCAGGTCCTTGACCTCGCCGCTGACCTCGGCGGTGCCGTAGACGTAGCCGTCGGCGCCCAGCTCCTCGACGACGTTCACGGAGACGGCGAGGCCGGCCGGGGCGTCCTCGGAGTCCTTGGACAGCGTGGTGGCGGCCGCGCCGCCGCCCAGCTCGACCACGTCGAAGTGCTCGGGGCGGACACCGACGGTGACCGTGCGGTCGCCCTTGTCGGCGGCGGCCTTCAGCGCGTCCCGGTTCACCGGCACCACGCTGTTGCCGAACTTCACACCGCCGTCGGTGATCGGCACCTCGACCAGGTTCATGGCCGGGGAACCGATGAAGCCGGCGACGAACAGGTTCGCGGGCTTGTCGTACATGTTGCGCGGCGAGTCGACCTGCTGGAGCAGACCGTCCTTGAGCACGGCCACCCGGTCGCCCATCGTCATGGCCTCGACCTGGTCGTGGGTGACGTAGACGGTGGTGATGCCGAGGCGGCGCTGCAGCGAGGCGATCTGCGTACGGGTGGACACACGGAGCTTGGCGTCCAGGTTGGACAGCGGCTCGTCCATGAGGAAGACCTGCGGCTCGCGCACGATGGCGCGGCCCATGGCGACACGCTGGCGCTGACCGCCGGAGAGGGCCTTCGGCTTGCGGTCCAGGTACTCCGTGAGGTCGAGGATCTTCGCGGCTTCCTCGACCTTCTGCCGGATCTCCGCCTTGTTGACGCCGGCGATCTTGAGCGCGAAGCCCATGTTGTCGGCGACCGTCATGTGCGGGTAGAGGGCGTAGTTCTGGAACACCATGGCGATGTCCCGGTCCTTGGGCGGCAGGTGCGTGACGTCGCGGTCACCGATGCGGATCGCGCCGCCGTTGACGTCCTCCAGGCCCGCGAGCATGCGCAGGGAGGTGGACTTGCCGCAGCCCGACGGGCCGACCAGGACGAGGAACTCGCCGTCCTCGATCGCGATGTCGAGACCGTCGACGGCGGGCTTGGTGGAACCCGGGTAGATCCGGGTCGCCTTGTCGAACGTGACAGTGGCCATGGTGAATGGGCCCCCTTCTACCGGCAGGAACGTGCCGGACGATCCGTTGTAGGAAGGTGGTTGGTGTAGTCCACCGAAGTGAACCGGCTCTGGACGGTACCTGGCGGCACGCGGTCTGTCAGTACCCGGACCCCTGTGAACTTCGCGGAATTTCTCTCCGGGGCCCGGCCAGGACGTGGGTACACTGCACAGGCACGCGGCGCCACGCGCGCGTGCAGGCCTCCTTAGCTCAGCTGGTCAGAGCGCCGCTCTTGTAAAGCGAAGGTCGTCGGTTCGAATCCGACAGGGGGCTCCGCACGACAGGGCCACCCGCACGCACCGGTGCGGGTGGCCCTGTCGGCCGTCCGGGGTCAGCCGGTTCGCAGCAGGGTTCCGAGCACCTCGCGCAGCACGCCCTCCGGGTCGGCCGCGGCGCCCGTCGCGCGCCAGGCCACGAAGCCGTCCGGGCGGACCAGGACCGCGCCGTCGGCGGTGACGCCGTGCAGCTCGGCCCAGTCGGCGGCGTCGTCCTCGTAGGTCAGGTCGGCGTCCGCGCCCGGGCCGATGCGGTAGGCGTCCAGGCGTACGCCGTCCGCCTCGGCGATCTTCCGGGCCGCCGTGTACCAGCCCGCGTCGTCCGGGGCGTCGCTGAGCAGGACGAGGGAGCGCTCGTAGAGGTCCAGGGTGGACAGCCGGCGGTTGGCGCGGCGCAGCCAGAGGTGCGGGGCGCGGGTGCCGGGCCGGCCGGTGAGGTCGAGGGAGTCGGGCACGATCGGCCGGTCGGTGTCGGCGCCGAGGACGGCTCCGTGGGGGTAGTGGTAGCCGAGGACCACGTTGAGGATGCCGCCGCGCCTGCCGCTGCCGACGCCGGGGGCGGGGGCGAAGCCGGGGTGGCTGTGCTCGACGGAGCGGGCGGAGGCGCGGGCGCTGGTGGCGATCGCGACCGGGCGGCGCTCGGTGTCGTAGGTGGCGAGGAGGGCGGGGTCCGCCCAGCCGTCCAGGACGGCGGCGAGTTTCCAGGCGAGGTTGTGGGCGTCCTGGATGCCGGTGTTGGAGCCGAAGGCGCCGGTGGGTGACATCTCGTGGGCGGAGTCGCCGGCGAGGAAGACGCGGCCGTGGGAGTAGCGGTCGGCCACTCGTTCGGCGGCGCGCCAGGACGCCTTTCCGGTGATTTCGACGTCGAGGCCGGGGACGCCGACGGCCCGGCGGATGTGGCGCTGGAGGCGTTCCTCGGTGAACTCCTCCAGGGTCTCGCCGTGCTCGGGGTGCCAGGGGGCGTGGAAGACCCAGTGCTCCTTGTTGTCGACGGGGAGCAGGGCGCCGTCGGCCTCGGGGTCGGTGAGGTAGCAGCAGATGAAGCGGCGGTCGCCGACGGTGTCGGCCAGCCGGGTGGAGCGGAAGGTGACGCTGACGTTGGCGAAGAGGTCGCCGGGGCCGCTCTGGCCGATGCCGAGGGCGTTCCGGACGGGGCTGCGGGGGCCGTCGGCGGCGACGAGGTAGTCCGCCCGGACGGTGTAGCGCTCCTCGGTGCCGCGGTCGAGGATCACGGCCGTCACTCCGTCGGCGTCCTGTTCGAAGGACTCCATCCGGTGGAAGTAGCGCAGATCGCCGCCGAGTTCGCGGGCGCTGTCGACGAGGACGGGTTCGAGGTCGTTCTGGCTGCACAGGCACCAGCCGGTGGGGCTGAACCGGGCGAGCCCGCCGCCGGGGTCGATGTGCTTGAAGAGCCATTCGCCCGCGTCACCCACAAGGGTGGGCGTCTGCAGGATGCCGTGGTTGTCGGCGAGGAGTGAGGCCGCCGCCTTGATGTCCGGTTCGATGCCGGCCACCCGGAGGAGCTCCATCGTGCGGACGTTGTTGCCGCGTCCGCGTGGGTGGATGGAGGTGCCGGAGTGCCGCTCCACGAGCATGTGCCGGACACCGAGACGGCCCAGGAAGACGGACGTGGACAGGCCCACCAGGGAGCCGCCCACGATGAGGACGGGGACCCGGTGGTCGGCTTTCTGATGCATCGAAGCCTCCAGAGGCAGGGGGGTGCGCGAGCGGGTGGCCTGTGTGTGTTCTTGCCCGGTGGCGGTGGCTCCGCGTGCCCAATCACCCACGTGGTTCATACGAGTCGCGGGCGTGAGGGGTCCGGCACAGGATCAAGGAACGCTGCCGTCGCGTCAGTCGCGCGGCGTCGACTCTGCCCCGCGAAGGAGATGTGTACAGGATGACCACGACGTCTGAACGTCCTTCAGCAACGCCGGCCCGTGAGGTGTCGAAGCGTGTCTCGCAGTCCGTCTTCGACGGCTCGCGGCTCCGGGTGGTGCTGCTGGTCGATGTGAACGACGGAGCGCAGCATCAGTTCCTGGAGGCCTACGAGCAGCTGTGCAACCAGGTCGCGTCGGTGCCGGGACACGTGAGCGACCAGCTCTGCCAGTCGATCGAGAACCCGTCCCAGTGGCTCATCACGAGCGAGTGGGAGAGTGCGCCGCCGTTCCTCACCTGGGTGAACAGCGAGGAGCACGTGCGGATGGTGGAGCCGCTGCACAGCTGCGTCCGTGACACCCGGTCGCTGCGCTTCCACGTGGTCCGTGAGACCGGCGGCGCCGCGCCGCAGGCCGAGCCGGGTCAGCGCCGGCTGCAGGCCCACCCGCGCATCGGCGACGGTGTGATCCGGCACGCGCTGACCTTCACCGTGAAGCCCGGCAGCGAGAAGAAGGTCGCGGAGATCCTCTCGGACTACGCCTCGCCCGAGGCCCGGGTGGACGACACCACGCGGCTGTGCCGGACCTCGCTGTTCATGCACGGCAACCGCGTGGTGCGGGCCATCGAGGTGCGCGGTGACCTGCTCGCGGCGCTGCGGCACGTGGCCCGGCAGCCCGAGGTGCGGGCCGTGGAGGAGGCGATCAACCCGTATCTGGAGCAGGACCGGGACCTCGACGACCAGGAGTCGGCCCGGATGTTCTTCACCCGTGCGGCGCTGCCGGCCGTGCACCACGTGAGCGCGGGCGACCACCAGGACGGGCTGCGCCAGGCCCTGTACTACGCGGCCCGGCCGGGCCGCGGGATGCGGCTGGCGGAGCTGCTCGCGCAGGCCGACTCGGAGTACGCGGACGACCCGGCGAGCCCGGTGCTGCGCAGCACGGTGTTCCAGCGTGACGACGTCGTGGTGCGGCTGGTCGACGTCCGGCCCGAGCACGGTGCCGACGCGGTGCCGCTGCCGGCGCGGGCGGCCGCCGAGGTGCGCGAGCTGCTGGACGCCGAGGCCGCGGGCATGGACCTGATCACCGACCGCCGTTCGCCCGACGCCTGATCCGGCTCGGCGGCTCCTACCAGCACCCAGCGCCGTACGCGGCACAGACACCGGAGGAAACGTTGTCCATCAAACCCCGTCCCAAAATCGTGGACCTCAGTGAGGTCGAGCCCAACGTCCGGCGAGGCGGCGACCTGCGCGCCATGCTCACCCCTGCCACGGTCGGCTCCACCAGCGGCTTCATGGGCGTGGCCATCGTGCAGCCCGGTGACCGCATCGGTGAGCACTACCACCCGTACTCCGAGGAGTTCGTCTACGTCGTCTGCGGTCAGCTCGAGGTGGACCTGGACGACGAGCCGCACACGCTGCGGCCCGAGCAGGGCCTGATGATCCCGGCACACATGCGGCACCGCTTCCGCAACGTCGGGAACGTCGAGGCGCGGATCGTCTTCCACCTGGGTCCGCTGGCGCCGCGTCCGCAGCTCGGGCACGTCGACACCGAGGAGACGGAGATCATCGGGGCCGCCGCGGTGGTCACGGAGCCGGCCGCGGCGGGTGCCGCCCACGACCGAGGTCAGGTCCGGTCATGACCCGGCGCGTGGCGGTCACTGGCATAGGCATCGTGGCTCCGGGTGGTATCGGCGTACCGGCTTTCTGGGATCTGCTTGCCAACGGCCGGACCGCGACGCGGGGCATCACCTTCTTCGATCCCTCGGGGCTGCGGTCGCGGATAGCCGCCGAGTGCGACTTCGACCCGGCGGCGCACGGCCTGGACGACGAGCAGGCCGCGCGGGCGGACCGGTACATCCAGTTCGCCCTGGTCGCCGGGCAGGAGGCGGTCCGGGACTCAGGGATCGACCTGTCGGCCGAGGACCCGTGGCGGGTGGGTGTCTCGCTGGGCACGGCGGTCGGCGGCACGACCCGGCTGGAGCACGACTACGTCCTGGTCAGCCACCGCGGTGAGCGCTGGGACGTCGACCACCGGGAGGCGGAGTCGCATCTGCACCGGGCGTTCTCGCCGAGCACGGTCGCCTCCGCGGTGGCGGAACGTTTCGGCGCCCAGGGGCCGGTGCAGACCGTCTCCACCGGCTGCACCTCGGGCCTGGACGCCGTCGGATACGCCTTCCACACCGTCGAGGAGGGCCGGGCCGACATCTGCATAGCCGGTGCGTCGGACTCGCCGATCTCCCCGATCACCATGGCCTGCTTCGACGCGATCAAGGCCACCTCCCCGAACAACGACGACCCCGCGCACGCCTCCCGGCCCTTCGACAACAACCGTAACGGGTTCGTCATGGGCGAGGGCGGCGCGGTGCTCGTCCTGGAGGAGCTGGAGCACGCCCGGGCCCGCGGCGCACACGTCTACTGCGAACTGGGCGGCTACGCCACCTTCGGCAACGCCTATCACATGACCGGCCTGACCAGCGAGGGCCTGGAGATGGCCCGGGCGATCGACATGGCCCTCGGCCACGCCCGGCTGGACCCCACGGCGATCGACTACGTCAACGCCCACGGCTCCGGCACCCGGCAGAACGACCGCCACGAGACGGCGGCCGTGAAGCGGGCGCTCGGCCACCACGCCTACGACACCCCCATGAGCTCCATCAAGTCGATGGTGGGGCACTCCCTCGGGGCGATCGGGGCGATCGAGGTGGTCGCGTGTGTGCTGGCCCTCGCCAAGCAGGTCGTACCCCCGACCGCGAACTACGAGATCCCCGACCCCGAGTGCGACCTGGACTACGTCCCGCGCGTCGCCCGCGACCGGAAGCTGAACAGCGTCCTGTCCGTGGGCAGCGGGTTCGGCGGCTTCCAGTCCGCGGTGGTCCTGACCCGTTCCAGGGAGTGAGGACACGATGAGTGCTCCGCATGAACGGCGCGCGGCCGTCACCGGCATCGGGGTGGTCGCGCCCAACGGAACCAGCACCGACACGTTCTGGAAGGCCACCCAGGAAGGCCTCAGCGTCCTCGACCGGGTCACCCGCGAGGGCTGTGAGCACCTTCCGCTGAAGGTGGCCGGCGAGGTCCGCGGCTTCGAACCGGCGGCGACCATCGACGAGCGGTTCCTCGTCCAGACCGACCGGTTCACCCACTTCGCCCTGGCCGCCGCCGACTTCGCGCTGGAGGACGCCCGGCTGGGCCAGGCCGACACCTCCGGGGAGCCGTACTCCATCGGGGTGGTCACCGCGGCCGGTTCCGGCGGCGGTGAGTTCGGCCAGCGCGAGCTCCAGCAGCTCTGGGGCAAGGGCAGCCGGTTCGTCGGCCCGTACCAGTCCATCGCCTGGTTCTACGCCGCGAGCACCGGCCAGATCTCCATCCGCCGGAAGTTCAAGGGCCCCTGCTCGGTCGTCGCCTCCGACGAGGCGGGCGGTCTGGACGCCCTCGCGCACGCCGCCCGGGCGGTGCGGCGCGGCACCGACGTGATGGTGGCCGGTTCCACCGAGGCGCCGCTGGCGCCGTACTCGGTGGTCTGCCAGCTCGGTTACGAGGAGCTGAGCACCGAGACCGACCCGTCCCGCGCCTACCGCCCGTTCACGGAGACCGCCTGCGGCTTCGTGCCGGCCGAGGGCGGCGCCATGCTCGTGGTGGAGGCGGAGACGTCGGCCCGCGAGCGCGGCGCGGACGTGCGGGCCTACGTCGCGGGCCACGCGGCGACCTTCACCGGTGCCTCCCGCTGGGACCGGTCCCGGGACGGTCTGGCGCAGGCCGTCCGGCTGGCGCTGGACGAGGCCGGCTGTGCTCCCGAGGAGGTCGACGTCGTCTTCGCCGACGCCCTCGGGGTGCCGGAGGCGGACCGGGCCGAGGCCCTCGCGCTCGCCGACGCCCTCGGCGCGCACGGCACCCGGGTCCCGGTCACCGCGCCGAAGACCGGCATCGGCCGGGGCTACTGCGCGGCCCCGGTGCTGGACACCGCCGCGGCGGTGCTCGCGATGGAGCACGGCCTGATCCCACCCACCCCCAACGTCGCCGACGTCTGCCACGACCTCGACCTCGTGACCGGCCGCGCCCGCGTCGCCGAGCTGCGTACGGCGCTGGTGCTCAGCCGCGGACTCATGGGGTCGAACTCGGCGCTCGTGCTCCGGCACGGCGCCGGACAGTGAGGACAGCAAAGGAGGAGAGCAATGCCTCAGATCACCGTGGAAGAACTCGCCGCGCTGATGAAGAAGGCTGCCGGGGTCACCGTCAGCCCGCAGCAGCTCCAGGACATGCCGGACACCGGCTTCGACGTCCTCGGCGTCGACTCGCTCGGCCTGCTCGGCATCGTCGGCGAGCTGGAGAACACGCACGGCACCCCGATGCCGGTCGACGCGGAGCGCTGCAAGACACCCCAGCAGTTCCTCAACCTCGTCAACAGCACCTTGATGGCAGGAGCCTGAGATGGCAGGACACACCCAGAACGAGATCACCGTCGCCGCGCCGCTCGACCTGGTCTGGGACATGACCAACGACCTGGAGAAGTGGCCGCAGCTCTTCAGCGAGTACGCGTCCGTCGAGATCCTCTCCCAGGAGGGGCGGAAGACGACGTTCCGGCTGACCATGCACCCGGACGAGAACGGCACCGTCTGGAGCTGGGTCTCCGAGCGCGAGCCCGACCGCAAGACCCGCACCGTGAAGGCCCGCCGGGTCGAGACCGGCCCGTTCGCCCACATGGACATCCTCTGGGAGTACGAGGAGGTCCCGGCCGGCACCCGGATGGTCTGGACGCAGGACTTCGCGATGAAGCCGGACGCCCCGGTCGACGACGACTGGATGACCGACAACATCAACCGGAACTCCAAGGTCCAGATGGCCCTCATCCGGGAGAAGATCGAGAAGGCGGCCGCCGGACGGCGCCCCGCGCCCGCCCTGGCCGACTAGCCGGAGGAAGGACCGAGACCATGCACCAGGCACTGATCGTCGCGCGCATGGCCCCGGGCTCCGCCCCGGACATCGCCAAGGTGTTCGAGGAGTCCGACCGGGGAGAGCTGCCCCACCTCGTCGGTGTGGTGCGGCGCAGCCTCTTCCAGTTCGGCGACGTGTACATGCACCTCGTCGAGTCCGAGCGCGACCCCGGGCCCGCCATCGCCAAGGTGACCGGCCACCCCGAGTTCCGTGACATCAGCGAGCGCCTGACGGCGTACGTCAGCGCGTACGACCCGGAGACCTGGCGGTCCCCCAAGGACGCGATGGCACAGCGCTTCTACGTCTGGGAGCGCGACTGAGCCGTACGGCACCCCCGGACGGCCACCGGCCGCCGGGCCCGCAGCGTCGCGGGCCCGGCGGCCGGTGGCCTGTGCCGTCGTGTCCGTCAAGCGGGCACGTGGCAGTCGAACGCGTGCAGGTACGGGTTGACCGGGCGGATGTCGCCCACCTTCAGGCCCGCCGAGGTCAGCCGGCCCACCATGGAGTCGGTGGTGTGCTTGGCCCCGCCGACGTTGAGGAGCAGCAGCAGGTCCATCGCGGTGCTGAAGCGCATCGAGGGGGTGTCGTCCACCAGGTTCTCGATGACGACGACCCGGGTGCCCGGGCCGCCCGCCTCGACGACGTTGCGCAGCGTGCGGGACGTGCTCTCGTCGTCCCACTCCAGGATGTTCTTGATGATGTAGACGTCGGCCTGGACCGGGATGGCGTCCCGGACGTCGCCGGGCACGATCCGCGCGCGGTCGGCGAGGTCGCCGCCCTCGCGCAGCCGCGGCAGGGCGTTCTCCACCACCCGGGGCAGGTCGAGCAGGCTGCCGCGCATCGCCGGGTACTTGTCCAGCAGGCAGGCCACGACGTGCCCCTGGCCGCCGCCGATGTCCGCGACCGACTTGGCCCCGGACAGGTCGAGCAGGGCCGCCACCTCGCGCGCGGACTGCTCGCTGGAGCGGGTCATGGCGCGGTTGAAGACGTCCGCGGACTCCGGGGCGTCCTCGTTGAGGTAGGTGAAGAACTCCTTGCCGTACAGGCCCTCCACGACGTTGTCGCCGGTGCGCACGGCCTCGTCCAGCTTGGGCCAGGCGTCCCAGGTCCACGGCTCCGTGCACCACAGGGCGATGGCGCGCAGGCTGTTGGGGTCGTCCTCGCGCAGCAGCCGGGACATCCCGGTGTGCGCGAAGGTGCCGTCCGGCCGCTCGGTGAAGACGTCGTAGCAGGACAGGGCCCGCAGCAGCCGGCGCAGCGGCTTGGGTTCGGTCTTGACCGCCGCGGCGAGGTCCTCGGCGGTCATCGGTGTGTCGTCGAGGGCGTCGGCGACGCCCAGCCGGGCGGCGGCGCGGACGGCGGCGGCACAGGCCGCGCCGAACACGAGTTCGCGCAGCCGCATGGGAGGCGGTGGTGCTGTTTCAGCGGACGTCATCTGCCGCCCTCTCTCTTTCCGTGGCCTTCGTCGGTCCAGCAGTGGCAGCGCCCGTGCGGTCAGCACAGGCCCGCGGGCTTCGAAGCCCGGCAGGAGTTGCGCTCGAAGGAGTTGGTCTTGCCGGTCTCGGTGCTCACCAGGTCGGCGGGGGAGTTCTCCGAGAGGACGTTGCCGTCGACGCGGTTGTTCGTGCCGGCCACGCCCACGAAGCTCTTGAACAGGACGATGCCGCCGGACAGCGGGGACTTGCCGGAGTTGCCGGCGACCCAGTTGCGGGACACCCGGGCCTGCTCGGTGCCCGTCAGGACGATGCCGGAGCCCTTCAGGGCGGGCAGCCGCTCGGTCTTCGCGCAGGACTTGTTGTTCGCGACGACCTGGTTGGCGGTGACGTCCAGGTGACCGGCCTTGGGCTTGTTCTCGTCACCGACGACGAACACCCCGGCGCAGTTGCCGGAGACGTAGTTGCGGGCGACGGTCAGGTTCCGCAGCCGGCGTACGGTGACGCCGATCCGGTTGCCCTCCAGCCGGTTGTGCGACACCAGGGTCTGCTTGGCGTCGTAGGCGCCGGCCTCCTCCTGGATGGTGTTGGCGAGGAACACGCCCGCGTCACCGTTGCCGTGCGCGTAGTTGTCCCGCAGCAGGCTGCGCACCGACCGCTCCTCGGCGATGCCCCAGACGCCGTTGTTCGCGGCGTTCACCCCGCGCACGGTCAGTCCGTCGGTGGCCATGCCGAACACCCCGGTGCGGCTGAACTTGGTCACCTTCAGGTCGGCGACGGTGACGCCCTTGACGTCCTTCGTCTTGGTGCCGAGCACACAGATGCCGTTGCCGCCCTCGGCGCAGCTCTTCGCGACCTTCTTGGCGGGCTTCGGGGAGGCCTTCTTCGAAGACTTCTTCGTGGCCTTCTTCGCGGCCTTCCCGGTGCTCGCCCCGGCGGCCTTCTTCTTGGCCTTCTTGGCCTTCTTGGCGGGCTCGATGACCGTCCCGGAACCCACGCCCCGCAGGGTCACGTGGGCGGTGCGGATCGTCACGCTCTCGTGGTAGGTGCCGGCCAGCACGAGAACGGTGTCGCCGGCCCTGGCGGCGTCGACCGCCTTCTGGATCGACTCGCCGGGGCGGACCACCAGGGTCGAGTGGGCGGCCACCGCGGGGGCGGCGCCGAGGGCGGTGCCGACGAGGGCGGCGGTGCACGCGAGATATGCGATGTGGCATCTCTTCATATCGCGTACGGTATGGCTGTTTTATCCTTATATGGCCGTATAGGCCATCCGGCGGCGTGTCAGGAGCGGTGCGGGCGGCGGACCGGAACCGGGCGTGGCGGCCGCTGGTCCGGGGCCCGCGGCGACCCGTTCGGCCTCGCGGGTCACCGCCCCGCGGCGTCACCCGGACGGCCCATCGGGCGAAGCGGCGGGGGCGGTCCACCGCCGGGCCGGACGGGACCGGTACCCGGGCTCACCAGGCGCCCCGAACCGGCCGGCGACCATACTGTCGGTTGTGAACCGGGTCATCCGCGCACGGCGAGGGCTCCGGGCGGCCGCGGCCTATGTGCGCAGCGCCCCGGGCACCTACGTCTGGCTGACGATCCTGTTCTTCACCACCGTCGCCCTGCACCACATGTCACCGGCGTTCGAGCAGGACTTCCTGCGGCAGCGCTCGACCAACATCCACGAGCTGTCGCAGAACCCCGTGCGGGTGCTGATCACCAGCGCGATGTGGATCGACAGCGGGCACTGGCTGCCGTACGCCGCGCTGTACACCGTCTTCCACGCCCAGGCCGAGCGCTGGCTCGGCACCCTGCGCTGGCTCGCGGTGTGCGTCGCCGCGCACGTGCTCGCCACGCTGATCAGCGAGCTGGCCCTGCTGCAGGCGATCCACGACGGCCACGCCCCGAACTCGGCCGTCAACTCCCTCGACATCGGCGTGAGTTACGCGCTGGCCGGGGTGATGGCCCTGCTCACCTACCGGATCGCGGCGCCCTGGCGGTACCTGTACCTCGCGGGGCTGCTCGCCTTCTACACCGTGCCGCTGGTCGCGAGCCGTACCTTCACCGACGTCGGGCACTTCCTGTCCGTCCTGGTCGGTCTCGCGTGCCGCCCGCTGGTCGGGGACCGGGGACGAGCGCCGCGGAGAAGCACGGAATCCGAAGGAGACACCGGCCGCTCCCAGGGGTTAACGTCCCGGCCATGAGCAGCTCGGCAACCAGTGTCGTCAACGGTGGGATCTCCTTCTGGTACGCGGACGACGGCCTCCCCGCGGTGCGGGAGCCGCTGTCCGGGGACGCCTCGGCCGACGTCGTCGTCGTCGGCGGCGGCTACACGGGGCTGTGGACCGCGTACTACCTGAAGAAGGCCGCCCCCTTCCTGCGGATCACCGTCCTGGAGCAGAAGTTCTGCGGATACGGCGCCTCCGGCCGCAACGGCGGCTGGCTCTACAACGGGATCGCGGGCCGCGACCGGTACGCGAAGCTGCACGGGCACGAGGCCGCCGTACGCCTGCAGCGGGCGATGAACGACACCGTGGCCGAGGTGGTCGCCGTCACCGAGGCGGAGGGCATCGACGCCGGTGTCCACAAGGGCGGGGTGCTGGAAGTGGCGACCACCCCCGCCCAGCTGGCGCGGCTGCGGGCCTTCCACGAGCACGAGCTGTCGTACGGCGAGAAGGACCGCGAGCTGTACGGGGCCCGGCAGACGGCCGAGCGGATCCGGGTGGCCGGCGCGGTGGGTTCGAGCTGGACCCCGCACGGCGCCCGGCTGCACCCGGTGAAGCTGGTCAAGGGGCTCGCGGCGGCCGCCGAGGCGCTGGGGGTGGTCATCCACGAGTCGACCCCGGTCACCGAGATCCGGCCCAAGCACGCCGTGACCCCGTACGGCACGGTCCGTGCGTCCTACGTGCTGCGCTGCACGGAGGGCTTCACCGCCTCGCTCAGGGGCCAGCGGCGGACGTGGCTGCCGATGAACTCCTCGATGATCGCCACCGAGCCGCTCACCGACGAGCAGTGGGCGGCGATCGGCTGGGACGGCCGCGAGACGCTGGGCGACATGGCGCACGCCTACATGTACGCGCAGCGCACCGCCGACGGCCGGATCGCGCTGGGCGGGCGCGGGGTGCCGTACCGCTTCGGCTCGCGCACCGACAACGACGGCCGCACCCAGGACGCGACGGTCGAGGCCCTGCGGGAGATCCTGACCCGCTTCTTCCCGGCCCTCGCGGGTGTGCGCGTCGAGCACGCCTGGTCCGGTGTGCTCGGCGTCCCGCGCGACTGGTGTGCCACGGTCACCCTGGACCGGGCCACCGGGCTCGGCTGGGCGGGCGGCTACGTCGGCTCGGGCGTCGCCACCGCCAACCTGGCCGCCCGCACCCTGCGCGACCTCGTGCAGCAGGACTCGGGCCAGGCCGGCCGCACCGGGCTGACGGAGCTGCCCTGGGTGAACCACAAGGTCCGCAGGTGGGAGCCGGAACCCTTCCGCTGGCTCGGCGTGCACGGCATGTACGCCACCTACCGCGCCGCCGACCGGCGCGAACTGCTCCGCCCGGGCGCCGGTTCCTCCCGGCTGGCACGGGTGGCCGACCGGGTGGCGGGCCGGAGCTGACCGGCGTGACCGGGCCGGACGCGCCCGGTTAGCCTCACCCTCATGATTCGCTCCGCGACCCCCGCCGACGTCCCCGTCGTCCACGCCCTGATCCGTGAGCTGGCCGAGTACGAGAAGGCCCCGCAGGAGGCGCGGGCGACCGAGGAGCATTTGCGCGAGGCGCTGTTCGGGGAGCGGCCTGCGGCGTTCGCGCACATGGCCGTGGACGACGGAACCGGGGAGAGCGTCGGCTTCGCCCTGTGGTTCCTGAACTTCTCCACCTGGCGCGGTGTGCACGGCATCCACCTGGAGGACCTCTACGTCCGTCCCTCCGCCCGGGGCGGCGGGCACGGCCGGGCGCTGCTGACCGAGCTGGCGCGCATCTGCGTCGAGCGCGGCTACGAGCGCCTGGAGTGGTCGGTGCTCGACTGGAACCGGCCCGCGATCGGCTTCTACGAGGCCCTCGGCGCGCGCCCGCAGGACGAGTGGACGGTGTACCGGCTCACCGACGGGCCGCTGGCGGAACTGGGCCGCTCAGCCCACTGACTCCGGCACCGGTGTCTCGGCCGGTGCCCCGTGGCCCGGGGCCCGGGCGGTCACCATCAGACCCGCCACCAGCCCGGCCAGCAGCATCACGCCCGCCGCCCACCAGATCGCCACCGTGTAGCCGTGCACCACGCCCGCGGGGACGACGGCGGCCTTGGTGGCGGGACCGCGCAGGTGGGCGGTGATGTAGGCGGCGCTGCTGGTGGTGGCGATCGTGTTGAGCAGGGCCGTGCCGATCGAGCCGCCCACCTGCTGGGAGGTGTTGACGGTCGCGGAGGTGACGCCGGCGTCGCGCGGGGCCACACCGGCGGTGGCGGTGGCGAACACCGGCATGAAGGTCAGGCCCATGCCGAGGCCCATGAGGATGAGCGCGGGCAGGATCTCGCCGGTGTAGGAGGAGCCGACGGTCATCCGGGTCAGGAGCAGCAGCCCGGACGCGGCCAGCAGCATGCCGGGCACCATGAGCATGCGCGGGGCCACCCGCTGCAGCAGCCGGGCCGAGATCTGGGTGGAGCCGATGATGATCGCGGCGGTCAGCGGCAGGAACGCGAGGCCCGCCCGGACCGGCGAGTAGCCGAGGATGACCTGCAGGTAGTAGGTCATGAACAGGAACAGCCCGAACATGCCGATCACCGCGAGCATCATGGTCAGGAAGCAGCCGGCGCGGTTGCGGTCCCGGACGATGTGCAGCGGGAGCAGCGGGCTCGGTGCCCGGGTCTGCCACCAGACGAACACCGCGAGCAGCACCGCGCCGGACGCGAACAGGGCGATCACCAGCGGGTCGGTCCAGCCGCGCGGCTCGGCCTCGGCGAAGCCGTAGACGATCGCGACGAGCCCGCCGCAGCCGAGCAGTACGCCGGGCACGTCGAGCCGGGCCTCGCGGTGGCCCGGGCGGTCGTGCAGCAGGGCGAAGGCGCCGAGCACCGCGACGACGGCGATGGGCACGTTGACGTACAGGCACCAGCGCCAGTTCAGGTACTCGGTGAGCAGGCCGCCGACGATGAACCCGATGGCCGAGCCGCTGCCGGCCAGGGCGCCGTAGATGCCGAAGGCCCGGCCCCGCTCGCGCGGGTCGGTGAAGGTCGTGGTCAGCAGGCTCAGCGCGGAGGGGGCGAGCAGGGCGGCGAAGACGCCCTGGAGGGCGCGGGCGCCGAAGAGCATGCCGGAGCTGGTGGCCGCGCCGCCGAGCGCGGAGGCGGCCGCGAAGCCGACGAGCCCGACGACGAAGGTGCGTTTTCGGCCCACGAGGTCGGCGACCCGGCCGCCCAGCAGCAGGAGCCCGCCGAAGGCCAGCGTGTAGGCGGTGATCACCCACTGCCGGTCGGCGTCGGACATGTTCAGGTCGTGCTGGGCGGAGGGCAGCGCGATGTTCACGATCGTCGCGTCCAGCACCACCATCAGCTGGGCGAGGGCGATGACGACCAGGCCCCACCAGCGGTGGGGATCGGCTTGTGCGGCGCCGGCGGACGCCGGCGGGGCCTCACCCTTTCGGCCGATATCCATCTGGTCAGAACACCATGAATCGGTGTGCATCGCATCCGCTTGTGCCGCGACCCGCCGCGCGGTACCGGTTCCCGCAGGTCAGCCCGATTGTCAGTGGCGCGGTGCAGCATGGGGGACATGGCGAGGAGAGCGACGGGCGCGGACGGCACACGGGTGAAGGGCGCACGGCGGCCGGAAGTGCGGCTGCCGCCTCTGGAGCCCTGGAACGGCGGCGGACTGGAGCCGGACGGGGACTACGACGGTCTCGAGTTCAGGGCGGCGGACCTCACCGGGCAGGACGGCGCCGGCGCCCGCTTCATGGACTGCGCGCTGACGGACTGCGCGGTGGACGAGGCGGTACTGCGCCGGGCGCGCGTGCTGGACTCGGTCCTGCGCGGCCTGCGGGGTGTCGGCACGGACCTCGCCGAGGCCTCGTTCCGGGACGTGGAGCTGCTCGACCCCCGGCTCGGCGGCACCCAGCTGCACGGTGCCGTGCTGGAGCGGGTCGTGATCCGCGGCGGCAAGATCGACTTCCTGAACCTGCGCGAGGCCCGGCTCAGGGACGTGGTCTTCGACTCCTGCGTCCTGGTCGAGCCGGACTTCGCCGGGGCCCGTCTGGAGCGGGTGGAGTTCACCGGCTGCGCCCTGAAGGAGGCGGACTTCGGCGGCGCGACGCTGAGGGACGTCGACCTGCGCGGGGCCGCCCCGCTGGAGATCGTCCGGGGCCTGGACCGGCTGGCGGGGGCGGTGATCAGCACGGGGCAGCTGCTGGACCTGGCTCCGGTGCTCGCGGGCGAGCTGGGGATCAGGGTGGAGGACTGAGGGCTCAGGACACGCGGGGGAAGCGGGCCTGCAGGGTCCAGATCGCCGGGTTCTCCGCCAGGTCCTCGTGCAGATCGCCGAGGTCGGCGATCAGGTCGTGCAGGAAGTCGCGCGACTCCCGGCGCAGTTCGGCGTGGGAGAAGGTCAGCGGGGCCTCCTCGGCGGGCATCCAGTCGGCCTCGATGTCCACCCAGCCGAAACGGCGCTCGAAGAGCATCCGGTCGGTGGACTCGGTGAAGTCCAGTTCCGCGTGCTGGGGACGGGAGGCACGCGAGCCCATCGGGTCCCGGTCCAGCCGCTCCACGATGTCGCACAGCGCCCACGCGAAGTCCAGCACCGGCACCCATCCCCAGGCTGTGGACAGCTCCCGGTCCGACTTCGTGTCCGCGAGATAGACGTCCCCGCAGAACAGGTCGTGTCGCAGCGTGTGGACGTCCGCGTGGCGGTAGTCGGTCTGCGGCGGGTCCGGGAAGCGGTTGGAGAGGGCGTAGCCGATGTCGAGCACGCAGGAGATGGTGTCACGCCCCGCCACGGCACCCCCGCTCCGGTCCGCGCCGCCGCCGTAGGATCACTGACATGTCCAGATCCGCACGCCTTGTCCCGGCCGTCGCGGCCCTCCTCGCGCTCGCGCTCACCGGCACCGCGTGCGACGGCGGTGTCCGCGGCACCCCGGGCGGCTCGGGCGTGCACGACCCCTACTTCCCGAAGGCGGGCAACGGCGGCTACGACGTCACCCACTACGCCCTGACCCTCGACTACACCCCGGACACCCGCCGGCTCACCGGCAGGGCCGTGATCACCGCCCGCGCCACCCAGGACCTGACCGCCTTCGACCTCGACCTCGACGGACTGGACGTCGGCTCGGTCACCGTCGAGGGTGAGGAGGCCCGCTGGAACCGCGCCGGCCAGGAACTCACCGTCCGCCCCCACGACGACCTCCGCGACGGCGAGACCTTCACCGCCACCGTCCGCTACTCCGGCACCCCGCGGACCCTCACCGACCCCGACGGGTCCAAGGAGGGCTGGCTGCCCACTGCCGACGGCGCGCTCGGCCTGGGCGAGCCGGTCGGCTCGATGGCGTGGTTCCCCGGCAACCACCACCCCTCGGACAAGGCGGCGTACGACATCACGGTCACCGTCCCCGACGGCCTGCAGGCCGTCTCCAACGGGGAGCTGACCGGCCGTACCAGCAAGGGCGGCCGGACGACGTACTCCTGGCACACCGCCGAGCCGATGGCGAGCTACGTGGCCACCGTCGCCGTCGGCCACTACGACATCGGCCGCACCACCGGGCCGCACGGCCTGCCGGTCCTCACCGCCGTCGACCCCGGGCAGGCGAAGGCGAGCAAGGACGTGCTGGCGAAGATCCCGGAGATCCTCGCGTGGGAGGAGTACAACTTCGGGCCGTACCCCTTCTCCTCCGCCGGGGCGGTCGTCGACCGCCCGGGCGACGCCCAGTACGCCCTGGAGACCCAGACCCGCCCCGTCTTCCCCGGCGCCCCCGACACCGGCACGCTCGTCCACGAACTCGCCCACCAGTGGTACGGCGACTCGGTCACCCCGAGGAGCTGGCGGGACATGTGGCTCAACGAGGGCTTCGCGACGTACGCGGAGTGGCTGTACCAGGAGGACCACGGCGGCAAGAGCGCCCAGCAGACCTTCGACGACCTGTACGACGGCGACGACGACGCGGTCTGGGAGTTCCCGCCGGCGAGGCCCGCCGGCGCCGCGCAGGTCTCCGGGACCCCGGTCTACGAGCGCGGCGCGATGGTGCTGCAGAAGATCCGCCGGAAGGTCGGCGACGACACCTTCTACGACATCCTCCAGGGCTGGGCCGCCGCGCACCGCCACGGCACCGCCGACACCGCCCGGTTCACCGCGTTCGTGGAGCGGAAGGCCCCGGACAAGGACTTCGGTGAGATCTGGCGGGACTGGCTCTACGGAGACGGCAAACCGGACCGCCCGTGACGGACGGCCCGGCTGCCTGGGACCCGCCGCGCGGGACTAGTTGACGTTGACGGCCTTCCAGGCCGCCGCCACCGCGTTGTACTCCGCGCTGCCCGAGCCGTACAGGGCGGCCGCCGCCTGCAGGGTGCCGGTGCGGGCGCCCGCGTAGTTGGTGGTCGAGGTGAAGTACGTGCTCAGGGCCTTGTACCAGATCTGGATCGCCTTGTCCCGGCCGATCCCGGTGACCGTGGAACCGTCGTACGTCGGGGAGTTGTAGGACACCCCGTTGACCGTCTTCGCGCCGCTGCCCTCGGACAGCAGGTAGAAGAAGTGGTTGGCGACACCGGACGAGTAGTGCACGTCCAGACGGCCGACGGACTTCGACCAGTAGTCGGCGGAGCCGCCGTCCTTGCTGGGCTTGTCCATGTAGCGCAGCGGGGTGCCGTTGCCGTTGATGTCGATCTTCTCGCCGATGAGGTAGTCACCGGGGTCGGAGGAGTTGTTCGCGAAGAACTCCACCGAGGTGCCCATGATGTCGCTGGTGGCCTCGTTCAGACCGCCGGACTCGCCCCGGTAGTTGAGCTTGGCCGTGGCCGCGGTCAGACCGTGGCTCATCTCGTGGCCGGCCACGTCGAGCGAGGTCAGCGGGTCCGCGTTGCCGGAGCCGTCGCCGTAGGTCATGCAGAAGCAGCTGTCGTCCCAGAAGGCGTTGACGTAGGCGTTGCCGTAGTGGACGCGGGAGTAGGCGGCCCTGCCGTCGCCCGCGATGCCGTTGCGGTTGAAGGCGGCCTTGTAGAAGTCCCAGGTGACGGCGGCGCCGTAGGCGGCGTCCACGGCCGCGGTCTGGCGGTTGGAGACGGTACCGTTGCCCCAGACGTCGTCGGCGTCGTGGAAGAGGGTGCCGGTGCCGCTGGTGCCGCCGTTCAGGTCGTAGGTCTTGTGACCGCCGCGGCCGCCGTCGATCAGGTCGTAGCCGCCGGAGGCGGAGGCGGTGGTGCCGATGGTGACCGTGCCGCTGTACTGGCTGGTGCCCGTGCCGGTGTCGATCGCCTCGTAGGAGTAGATCTTCTTGCCGGTCCGCGCGTCCGTGACGACGTGCAGTTCGCTCGGGGTGCCGTCGTGCTGGACGCCCTTGACGACGGACTCGTAGGCGAGGACCGGCTTGGCGCCGGCCGCCCAGACCACCTTGCGGGAGGACGACGCGGTGGCCTTCGCGGTGTCCGCGGCCTTGAGGGCGGTCTTCTTCGCGCTCGTGGCGGAGACGGCGGCCGTGGTGGTCGGCACGGATATGCGGGCCTTGGCCGCCTTGCTGACGCCCTCGAGCGAGCCGTTCTTCGCCACGTGGGTGACCAGGTCACCGCCGAGCACGGGAAGACCCGCGTACGTCCGCTCGTAACGGGTGTGGACGGTGCCGTTCGCGTCCTTGACCACGTCCCGGACGACCAGCTTCTCCTTCGCGCCGAGCCCGAGCTCGTGGGCCGCGGTACCGGCGTGCCGCTGGGCCGTCTCGATGGCGGCGGCACGGGCCGGGGCGCTGAGCGGGACGGCCGTGGCGCCGGGGGTGTGCGTGGGGGCGGCGGTGGCGGAGCCGTTCTGCAGCGCGAGGACGACCATCGCCGCCGAGCCGGCCAGCGCGGCGGCGCGCACGGCGGTCCTGCGGGAGGCGCTGGGGTGCTGAGTCACTCGATCTCCTTATGGCTGGCCTCCGGTGGGGCCGGAGACACAGTTGGGGCACAGGGGACGTACAACTGCGGCGGGTGCGGAGAGAGTGACACCGGTAAGCCCCGATTTGACAGAGCGCCGACAAGACTTTACGTGTTCGTTTCCAAATAACGTTTCTCCGGAACCGTTATCCGGACGGGTGCCGAGTACTCAACTCGTCAATTCCACAGCGGATTTGAGGCCTCAGGCGTCACACCTCGCGGGCCGGCCGGTCCACCGCGCCCTCAGCCCTCCCACTCGTCCAGCAGCCGGGCGAGGCCGGGCGGCCAGACCGGCTCCGGCTCCTCGGCCAGTTCCGGCCTGTTCCACCAGCGCCAGGTGAGGATGCCGTCGGCGGCGTGCGCGGCGGCCAGACCGGGGCCGCCCGGCTCCCGGCGCGGACCGTGGGTGACGTAGACGTGCTCGTGCTGGTGGACGGGCACGCCCGTGTGCGTGAAGTCGTGCTCCCAGGTGCACAGCAGCGGGCCCGGCAGCAGGTCGGTCCAGCCGGTCTCCTCGGCCAGTTCCCGCAGGGCGCCCTCGCGGGGGGTCTCGCCCGGCTCCAGGCCGCCGCCCGGCAGCGCCCAGTGGACGCCGACCTCGACGTTGTCGTACCGGAAGAGCAGCACCGCGCCGTCCGGGTCCACGACGGCGACCCGGGCGGCCTGCCGGGGTGTCCGCAGCACCTTGCGCAGCACGGCGCAGGGGCGGCCGAGGGCGTGGTCGGGGCGGTGGTCGACGACCTCGTAGCCGAGGGCGGTCCAGAAGGCCAGCGCTTCGGGGTTGTTGTCCAGGACGGCCAGGCGCAGGGCCCGGCGGCCGGCGGCCCGGAAGCGCTCCTCGACCGCCGTGGCGACCCGGCGGCCATGGCCCTTGCCCTGTTCGGCCGCGTCCACCATCAGCAGCCCGATCCACGGGTCGGGGTCGGCCGGGTCGGGGTGGTGGGTCAGCGTGATCACGACCGCGACCAGACGTCCCTCGGACCGGGCCAGCAGCACCTCGGCGTCCGGCTGGGCCAGTTCGTCGGCCAGCGCCGCCGCCACCTGCTCGCTCCGGACGTCGTCCGGGTCGGGGAAGTCGCCGCTGAGCGCGTGGAAGGCGCGGTTGGAGGCGTAGAGCGCCGTCAGCTCGGTGAGCAGCGGGGCGGGGAGGTCATGATCGGCGGTGAGGGCGAGGGGTTCGAGGATCACGCGGGCAACGTATCGCGCGGGGTGCCGGCGTCTCCGCCGGATTCCCGGGTGCCCGCGGGCGGGCGCGGGGAAGCCCCCTGCCCGCGGGCCGGGCCGGGGACAGGGGGCTTCCGCTCGGCGCGCCGTGCGTCAGACGTTCACACCGAAGTCCTGGGCGATGCCCACCAGGCCCGAGGCGTAACCCTGGCCGACCGCGCGGAACTTCCACTCCGCGCCGTTGCGGTACAGCTCGCCGAAGACCATGGCCGTCTCGGTGGCGGCGTCCTCGGAGAGGTCGTAGCGGGCGATCTCGGCGCCGCCGGCCTGGTTGACGATGCGGATGTAGGCGTTGCGGACCTGGCCGAAGTTCTGGCCGCGGTTCTCGGCGTCGTAGATGGAGACCGGGAAGACGATCTTGTCGACGTCGGCCGGGAGCGCGGCCAGGTTGACGTTGATCGCCTCGTCGTCGCCGGCGCCCTCGCCGGTGCGGTTGTCACCGGTGTGGACGATGGAGTTGTCCGGCGTCTGCTTGTTGTTGAAGAAGACGAAGTGGGCGTCCGAGTAGACCTTGCCCTGCGTGTTGACCGCGATGGCGGAGGCGTCCAGGTCGAAGTCCGTGCCGGTGGTGGTGCGGACGTCCCAGCCGAGGCCCACGGTGACGGCGGTCAGGCCCGGAGCCTCCTTGGTGAGCGAGACGTTGCCACCCTTGGACAGGCTTACAGCCATGATTGGGAGTCCCTTCCCTAGTTATTCGTGCGCATCTGTGCCGACGAAGCTACCGTCACCGGGGAGAACGTCGAGGGGGGTACCGGTGGTTCCGGGTCCCTTTACCTTTTTTACCCATGTGGCCGTCACCGGCGAAAACCGGGTGACGTGGGACCGGCCGGGCCGGGAACATGGAAGGCATGTCCGGTCCCCATGTCATCCGCGGTTCGGTCTCGCTGCCCGAGGCCGAGCTGATGTGGCGTTTCTCCAGGTCCTCGGGGCCGGGCGGGCAGCACGTCAACACCAGCGACTCGCAGGTCGAGCTGCGCTTCGACCTGGCGCGCACCGAGGCGCTGCCGCCGGTGTGGAAGGAGCGGGCGCTGCGCCGGCTGGCCGGTCGGCTGGTGGACGGCGTGGTCGTCGTACGGTCCTCCGAGCACCGCTCCCAGTGGCGCAACCGCGAGGCCGCCGCCGTACGCCTCGCCGCCCTCCTCGCCGAGGCCACCGCGCCCCCGCCCAAGCCCCGCCGCCCCACCCGCATCCCCCGCGGCATCAACGAGCGCCGGCTGCGTGAGAAGAAGCAGCGCTCGGAGCGCAAGCGCGGCCGCTCGGGGCGGGACTGGGGCTAGGTACCCCCCCCCGGCCGCGGCGGTCGTCAGCCCAACTGGCGGTAACGGCCGCGGTAGTACATCAGCGGGCCGCCCTCGGCGCCCGGGGCCCGGGCGGTCAGCACCCGGCCGATGACGAGGGTGTGGTCGCCCGCCGGCACCCGCTGCTCGGTGCGGCACTCCAGGGTGGCCAGCGCGCCGTCCACCAGCGGGGCGCCGGTGACCTCGCCGCGCACCCGCGGCAGGTCCTGGAAGAGCAGGCGGTCGCTGATCCGGCCCTTCATGGCGAAGCGGCCGGCGATGTGGCGCTGGCTCTCGGCGAGCACCGAGACCGCCCACAGCGGCTGTTCGTCGAGCAGGTCGTCCATGCGCGAGCCCTCGCGCAGGCTGACCATCACCAGCGGCGGGTCCAGCGAGACGGACATGAAGGCGGTGGCGGTCATGCCGACGTCCTCGCCGGCAGGCGCGGCAGGGTCGTCGGGGTCCAGCGGCGGTTCCTGCGCGGTCACCAGGACCACGCCCGCGGCCAGCCGGGACATGGCGGCCCGGAACTCGTCGTTGCTCACCCCCTCAGCATGCCCGGTGACTGCTGCGGCGGTGGGGGAGGAGGTGTTCAGCACGGCATGAACGCTAATCTCCGCCCCGGACGGGCCGCATCGGGCCCCGGTCCCAGCCGGGTCCTAGGACCGGGGGACCACGGAGTGACGGTTCGTGCATCATGTGCACACAACGACAAAGCTTGCGTTCAGTAAACGCACAGGGAAAACGCAGAAACTCCACTCAATTGTTCACGTTCCCCTGTGACTTGAGTCACAAGGGACAGATATTGTTGACCCTGTGTACCGAGTGGGGAGCGCGCTGTGATTCAGTGGCTGAAGACCACTGAGAGACGACGGGAAGCACTGTAAGGAAGCGCCGGACACAGCCCTTGATTCGCTGCGAGGTCTCGGGGGGAGGGCGAGCATGGAGACCGAGTCGGAACCGTATGTCCGCCTTGCGTCCCTGCGGCAGCTGCACCAGGTCATGGCCGACATGAACACGGCGCGCAGCCTGGCGGACACACTGCAGACGGTCGCCGACGGCGCGGTCAGCGCCCTCGGGTACGAGCTGGCGTGCGTCAATCTCGTCCGCCCCGACGGGGATCTCGTCATCGCCGCCTTCTCCGGCAACTCCGCCGCCGAGGCCCTGATCACCGGCCGGGTCGGCTCCCGCGACTCCTGGGACCGGCGGCTGGGCATGGGCGAGCAGTGGGGCGACCTCGTGTTCATACCCCACACCGAGGGCTGGGTGCTGGACGACGACGACGTCCCGCAGTGGTACACCGACGGTCCCGCCCCGCGCTTCGAGGACGAGTGGCACCCCTCCGACCGCCTCTTCGCCCCGATGTACACGCCCGGCGCACAGGGCGGCGGCTCCTCCGGCGAGCTGCTCGGCGTCATATCCGTCGACCGGCCGCGCAACGGGCGTCACCCGGGCGCCTGGGGCCGCGAGGCCCTGCAGATGTACGCCTTCCAGGCCGCCATCGCGATCAGCAACGCGCGTCTGCGTTCCAACATGCAGCGCGCCCTGGTCCGCCTCGAACGCGAGCAGCAGGCGCTCAGGGCGAGCGAGGAGAGCTTCCGGCAGGCCTTCGAGTACGCGCCCTCCGGCATGGCCATCGCCGAGATGGGCGGCGACCAGCACGGCCGCATCCTGCGCACCAACGACGCGCTGTGCCGGCTGCTCGGCCGCCCCGCCTCCGCGATGCGCCGCTACTCCTTCTCCGACCTGGTCCACCCCGAGGACATCGGCACCCTGCTCCGGACGTCCGCCGAGGGCGGCCGGGCCGAGCTCCGGCTGGGCCGCCGCGACGGCAGCTACGTCTGGGTGAGCCTGCGCAACAGCGTGGTCGCCGACGCCGCCGACGGGCCCCGCTTCCTGCTGACCCACGTCGAGGACATCGAGGAGCGCAAGCGCCGCGAGCTCCAGCTCGCCCACCGCGCCTCCCACGACTCCCTCACCGGACTGCCGAACTCCGCCGAGCTGCGCTCCCGGCTCTCCGCGCGCCTGTGCCACCGCCCGTCCCACGCCGGCGCCATGGAGTCCCTGGACGCGGCCTACGGCCACCCCGCCTTCGACGCCCCGCCCGGGCACGGCTTCGACTTCGCGCAGGGCGTGGAGGCGTTCGACGGCTACGACCACCACGTCCACACCGTCGCCCCCGAGGACGGCCACGACGACGGCGCCAAGGGCCTCGCGGTCCTCTTCTGCGACCTGGACGGCTTCAAGTCGATCAACGACAGGTTCGGCCACAACGCGGGTGACGCGGTGCTCATCGAGGTCGCCCGTCGGCTGACCCGCGGGGTGCGCGACGGCGACACGGTCGCCCGGCTCGGCGGCGACGAGTTCGTGATCCTCGCCGACGGCCTCGGCAAGGCCGACGCCCAGGACCTCGCCGTACGGCTGCGCAACGAGATCATCCAGCCCATCCGCGCCGAGGGCCGGGCCGTCCGGGTGGGCGCGAGCTTCGGCATCGGCTGGGCGCACTGCGGCATGACGGCGGACGAAGTGTTGAAGTCCGCCGACGAACGGATGTACGTAGAGAAACGATCTCGTCCCAAACAGCACCGGCGTGCCGGATGAATCGCAGGTCAGTGAAGTGATGCGATACGAGTCACCCGTTTGGCCCAGTGGGAGCGGGTAGGCTCGCCATTCCACACCCGTATCGCATCCACCCGCACCTGTTGAGGAGTACCAAGGGATGACGCCCGGCGACAACGGCGCGAGCACGCCCGAGGACGACGACCCGTTCGGCTACCTGTACGCCGACGGCCAGGCCCGAGGAGCCCAGCCGCCGTCGGGTGGCTACGGCTATCCGAACTCGGTCAGCAGAGTGCGCACGGTCGGTGAGCGCCAGTACGCGCAGCCGCAGGCCCCCTACGGCCAGCAGCAGCCCCCGGTCCCGCAGCAGGGTGCCTACGGCCAGCCGAACGCCCACTACCAGGCCCCCGAGACGCTGCCCGGCGGCGCCCAGACCAGCAGGCAGCCCATGCCGCCCGCCGGTGGCGGCGGGCGCCGCGGCCCGAACACCAAGGGCCTGCTGATCGGCGCGATCGCGGTGGTCGCCGCGGTCGTCATCGGCATCGGTGTGGCGATGATCAACGGCAACACGGACGACGACAAGTCGGGCAACCAGGCGGACGCCTCCCCGGCCCAGTCCCAGAGCAGCAACCCCAGCCCGTCGAACAGCGCCTCGGCACCGGCCGGCGAACTGCCGAAGACGGACGCCGCCGCCCTCCAGCTCGCCGGCAACGCCGCCAAGGCCTCGGACGTCAAGGGCGCCCAGGCGGCCGGCGGCACCTACGTGGGCGGCCTGAACAGCGTCGGGTCCTCGGTCACCTGGACGTTCGACAACGTTCCCGAGCAGGGGGCCTACACCCTCTTCGCGCACTTCAGCGTGGTCGGCGAGGACCAGGCGATGACGGTCACCGTCAACGGCAAGCCGTTCGGCAGCAAGCTGCCGCTGAAGAACTACACGCACACCAACGACGGCGACTTCTCCAAGGGCTGGACCACGACCTTCGTGTGGCCCACCCTCGACAAGGGCCACAACACGGTCTCCATCTCCTGCCAGCCCGGCGACAAGTGCGACGCCCTGATCGACCAGCTCTGGATCAAGAAGG
This sequence comes from Streptomyces sp. NPDC002386, assembly GCF_053593175.1. Lineage (NCBI taxonomy): Bacteria > Bacillati > Actinomycetota > Actinomycetes > Kitasatosporales > Streptomycetaceae > Streptomyces > Streptomyces sp. NPDC002386. The sequence continues at coordinate 133,263 of NZ_JBSFBX010000003.1, forward strand.
GCCAGGTCAAGGGCTAAGGCCTGTCTGACGATTTGCGCCTGCCGCGCGGCGTTTGACAGGCCCTCGGACCTCCCGTCCGGGCCCGGCCTCTCACGCCGCGCTGACCACCCCAGTCACCGCGACCCGCTCCAGCAGCTCCGCATAGGTCCCGGGGTCGAACTCGCCCGCGCCGGGCGCCCGTACCGTCGCCGCCGACAGGGCCGCCGCGCGGGCCAGGCGGTCCGGCCAGGGCAGTCGCTCCACCAGGCCCGACAGCAGGGCCGCCACTACCGAGTCGCCCGCACCGGTCGGGTTGCCGTGGACGCGGGCGGGCGGGGTGGCGCGCCAGCGGCCCTCGGGGGTGGCCGCGAGCAGGCCGTCCGGGCCGAGGGAGGCGACCACCGCGTGGGCGCCGCGGCGGCGGGCGTCCTGGGTGGCGCGCAACGGCTCGTGGGAGCCGGTGAGCTCGGCCAGCTCCTCGGAGTTCGGCTTGATGATGTCGGGGCGGGCCGCCACCCCGCGGCGCAGCGGCTCTCCGCCGGCGTCCAGCAGCACGGGGACGGCATGGGCGCGGGCCGCGCGTATCAGCCCCGCGTACGCGCCGACCGGCACGCCCGGCGGCAGACTGCCGGACAGCGCCACCGCCGAGGCACGGCCGAGCAGTTCGGCGTACCGGTCCTGGAAGGCGCCCCACTCGGCCGGGGTGATCTGCGGGCCGGGCTCGTTGAGCTGGGTGGTGTCGCCGGTCCGCTCGTCCACGACGGCGACCGTGCGCCGGGTGGCCCCCGCGACCGGCACCAGCGCGTCCGTCACTCCGGGGTGCTGCGCGAGGCGTTCGCGCAGCACCAGTCCGGTGGCGCCGCCCGCGAAGCCGGTGGCCGTCACCTCGTGGCCGAGGGCGGCCAGGACCCGGGCCACGTTCACGCCTTTGCCGCCCGGCCGTTCGAGGACCTGGGAGACGCGGTGCGAGGTGTGCGGCCGCAGCGACCGTACGCGGTAGGTGATGTCGAGAGCGGTGTTCAGCGTGACCGTGAGGATCACCAGGTCCGACCTCCCTCGAAGTCCGTCGCGCCATCGGTTGGCGGGGACCCGATCATGCCAAAGAGACGGCGGCCGGCCCAGTGCGAGGTCGGTCACCGTCTCTCGACGCATGGACGGATCAGGGCAGTTGGGGCGCGACGACCCATTCCCCCTGGCGCAGCACGCCCTTGAGGTCGAAGTCCGCGTCCAGCAGCACCAGGTCGGCGTCCTTGCCGGGCTCCAGGGAGCCGATGCGGTCGGACAGGCCCAGCAGGCGGGCCGGGTTGACGGACAGGGCGGTGACGGCGTCGCGCACCGGCAGCCCGTCGACCGTCACGGCCCGCTTGAACGCGCGGTCCAGGGTCAGCGTGGATCCGGCGATCGAACCGCCGTGCACCAGCCGGGCCACGCCCTCGCTGACCTCGACCTCCAGCGGGCCGAGCATGTAGCGGCCGTCGCCGATGCCGGCCGCGTCCATCGCGTCGGTGATGAACGCGACCCGGTCGGCGCCCGCGTGATGGAACGCCAGCTCCAGCGCGGCCGGGTGGAGATGGGTGCCGTCGTTGATCAGCTCGACGGTGACCCGCTCGTCCTCCAGCAGGGCGGCGATCGGGCCGGGGGAGCGGTGGCCCAGGGCGGGCATGGCGTTGAAGAGGTGGGTGGCGACCGTGGCGCCCGCGTCGATGGCCGCGACGGCCTGCTCGTAGGTGGCGTCCGTGTGCCCGATCGCCGCGATCACCCCGTGCTCGGAGAGCAGCCGTACGGAGTCGATGCCGCCCGGCAGTTCCGTCGCGAGCGTGACCATCCTCGCCCGGCCGCGCCCGGCGTCGATCAGCTTGCGCACCTCGGCCGGCTCCGGGTCGCGCAGCAGTTCCTCGGAGTGCGCGCCCTTGCGGCAGGGCGAGATGAAGGGTCCCTCGAAGTGGATGCCCGCGATGTCGCCCTGCTCGGCCAGTTCGCTCAGCAGCCCGGCCTGCCGGACCAGCAGGTCCATCTCGTCGGTGACGGTGGAGGCGACCAGCGTCGTGGTGCCGTGCCGCCGGTGGGTGCGCACGGCGGTGAGGATCTCCTCGGCCGAGCCGGAGAAGGACGCCCCGCCGCCGCCGTGGTTGTGGATGTCCACGAAGCCCGGGACCAGCCAGTGACCGCTCACGTCGATCACCTCGGCACCGGCCGGGGCCGTCGCGCCCCCGGGGTCCGGCGCGCCGGCCGCGGTGATCCTCGTGCCCTCCACGGTCACGTGTCCTTCGTCCACCACCCCGGTGGGCAGCACCACCCGAGCACCTGCGAGAACCAAGCTGGGAGCCATCAGGCGGTTACCTCCGAGGGGTCGGTCGTGGGGCCGGTGGAGTCGAGGAGATCCCGGGCGAGAAGTCCCGCGCCCAGGCAGCCGGCGGTGTCGCCGAGGGCGGCGGGGACGATGGACGGCAGTTTCTGGAAGGTGACCCGGCGCCGGACGGCGTCCCGCAGCGGCTGGAACAACACTTCCCCCGCCTCGGCCAGACCGCCACCGATGATCAGCGTGCGCGGGTCCAGCAGGGTGAGCGCGGTGACCAGTCCGTCGGCGAGCGCGTCCACCGCCTCCTGCCACACCCGGACGGCGTTCGGGTCGCCGGACGCGACGGCCTTGGCGCAGTCGGCCGCGTCCGCCTCCGGGTCCCCGCAGGCCGCGGCCCATGCCTCGCTGACCGCGGACGCGGAGGCGTACCGCTCCAGGCAGCCGTGCTGCCCGCAGGGGCACGGGGTGCCGCCGGGCCGTACGACGATGTGCCCGATCTCGCCGGCGAACCCGTGCGCGCCCGCCTCCACCCGGCCGTCCACGCCGATGGCGCCCGCGATCCCGGTGCCCAGCGGCACGAACAGGAACCGGTCGGCGCCCTTGCCCGCGCCGATCCGCCCCTCGGCGAGCCCGCCGGTGCGCACGTCGTGGCCGAGTGCCACGGGGACGCCGAGCCGCTCGGCGAGCAGGTCGCGCAGCGGGACGTCGCGCCAGCCGAGGTTGGCGGCGTACACGGCGATCCCGTGCTCGTCGTCGACGATGCCCGGCACCGCGACGCCGGCCGCCGCGGCCGGCTCGCCGAAGGCCTCGACGCCGTACGCGCGCAGTTCGGCGGCGAAACCGAGGATCGTGCCGACCACCGCGTCCGGCCCGCGCTCGCGTCCCGTCGCCCGGCGGGCGCGGTGCAGAAGCTCGCCGTCGTCACCGACGAGGGCGGCCTTCATCCCGGTACCGCCCACGTCCAGGGCGATGACATGTCTCACGGGGGACAGTGTGACCCCCGGACCCACAAGAGGTCTAGTCCACTCACGTGGTGTAGACCTTATGCGTCCACATATTGAACGGTCAGACAGCAGGGTTGGGGCTTTGAGGGTGCGTCGGCGTACGGCAGGAACGATCGCGGTGGTGTCCGCACTGGGCATGACGGCGGTCCTCGGCGGCTGCGGGAGCACGGACTCCGACGTGACCCTCAGACTCGTCGCGGCCGACTACGGCGACTCGTCGGCGAACGGCTCCAAGAAGTACTGGGACGAGCTGGCCGAGGAGTACGAGGCCAAGCACGGAGTGAAGGTCGAGGTCAGCGTCTACTCCTGGAACGACGTCGACCGCAAGGTCAAGGAGATGGTCGACGCCGGGCACGCCCCCGACCTGGCCCAGATCGGCGCCTACGCCGACTACGCGGCCGCGGGCAGGCTGTACCAGGCCTCCGACCTGCTCTCCATCCGCACCCAGGCCGACTTCCCCTCCGCGCTCTCCGACGCCGGCCAGTGGAAGCACGTGCAGTACGGCATACCCTTCGCGGCCTCCACCCGGGTGCTCTTCTACAACAAGACGCTGTTCAGCCAGGCCGGCATCACCCCGCCCACCACCTGGGACGAACTGGCGGCGGACGCCCGCGCGCTCAAGGACAAGGGCGTGAAGTACCCCTACGCGCTGCCGCTCGGCCCCGAGGAGGCCCAGGCCGAGACCATGCAGTGGCTGCTGGGCGGCGGCGACGGCTACACCGACGACATCGGCGCCTACAGCATCGACTCCGCGAAGAACGTGGAGACCTTCACCTGGCTCAAGGACGACCTGGTCGGCAAGGGCCTGACCGGCCCGGTCGCCCCCGGCAAGCTGAACCGCGCGGACGCCTTCGCCGCCTTCGCCGACGGCCAGGTCGGCATGCTCAACGGCCACCCCACGCTGATCCAGCAGGCCGCCAGGAAGGGCGTGAAGTTCGGCACCGTCCCGATGCCGGGCCGCACCGGCCGGGCCAAGGCCTCCATGGGCGTCGCCGACTGGATGATGGGCTTCAAGCAGAACGGGCACGCCCGCGAGATCGGCGACTTCCTCGACTTCGTCTACGAGAAGAAGAACGTCCTGGCCTTCTCCCGCGAGTACGGGCTGCTGCCGGTCACCGACTCCGCGTCCGGCGTGATGTCCGACTCGGACGCGGCCGGCGACAAGGCCCTGCGTCCCTTCCTCGACGAGCTGCCGCTCTCCCAGCTCTACCCGGTCGGCAAGACCTCCTGGGCCTCGGTCAGCGCGGCCGTGAAGAAGAACATCGGCCAGGCGGTCACCCCCGGCGGCAGCCCCGCCGACGTGCTGTCCCGGCTCCAGTCGACGGCGTCCGCCGCGGACAGCGCCGACGTGAACTGAGGCCGGCTGTCGGTGCCCGGCGCTACGGTGGCCCCATGGAGGAACTGGGCAGCCGTGAAAGGGCCGTCCTCGCGCTGGAACGCCGGGGCTTCGCCGGCCCCGGCGCGAAGGAACGGGCCATCCGCGAGGAGCTGGGTCTCACCCCGGTGCGCTACTACCAGCTCCTCAACGCCCTCCTGGACGACGCGCGGGCGCTCGCCGCCGACCCGGTCACGGTGAACCGCCTGCGCCGGGTGCGCGAGGCCCGCCGCGCGGAGCGCTGAACCGCCCGCGCCGGCCGGGGGAGACGCTCCAGGAGTGACCCGGGCCCGCGCCGGATAGTGTCCCTGTATGGACCTCCTGCCGACCCCGGCGACCCAGGCGGGCCGCGACGGACTGCACACCCTGCTGGCCAAGCCCCGCGCGGCGGTGATCGGACTCGACTTCGACGGCACCCTCGCCCCGATCGTCGCCGACCCCGAGCAGGCCCGCGCCCACCCCGACGCCGTTCCGGCGCTCGCCGGGCTCGCCCCCGAGGTGGCCTCCGTCGCCGTGGTCACCGGCCGGCCCGCCGAGGTCGCGGTGCGGTACGGCGGCTTCGCGGACGTGCCCGGCCTGGAACACCTCACCGTCCTCGGCCACTACGGCGCCGAGCGCTGGGACGCCGCGACCGGCGAGGTCACCGCGCCCCCGCCGCACCCCGGTGTGGCCGCGGTCCGCGCCGAACTGCCCGGCCTGCTGGAGCGCGCCGGCGCCGGCCACGGCACCTGGACCGAGGACAAGGGCCGGGCCGTCGCCGTGCACACCCGCCGCGCCGACGACCCGCAGGCCGCCTTCGAGGCCCTGCGCGGACCCCTCACCGAACTCGCCGCCCGGCACGGCCTGATCGTCGAACCCGGCCGGCTGGTCCTGGAACTGCGCCCGCCCGGCATGGACAAGGGTGTCGCCCTCCTCGACCACGTGCGCCGCACCGCCGCCGGATCGGTCCTCTACGCGGGCGACGACCTCGGCGACCTGCCCGCCTTCGCGGCCGTCGAGGAGCTCCGCTCCGAGGGCGTCCCCGGCCTGCTGGTCTGCAGCGGCAGCACCGAGGTCACGGAACTGGCCGAACGCGCCGACCTGGTGGTCGACGGCCCCGAGGGCGTCGTCGCGCTGCTGCGCGCGCTGGCCGCGCGGCTCGGCTGACCCGGCCCGCCCGGCCGGTGGCCGTCAGCCGGTCAGCGCGTCGAGCTGGTCCAGGAACCACCGCGCCGGCGGCAGCGCGGTGGCGGCGGCGGCCAGCCGCTTGGACCGCTCCGCCCGCTCGCCCGGCGGCAGGCTCAGCGCGGTGTGCAGCGCGTCCGCCGTGCCCACCACGTCGTACGGGTTGACCACGATCGCGTCCTCGCCCAGCTCCTCGTAGGCCCCGGCCTCCCGCGACAGCACCAGCGCGCACCCCTCGTCGGAGACGACCGGCACCTCCTTGGCGACCAGGTTCATGCCGTCCCGGATCGGGTTGACCAGGGCCACGTCCGCGAGCCGGTAGGCGGCCAGGGAGCGGGCGAAGTCGTCCTTGACGTGCAGCACCACCGGCGTCCAGCCGGGCGTCCCGAAACGGGAGTTGATCTCGTCCGCGACCCTCTGCACCTCGGCCGTGTAGTCGCGGTAGACCGCGAGGTCCTGCCGCGAGGGGTAGGCGAACGCGAGGTGCACCACCCGCTCGCGCCACTCGGGGCGGGCCTCCAGGAGCTGCCGGTACGCGAGCAGTCCGCGCACGATGTTCTTGGACAGCTCGGTGCGGTCCACCCGGACGACGGTCCGGCGCCCCTCGCCGATCTCCGCGCGCAGCGCCGCCATCCGCTCGTCCACGTCCGGCCGGTGCGCCCGCTCGCGCAGGAAGTCCGCGTCCGCGCCGAGCCCGTGCACCCCGATCCGGGTCCCGGACGGGATGCCGGGGCCGAGCACCGCGTGGCAGCAGTCGGTGAACGCGTCCGCCCAGCGCCTGGTCAGGAACGCCGCCCGGTCCGCACCGAGGATGCCGGTCAGCAGCTCGGCGGCGATGTCGTCGGGCAGCAGCCGGAAGTAGTCCGGCGGGGCCCACGGGGTGTGCGAGAAGTGGCCGATGCGCAGGTCGGGGCGGAGCTGGCGGAGCATCCGCGGGGCGAGGGCCAGGTGGTAGTCCTGGATGAGCACCGCGGCTCCCTCGGCCGCCTCCTGCGCCAGCGCCTCGGCGAACGCCCGGTTGTACGCCTGGTACGAGGCCCACTGGCGGCGGAACTCCGCGTCGAAGACCGGCTCCAGCGGGGTCTGGTACAGCATGTGGTGGACGAACCAGAGCGCCGAGTTGGCGATGCCGTTGTAGGCGTCGGCGAACACGGTCGCGTCGATGTCGAGCATCCGCACCCGCTGCTCGCCGGTGTCCTCGGCCGGCAGCGGACCTCCGCCCGCCCGCCGTACCGCCTCCCGGTCGCCGTCGCCGAGCGCGGCGCAGACCCACACCGCGTCGTGGTCCGGCCCGATGGCCGACAGCCCCGAGACCAGCCCGCCCCCGCCCCGTCTGGCGCTCAGCGAGCCGTCCTCGAGCACCTCGTACGAAACCGGGCCGCGGTTGGACGCGACCAGCACCTCAGCACCCTGCGTTGAAGCCATGATTCTCAACCTAGCCCGGCCCGGAAACGCTCAAACGTACGCTCCGCCCCGGAAGGGGGCTGTATACAGCCGTTCTTCCGCGTTCAACGCGCCGCACGCCCGTGGCTCAGGCCACCTTGCGGTGCGCGTACTCGGCGATCTCCACCATCGGCGGCCGCTCCTCGGTGTCCACCGGGTAGGTGCGCGGCTCGAACCCGTCCTCGCCCCGTTCGAACTGGGTGAGCGAGGGCCGTACGAGGTGGCCGCGGGCCAGCCGGAGCTGGGCGGTGCGGTAGATGGCCGCGGCCATCCGGCCGAGCGCCTGCCCGTCCTGGTGCCGGTGCCTGCGCACCCCCACGTCCACCTGGGCCAGCGCGTCCAGCCCCACCAGGTGCAGCGCGTCCACCAGCATGCCCAGCTCCACACCGTAGCCCACCGGGAACGGAAGCTGCTCCAGCAGCGAGCGGCGGGCCGCGTACTCCCCGCCCAGCGGCTGCACGAAGCCGGCGAGCTGCGGCCAGTGCATGTTCAGCAGCGGGCGGGCCATCAGCTCGGTGACCCGGCCGCCCTGCCCGGCGGCGGCCGGGCCGGAGGCGCGCCCGCCGGGCACGGTGAGCGGGCGGTCGTACATCGCCTTGACCAGGTCGACGTCCGGGTCGGTGAGCAGCGGGCCGACGATGCCGAGGACGAAGTCGGAGGAGAACTCCCTCAGGTCGGCGTCGACGAAACAGACGATGTCCCCGCTCGTCGCCAGCAGCGAGCGCCACAGCACCTCGCCCTTGCCGGGGACGGCCGGTATGCGCGGCAGGACGCTGTCGCGGTGCACCACCCGGGCGCCCGCCGCGGCGGCGACCTGAGCGGTGCGGTCGGTGGAGCCGGAGTCGACGACGACGATCTCGTCGACCAGCGGAGCCTGCCGCACGAGGTCGTGACGGATGACGGCGACGATGTCGCCGACCGTCTCCTCCTCGTTGAGCGCGGGCAGGACGACGGAGACGGACTGCCCGGTGCGCTGCTTGGCGGCCAGGACTCCGTGCAGCGGGCGGTCGGCCACGGACCAGGAGCGGGTGGCCAGCCAGCGCTCGACTTCTTCCAGCACGGTCTGCGGCTCCTCACTGTCGTGATCACACCTGTTGAGGGGGGTGATGCATCTCGCGGTTCGGACGACTATCTCAACTGTCCCGGCCGTCGGTTACAGTCTTGAACAACGCCGATGACCATCGCATGTCGGGGGTCTCCCGGCGTTCACAACCGAATACCGCTCATCCAGAGGGGCAGAGGGACACGGCCCGATGAAGCCCCGGCAACCCCCCTGAGCCGCACTCGTTTCGCGCGAGGCTCCCGGCCAGGGAAGGTGCCAAATCCGTCTCACGGCGAGATGCGTCGTGAGGAAGATGAGGAGAAAGGGCCTCGCCTCCATGGCTGTGCAGACAGTTGCAAGCACCAGCAATCCCGCCGTCGATCTCGGCCCCGCCGCTGCCCTGAGCTGTCGCGAGTGCGGCCACCGGGTACCCCTCGGACCGGTCTTCGCGTGCGAGGAGTGTTTCGGCCCGCTGGAGATCGCCTACGACTTCTCCGCCTACGACGCCGAAGAGCTGCGCCGGCGCATCGAGGCGGGTCCCGCGAACATCTGGCGCTACGCGCCGCTGCTGCCCGTCCCCGCCGACGTGGCCGACAAGCCGAACCTGAACCCGGGCTGGACCAAGCTCGTCAAGGCCGACAACCTGGCCCGCGAGCTGGGCGTCACCGGCGGCCTGTACGTGAAGGACGACTCCGGCAACCCCACGCACTCCTTCAAGGACCGCGTCGTCGCCCAGGCCCTGGAGGCCGCCCGCGCCTTCGGCTTCACCACCCTGTCCTGCTCCTCCACCGGCAACCTCGCCGGCGCGGTCGGCGCCGCCGCCGCCCGGGCCGGCCTCCGCTCCTGCGTGTTCATCCCGCACGACCTGGAGCAGGGCAAGGTCGTCATGGCCGCGATCTACGGCGGCGAGCTCGTCGGCATCGAGGGCAACTACGACGACGTGAACCGGTTCTGCTCCGAGCTGATCGGCGACCCGGCCGGCGAGGGCTGGGGCTTCGTCAACGTAAACCTGCGGCCGTACTACGCGGAGGGCTCCAAGACCCTGGCGTACGAGGTCTGCGAGCAGCTCGGCTGGCGGCTGCCGGACCAGATCGTGGTCCCGATCGCCTCCGGCTCCCAGCTCACGAAGATCGACAAGGGTCTCCAGGAGCTGATCAGGCTCGGCCTGGTCGAGGACCGGCCGTACAAGATCTTCGGTGCCCAGGCCGAGGGCTGCTCGCCGGTGTCGACCGCGTACAAGGCGGGCCACGACGTCGTACGGCCGCAGAAGCCGGACACCATCGCCAAGTCCCTCGCCATCGGCAACCCGGCCGACGGGCCGTACGTCCTGGACATCGCCCGCCGCACCGGCGGAGCGGTGGAGGACGTGACGGACGCGGAGGTCGTGGACGCGATCAAGCTGCTGGCCCGGACCGAGGGCATCTTCGCGGAGACGGCCGGCGGCGTGACCGTCGGCGTCACCCGCAAGCTGCTCAAGGAGGGCGTGCTGAACCCGGCGAAGACCACGGTCGTCCTCAACACCGGCGACGGCCTCAAGACCCTCGACGCGGTGGCCGGCACCGGGCTGACCGCCACCATCCGCCCGAACCTGGACTCCTTCCGAGAGGCTGGCCTCGCATGAGCGTGACCGTTCGCATCCCCACCATCCTGCGCACCTACACCGGCGGGCAGGCCGAGGTCGCCGCCGAGGGCGCGAACCTCGCCGAGGTCATCGAGAACCTGGAGGCGAACCACACCGGGATCGCCGCCCGGGTGCTGGACGACCAGGGCAAGCTGCGCCGTTTCGTCAATGTGTACGTCAACGACGACGATGTCCGTTTCGAGCAGGGGCTGCAGACCGCGACTCCGGACGGCGCCGGTGTCTCCATCATTCCGGCCGTCGCCGGCGGCTGACAGAATGACCGATCATTACCTTCGGTAACTCCGGTTACCGATTGTTCATCGAATGGCCTCCCCCGTGAGAGAAACGGAGGGGGCCATTCTGTGTGATTGAGCGCGGTAGAGTTGGGGAACCCGCTCCCGGACCGCGGTTCGGGAGTCTTGGATTCACCGCGGTGCACCCGACAAGAAGTAGCCAAAGTGTGGGTGCTTTCTGCGGCTTTTGCGCATTTTATGGGGCCCGACTTGCCCTGAATTCGGGCGAATTCACGCTACATTCCGGACCGTTCGCGTCCATATTTCTCGTCCGATTGACCTGTTGCAGACGGCAGTTGGGCAGATACATTCAGCGGCGGTCGACGCGTTCCGGCGCACGCCCCCGTCCAATGGGGGGTGAGGTCTGACCCGGGTCCGCGAAGTGCGGATCTGTGCAAGGGCCAGTAATAGGGGAGTTAGGCATGGCTCAGGGCACCGTCAAGTGGTTCAACGCGGAGAAGGGGTACGGCTTCATCGCGGTCGACGGTGGTGCGGACGTATTCGTCCACTACAGCGCCATTCAGATGGACGGCTACCGCACCCTTGAAGAGGGCCAGCGGGTGGAGTTCGAGATCTCGCAGGGCCAGAAGGGCCCGCAGGCCGACATGGTTCGCCTCAGCGCCTGAACGTTTCTTGTACGAAGGGCCCGCACCTCGCACAGGGTGCGGGCCCTTCGCCGCGCCCGGGCCCTGTTCGCGGGTGGCTGACGACGGCGCCCGTACCCCGGGAGGCGCTTGCACTCGACCATGCCGAGTGCTAATCATTGCGTTAGCACTCTGAAGGTGAGAGTGACAGTGAGGACCGGGTCGGTGAGGCCCGCAGGCCAAGTGGGGCAAGGAACCACGCGGCCGGCGAGCCGTCCGTCGCGGGCGCGGGCGCGGTCCGAAGGAATCACCCCCAGTCCTGGAGGGACCACTTCACATGGCCAAGATCATCGCGTTCGACGAGGAGGCGCGGCGCGGCCTCGAGCGCGGCATGAACCAGCTCGCGGACGCCGTCAAGGTGACGCTCGGCCCCAAGGGCCGCAACGTCGTCCTCGAGAAGAAGTGGGGCGCCCCCACGATCACCAACGATGGTGTCTCCATCGCCAAGGAGATCGAGCTCGAGGACCCGTACGAGAAGATCGGCGCCGAGCTGGTCAAGGAAGTCGCCAAGAAGACGGACGACGTCGCCGGTGACGGTACGACCACCGCGACCGTGCTCGCCCAGGCCCTGGTCAAGGAAGGCCTGCGCAACGTCGCCGCCGGCGCCAACCCGATGGCCCTGAAGCGCGGTATCGAGAAGGCCGTCGAGGCCGTCTCCGCCGCCCTGCTGGAGCAGGCGAAGGACGTCGAGACCAAGGAGCAGATCGCCTCCACCGCGTCCATCTCCGCCGCCGACACCCAGATCGGCGAGCTGATCGCCGAGGCCATGGACAAGGTCGGCAAGGAAGGCGTCATCACCGTCGAGGAGAGCAACACCTTCGGTCTCGAGCTCGAGCTCACCGAGGGCATGCGCTTCGACAAGGGCTACATCTCCGCCTACTTCGCGACCGACATGGAGCGCATGGAGGCGTCGCTCGAGGACCCGTACATCCTCATCGCCAACTCCAAGATCGGCTCCGTCAAGGACCTGCTCCCGCTGCTGGAGAAGGTCATGCAGTCGGGCAAGCCGCTGCTGATCATCGCCGAGGACGTCGAGGGCGAGGCCCTGTCGACCCTGGTGGTCAACAAGATCCGCGGCACCTTCAAGTCCGTCGCCGTCAAGGCCCCGGGCTTCGGCGACCGCCGCAAGGCCATGCTCGGCGACATCGCCATCCTCACGGGCGGCGAGGTCATCTCCGAGGAGGTCGGCCTCAAGCTGGAGAACGCGACCCTGGACCTCCTGGGCCGCGCCCGCAAGGTCGTCATCACCAAGGACGAGACCACCATCGTCGACGGTGCCGGCTCCTCGGAGCAGGTCAACGGCCGCGTGAACCAGATCCGCGCCGAGATCGAGAACAGCGACTCGGACTACGACCGCGAGAAGCTGCAGGAGCGCCTGGCGAAGCTCGCCGGCGGTGTCGCGGTCATCAAGGCCGGTGCCGCCACCGAGGTGGAGCTCAAGGAGCGCAAGCACCGCATCGAGGACGCCGTCCGCAACGCGAAGGCCGCCGTCGAGGAGGGCATCGTCGCCGGTGGTGGCGTGGCCCTGCTGCAGGCCTCCCAGGTCTTCGAGAAGCTGGAGCTCGAGGGTGACGAGGCGACCGGCGCCCAGGCCGTGAAGCTCGCGCTCGAGGCCCCGCTGAAGCAGATCGCCGTCAACGCCGGCCTCGAGGGCGGTGTCGTGGTGGAGAAGGTGCGCAACCTGACCCCGGGCCACGGCCTGAACGCCGCGACCGGCGAGTACGTCGACCTGGTCGCCGAGGGCATCATCGACCCGGCGAAGGTGACCCGTTCCGCGCTGCAGAACGCCGCCTCCATCGCCGCGCTGTTCCTCACCACCGAGGCCGTCATCGCCGACAAGCCGGAGAAGGCCGCCGCGGCCGCTCCGGGCGGCATGCCGGGCGGTGACATGGACTTCTGATCCCGCGCGGATCGGCCTGTCCTTTCCGAGGGCGGTACCCCCTGTCGCAAGGCAGGGGGTACCGCCCTCGGGCGTGTCAGGGGTCACAGGACTCCCCGGCCGCGAGCGGAATGTGCGACAGTCGCTGGGAGGTTCCTTAAGGAGCTGCAACAATGCGTGCGCACATACCAACCGGTCTATCGAGTCGTTCCCGAGGAGTCCCCACGTGACCGTCACGCCGCCCCCCGCCTCCCGCGCGGCCCAGATCCTCTCCCGCCCGATCACGCTGGGCGGCCTCACCGTGCCGAACCGCATCGTGATGGCGCCGATGACCCGGATGTTCTCCCCGGGCGGCGTCCCCGGCGACGACGTGGTGTCGTACTACGCCCGGCGCGCCGCCGCGGGTGTCGGCCTCATCGTCACCGAGGGCACCTACGTCGGCCACGAGTCGGCCGGCGGCAGCAGCCGTGTGCCGCGGTTCCACGGCGAGGAGCAGCTCGCCGGCTGGGCCAAGGTCGTCGAGGCGGTGCACCAGGCGGGCGGCACCATCGTGCCGCAGCTCTGGCACATCGGCACGGTCCGCAAGCAGGGCCAGAACCCGCACCCGGACGCCCCCTCCCACGGCCCCTCCGGCCTGCGCGTGGACGGCACCGACGACGCCACCCCCATGACCCAGGACGACATCGACGCCGTCATCGAGGCGTTCGCCCGGGCCGCGGCCGACGCCGAGCGCATCGGCTTCGACGGCGTGGAGCTGCACGGCGCCCACGGCTACCTGCTCGACCAGTTCCTGTGGGAGGGCACCAACCGCCGCACCGACGCCTACGGCGGCGACCCGGTCGCCCGGACCACCTTCGCCGCGCAGATCGTGGCGGCCGTCCGCGCCGCGGTCTCCCCGGACTTCCCGGTCATCTTCCGCTTCTCGCAGTGGAAGCAGGAAGCCTACGACGCCCGTCTCGCCGAGACCCCCGAGGAGCTGGAGGCGATCCTCGCCCCGCTGGTCGCCGCCGGCGTCGACGTCTTCCACGCCTCCACCCGCCGCTACTGGCTCCCCGAGTTCGAGGGCTCCGACCTGAACCTCGCCGGCTGGACGAAGAAGCTCACCGGCAAGCCGGTCATCAGCGTCGGCTCGGTCGGCCTCGACGGCGACTTCATCAGCGCCTTCCAGGGCGAGGGCTCCCCGGTCAAGGGCATCGACAACCTGCTGGACCGCCTGGAGGACGAGGAGTTCGACATGGTCGCCGTCGGCCGCGCCCTGCTCCAGGACCCCGAGTGGGCGGCGAAGGTGCTCGGCGACCGCTTCGACGAGCTGAAGCCGTACGACGCGGCGGCGCTGCAGACCCTCAGCTGAGGTGCGCGCGGGGACGCCCAGTGCTGTGGCCGGAAAGGTTTGCCGGGAAGCTCGCGGCGTCCGGTGCGGTGCATCGCAAGGCGGAGCATGGCCCGCGTACCGGATGTACTCGGGTGATGCGACAACGCGGCGAGGTGCCGTGCCGGGCGTCGCGAGCCGGTGAACCTTTCCGGTCGCAGCGCTAGAGGTTGCCCATCGGCTCGATGTCGACCTGGACGGGCGTCCCCCACACGCGCAGCACCTCGTAGTCGGTGAACTCGTGCACCAGCCGGTACGCCATCGCCGGCCGGGACCCGCGGCGCTGGGCGGCGAGATACGCCTCGGCCTCCCGCCGGTCCCGCCGGGGCGTGCCGCAGAGCTGCCACTCCCGGCCGTTCCACGCCTCCGGCAGCCACCGCTGCTGCGGCTGGGGGCGGTCGGCGCGGACGCCGTAGCGCGAGGGCGCGCCTCCCGACGCCTCCCCGGCCTGCGCCCGGCCCCCGCCCTGGTACTCCGAGCGCCGTGCGGCCCGTCGGCGGGTCTCGCACAGCAGGCACAGATCGGGCGCGCTCTTGTCGACGGGCCCGTGCGGATGCTCGGGACACCGGGTGCTGGGCGCCCCCGCCCCCACGGTCTCGTCGAGCAGGTCCAGGGCGCGCCGCAGATCGGCCTTGACCTCGTGCAGCCGGGCGTCCGGGGTGTCGGCGGACAGGGTGTCCCCGTGCTCCCCGAGCACTCTGAGAGCACGTCCGAGGGCGGTGAGCTGGGCGTGGTTCATGTCGGTCCGCGCAGTCCTTCGGCTTCTTCCGGGTCCAGGGTGGTGCCGGCCGGGGCCGGCAGTTCGACGGTAACGCCCCGGCGGCGGCTCCACGCCCCCTCCGGGGCTCCGGTCAGGTCGCCGTCGCCCCCAGCGCCGCGCGCAGATGGCCGGCGGAGTCCGCCAGGCGGCGGGCGGCCGTGGGGCCGTCGACACCGGCGAGGACGATCAGGATCGCGTTCTTCACCTCGCCGCCGGCCTCGGTGAGCGCCCGCTCGATCTCCTCGTCGGGGGCCCCGGTGGCCAGGGACACGATGCGGCGGGAGCGGGCCCGCAGCTTGGCGTTGGAGGCCCGGACGTCGACCATCAGGTTCCCGTACGTCTTCCCCAGCCGGATCATGGTGATCGTCGACAGCATGTTGAGCACCAGCTTCTGGGCCGTGCCGGCCTTCAACCGGGTGGAGCCGGTGAGCAGTTCGGGCCCGACGATGACCTCGATGCCGTGCTCGGCGGCGGCCGCGAGCGGGCTGTGCTCGTTGCAGGACAGGCCGACGGTCAGGGCGCCGAGCGCGCGGGCGTGCTCGACCGCGCCGACGGCGTACGGGGTGCGGCCGGAGGCGGAGACGCCGACCACGCTGTCCTCGGGGCGGATCTTCAGCGCGTCGAGGTCCTCGCGCGCCAGTCCCGCCGAGTCCTCGGCGCCCTCGACCGAGGTGACCATCGCCTCGGGGCCGCCCGCGATCAGGCCGGCGACCTGACCGGGCTCGGTGTTGAAGGTGGGCGGGCACTCGGAGGCGTCGAGGACGCCGAGCCGCCCGGCGGTGCCCGCGCCGGCGTAGACCAGGCGCCCGCCGCGGGCCATGCGCTCGGCCACGGCGTCGATGGCGGCGGCGATCTGCGGCAGCCGCGCGGCGACCGCGGCGGGCACGCCCGCGTCCTCGCCGTTCATGAGGCGTGCGATGTCGAGGGTGGGCAGCCGGTCGATCTCCGCGAGTTCCGGCCGGAAGGCTTCGGTGGTGAGGGACTCCAGCTCGTTGCGCAGGTCATGGGAGGTCATGGGGGGTGGCTCTCTCCGATTCGCGTGCTTGCACTCACCTGGGGGTGGAGCGGTGCCGGTGCGCCAGCGCCTCGTAGGACGCGGCCAGCGCGGGCGCCGCGCTCTCGTACGTCCGCTGTGCCACCCCGACGAACAGGCAGTCCACCACCAGCAGCTGACTCGTCCGGGAGGACATCGCGGCGGGCCGCAGCTCCGTCTCCCGTGACGTGGACGTCGTCAGCACGTGGTCGGCGTACTGCGTCACCGGCGAGTCGGGCCTGCCGGTGATGGCGACGGTGGTCGCCCCGCGGTCGAACGCGACCCGGAGCGGCTCGATGACGTCGCCGGTGGAACCCGAGTGGGTGATGGCGATCGCCACGTCACCCGAGCGCAGTTGCACCGCGTTGGTCACGGCGAGATGCGGATCGCTGTGCGCGTGGGCTATGAGCCCTATCCGCAGCAGCTTCTGGGTGAGGTCCTGGGCGACGAGACCGGAGGCGCCGATCCCGTACACGTCCGTGCGGCGGGCGCCCGCGAGGGCGGCGACGGCCGCGCCGAGCTGCGCGGTGTCGAGCCCTGCGGCGGTGTCCGCGAGGGTCTGCTGCTCCTCGTAGGCGAGCTTGGCCACGACGTCGGCGATGGGATCGTCCACCGCTATGTCCGTCGTGATCGCGGGCGCGCGGCCCGACTGCTGCTGGGCGGCCAGGCCGGCGAGGGCGAGGCGCAGATCGCGGTAGCCGGGATAGCCGAGCAGGCGGGCGGTGCGGACGACCGTGGCCTCGCTGGTGCCGGTCAGTTCGGCGAGGCCGGTGACCGTGAGGGCGGCGCAGCCGGCCGGATCGCCCGCGACGGCCTCGGCGACGCGCTGCATGGAGCGGGTCATGGAGGGGGCGAGGGTGCGCACCTTCGCGGCGAGGGAGCCGCCCGGACCGCCGAAAATTTCCTTCACGTCCTGGGTCACCTCTGAAAGATATTTTCGTTTCGGTCTCGCGGTCAAGAGTGCGCACAATGGGGACCATGGAGTCGTTCACCCCGCTGGAGCAGGCGCTGCACGCCGCCCGCGCCCTGGTGCTCGCCGACCTGATCGCGGGCCGGGTCGCCGAGGCCGACGTGGTCTCACTGGTGGAGGACTCCGTCGCCGAACGGCGCTGGTGGGTCGAGCAGTGGCCGGAGGGCGCGCCCTTCCTGCCCGGGCTGGTCGCGCAGGACGTGCAGGACGCGCTGCTGGAGCGGTACGGCCGCTGGCCGTTGTGCCCGGTGTGCGGCTCGGGCGACCCGCACGCCCTGGACGTGGAACCGGAACTGGGGCCCGACCCGCACTGGGTGTGCCACCAGGCGGGTGTCCAGGTCGCCTCGGTGGGGTCGCTGGGGCGGGCCATGGGCGGGACGCAGTCCTCGTGAGGCGCCCGTGACCGTCTACATCGACCCGCCTGCCTGGCCGGGTCACGGCCGTATGTGGTCGCACCTGGTCAGCGACACCTCCTACGACGAACTGCACTTGTTCGCCGCGGTGTTGGAGGTGCCCCGGCGGGCCTTCGAGCGCGACCACTACGACCTTCCGTCGCACCGGTACGCGGACGCGGTGGCCGCCGGGGCGGTGCAGGTCAGCAGCCGCGAGGTGGTGCGGCTGCTGCGTGCGTCCGGGCTGCGCCGGCCCAAGGGGCTCGCTCAGCGCCGCAGTTCGTAGGCCAGCTCGGCGCCGCTGCCGTCCTCCTCGCTCACCCGGGTGAAGCCGGCCCTGGCCAGCACGGCCTGGGAGGCGGTGTTCTCCCGCTCCACGGTCGCGAACAGGGCGGCGACGTCGTCCCGGGCCAGCGCCCAGTCCGCCAGCGCGCGCACGGCCTCGGTGGCGTAGCCCTGCCCGCGGGCGCCCTCCACCAGGTCGTAGCCGATCTCCACCCGGCCGTCCTCGTCCGGCGCGCTGTGGAAGCCGATGCCACCGACCGCGCGGCCGTCCTCCTTCCGTACGAGGGCGAAGACCCCGAACTCCGGCCGGTGCACGCCGCCTTCGTACGCCTTCACCAGGAAGCCGGCGGCCTCCCGCGTGCCCTCGAAGGGCCCGCCCTCGATCCAGTCCAGGCCTCCGTCACCGCCCAGCCGGAGATCGCGCGCGACGGCCGGCCGCAGCCCGACGAGGTCGAGCCGCTCGGCGGGGACGACGAGGTTGTTGCGCCAGCGCCACTCGGTGACCGGCGCCCGCCCCGGCAGCTCACCCCGGCCGGTCGCCCACAGCAGGGTCGGCCAGGCCGCGGGGCCGGGTTGCACATGCGGGAAGAGCCAGTCCAGCACGGCCTCGGCGAGACCCTCGCGCGGCGTGTACTCGACGCCGAGTGCCCGGGCGACGTCATGCGTGTGCAGCACCACCTCGGCGACACCCATCGCGGCGAAGCCCTCGCGGTCGGCGCTGCGGAACGGGTAGGGGTGGAAGGCGCGGACGTTCGGCGGGGTGGTCCGGACGGCGGCGGCGAGCAGCACGCCCGTCGCCCGCACGACGTCCAGCAGACCGGCGTTGTCGGTGCCCTCGTCGAGCGTGATGTCGAACGGGACGTAGGAGTCCCGCGGCCGGCCGGCCAACTGCCCCGCGTAGGCGATCAGATCGCTCGCGACGTGCTCCACGGTCCGCCGGCAGCTCCACTCCAGCCCGGCCGCCCGTACCCCCTCCCAGTCCCGCCCCGCCACAGGCTCCAGCACCGCCAGGCACCCCTCGACGGCCTTCGTCACGTCTTCCCCGTTTATAGGTCGCATGGGGCGAACCCTAGGGGTGCGGTCGTCGGTGGGCGACAGTATTTCCGGTTGTGCCGCGAAGCTCCTCAGCCCGACAGCAGTTCCAGTTCGCCCGTGAGGTTGTAGCGAGCCGTGCGTTCCCAGTGCTCGCGGCCGTACGGGGTGCGGAACAGGCTGGGCAGGTCGAGGAGTTGGCGCAGGACGGCGGCTCGGCCCGCGCGGAAGGTCTCGCCGGGGACGAAGTGGTACTCCTCGCGGACCTCGGCCGTGTAGTGGGCGTACGCCGACGGGGACGAGGCGAGGACCGCCAGGTCCGCGTCGCAGAGGACCTGCCCGTCGGGGTCGTCGGCCGCGGGGTCGTGGGTGACGGTGAGGCGGACCAGGCGGGCGACCTCGGCCGTTCTCGGTGCCGGCACCCCCGCCTCGGGCAGGGCCCGTTCGGCCAGGGACGCGGAGCGCTCCTCGTTCTCGGAGCGGTCGGGCAGGTAGACCGCGTCGTGGAACCAGGCCGCGAGGCGGACCGCGTCCGGGTCGGCCGCGTACTTCTCCAGCGTGTCGACGTGGTCCAGGACCGCGGTGAGGTGGGTCAGTGTGTGGTAGCGGCGCCGCGGCTCCTGCCAGCGGCCCAGGAGGTTGTCGGCGTACGGGGTGGGATCGGGGCCGCCGCCGGGGCCGCGGGCTCCTTCCAGGGCGCGGGCGAATCGGGCACGCAGGGCGTCGAGGTCGGCCATACCCCCATTGTTCCGTGACGTGTGCCGGTCGGCCCCCTAGCGTGACATTCATGACGACTCCTGCGGATGTGCACGACGTACGAGACCCCGAGCTGCCCGGCCGCCTGCTGAGCGCCGAGAGCGAGGTGCTGATACCGCTGTTGCGGGCGCGCGCGGACGCGGACTTCGCGTCGCCGGCCGCCGCGTGTCCGGGGTGGACGGTGCGGGACGTGCTGGCGCACTGTTCCGCCGCGTTGACGCGGGTGGTGCAGGGCCGGTTCGAGGAGGGCGTGTTCTCGCCCGCGTCCAACGACCGGGACATCGCCGAACGCGCCGGGTGGACGAACGCCCGGATCGTGGACGAGCTGGAGCGCGGGATGGCCGAGGCGGGACCGGTGATCGCCAAGGCCGGCGGGGTGCTGGACGTGATCGCGCTCGGGGAGTGGGTGCACGCGGGGGACGTGCGGGAGGCACTGGGCGAGCCCGGGGCGTACGCGGGCGGCGCGCTGCCGGACGCGCTGGCGCTGCTGGCCCACGTCACCCGTGAGAAGGAGCACCTGTCGCTGCACGCCGACCTCGACGACCTGGACGAGCCGCTGCGGCTGGGCGCCGTGGCCGGGGACGCCCCGCCCGCCCGGTACATCGGTGACGCGCCCACCCTCGTACGGCTGTACTCCGGGCGGCCGGTCTCCGGCGCGGGGTACGAGCTGGCGGGGGCGCGGGAGGGGGAGCTGAACATCTTCGGCTGAAGGGCGTCCCCGGATCGGCGTAGTCTTGGATTGGACTAGACCTGTAGCCGTCGATGAACCGCCGACGCATACCGCCGATGAATGGGGTGCCATGAGCAAGCGTGCAGTCCTGGAGGTGATCGCCCTCGACGTCGAGGACGCGGTCGCCGCCCAGGCCGGAGGCGCGGACCGCCTCGAGCTGGTCACCGACATGGCGGCCGACGGACTCACCCCGCCGGCCGCCGCCGTCGCCGGGATCCGGGCCGCCGTCGACATCGACCTGCGCGTGATGCTGCGGCTGGCGGACGGCTTCGCGGCCGGTGACGTGGACCGGCTGGTCCGCGTCGCGCACGAGATGCGGGACGCGGGCGCCGACCAGTTCGTGCTCGGGTTCCTCGACCGGGCGGGCGGGGTGGACCTGGCCGCCGTGGAGCGGCTGGTGGCCGCGTTGGACGGCTGCCGCTGGACCTTCCACCGGGCGATCGACCGCACCGCCGACC
The DNA here is from genome assembly GCF_053593175.1 of Streptomyces sp. NPDC002386. NCBI lineage: Bacteria > Bacillati > Actinomycetota > Actinomycetes > Kitasatosporales > Streptomycetaceae > Streptomyces > Streptomyces sp. NPDC002386. Next base: position 153,791 of record NZ_JBSFBX010000003.1, read on the forward strand.
GCGACGCCCTGCGCCGCCGGATCGCCGGCCTGCCCGGCCTGGACACGTACCTCACGGCCGGAGCCGCCACGGGCGTGGACGAGGGGCTGCCCACGCTGGTCGCCGAGGCGGCGCTCGGCGGAAAGCCGGGCTACGAGCAGCAGATCATGGTGGGCGGCGGACTGCGCCTCGACCATGTGCCGCGGCTCCGCGCCGCCGGGATCGAGGCGTTCCACATCGGCGGGGCGGCCCGCCCCGGCGGATGGCTCGGGCCCGTATCGGCGGGCGCGGTCGAGCAGTGGCGCTCGGTGCTCGACGAGGACGTGGCCCTGGCCCGCTCCTAGGGGGGGTCTCCCCGATCCTCGTGGACCCACGAAGATCGGGGAGACGCCCCCTAGGACGCCGGGCCCTTCAGCGGGCGCAGGCAGAAGGAGGTGCCGTCGTCGCTGTACCGCGCGTAGGCGGCGTAGTCCCCGGACGCGCAGGAGCCGCTCTTCGGGTCGATGACGCGGTACCGGGCCGCCGGTGAGCCGCAGTCCACGGGCTTCAGGTCCTGCGCCGGCCAGGAGGCCTCGTTGCGGGCGCACGAGCCGGCCGTCAGGACCACGCCGGAGCTCCCGGTGCCCGTGCCGTCGTCGCTCCCGCCGTCGCTCGGCCCGGTGACGAGGCCGATGACGGCGAGGGCCGTGACGGCCAGGACCAGCAGGCCCAGGAGGGCGAGCGGGACGAGGGCGAGGATGCCGGCCGGGCGCCGGAACACCGGCTTGCCCGGGTCCAGCGGCGGCCGCGGTCCGGGCGCGACCGGTGCCGGGATCCGCCGGATGCCGGACAGGGCGCCGAGGTTGGCCAGCAGGGTGACGGGTGTGATGAACACCGACAGCGGGCCCCACCAGCCCATGATCAGGGTGTCCGCCTGCATGTCCCGGAAGAGGGCCAGCGCGCAGGGGTGGCAGAACACGCCCTGGCGGCGCAGGAACCGCATGACCACCAGCATGCCCTGGTGGCCGCGGACCGTCACCGGCGCCGCGGGAGCCGCCCCGCACACCTGGCACCCCGCCGCCGGTCCTACGCCCGGGTACGGCGCGGGCGCCTGCGGGTACGGCCCCTGCGCCTGCCGGTACGCCCCGGGGCCCGGCTGGTACGCCCCGGGCGCCGGCTGCGGCTGCGCGTAGGGCCCGGCGGGCTGCGCGTAGGGCCCGGACGGCTGCCCGTACGGTCCCGGCCCCTGCGGGTGCGGCCCGGCGGGCTGCCCGTACGGTCCCGGCCCCTGCGGGTGCGGCCCGGCGGGCTGCCCGTACGGTCCCGGCCCCTGTGGGTACGGCCCCGGCGCCTGCTGGTGGGCGGGGTGCGGCGGCGGTGGGGTGCTCAACTGGGGGCCTTCCGGGGGGACGTGACGGAGCGGGACGTCACGGGAGCCTAGTCGGCGAGCTGCCCCGGCAGCGGGGCGGTGTGCGTCACGGTCAGGCCGGACACCGCACGGGTCAGGGCCACGTACAGGCGGCGCAGTCCGGTGCGCTCGTCCGGTTCGCCGTCCACCACCGCCCGGGGTTCGTCGAGGACGACGTAGTCGTACTCCAGGCCCTTGGCGAGCGAGGCCGGTACCAGCGTGAGCCGGGTCTCGCGGGTGGTCTCCTCGCCCGGGGCGAGATGCGCGATCCCGGCCGCGGCCAGCGCCTCGGCGAGGACCGGGACGCGGGCGTCCGCGGCGATCAGCCCCGTCGAGCCCTCGTACCGCAGCGACTCCTCGCAGGCGGCGACCACCTCGGCGGGTTCGGCGATCGTGCGGACCTCGAAGAAGCCCGGGTTCTCCCGGACCGAGGCGACCGGGGTGAGGCCCGGAGCGATGTGCGGAAGCAGCCGGGAGGCGTACGTGATGACGTCCGTGGGGACGCGGAAACCGGCCGTCAGCTCCTCGATGACCCCCTCCCGCTTGCCGAGATGGGCCAGCGCCTCGTCCCAGCTGCGGGTCGCCCACGGCGTGGTGCCCTGCGCCAGATCGCCGAGGACGGTCGCGCTGCCGGTGGTGCAGCGGCGCCCGACGGCCCGGTACTGCATGGGGGAGAGGTCCTGCGCCTCGTCCAGCACGACATGGCCCAGCGAGTGCGTGCGCTGGATCAGGTCGGTCGCCTCGTCGATCAGCACCGCGTCCGCCGCCGACCACTTCGCCGACTTCACGCCGCGCACCGGCTTGGCCCACAGGATCGTCTTCTGCTCGTCCTCGTCCAGGACTCCCTCGGCGTGCTCGGCGAGGAAGGCGGCGTCGCTCAGCAGCCGCAGGACGAGCTTCGCCGGTTCCACGGCCGGCCAGACCGCCTTCACGGCGGCCTTGACGGCGCTGTTGCGGGCGACCGCGTCCTGCACCCGGTCGTCCGGCGCCTCCCCGGCCCGCTCCATCTGCACCAGCACCGCGTGCGCGATCCGCTGCGGCAGGGCCTCGCGGGCGGCGCCGTAGCGGATGTCGCGGTCCAGCAACTCGCGTACCAGCTCCTCCAGTTCGTACGCCGGGATCCGCCAGCGACGTGAGCCACGCACCACCACGATCGGCTCGGTGGGCATGCTCACGTGGGAGTACAGGGCCCGGCGCAGCACCTCGGCCAGCCGGGCGTCGCCCTTGATCACGGCGGCGGCCGCGTCGTCCGTGCCGCGCACCTCCACCTGGGCGACCAGGTCGTCGACGGTCGCCTGCTGCACGCTCAGCTCGCCGAGCGCCGGCAGGACCTGCTCGATGTAGTGCAGGAAGGACCGGTTCGGTCCGATGACCAGCGTGCCGGTGCGCGCGAGCCGTTCCCGGTGGGCGTAGAGGAGGTAGGCGACCCGGTGCAGGCCGACGGCCGTCTTCCCGGTGCCCGGCCCTCCCTGTACGCAGACGGTCCCGCCGAGCCCGCTGCGGACGATCTCGTCCTGCTCGGGCTGGATGGTGGCCACGATGTCGCGCATCGGACCCACACGCGGCCGCTCGATCTCCTGCTGGAGCAGCTTGCTGGTGGTGGCCGCCTCGGCCGGGTCGGACAGGTGCTCGTCCTCGTACGCGGTGAGGTCGCCGCCGGTGTAGCCGAAGCGGCGGCGCAGCGCGATGTCCATCGGGTTCTTCTTGGACGCGCGGTAGAACGGCTGCGAGACCGGGGCACGCCAGTCGATGACCATCGGGTCGCCGCCGGCGTCGTGGACATGCCGCCGCCCGATGTAGAACTGCTCGCCCTCCGCGCCCTCGGCCTGCGAGGCCCCCGGAGCGTGCAGGTAGTCGAGCCGGCCGAAGAACAGCGGGGTGTCCTTGAGGTCGGCCAGCGCCTTGATGCGCTCGTCGATCTGGTGCGCGAGCACCGCGGCGTTGACCCAGTTCGCGGTGACGTCGCTGATGTCCAGCGCCTCGACGTCCTCGCGCATGGCGCGCAGGGCGGAGCGGGACGAGGCCAGGTGGGAGCGCTCTCGGGCCAGGGGGTCGCCGGGCGGGCCGTCGAGTGGGCCGTCGAGCTGTTCGTGGGCGGGCGTGGACAAGGGAGTGCCTCCGGATGGGCCTGCTGCGTGGCTACGACGAATGCCGTCGGTTTCGGGCCGGCGACGGTGCCGTCCGGTTTCCGGCCGGGCGGCGGCGCTCCGAGAGGGAGGCGGGCAAGAGCGGAGATTTTAAGTGAGGGCGGGGTTCCGGGGCCAATGGATTTCGACCGCCCCGCATTCCTGCCCCCTAAGGGAAGGGGGCCGCCCGGAGTAGGGGAGCGCTCCACCCGGAGGACTGTGCGCGGTCTCCGGAATTGGACCCGGAGACCGATTCCGGACACGCGCCGGAAGTTCCACCATGGAGACATGAGCGCAGCGACCATATCTCCAGCCCCTGTCCGTCCCCCGTCCGGCGCCACGGCCATGGACGGCCCTCACCACCACCCACTCGGCAACGCCCTGCGCGCCGTCAAGGTGTTCGCGGAGGCCGCGTTCGGCGTCGTGATCCTCGGCGAGTACGGCGAGGAGGCGGGCGTACGCCGTAAATGACGGCATAGGGTCGTCTCCGTGCGGAAACGGACGGTGAAGCCCCTCCTCCCTGCCCTGCCACCTCGTCTCCCCTCGTTGCTGCCCCCGCTTCTGCTGGCGGTCTCTCTCTGCTCCTTCGCCGCCCTGTGCCTGCTGCAAGGCGCCCCGATGGCCGATCTGCTGGTCTACCGGGCCGAGGGCGCCGCCGCCTCCCACGGCGGCGACCTGTACGGCCTCACGGCGACCCCCTGGCGGCTGCCGGCGACCTATCCGCCCTTCGCCGCGGCCCTGTTCGTCCCGACGACCTGGATTCCGGTGGCGGCCCTGAAGGCGGTCTTCCTGGCGGGCAACGCGCTCCTGCTCGCCGGACTCGTCTCCCTCTCCGCCCGGCTCGCCTCCCACCCGCGACCGCTGCCACCGCACCGGTCCCCGCCACCCCACCTGCCCCTGCCCCCGCCCCTGCTCTGCGCGGCCACCGCCCTGGCTCTCTGGCTCGAACCGGTCTTCCAGACCCTCCTCTTCGGCCAGATCAACCTCGCCGTCACCTGCCTGGTCCTGTGGGACCTGACCCGCCCCCCGGGCGCCCGGGGGAAGGGCCTGGCCCTGGGCCTCGCGACCGGCGTCAAACTCACCCCGGCGATCTTCATCGCCTACCTGCTGCTGAGGGGCCGCACCCGCGAGGCGGCCACGGCGACGGCCGCCTTCACCGCGACCGTCGTGCTCGGCACCCTGCTGCTCCCCGCCGCGAGCGTCGAGTACTGGACGCGGCGGCTCTACGAGACCGGCCGGGTGGGCAAGGCGTGGATCGTGGACAACCAGTCCCTGCAGGGGCTGATCGCCCGCGCGCTGCACGACCCGGCGCCGGGGGCCTGCTGGATCCTCACGGCGGCGGCCGTGGGCGCGGCGGGCCTGTGTCTGGCTGCCCGCGCCCGGCAGGACCGCCACGGCATCCTCCTGACCGCGCTCACGGCCCTGCTGGTCTCCCCGATCAGCTGGTCCCACCACTGGGTGTGGTGCGTGCCCCTGCTCGCGGTGCTGCTGGCCGACGGCCGGCCGCGCCTCGCGGCCGCGACGGCGGCCGTCTTCACCGCCCGCACACTCTGGCTGGTGCCCCACCAGGGCGAGGGCGATCTGCGCCTGCCCTGGTGGCAGCAGCCACTGGCCTCGCCCTACCCGCTGCTGGGGCTCGCGCTACTGGCGGGCGCGGCGCTGACCTCCGCTCAGCCGGTGCCCTCGGCCAGGATCTCGTCGGCGTCGACGATCCGGTAGGAGTAGCCCTGCTCCGCCAGGAACCGCTGGCGGTGGGCGGCGAAGTCCTGGTCGATCGTGTCGCGGGCGACGACCGAGTAGAAGTGGGCCTGGTGGCCGTCGGCCTTGGGACGCAGGACGCGGCCGAGGCGCTGGGCCTCCTCCTGGCGGGAGCCGAAGGTGCCGGAGACCTGGATGGCGACCGTGGCCTCGGGCAGGTCGATGGAGAAGTTGGCGACCTTGGAGACGACCAGCACGCTGATCTCGCCCTCACGGAAGGCGTCGAAGAGCTTCTCGCGCTGCGCGTTGGAGGTCTCGCCCTTGATGACCGGGGCGTCCAGGTGCTCGCCCAGCTCGTCGAGCTGGTCGATGTACTGGCCGATCACGAGGATCTGCTGCCCGGCGAACCGGCGCACGATCGCCTCCGTGACCTTCCGCTTGGTCGCGGTGGTGGCGCAGAAGCGGTACTTCTCCTCCGTCTCGGCGGTCGCGTACGCCAGCCGCTCGGATTCGGTCAGGTTGACGCGGACCTCGACGCAGTCGGCCGGCGCGATGTAGCCCTGCGCCTCGATCTCCTTCCAGGGCGCGTCGAACCGCTTGGGCCCGATGAGCGAGAACACGTCGGACTCGCGGCCGTCCTCGCGCACCAGGGTCGCGGTGAGTCCCAGCCGCCGGCGTGCCTGGAGGTCGGCGGTGAACTTGAAGACGGGGGCGGGCAGCAGGTGCACCTCGTCGTACACGATGAGCCCCCAGTCCCGGGAGTCGAACAGCTCCAGGTGCGGGTAGACGCCCTTCCGCCGGGTCGTCAGCACCTGGTAGGTGGCGATGGTGACCGGGCGGATCTCCTTCCTGGTCCCGCTGTACTCGCCGATCTCGTCCTCGGTCAGTGAGGTCCGCTTCACCAGCTCGTGCTTCCACTGCCGGGCCGAGACGGTGTTGGTGACCAGGATCAGGGTGGTGGACTTGGCCTGGGCCATCGATCCGGCGCCGACCAGCGTCTTCCCGGCGCCGCAGGGCAGCACGACCACACCGCTGCCGCCGTGCCAGAAGTTCTCCACGGCCTGCTTCTGGTACGGGCGCAGCGCCCAGGTGTCCTCCAGCAGCTCGATCGGGTGCGCCTCGCCGTCCACGTACCCGGCGAGGTCCTCGGCCGGCCAGCCCAGCTTCAGCAGGGTCTGCTTGATCTGCCCGCGCTCGGAGGGGTGCACGACGACGGTGTCCGGGTCGATGCGGGAGCCGACCAGCGGGGTGACCCGCTTGGACTTCAGCACCTCCTCCAGCACCGGGCGGTCGGTGGTCGTGAGCACGAGCCCGTGCGCGGGGTGCTTGGAGAGGGTGAGGCGGCCGTACCGGTCCATCGTCTCGGCGATGTCCACGAGCAGCGCGTGCGGCACCGGGTAGCGGCTGTACTGCACCAGCGCGTCCACGACCTGCTCGGCGTCGTGCCCCGCGGCCCGCGCGTTCCACAGGCCGAGCGGGGTGACCCGGTAGGTGTGGATGTGCTCCGGGGCCCGCTCCAGCTCGGCGAAGGGCGCGATGGCCCGACGGCACTCGTCGGCCCGCTCGTGGTCGACTTCCAGGAGCAGGGTTTTGTCCGACTGGACGATAAGCGGTCCGTTCACCTACGCACTTCCCTTCCGCACGGCCAAACGTCCAGTGTGCCCTACTGGCGGGTGATCGCGGCGGGGTCGCCCGCAACCCCCGGCGCCCGCCGCGGGTCTTCACGTGCGGGTGCGGCGCGGGGGCGCGGCCCGGTGAGGAGGTCGGGGTGATGACGGTGGGCAGGTGGGGGACCGGTCTGGCGGCCACGGGGGTGCTGGTGGCGACCGGGGTGTGGGCGATGGGGCCGGGCGCCGACGGCGCTCGCGGGCGGGCGGGGGTCGACGAGCGGCTGTGGAGCGCGGTGCGGCCTGTGATCGAGGCCCGGCTGGTGGCCGATTCCCGCGGTGGCGGCTACGGGGAGGCGGTGCCCGGGTTCCGGGCGCGGTGGTTCTGCCGGGCGCAGGCACAGGACCTGGAGGAGCGGGACGGCCTGGTACGGGCGGGAGTGAGCACGCTGTGCCTGGAGTACGGGGTGCGGGCGGGCGCGCTGCTGGAGTGCGGCGGCGCCCAGGGCCCCCAGGTGCTGCGGCTGCGGCGCGACACGGGTGCCGCCGGCGGCTACCGCGTGGTCTCCGCGCAGCGCCCACCGGACGGCGCGGGCTACGCCCAGTGGGTGGACGCCCACTTCGACCGGGAGACGGCCGCTGACGACTCGCCGCCGACCAGCACCCTGGAGGCCACCGCCCGCACCCACTTCGGCCTGCCCGCGAACGCACCGGTACGGACCTGCTGACCGGCTGCTTCGCCGATCGGCCGGCCCCTTGGGATGAGGCCCGCCTCGACCGCCCGGCCGATGCGGGCACCGGTGCCGGTGACCCGGTGCGGCCCGGTGTCCCGGAGGTCGCCGCTCGTCCGCGCCTCGCGCCGGGGTGCCCGTGAGGGCTCCCGCGGTCACTCCTCCAGTTCGGCGACGCCCGTGATGCGGTGCAGGGGGTAGGTGCGTACCTCGTCGGCCGTGTGGTCGTAGGCCGTGACGAAGCCGCCCTCGACCCGGATCGGGGCGATCACCCGCTGGCTGGCGCTGCCCTCGGCGTTGACGTAGCCGATCCACAGGGCCTCGCCGGTCAGCACGGCGGCCTGCACGGTGGCCAGGGTCTCGGCGGAGCCGGTGCGCGGCAGCTCGCCCGGGGCCGGAGTGGCGCCGGTGGTCCTGCGTGGGGCGGTGGCGGCCAGGTCGCCCGCCCGGATCGCCCGGATCGCCGCCGTGAGCAGCGTGGCGTCCGGCGGCGGCGGGCCGTCCGGCACCGGCTCGGGCGCCGTGCGCGGCGGGGTGCGGCGGGCGTGGGCGCGGGCGATGAGCACGTCCCCCTCGGCGGACTCCGCCGCCGGCGCGTACCCCATCGCGCGCAGCCCCTCCAGCAGCGCCGCCGGGTCCGCCTGGGTGGCGAGGACGGTCGGCGCCAGCCGCCGCAGCCGCAGGGCGGCCGACCGCTTGTCGGCCAGGATCTCGTTCAGCACGGCGTCGTCGTCGCAGCGCACGTACGCGGAGGCCGCGCCCACCCGCAGATGGCCGTGCCTGCGGGCCACGTCGTCGACGAGGTAGGCCAGCGGCTGCGGGACCGGTGTACGGGAGTGCGCGGTGAGGAAGGCGTGCAGGTCGGTGGCGGTCCGCCCGGCGTCCAGCGCGCGGCGCACCGAGGCCGGGGTGAAGCGGTAGACGGTCGCCCCGCCCTTGGACTCGACGTCCGCGAGGACCCCGAGCGTCTCGGCGAGCGGCCGCCGCAGCGGGCCCGGGGCCACCGCCGTGAGGTCGGCCTGGAGCAGCACGTGGTCCAGGGGCTCGGGCAGCAGCGGTGCTAGGAGCCGGGCGGCGGCGCCGGCGGCGACGGCCTGCTCGGCGGCGGTCAGCGGCTCGGCCGGGGCGGCCGGGCGGTGGTGGACGGGCAGCTTGTCACCGGGACCGGAGGACTCCGCCCCCGACGCCGCCTGCTCGGCCGCGGCCGAGCCCAGCAGCGCCCGGCCGTGCGCGGCCAGCGCACCGCGCCCGGTGATCCCGAGCAGTTCCGCCTCGGCGAGGGTCCAGCGGGCGAGCCGGGAACGCAGATCCTCGTCGTCGCCCGGCCGGGGACCGCGCAGCGGCCGCTCCCAGCGCAGCCGGGCCAGGATCGCCTCGGCCGACGGCGCCGCGCCCGCCGGGAGCCCGGCCAGCAGGGTCAGCACCCGGTGCCGTACCTCGGGCGCGGCGGACCGGTCGAGTCCCGGGCCCAGTGCGGACAACGTACGGTCCTTGGCGTCCCGTCCGCCGATCAGCCCCGGCGTCCGGGTGGCCGTCAGCCAGGCGTGGGCCAGCCGGGCCCAGCGTTCGGCGGGGGGCTGTTCCAGCCATTCGTCGTGGGCGGGCGTGGCCGCGTACCGCTCGTCGGCCTCGCCGTCGGAGGCGAGCAGCCCGGCCGCGTAGGCCAGCTCGGTCCAGAACGCGGCGACCGGCTCGGACACGTCGAGGGCGACGGCGGTCCGCTTCAGGTCCCGCACGCTGAGACCGCCGGCCCGCAGTACGGCGGGGCCGCCCTCGTCCCAGTCCTTCAGCAGCTCCTCGACCGTGGCCAGCGCGGTGTACGCCTGTGCGGCCGCGGTGGCGTCCACCACCTGCGCCCCGTGCGTGGCGGCCGGCTCCACGGCGGGCGGCCGCGGCTCGGGCGCGCGGTGGGCGCGGCCCTCGCGCAGGTGCAGCGCCACCTCGCGGGGCAGCACCACGGTCCCGGGCGCGGTCGGCAGCAGCAGGCCGCGGTCCAGCAGCCAGCGCAGATGCGTCGCCGGGTCCGGGGTGACCTGACCGTACGGCGGACCCCACACCAGCCGGGACAGCACCTCCAGCGAGGCGTCCGGCGCCTGGGCGAGCAGCTTGGACATCTTCCGGCGGTCGGTGAACAGGGCGGTCAGCGCCGTCACCGCGGAGACCGAGTCGTGCGTGGAGGGCAGCCCGGCGCAGGTGACGATCTCCTGGATCCGCCCCGGCGACATGCCCGAGGTGGCCTCCTGCACGCTCGGGCCGAGCCCGGTGGGCGAGGGGTGCTGCGCGGAGGGCGCCAGCAGCTCCTGCGCGGTGCGCACCAGCCGCAGCCGGTCGTCGTCGCCCCACACCAGTGCCTGTTCGCGCAGGACGGCGACGGCGCGGGGCAGCGCGGCCGCCACGGCGGCGTCACCCGCGTCCCCCGCCATGAGGCCGAGCAGCGTTCCGTACGACGCCGGATCCGGGGCCACCGCCAGTGCCTCGGCCGTCTGCAGGGCGAACCGGTCCAGCCGTTCCAGCGCGCGCAGCACCGAGGCGCGGGTGCCGGCGCGGGTGGCCAGCTGGGTGAGGTCGGTGGGGACGGGGGTGATGAGATCGGGGCGGCTGCGCAGCAGCGCGGCCAGCGAGGCGTCGTCCCTCATGCGAAGCGATTCGGCGAGGGAACGGGGGGCTGAGTTGGCCTCGGGGCTCATCTGACCCACGTTAGCGGGTGCCGTGCCGAACGCCGGGCGGGCTGTTCGACGCCGGTCTGCGCTACCTTCCTCAACGGGTTTCATCGGCAAGGGGTTTCATCGGCGTCGCCCCGGAGGGGTTCCGTGGGGATCGAGAGTGATCAGGTCGTCTACGAGTATCTGAGCCGCGTCGGGGACGTGGCTCAGCAACGGCAGTTGCCGTCGTCCACCCGGATGCGGCTGGTGTCGCGACTGCGGGACGAGATCGACCGGCACCGGGCCCGGACGCCGGTGGACAGTCCGGCCGCCGTGCGCCGCATCCTGGACCGGCTCGGCACGCCGGACGAGGTGGTCGAGGCCGCGGGCGGCACCGCGGCGGCCCCGCAGCCGCCGGTCACCGCCGTGCCCGTGCAGCGCGAGCCGGAAACGGAGGAGCGGCGCAAGGGGCTGCGCCGGGTCGTACCGCGGCCGCGCCCCGCCGAACCGGAGCCGCCCGCCCCGCGCCCGGGCGCCTCACCGCCGCACCTGGCCGCCGCGCACGAGCTGGGGGACAGCGCGACGCGGCCGGACTGGATGGGGGTGCCCCCGGGCGAGCGTGTTCGAGACTGGGGGAGGGTGGACGACAGCCCGTTCGGCACCGCGGCCGGTGACGCCGTACCGGGCTTCGTGGGCGGTGTGGAAATCCCCGACCTGCTCAAACGCCCCCCGAAGGACCCGGGGGAGACGGACCGCCCCGCCTCGCAGGAGGCACAGGAGGCACAGGAGGCGAAGGAGACGCGGGAGGCGGTCGAGGAGGCCCCGGCCCCCGCGCGCCGCCGCCTGCTCCCGCTTCCCCGCCGGGCCGCCGGCTGGACCAACCCGCTCCTGCTGCTGGCCGCCGCCGCGCTGGTCGCGGGCGCCGTGCTCGGCAACTGGTTCGCCCTGCTCCTCGGCTGGCTGATCGCCTACGGCTCCCGGCGCCTGACCCCGGCCGAGACCAAGTGGGCGGTACTGGTGCTGCCCGGCTCGGCGGCGGTGGCGGGCCTGGTCTGGCTGTGGGGCAGGAACACCGGCCGCTGGGGCGACCCCATCGCCCGGGGCCACATGAACGACGCCCTCACCCAGACCTGGCCCTGGGTGGTCCGGGGCGCGGCAGTGGCCTCGGCCCTGTACCTGGTCTGGCGCTCCCAGCGCTCCCGCTGAGGAACCGCGGCCCGCACCCGCACCCGAACGGCCGGGCCCGCCCGGGCACAATGACGCCCATGACTCTCACCGTCGGCTTCGACCTGGACATGACCCTCATAGACTCCCGCCCCGGCATCCGCGCCTGCTACCTCGCGCTGTCGGAGCGGACGGGCACGTACATCGACGCCGACCTCGCGGTGACCCGGCTGGGCCCGCCGCTCGCGGAGGAGCTGATCAACTGGTTCCCGGCGGAGCACGTCGCCGCGATGGCCGCCCTGTACCGGGAGATGTACCCGACGACCGCGATCACCACGACCCCCGCCATGGCCGGGGCCCGGCAGGCGATGGAGGCGGTGCGGGCGGCCGGCGGGCGGACGATGGTGGTCACGGCGAAGTACGAGCCGAACGCCAAGCTGCACCTCGCCCACCTGGGCCTGGAACCGGACGTGGTGGTCGGGGACCTGTGGGCCGAACAGAAGGCGCGGGCCCTGCGCGAGCACGGCGCGCGGGTGTACGTCGGCGACCACGTGGGTGACGTCCGCGGCGCCCGTACGGCGGGCGCGCTGTCCGTGGCCGTGGCCACCGGCCCCTGCGACGGGGACGAACTGCGCGCCGCCGGGGCGGACGTCGTGCTCGACGACCTCGCCGCGTTCCCCGCCTGGCTGGCCGGCTACCGCGAGGCGCCCGGGGCGGCCTCCCTGGCCTGACGGCGCCCGGCGGCGACGGAGCGCAGTATCCCCGCGCCGGCGATCAGGAAGCCGACGGCCATGAGCATGCTCAAGCCGAACATGAACGTCGGGAAGGGCTTGGTGCCGAGGAGCAGCGGGGCCACGGTGACGAGAGTGGCCAGTGCTCCGACGAAGAACACGATGACACCGGCGCGGATCAGTCGGTCACCGGGTCCGGCGGAATTCGGTTGGGTTTTGTCACGCACCGGACCAGGGTAGTTCCCAGCGCGAGAGAACAACCGGGGGACGTCTTGTCACCCGCCCGAACACCATTAGCCTTGGTTGCGGCGGGTCATGGTCGACCCGCTCTCTGCTGTCAGAAGCCTTTTCCGAGCAGTTTTCCCGACGAGTACGAGGACGAGGACAGACGTGCCCACCGGCAAGGTCAAGTGGTTCAACAGTGAGAAGGGCTTCGGCTTTCTCTCCCGCGACGACGGCGGTGACGTCTTCGTCCATTCCTCGGTTCTTCCCGCCGGAGTGGATGCGCTCAAGCCGGGACAGCGGGTGGAGTTCGGTGTCGTCGCCGGTCAGCGCGGCGACCAGGCGCTCTCGGTGACCGTGCTCGACCCGGCGCCCTCGGTCGCGGCGGCCCAGCGCAGGAAGCCCGACGAGCTGGCCTCGATCGTGCAGGACCTGACGACCCTGCTGGAGAACATCACGCCGGGCCTGGAGCGGGGCCGCTACCCGGAGAAGACCTCCGGCAAGAAGATCGCCGGCCTGCTGCGCGCGGTCGCCGACCAGCTCGACGTCTGACCCGGACCCGGGGCCTGCCGAGCGGACCCCGGTCCCGCGGCACGCCCCCTAGGGGAACGCGAGCGCGTCCGGACCGAGGGGCGGTACGAGCCCCTCGGCCGCCGCGCGGGTGAGCAGCCCGCGGATCGCCGCGTAGCCGTCCTCGCCGAGGGCGGCGGTGAACTCGTTCACGTAGAGCCCGATGTGCTGGTCCGCGACGGCCGGGTCCATCTCCTGGGCGTGCTCCATCACGTACGGCCGGGACGCCTGCGGGTCGTCCCAGGCGGCCTGCACGGAGGCGCGCACGGACTCGGCGAGCCGGCCGAGCGTGTCCGCGCCCAGCGACCGCTTGGCGATGATCGCGCCCAGCGGGATCGGCAGCCCGGTCGTGCGCTCCCAGTGCTCGCCCATGTCGGCGAGCTTGTGCAGCCCGTAGTTCTGGTAGGTGAAGCGCGCCTCGTGGATGACGAGCCCCGCGTCGACCTTGCCGTCCCGCACGGCCGGCATGATCTCGTGGAACGGCATGACGACGATCTCGCCGACACCACCGGACAGGGTGTCCGCGGCCCACAGCCGGAACAGCAGGTAGGCGGTGGACTTCTCGCTCGGCACCGCGACCGTACGGCCCGTCAGGTCCGCACCCTCCTCGCGGGTCAGCACCAGCGGACCGCAGCCCCGGCCCAGCGCCCCGCCGCACGGCAGCAGCGCGTACTCCTCCAGGACGTACGGCAGCACCGCGTACGACACCTTCAGCACGTCGAACTCGCCGCGCTCGGCCATGCCGTTGGTGATGTCGATGTCGGCGAAGGTCACGTCCAGCGCCGGTGCGCCGGGGACGCGGCCGTGCGCGAGGGCGTCGAAGACGAAGGTGTCGTTCGGGCAGGGCGAGTACGCGATCTGCAGCTCAGCGGTCATGCGGGTTCCAACTCTCCAGTACGGGCGTGAGCTTCCCGAAGCCCTCGGTGAGGGCGGCGAGGGCTTCACCGATGCGCCAGGCGGCGCGGTCGCGCGGGCCGACCGGGTTGGACACCGCGCGGATCTCCAGCACGGGCACGCCGTGCGCGGTGGCCGCCTCCGCCACGCCGAACCCTTCCATGCCCTCGGCGAGGGCCCGGGGGTGACGGGCGCGCAGCTCGGCGGCGCGGGCGGCGGTGCCGGTCACGGTGGAGACGGTGAGGACGGTGCCGGCGCGTGCGCCGGCGGCCTGGGAAATTCCTCGTACGAGTGATTCCGGCGGCCGGTGGGTGACGGTTCCGAAGCCGAGTTCGGTGACCGGGAGGAAGCCGTCGGCGGTCTGGGCGCCCAGATCGGCCACCGTGATCTCGTCGGCGACGACGAGCGAGCCGAGCGGCGCCTCGGGCGGGAAGCCGCCGCCGATCCCGGCGGACACCACGAGGTCGTAGGGCGTCCCGGCGAGTGCCGCGGCGGTCAGCGCGGTGGCCGTGGAGGCGGCGGCGAGGGCCGGTCCGACACCCGCGGCCAGCAGGTCGTGGCCGCCCGGGACCCGCACGAGTCCGGCGCCCGGCAGCCGCACCGCGACGGTCTCGCCGGGGAACGCGCCCGCCACCGCGTCCCGTTCGGCCGGGACGGCGGTGGCGACGAGGAAGCGGGCGGAAGGCGTGGTCAGTCCGCCTTCTTCACCTTGAAGGACCACAGGCCCTTGGGCGGGTTGGCGCCCATCTGGACGGACACGGTGTTGGTGTCGCCCTGGGTGCCGTACTGCTGGTTGAAGAACGCGTTGTACGGGAGGGTGCGGGTGGTCAGGTGGCTGGACTCGGAGAACGGGTTGCCGTTCACCAGGATCGTCCAGCCGGCGTCCGCGATCTTCGGGTCGACGCCGAAGCGGACCTCCTGGTCCTGGCCCACCTCGATGGACTTGACGTCCTTGGCGTTCTTCGCGCACTTCGCCACCGACTTGGCGTCCAGCGCCTTGCCGTCGTTGTAGCAGAGCGCCTCCGAGTTGACCGAGTTCCGGCCAACGGTGACGGTCGCGACGGGCGTCGGCTTGTCGCAGGCCGACAGGACGAGCAGTCCGGCGGTAACGGCGCCGGCGGCGGCGACGGCGCGGCGGCGTCGCACAGCACGTGTTACATCAGCGGCTTCGCCGCGGGGCAGCGTGGTCATGGCCGAAGGCTATCGGGCACCTGTAGCCGTCCGCCCACGTGGGGTACGGCGTGCCCGGTTCGTTACGCCACTCGCGCCCTGGTCCGGCCGCCGTGCCGGGCCGAGGCGAGCAGCCCGCGCAGCGTGCCCAGCCAGCCGACGGCCACGAACGCGGCGGCCACGGCGAGGCCCAGGGTGCCGTTGAGCGGCATCACGATGCCCACCGCGCCGCCGAACACCCACGCCATCTGCAGCAGTGTCTCGGACCGGGCGAACGCCGAGGTGCGCACCTGCTCCGGCACGTCCCGCTGGATCAGCGCGTCCAGCGACAGCTTGGCCAGCGCCTGGGCGAACCCGGCGACGGCGGCCAGGCAGGCCACGAGGAACGCCCCGAAGAACACGGCGGCCACGACGGCCGTGCCGAGCGCCACCGCGACGACCGTCACGATGATGATCTCGGGCGCCTTGGACTTCAGCCAGGCGCCCACCGCCGTGCCGAGCGCGTTGCCCGCCCCGGCCGAGACGCCGACTATGCCCAGGGAGACCGCCGCGCTCTCACCGGTCAGCGGGTGCTCGCGCAGCAGGAAGGCGAGGAAGAAGATCAGGAAGCCGGACAGGCAGCGCAGCGCGGCGTTGGCGGCCAGGGCGTGCGTGACGGCGGGCCCGACGGTCCGCAGCCCCGGCCGCTTGGTCTGCTGCTTGCGCCGCGGCCCGTGCAGATGCTGTTCGTCGGCCGCGAGCAGTGCCACGTCCTCGCCCTTGGCGGAGTCGACCTTGGGCGGCAGCGAGAAGGACAGGAACGTCCCTGCGACGAAGATCACGAACGCGCCGTACAGCGGCCAGGGATCGCCGAGCGCGTGCAGGCCCGCCCCGATGGGTGCGGCCACGCCGGTGGCCAGCAGACCGGCCAGGGTGACCCGGGAGTTCGCCTTCACCAGGGAGAAGGCGGGTGGCAGCAGCCGGGGCACGACCGCGCTGCGGACCACTCCGTAGGCCTTGGACGCGACGAGCACGCCCAGTGCCGCGGGATACAGCTCCAGGCTTCCGCTCGCCACGGCCCCCGAGATGATCAGCGCCAGCAGCGCCCGGGCCAGCATCGCCCCGGCCATCGCGGCCCGGCGGCCGTGCGGCAGCCGGTCCAGCAGGGGCCCGATGACGGGTGCCAGCACGGTGAACGGGGCCATGGTGATGGCCAGATAGAGCGCGACACGCCCGCGGGCCTCGTCGGTCGGCACCGAGAAGAACACCGTCGACGCGAGGGCGACCGTGATCATGACGTCCCCGGCGCCGTTCACCGCGTGCAGCTCGATCAGCTTGCCGAGGCCCGACTCGCCCGCGCCGTGCGCGTGCGTGACCTTGCGGATGCCGCGCGCGGTGCCGGTCACGGGAAAGTGCAGGGCACGGCCGACCGCGCGGACGGCACCGCCGACCCGGCCCGAACCGCCACCCCGAACGCTGCCCCTGTCCGTGGCTGCCACGTCGTTCATAGTGCCCCGAGACCCCGCCCGATAGTGCGGTTTGAATTCAAGCGAGTCGGCCGGCCCGTCGGCGGCAGCCGGGCGCCGGGCGGCCCGCCACCCGAACACCCCATGACGGACACCGGCTCCCGGACCGGTCGTTTTTCGGCCATCCGGGCCGTTCGCCGGGGCCGGTTCTCGGCCAACCGGCACGCGCGGCCGGTCGGGAAACATCGCCGGGCAGCGGCGGACTGTCCCCGACCACCGACGACCGGGTAGCGTGCGTATCTCAGCCATAACGCAGAATGGATGGCAGAGGTGCGCCCGAGCGCGATCGGATGCGGACGTCGATGCGGCCCCCAGGTCCGCTCCGTCCCCCCAACCGCCGGAGGCAGCCGCACTCATTGCAGACGGCGTAGGAGAGAAGCGATACCTGTGAGCGCAGCGACAACGCGAAGCCGCACCCCCGACCGTCTGTGCGCCGAGGCAGTCGACCTCGCCCGCGCCGCCGCCGAGGAGGCCGCCGCACCCGGAGTGGTGGGCGAGCACGTCGGCCTGGTGTCGGAGGGCGACCGTGTTGTCACGCACTTCTTCGAGTGCAAGGAGATGGGCTACCGGGGCTGGCGCTGGGCCGCGACGGTCGCCCGGGCCTCCCGTGCCAAGATCGTGACCTTGGACGAGGTGGTCCTGCTCCCCGGCCCCGACGCCCTCCTGGCCCCCGAGTGGGTGCCGTGGAGCGAGCGCCTGCGCCCCGGCGACCTCGGCCCCGGTGACCTGCTCCCCACCGACCAGGAGGACCTGCGCCTGGAGCCCGGCTACACGGGCGAGGAGGAGCCCCCGCCGAACTCGATCGTGTCCGGGGAGATGGCGGAACTGGCGGAGGCCGAGGACGCGGAGGTCTCTCCCGGCGCTCCGGCCGTCCAGTCCACGACGCCCGTCCGCGGCTCGATCGCCTCGGTGGCGGAGGAACTGGGCATGCGGCGCGCGCGGGTGCTCTCCCGCTACGGCCTGCATGTCGCGGCCGACCGCTGGGAGGAGTCGTTCGGCTCCCAGACCCCGATGGCCCAGGCGGCTCCGGCCACCTGTGTGAGCTGCGGGTTCCTCACCCCGATCGGCGGCTCGCTCGGCCAGGCCTTCGGTGTCTGCGCGAACGAGTTCTCCCCGGCCGACGGCCGGGTGGTCTCCCTGTCCTACGGCTGCGGCGGCCACTCCGAGGCGGCCGTCATGCCGAAGACCCCGCAGCCGCCGCCGCCGGTCGTCGACGAGACCCGGATCGACGTCTTCCCGCTCCGCCCGGCCCGCGACTCGGGCTCGGTCCCGGAGGCGGGTGACGCGGAGACCGCGGACCTCGGCCACTCCTGAGAACGGGGGCGTCGTGCGGGTGGGGGTGCGCGGGCGTGCCGTCCGGTGGATCACGTTCGGGGCGATCGCGTTCGGTTCGCTGTTCCTGATCGTCGGGCTGATCCTGACGGGCGTGTCGGTCTCGTTCCTGTCCGGGGCGAAGCACGCCCGGGGCACGGTGGTCGCGCTGGAGTGGCGCGAGGACCACAGCGGCTCCCGCAGGAAGCGGGCGCACGACGGACCCGTGGCGTACCCGGTGGTCGCGTTCACCTCGGCCGACGGCGAGCGGCGGACGTTCCGGAGTTCCTTCGGCTCCAATCCGCCGTCGTACGAGAAGGGTGAGCACGTCGAGGTCCTCTACGACGCCGGCTCCCCGGACGACGCGCGGATCAAGGGCTTCGCCTCGCTGTGGCTGCTGCCGCTGATCTTCGGCGGCATCGGCCTGGTCTTCGCCGGCGTCGGCACGACCGTCGCCCTGGTGACACGGCGCCGCTCCCGCTGAGTTCCGGTCGCGGGCCCGGCGCGGGTCAGTCGCCGTAGAGCGGCAGGTTCTCCGACGAGATGGTCCAGTCGGCGATGGTGACGTCCTCGCCGTAGACGAAGTCCTTGCGGGTCGCGTAGCGCGGCCCGTCGGGGGTGGAGTGGATGTCGGTGAGGACGGTGCCGGTGCCGGTGCGGGGGTCGAAGATCGCGTAGACCGGGATGCCGAGGAGCGGGTAGTCGCGCGTCTTGCCGACCCAGTCGTTGTCCGGGTTGGAACGCGATGCGACCTCGATCGCGGCGATCAGCGTGCGCGGGTCGAACGACCCGCCCCCCTCCATGTCGGCCTCTGCGATCACCATGACGTCGGGGCGCCGCATGATGCCTTCCGGCTCGTCCTCCACGTCCGGTTCACCGGTGTGGGCCACGATCTCCTCGGGCATCACCTTCTCCAGGCGTTTCCGAAGCCGCAGCACGGTGAGTTCGTGCGGCCTGACGGGCGCCATCATGTCGTGGACGATCCCTTCCTTGGTGATCTCGAACTTGCCGGGAATGGTGTCGTCCATCGACTCGATGAGGTCACGCATGGCCCGGTAGACGTGGTCGGCACCCCGTCGCTCGCTGTCCGGTGCGATGGTCATGGCGCTCGCTCCTCGTCGTCTGTGCCCAGGGGCAAGGATCGTCGCTTTCATGCTAGGCGGCCTCTGGTGGGTCGGGGCGGCAGGTGGAGCAGAGTCCCGGGGCCGCGGAGCGGAAGGCGCGGTCGCAGCCCTCGCAGTTCTGCAGCGGGTGCCGGACCGCCGGTGGGGGCGTCGGGGCGCGGAACGGGGGCGGTGCCGGCAACCCGGCCGTCAGGCGGTGGGCCAGCAGGGCGGCCGGGCGGCACAGGGGCTCGTCCGGAAGGCCCGTGGTCAGCGCGTGCCGTACGGCCGAGGGCGTCGCGTCCCGTTCCAGCCAGGCGGCGACTCCCGGCGCCAGATGGGCGGTGTCCTGGGCCGACAGCAGCAGGCGGGAGTCGTGGCGGCGGAGGTCCGCGAGCAGGTCCACGGCCTGCCGGACCAGGGCGGGGGACGGCTGGGCCGGGCGCGGCACGGGCGGCAGCGCCCTGCTCGCGGCCTTCTTCTTCCGGGGCGGCGGCGTCGAGGGGCCGTCCCCGTCGCCTCCCGGCTGGTTGCAGGAGACCGTGCGCGTGACGATACGGCCGTCCGCCCCGCGCCTGCGCTCGCGCCGCAGGTATCCGTGGGCCTCCAACTCCCGCAGCGCGGCGGCGATCCGGACCGCGCCCTCGGGGAAGCGGGCGGTCAGGGTCCTGATGTCGACCCGGGACCCCGCGGGCAGCGACTGGATGTGCACCCCGAGCCCGATGGCGAGACCGGACAGCTCGGGGTGCTGGGCCAGGTGGTTGCCGACCACGGTGAAGCGGGCGGAGTGCCGGGTGTTGTCGTGGATCAGCCCGCCGGCGGCCGACCGCCGGTTCGGGTGGTTCTTGGCGACAACTCGGGACTGGGCGCGCGGGGGCGCGCTACGGTTCTGGGTATCCATCGGGAAGGTGCTGTTCCTTGGTGGTCAGGCCCTCGATCGGGATCGCTAGTCCCGGCCGGGGGCCGTTATTTTTGCCGGTTCACCAAATTTGCCCTGCTTGCTGCGCCGAGCGTAGAGCGATCAACCGGGCGCCACGCCAGCCGCGTTGGCGATGTTCACCCTGGCGAGTGAGCGTGCGCCGTGGCGGGCGGGAGGGGTGGGGCTTGGGCGGGTTCTTTCTCCCTCGTGGTCCTTTGGGAATGGGCGCCCCTCGGACCGGAGCACGAGTTCCCGGGTCGCGGTGGCAGCACGATCTCCGCCCACACCGTCTTGCGTGGTGTGAGGCCCGGCGTCACGCCCCAGCGGTCGGCCAGGGCGTCGACCAGCAGTAACCCGCGCCCCGACTCGCCGTCCGGATCTGCGTTCCCGACGCGGGGGAGCCGGTCGCCGCGGGTGTCCGTCACCTCGATCCGCAGGACGTCCGCGACGGCGTAGAGCGTCAGCCGGAAGTCCCGGCCGGTCACCCGTCCGTGCGTGGCCGCGTTCGCCGCCAGCTCGGCCACGATCAGCGCCGCGGGATCCAACGGCAGACCCCAGGAGCTGAGTTGCTCCGTGGCGAGCAGCCGGGCCAGACGGGCGCCGCGCGGCGTGGGGGAGAGCCGCACGCTGAAGTTCGGGACACGGGTGGAGATTTGCAGATTCACGTCACTCAGCGTGGCGGCGTGCGCCTACCGTGAACAGTGACGACGTCGGTACGTAGAGTCACTGTCCGGGCCTTGTCCGGTGGTGTCCGGTCTGTCGGGACGGCGGGGACGGGAAGGCGGCGCGCCATGGGCGAGGAAGAGGAACCGGGCTGGGAGGTCGACCCGGACGACGACTGGGGAGTCGCCGTCATCACCACCGTGGGCCGCCAGCTCAGGCTGCGTCGCGAGGCGGTGGGCCTGCGCGCCGCCGAGTTCGGCCGGGTCGTGGGCTACGGCGAGGACATGGTCTACAAGGTCGAGAGCGGCAGGCGGATCCCGCGCCCGGAGTTCCTGGACAAGGCGGACGAGGTGCTGAGCGCGGGCGGGCTGCTCGCCGCGATGAAGGAGGACGTGGCCAAGGTCCGGTATCCGAAGCGGGTGCGGGAGCTGGCGCAGCTCGAGGCGAAGGCGGTCGAGCTCCAGCTCTACGACCCCTTGAACGTTCACGGGCTGTTGCAGACGCCGGAGTACGCGCGTGCGCTGCTGGAGATGCGGCGTCCGGCGTACAGCGGTGACGAGATCGAGCGGTTCATCGCCGCACGCGTGGCCCGGAAGTCCGTCTTCGAGCGCGAGCCGTCACCGGAGATCAGCTTCGTGCTGGAGGAGTGGACGCTCCGCCGTCCGCTGGGAGGCCGGGAGGTGCTGCGCCGCCAGCTCGAACAGCTCATGGTCGTGGCCGAGTTGCGCCAGGTCGAACTTCAGGTGATGCCGATGGACCGCGAGGAGCACGCTGGATTGGCCGGCGGAATCGAGGTGCTGAAGTTCGCCGACGGCTCGGCGGTGGGGCGCTCCCCCGTGGTGGCCAACGGCCGACCGGTCGGCGAGCCGAGGCAGCTCCGTATCCTTGAGCTGCGGTACGGCATCATTCGCGCGCAGGCGCTCACACCGCGTGAGTCGACGACCTTCATCGAGAAACTGCTGGGGGCAACATGATCCGCACTACCGATCTGGCGTGGTTCAAGAGCAGCTACAGCAGCAGCAGCGAGGGTGACTCCTGCGTCGAAGTTGCCCTGGACTGGTTCAAGAGCAGCTACAGCAGCGGCAGCGAGGGTGACTCCTGCGTCGAAGTGGCTCCCACACCCTCCACCGTCCACATACGCGACTCCAAGCAGGACGACGGCCCCCTGCTGACCGTAACCCCCGCCACCTGGGCGAGTTTCGTCGCGTACGCCTCCCACCGCTGACGCCGGGGCCGGACGGCCACCCGCTCACGGGGCTGTACCTTCGTCCTCACGCAGACGAGGAGAGTGAACGTGAGCAAGTACGTGCGGCCGGCGACCGAGGGCGCCGACCCCTTCGGCACCGCCCGTCTTCGCCGCGGTGTCCTCGACGCCTGGGCCACCAGCCCCGCCCGGTTCCGCGAGGACGCCAACGCCGAGGAGGACCTGGTCCTCGGCGGCTACCGGGACCGGCTCGTCATCGAGCTGGCCCAGAACGCCGCCGACGCCGCCGCCCGGGCGAAGGTGCCGGGGCGGCTGCGTCTCACTCTCCGCGACGGCGTCCTGGTCGCCGCCAACACCGGCGCCGGGCTGGACGCCACCGGCGTCGAGTCGCTGTCCACCCTGCGCGCGTCCGCCAAGCGGGACCTCGGTGACGCCCACGGTGCCGTCGGCCGGTTCGGCGTGGGCTTCGCCGCCGTACTGTCCGTCACCGACGAGCCGGCGATCGTCGGCCGGCACGGCGGGGTCCGCTGGTCGCTGGCAGAGGCACGGGAACTGGCCGCCGACACCGCCCGGCACAGCCCCGGACTCGGGGACGAGGTCCGGCGCCGGGACGGGCACGTGCCGCTGCTGCGGCTCCCGTTCGCCGCCGAGGGCTCCGCCCCGGACCCGTACGACACCGCCGTCATCCTGCCGCTGCGTGACACAGCCGCGGCCGACCTGGCCGAACGCCTCCTCGACGCCGTGGACGACGCCCTGCTCCTCGCCCTGCCCGGGCTGGAGGAGGTGGTGGTCGAGATTGACGGCGGTGCCCCGCGCACCCTGCGCCGCCGTTCCGAGGACGCCGTCACCGTCGTGGAGGACTCGCGGGACGGCGTCACCCGCTGGCGCACCGTCGCCGCGCACGGGCCGCTCGCCGCCGAACTGCTCGCCGACCGGCCGGTGGAGGAGCGCCTGCGCCCGCACTGGTCGGTGACCTGGGCCGTGCCGGAGGACGACCAGGGGCGCCCGGTCCGGCCGCGCACCGCGGGCGTGGTGCACGCCCCGACCCCCAGCGACGAACCCCTCGGCGTTCCCGCACTGCTCATCGCGTCCTTCCCGCTGGACACCACCCGCCGGCACGCCGCGCCCGGCCCGCTGACCGACTTCCTGGTGCAGCGGGCGGCGGACGCGTACACCGAACTGCTCGCCGAGTGGCGCCCGGTGACCGACGGCGTCATCGACCTGGTGCCGGGACCGCTGGGCAAGGGCGAGCTGGACGGCGCGCTGCGCCAGGCGATCCTGGAGCGGCTGCCGCGTACCGCCTTCCTGCCCCCGGCCGCCGACCGCGCGGAGGACGAAGACCTGCCCGAGGCGCTGCGGCCGAGGGACGCCGAGATCGTGGAGGGCGCCGGGGCGGACACCGTGCGGGTCCTCGCCGAGGTGCTGCCCACCTTGCTGCCCGCCGGGCTGGAGCGCCGGGTGGAACTGCGCACGCTCGGGATCGCCCGGCTGCCCCTCGCCGACGCCGTCGACCGGCTCGCCGGTCTGGAGAAGGAGCCCGGCTGGTGGTGGCGGCTCTACGACAGTCTCGCCGGGGTCGACCCCGACCGGCTCTCCGGACTGCCGGTGCCGCTGGCCGGGGGCACCTCCCAGGCTTTCGGTTCCGGGGGAGGGCGCACCACCATCGGGCCCCGGCAGGTGCTGCTGCCCAGCCCCGACACCGCCGGCCTGGACCCGGACGTGCTCGGCCGCCTCGGGCTGAAGGTCGCCCACGAGGACGCGGTCCACCCGTTGCTGGAGAAGCTGGGCGCGCTGCCCGCGACCCCGCGCGCGGTGCTGACCACCCCGCAGGTGCGGGCCGCGGTGGCGGCCTCGCTGGACGACGAGGGCGGGGCGCTGTGGGAGGAGGACGCGCCGGACGCGGAGGAACTGGCCGACACCGTCCTCGCGCTCGTCCGCGACGCCGCCCTCGAACCCGGTGACGAGCCCTGGCTGGGCGCGCTCGCGCTGCCTGACGAGGACGGCGAACTCGCCCCGGCCGGCGAACTGGTCCTGCCCGGCAGCCCGTTCGCCCGCGTGATCCGCGAGGACGAACTGGCGGCCGTCGACCGGGACCTGGCCGACAAGTGGGGCGAGCAGCCGCTCACCGCCTGCGGTGTGCTCGCGAACTTCGCGCTCGTCCGCGCCACGGACGTCGTCCTCGACCCCGACGAACTGGAGCCCCGCGAGGGCGACTTCGCCGAGCCCGACGACGCGGGCCTGCTGGACGCCGTGGACGTGTGGAGCGAGGACATCCTCGACCGCTTCCCGGACACGCCCGTGCCGCCGGTCGCCACCGAGCTGGTCGCCGTCCGCGACCTCGACCTGGTGGACGACGACAAGTGGCCGCAGGCGCTCGCGCTGCTCGCGCAGCCCCCGCTGCGCGACGCCCTCACCCAGCAGGTGCGCGTCCTGCTGCCCGACGGCACCCACGAGGTCGTACGCCCCTACACCGCGTGGTGGCTGCGCGGGCACCCGGTGCTCGACGGGCGCCGCCCGGCGGGCCTGCTCGCGGCCGGCGGCGACCCGCTCCTGCGCGGCCTGTACGACGAGGCCGACGCGACCGGCTTCGAGGACGAGCAGGTGCTGCGTGCGCTGGGCGTACGGACCTCCGTCGCCGCCCTGCTGGACGAGCCCGGCGGCGCCGCCGAACTGCTGGACCGCCTGTCCGACCCAGAGCGGTCCGTCAGCCCGGCCCAACTGCACGGCCTCTACGGCGCGCTGGCCGAACTGGACCCGGACCAGGTGACCCTGCCGGACGAGCTGCGGGCCGTCGTGGACGGCCGGGTCGAGGTGGTGGACGCGGCCGACGCGGTGGTCGTGGACTCCCCGGACCTGCTCCCCTTCACCTCCGGCGTGCCGCTGCTGCCGGTCCGCCCGGCCCGGGCGGCCGAGCTGGCCGAGCTGTTCCAGGTGCGGCGGCTGAGCGAGTCCGTCACGGGGTCGGTCGACTCAGAGGGCTCCGAGCACGACGTACCGGACGCGGTGCGGGTGCTGCTCGGTCCGCGCACGCCCGGCACCTATGTGGAGCACGAGGAGCTGGTCGTGGACGGCGTCGAGATCGACTGGCGCCTCACCGACGACGGCACGCCGCACGCGGCCACCCTGGAGGGTGTCGCGGCGGGCCTCGCCTGGGCGGCCGGCCAGTGGCCCCGCCGCTTCGAGGTCGCGGCCCTGCTGGAGGACCCGTCCAGGACGGAGGAGCTGGCGCGGGACCGCTGGTTCGACTGAGGTTCGGCGCCGACTTCGTAACTCACTCGCAAAACCTTCAACTTTCCTACAACCGTTCCCCTGGGTGGCGGGTCTGATCAGCGAGTCGACTGACTCCACGATCATTTTGGGCACTTCGGTGCCCACCCTCTCCACACAGGGGAACGCATGCGCATACGTGCCACCGTGGCCGCCGTCACCGGCGCCCTGGCCCTCTCCGCCTTCGTCGTGCCGGCCGCGCAGGCCGCCGACGCCGCCCCGTCCTACAAGGCCGCGGTCGCGAAGGTCCACTCGCACGCCAAGTCCGGCAACAGCGCTTTCAGCTCCGCCGCCGAGCCCGCGGACCTGGGCGTCACCTTCTCGAACGTCAAGATCGCCTCCGCGATCAAGGTCGGCATCAGCAACCACGTCGCCGCCACGGTCACCTACACGCTGACGCACGGCGACAGCTACGTCGTCGGCTCCACCGACTTCGACAACGGCCCGTTCCTCTACAAGCCGTCCACGGGCGGCTTCCTGATGGGCGAGGCGCCGGCGACCTGCACCGCCACCTCGGCGACGACCGCCAACTGCACGGGCCTCGTCGACATCCACCCGGCCGACGGCGAGCTGCTCAACATCGACGCCGGCACCTGGAAGGTCGGTGCGATCGCCGTCCAGTACAGCAGCGACGCCGGTTCCGAGGGCGACGACCTGGCCACCACCAAGGTCCAGCGCTACTCCAAGCTCACCGTCAACGCCTCCCCGGAGCCGGTCACCAAGGGCAAGACCATCACGGTCACCGGCAAGCTCTCCCGCGCCAACTGGGAGGACAACGAGTACCACGGCTACACCAAGCAGTCGGTGAAGCTGCAGTACCGCAAGAAGAGCTCCAGCACCTACACCACGCTGAAGACCATCACGTCCGACTCCACGGGCAGCCTGAAGACCACCACCACGGCCACGGCCGACGGCTACTACCGCTTCTCCTACGCGGGCGGCACCACCACCCCGGCCGTCAACGCCACGGGTGACTACGTCGACGTTCGGTAAGCGACACCGCACCACCCCGGCCCCGGAAACCCGCCGTTTCCGGGGCCGGAACGTTTCCTCCCACTTGTGCCAAGAGGGCGTCCCACCTGGGTAACGGGCGGGCAATCGGGTTCCAAAATCTGGCCGGAAGGCACCCTCGCCGTACAACCAGCGCCCCGGGTCGCGGATCTGATCGCGTGAGTCAGCCGACTTCACGATCACTTCTCCCTCCAAGGGAACCGCACATGCGCATACGTGCCACCGTGGCCGCCGTCTCCGGCGCCCTGGCCCTCTCCGCTCTCGTCGTCCCGGCCGCGCACGCGGCCACGCCGAGCGGCACGCCGTACACCCTCGACGCGAGCTTCTCCAGCGTCACGATCGCCAAGGCGATCAAGGTCGGCACCACCAACGAGGTCAGCACCGAGTACAGCTACACGCTGACCCACGGCGCCGACGTCGACATCACCGCGCAGGACTTCTACACCGACGCGTTCCTCTACCGCGGCGCCTTCGCCGACCCGGACGCCGAGCTGTACGGCGACAACCCGGCGACCTGCACCGCCACCTCGGCGACCACCGCCACCTGCACCGGCACGATCGACATCCACCCGGCCGACGGCGATCTGACGAACGTGGGCGCCGGCAGCTGGAACGTGGCCGCCGAGGCCATCGCCTTCAACGGGCAGAACCCGGACAGCCCGGACATGAGCAAGGTTGGTTACAAGGACCAGGACGGCCTCGGCACCACCCTGGTCCAGCGCTACTCCAAGCTCACCGTGAACGCCTCCCCGGAGCCGGTCTACAAGGGCAAGACCCTCACGGTCACGGGCAAGCTCTCCCGGGCCAACTGGGAGGACCACCTGTACCACGGCTACACCGGCCAGCCGGTCAAGCTGCAGTTCCGCAAGGCGGGCACCAGCACGTACACCACCGTCAAGACGGTCTACACCGACTCGACCGGCAACCTGAAGACCACCACCACGGCCTCCTACGACGGCTACTGGCGCTTCAGCTTCGCGGGCACCTCGACCACCCCGGCGGTCAGCGCCACGGGTGACTACGTCGACGTGAAGTAGGCCTCAGGCAGGGAAGCGGCGGCCGACCCATTTCCACAGGAACTCCAGGGCGGCCGCCGCCACCGCCGCGACGGCCACCGCCGTCCACGGCATGGTGACGCCCACCAGCTTGAGGGCGAAGAACTCCTGCAGGGCCGGTACCACGAGGACCAGCAGGAAGGCCGCGCCCATCGCGGCCACCAGGGCGATCCGCCACCAGGTGTACGGACGGGCGATGATTGCCAGGACCCACATCGAGACCAGGAACAGCGTCAGGGTGGCCGCGCTGGTCTCCGCCTCCAGGGAGCCCGCGCCGGTGTAGTAGTGCCGGGCCAGCAGATACGTCGCGAAGGTCGCCGCTCCCGCCACCACCCCGCCGGGCACCGCGTACCGCATGACCCTGCGGACGAAATGGGGACGGGCCCGCTCCTTGTTCGGGGCCAGGGCCAGGAAGAAGGCCGGGACGCCGATGGTGAGGGTGGACAGCAGGGTCAGGTGACGCGGCAGGAACGGGTACTCCACCTGCCAGCACACCACCAGCAGCGCCAGCAGCACCGAGTACACCGTCTTGACCAGGAACAGCGTCGCCACGCGCGTGATGTTGCCGATCACCCGGCGGCCCTCGGCGACCACCGAGGGCAGCGTGGCGAAGCTGTTGTTCAGCAGCACGATCTGCGCCACCGCCCGGGTCGCCTCCGAGCCCGAACCCATGGAGACGCCGATGTCGGCGTCCTTCAGTGCCAGCACGTCGTTCACGCCGTCCCCGGTCATCGCGACCGTGTGCCCGCCCGACTGGAGCGCGCCGACCATGTCCCGCTTCTGCTGCGGGGTGACCCGGCCGAAGACGGTCCCCTCGTCCAGCGCCTCCGCCATGCCCTGCCGGTCGGCGGGCATCCGGCGCGCGTCCACCGCCGTGCCGGACAGCCCCAGCTTGGCCGCGACCGCGCCGACGGACACCGCGTTGTCACCCGAGATGACCTTCGCGTGGACCCGCTGGTCGGCGAAGTAGCGCAGGGTGTCGCCGGCGTCGGGACGCAGCCGCTGCTCCAGCACGACCAGCGCCGTCGGGCGGGCGCCGCGGGCCGGCTCGGGGTCGTCCAGGTCGCGGGTGGCCCGGGCCAGCAGCAGGACCCGCAGCCCCTGCTCGTTCAGGCGCTCGGTCTCGGACAGGGCGGGGTCGTCCTCGGGGAGCAGCACGTCGGGGGCGCCCAGCAGCCAGGTGCTGGCCTCGCCGTCGCCCTCGCTGAAGGCGGCGCCGCTGTACTTGCGGGCGGAGGAGAAGGGCAGCGACTCGACGCAGCGCCACTCCTCGCTGTCCGGGTAGGCGTCGATGATCGCCTGGAGGGAGGCGTTGGGGCGCGGGTCGGACTCGCCGAGGGCCCCGAGCACCTTGCGCACGTACGGCTCGTCGGCCCCGTTCAGCGCCCGCAGCTCGGTGACGTCCATCCCGCCCTCGGTCAGCGTGCCGGTCTTGTCCAGGCAGACCGTGTCCACGCGGGCCAGACCCTCGATGGCGGGCAGCTCCTGCACCAGGCACTGCTTGCGCCCGAGCCGGATGACCCCGATGGCGAAGGCCACGGAGGTGAGCAGCACCAGCCCCTCCGGGACCATCGGGACGATGCCGCCGACCGTACGGGCGACCGCGGCCTTGAGGTTGTCGTTCTTCACCACCAACTGGGTGATGACCAGACCGGTCGCGGCCGGGACCATCATCCAGGTCACGTACTTCAGGATCGTGGAGATGCCGGAGCGCAGCTCGGAGTGGACGAGCGTGAACCGGGACGCCTCCTCGGCGAGCTGGGCGGCGTACGCCTCCCGGCCCACCTTCGTCGCCCGGAACGCGCCGCCGCCGGCCACGACGAAGCTGCCGGACATGACCTGGTCGCCGGGCCGTTTGAGCACCGGGTCGGCCTCACCGGTGAGCAGCGACTCGTCGATCTCCAGGCCGTCGGCCTCCGCGCACACCCCGTCCACGACGATCTTGTCGCCGGGGCCCGTCTCCACGAGGTCGTCGAGGACGATCTCGCTCGTGGCCACTTCCACGGCGGTCCCGTCGCGCCGGACGGTGGGCCGGGCCTCGCCGATCACGGCGAGCGAGTCGAGGGTCTGCTTGGCCCGCCACTCCTGCACGATCCCGATACCGGTGTT
Organism: Streptomyces sp. NPDC002386; assembly: GCF_053593175.1. Classification (NCBI taxonomy): domain Bacteria; kingdom Bacillati; phylum Actinomycetota; class Actinomycetes; order Kitasatosporales; family Streptomycetaceae; genus Streptomyces; species Streptomyces sp. NPDC002386. The sequence continues at coordinate 182,859 of NZ_JBSFBX010000003.1, forward strand.
GGCGAGGATCACGAAGCCGAAGAGGCTGTCCTGGATCGGCGCGACGAACAGCATGACCAGCCACAGCACACCGATGATCGCGTTGAACCGGGTGAAGACGTTCGCGCGGACGATCTCGCCCATCGAGCGGCTGCTGCGCACCGGGACGTCGTTGATCTCGCCCCGCGCGACGCGTTCGGCGACCTCCGCCCCGGTCAGACCCGCCGACCGGGCCCCCGGCAGAGCCACCGGGTGCACCGGGTCGAGTTCGGCCCCCGCGTCGATGTGCGTCATGCATTCGACGGTACGTGCGGATCTGCGGCTTCACCTGCCGAGTGGGGGAAGATCCGACCTGGGGAGGAGGGGCGTCCCGCGCCGGTCGGAGGGCGCGGCCGCTACCTGCCCGCGGTGGCCGCCTTCAGCGCCGCGTCCCGCTTGATCGCCGCGTCGCGCCGGCGCACGTACCAGACGCCGATCAGGCCGAGACCGCCGCCGGCCAGGCAGGTCCACAGCCACCACAGGTGCCCGTGGTCGTCGAACCAGCCGTAGAAGGGGAGCTGGACCAGGAAGAGGACGAACCACACGATCGTGCCGCCGGTGATGGTGGCGACCACGGGCCCCTCCAGGGGCTCCGGTGCCTCGTGCTTCGGGGTCCACTTCGTCATGGGGACAGCTTACGAGGCGATCAGGTCTACGCGCGGAGATGGCGCTTTATCTCTCATACGTTCATACTGAAACCGTTTGTCTTTGGCCACTTCTGTTCGTATGAAACTCCAACGGGGCTCGGGGGAACCCCGCTGGTGATGAGGTCCTCATGTCCACCTCGGCTCCTGCCAAGGTCCCCGCCCCGGAGCAGCCGGGCGGCACTCCCGCCTACGGCGCTCTCGACCGCTACTTCCGGATCTCCGAGCGCGGCAGCACGCTCGGCCGCGAGATCCGGGGCGGTCTCGCCACCTTCTTCGCGATGGCGTACATCATCGTGCTGAACCCGATCATCCTCGGCAGCGCGAAGGACATGTACGGGCACCACCTGGACAACGGCCAGCTGGTGACCGCGACGGCGCTGACGGCCGCGTTCACCACGCTGCTGATGGGCGTCATCGGCAACGTGCCGATCGCGCTCGCCGCCGGTCTCGGTGTGAACTCCGTCGTCGCGCTCCAGCTCGCCCCCCGGATGACCTGGCCGGACGCCATGGGCATGGTCGTGCTGGCCGGCTTCGTGGTCATGCTGCTGGTCGCCACCGGACTGCGTGAGCGCGTGATGAACGCCGTTCCGTTCGGTCTGCGCAAGGCGATCTCGATCGGTATCGGCCTGTTCATCATGCTGATCGGCCTGGTCGACTCCGGCTTCGTCACCCGTATGCCGGACGCCGCGCAGACCACCGTCCCGCTCCAGCTCGGCGTCGGCGGTCACCTCAACGGCTGGCCCGTGCTGATCTTCGTCCTGGGCGCGCTGCTCACCTTCGCGCTGATCGTCCGCAAGGTGCCGGGCGCGATCCTGATCTCCATCGTCGGGATGACCGTCCTCGCGCTGATCGTCAACTCGGTCGCCCACGTCTCCGCCTGGGGCCTGACGGTCCCGAAGTGGCCCGGCAACCCGGTGGCCACCCCCGACTTCGGCCTGGTCGGCCAGTTCAGCCTCTTCGGCGGCTTCGCCAAGGTCGGCGTGCTGACCGGCATCCTCTTCGTCTTCACGGTCCTGCTGTCGTGCTTCTTCGACGCGATGGGCACGATCATGGGCATCGGCGACGAGGCCAAGCTGACCGACGCCCAGGGCTACATGCCCGGCATCAACAAGGTCCTCTTCGTCGACGGCATCGCGGTCGCGGCGGGCGGCGCCAGCTCCTCCTCGGCCACCACCGCGTTCGTGGAGTCCACGGCCGGTGTCGGCGAGGGCGCGCGCACGGGTTTCGCGAACGTCGTCACGGGCGCCCTCTTCGCGGTGGCCCTCTTCCTCACCCCGGTCGCCACCATGGTCCCGTCCCAGGCGGCCACGCCTGCCCTGGTCGCGGTGGGCTTCCTGATCCTCTCGAACTCCGTCAAGGAGATCGACTGGGCGGACTACACCATCGCCATCCCGGCCTTCGTGACCATGATGATGATGCCGTTCACCTACTCGATCACCAACGGCATCGGCATGGGCTTCATCACCTTCGTGGTGCTGCGCCTGGCCGCCGGGCGGTTCCGCGAGGTGCCGGTCGCGATGTACGTCGTCGCCGCGGTGTTCGCCTTCTACTACCTGATGCCGGCCCTGGGCCTCACCTGAGGCGTGGGCGTCAGGTGACGCCGTAGAACTTCTCCGTCTCCTCGACGGCGGTCTGGAACCGCTCGTCGAAGTCGTCCCGAATGAGCGTGCGGACCACATAGTCCTGCACGCTCATTCCTCTTCTCGCCGCGTGGTGCCGGAGCCGTTCGAGCAGCTCCCCGTCTATCCGCAGGCTCAGCACAGTGGTCCCCATGAGTACGAGGGTCGCCACATCAGGCCGTCCCATGCGTCACTTTTCGGAAACGACTCACTCTTATGGGTGATCAATGGGGCAAGTGGCGGGCATCACGGGCCCGCGTCCCCTCTCCGGTGGTCCTTAGCGAGGGTAATGAGTTAAGCTAATGACCATGCCGGACCTCAACCATGGCGACGACGCCGCCGCCGTGAACTCCCTGCGCTCCGCCGTGATGCGGCTGTCCCGTCGGCTCAAGCACCAGCGGGTCGACGAGTCGCTGAGCCCCACCGAGATGTCGGTGCTGGGCACCCTCTCCCGTTGTGGCACCGCCACGCCGGGCGAACTCGCCCGCAAGGAGCACGTGCAGCCGCCGTCGATGACCCGCATCGTCGCGCTGCTGGAGGGCAAGGGGCTCGTCCGGCTCGAACCGCACCCCGAGGACCGTCGCCAGAAGGTCGTCACCAGGACCGAGCAGGCCGAGGCGATGCTCGAGGAGAGCCGCCGCAAGCGCAACGCGTTCCTGGCCGGCCTGGTCGACGCCCTCGACGAGGACGAGTGGGCCAAACTCCGCGCCGCCGCGCCGGTGCTGGAGAAGCTCGCGCACCTGTAAGCCGTCACCAGCCCAGGAGGAGGCGAACCCTTTTGAGTACGGGATCCGGAGCAGCTTCCGCCCCCGCACCGATCACTACTACCCCCACCGCCCGCCAGTCCTCGATGTTCAGCTCGCTGAAGGTCCGGAACTACCGGCTGTTCTTCGCCGGCCAGGTCGTCTCCAACACCGGCACCTGGATGCAGCGCATCGCCCAGGACTGGCTGGTGCTCAGTCTCACCGGTTCCTCCGCGGCCGTCGGCATCACCACGGCCCTGCAGTTCCTGCCGATGCTGCTGTTCGGCCTGTACGGCGGCGTCCTGGTCGACCGGCTGCCCAAGCGGCCCACCCTCCTGGTCACCCAGGCGGCGATGGCCATGACCGGCCTCGCGCTCGCCTTCCTGACCCTCTCCGGCCACGTCCAGGTCTGGCACGTCTACGTCGCCGCGTTCGCCGTCGGACTCGCCACCGTGGTCGACAACCCGGCCCGGCAGTCCTTCGTCTCCGAGATGGTCGGCCCCGGCCAGCTCCAGAACGCGGTCAGCCTGAACTCCGCGAACTTCCAGTCCGCCCGGCTGGTCGGCCCCGCCGTCGCGGGTCTCATGATCACCGGTGTGGGCACCGGCTGGGCGTTCCTCGCCAACGGCCTGTCCTTCGCCGCACCCATCGCCGGTCTGCTGCTGATGCGCTCGCGCGAACTGCACGTCGTCGAGCGCGCGCCGCGCGGCAAGGGCCAGCTCCGGGAGGGCCTGCGGTACGTCGCCGGGCGTCCCGAGCTCATCTGGCCGATCGTCCTCGTCGGATTCATCGGCACCTTCGGCTTCAACTTCCCGGTGTGGCTGTCGGCCTACGCGGACGACGTCTTCCACGCCGGTGCCGGCGCCTACAGCCTCTTCAACACCCTGATGGCCGTCGGATCCCTCGGCGGCGCCCTGCTGGCGGCCCGCCGCGGCACGGCCCGGCTGCGGCTGCTGATCGCCGCCGCGCTGGCCTTCGGCACGCTGGAGACGGTGGCCGCGCTGGCCCCGTCCTACTGGCTGTTCGCGCTGCTCATGGTCCCGATCGGGGTCTTCGGCCTGACGGTCAACGTCACGGCGAACACGGCGGTGCAGATGGCCACCGACCCGGCCATGCGCGGGCGGGTGATGGCCCTGTTCATGATGGTCTTCATGGGCGGTACACCGCTGGGCGCACCGGTCGTCGGCTGGATCACGGACACCTACGGCGCCCGGGTCGGCTTCGCCCTCGGCGGGGTGATCTCGGCCGTGGCCGCCGCCACGATCGGCCTGGTCCTGGCCCGCATAGGCGGCCTGCGCCTCTCGGTCGGCTGGCACCGCGGCCACCCCCAGGTCCGCTTCGTCCCCAGGGAGCAACTGGCCCCGGCGGCCTGACGGGCGGGAGGAGCGGGACTCAGTCGCGGGGGAACTCGCCGGTCTTGAGGACGAGACCGAGAAGGGTGCCCGTGAGGTCCAGCTCCTCCCCGAAGTCGGCCTTCACCTCGAGGGCGTACCTGCCGTCCCTGGGGTGGGTGAAGACATGGCACTCACCCCGGTAGGGGTCGGCGATGACGTAGACGGGAACCCCTGCCTCGGCATAGGCGGCCTTCTTGGGCCCGTAGTCGTTGGCGGCGGTGCCCCGGGAGATGACCTCGGCGACGAACTCGACGTCCCCGCAGTCCCAGCGGCCGTCCTCGGTCCTCGCGGCGCCCTCCGCCATTACCGTCACGTCGGTCGCGAACCCGTTCAGATGCCCCGGGTAGTCGATGCGCACATCGGACTTCACGCGCTTGCGCGGGTACTTGGTGCGCAATTGTTCGACGAAGTCCAGGATGATCTCCCAGTGGGTGTCCCGCTGCGGCGACGTGAAGACGGTCCCCTCGACGATCTCGACCTTGTAACCCGCGGGGACGGGCATCTTCTCGAGCCGCTCGAACATCTCGTCGAGCGTGGTCGTGTTGTCGCTCTCGGCCATCGCGATCCTGTCTTCGAGGACGGTCATCGTGGCGTTCCTCCCCGGCCGCCCCACGAGCGATCACGGCCGCGCGGTACAACGATACGCACGGTCATCCGGACACGCCGGGGCGTGCGCGGGAGACTGGCGGCATGAGACTCTTCGCCGCCCTGCTGCCCCCGGACGACGTCGCCGACGCGCTCGCCCGGGAGGTGGCGGCGCTGCGGGAGCTGCCCGGCGCGGACGGGCTGCGCTGGACCGGCCGTCCCGGCTGGCACTTCACGCTCGCCTTCTACGGCGAGGTCGACGAGGCGCTGGTGCCGGAGCTGCGCACGCGTCTTGAGCGCGCGGCGGGCCGTACGCCGGCCTTTCCGCTGGCGCTGCGCGGCGGTGGCCAGTTCGGGCGCGGGAAGGCCCTGTGGGCGGGCGCCGACGGCGATCTGCGCGCCCTGGGGCTGCTGGCCGGGCGCGCGGAGGCGGCGGCGCGCAGGAGCGGCATCGAGATGGGGGAGCACCGCCGCTACCAGGCGCACCTGACGGTGGCCCGCAGCCGGTCCACGGTGGACGTACGGCCCTACGTGGCGGCGCTGCACGACCTCGCGAGCCGCACCTGGACGGTGGACGAGCTGGTCCTCGTCCGCAGCAACCTGCCGAAGTCCGGCGTGCCCGGCGAGCAGCCCCGCTACGAGGCGGTCGCCCGCTGGGCACTGGGCGCGGCCGGTTAACCTCGATACGTGGACCCGAAGACCCGTAACCGGATCATGGCCTTTGTGCTCGTGCTGATGTTCGCCGTCGTCGCCCTGGCGGCCGCGCTCGGCAGGTGAGGCCTGGGCGCGGCCGCGGAGGCGATCAGCGGCCGGCGTCGCTCACCAGGCGAAGGCCTCCGGGGAGGGGCCCGGGCCCGGGAAGACCTCGTCCAGGGCGGTCAGCAGCTCCTCGCTCAGCTCCAGCTCCACGGCCCTGAGAGCCGACTCGAGCTGCTCGGCGGTGCGCGGTCCGACGATCGGGCCGGTGACGCCGGGCCGGGAGAGCAGCCAGGCCAGGGCGGTCTCGCCGGGCTCCAGGCCGTGCTTGTCGAGCAGGTCCTCGTAGGACTGGATCTGCGCGCGGGCGGTGGGGTCGGCGAGGGTGTCGGCGGCCCGCCCGGAGGCACGGCGTCCGCCCTGCACCTCCTTCTTGATGACTCCGCCCAGCAGGCCGCCGTGCAGCGGCGACCAGGGGATGACGCCGAGGCCGTACTCCTGCGCGGCCGGGATGACCTCCATCTCGGCGCGGCGCTCGGCGAGGTTGTACAGGCACTGCTCGCTGACCAGGCCGATGGTGCCGCCGCGCCGGGCGGCGATCTCGTTGGCCTGGGCGATCTTGTAGCCGGGGAAGTTGGAGGAGCCGGCGTAGAGGATCTTGCCCTGCTGGACCAGCACGTCGATCGCCTGCCAGATCTCCTCGAAGGGAGTGTTCCGGTCGACGTGGTGGAACTGGTACAGGTCGATGTGGTCGGTCCGCAGCCGCTTCAGGCTGGCGTCCACCGCGCGCCGGATGTTGACCGCGGAGAGCTTGTCGTGGTTGGGCCAGGCGGCGCCGTCGGCGCCCATGTTGCCGTACACCTTGGTGGCCAGCACGACCTTGTCCCGGCGCTCGCCGCCCTTGGCGAACCAGTTGCCGATGATCGATTCGGTACGGCCCTTGTTCTCGCCCCAGCCGTAGACGTTGGCCGTGTCGAAGAAGTTGATGCCCGCGTCCAGCGCCGCGTCCATGATGGCGTGGCTGTCCGCCTCGTCGGTCTGCGGGCCGAAGTTCATGGTGCCGAGGACGAGTCGGCTGACCTTGAGTCCCGTGCGTCCTAGCTGCGTGTACTTCATGGTGTCCTAGCCAACGGCCTGGAGTGCGCTCGAAGCAAGGGCGGCCGGCCGGCTAGTCGCGGGGGAAGGCGTCCGTCTTCACGACGAGGTCGACCACCGTGCCGGTCAGGTCGATGTCGGTGCCGAAGTCCACTCTCACCGGCTCGGCGTAGTCGCCGTCCTTGGGGTCGGTGTGGATGAGACAGCGCCCCTGGTAGGGGTCGGCGATGACGTAGACCGGGACTTCGGCGGTCGCGTAGGCGGTCCTCTTGGGGCCGTAGTCGTTGGCGGCGGTGCCCTGCGAGACCACCTCCGCGACGAACTCGACGTCCTGATAACGCCAGTGGCCCGTGTCGTCAGGCTTCGCCGAGTCCTTGAGCAGGGCGACGTCGGGGCAGAAGCCGTTCTCGTGCCCCGGGAAGTCGATCCGGACGTCCGAGAACACCTTGACGTCCCTCCCGAACCTGTCATCGAGAGCCCAGAGGAACGCGCGAATGATCTGCCAGTGTGTGTTTCGCTGCGGCGTCATGAAGACGTTGCCCCCGACGATCTCGACCCGGAATCCTTCGGGGACGGGCATCCGCTCCAGGCGCTCGAACCAGTCGTCCAGACGCTGGGTGTTGGCGTCGGCGTCGGCCATCGCGATCCTGTCTTCGAGGATGGTCATCGTGGCGCTCCTCCCCGGCTGCCCCACGGACAGAAGCAGCCGCGCGGTTCAACGATACGCACGGTGACGGGGAAGCGGCGGAATCAGGTCAAGCCGTTCCGGCCGCGTACGCCCGTCCGATCCCCCAGGCCTCCCACATCGCCGCGGCGAACGCCTGCGCGATCCGGTGCTCGCCGCTCGCGTTGGGGTGCGTGCCGTCGTAGGTGTCCGCGTCGATGTCGTACGCCTCGGGCGGCGAGGCCAGCAGCAGCGGGGAGCGGGGCTCGGCCAGGTCGGCCACCGTCTTGGCGAGCAGCTCGTTGAACCGGTCGACCTGGGCCGCGAAGTCCTCGTCCGCCTGGGCGCGGACGTTCGGGATCACCGGCAGCAGCACCATGCGGACGCCGGGCCGGGCCTCGCGTGCGCCGGTGACGAACGCCCGCACGTTCTCCGTCGTCTGCTCGGCGTTGGTGTAGAAGCCGAGGTCGATCAGGCCCAGGGAGACCAGCAGCACGTCGGCCCGGTGCCGGCGCACCGCCTCGCCTATCAGCGGCGCCATGTGCAGCCAGCCCTCGCCCCAGCCGGCCAGATGGGCCCGGGGGAAGTCCGGTTCCGCGTACGCGTACGACACCGGCGCCTCGGCCACCTTGTCGTACAGCTCCTCGCGCGGGCCGACGAAGGTGAACGGGCCGCCGTGCGCATCGCAGAGGTGCCGCCACAGACGGTAACGCCAGGTGTGTTCGCCCGCGCTCCCGATCGTCATCGAGTCCCCCACGGGCATGAACCTGAGCACCCGCTCATGATGGACGATCACCGCGGGCGGTGGGATGTGAGGCCCGACACGTCCACCGGACCCACGGGCCGAATGGCAGGCTTGGGGCATGCGTCGACCGTTCGCCCTGCTTGCCGGGGCCCTGCTCGCGGGTGCCTGCGCGCTGCCCGCCCACGCCGCCGACGGTGACCGGGGGTTCACCATCAAGGACCCGAGGATCACCGAGTCCAGCGGCCTGGCCGCCTCCCGGCTGCACCCCGGCATCTACTGGACGCACAACGACAGCGACGACGGGCCGTACATCTACGCCGTGGACAGCGCGACCGGCAACACCGTCGCGACCGTGACCCTGCGCGGCATCGGCTCCCCGCGCGACGTGGAGTCCATCTCCATCGGCCCGCACGACGAGATCTACGTCGGCGACATCGGGGACAACTTCGGCGGCAGATGGCCGTACGTGTGGATCTACCGGCTGCCCGAGCCGAAGGTGCTCAAGGACCAGACGGTCACGGCGAAGCAGTACGTGGTGAAGTACTCCGACGGGCCGCGCGACGCCGAGTCGCTGCTGGTCCACCCGAAGACCGGGCGGGTGTACATCATCGACAAGAAGGAGGACGGCGGGCACCTGTTCGAGGGGCCCGCGACGCTCTCCACCTCCGGGGCGAACATCTTCCGGCCCGTCGCCCCGGTCGACCTGTGGGCCACCGACGCCGCCCTCTCCCCGGACGGCCGGCAGCTGGCGGTGCGCGGGTACTTCGGCGGGATCTACTACGACTGGAACGGCGGGCGGATCAAGCGGGAGGGCCGGCTCGACGTACCCCTCCAGGGGCAGGGCGAGTCGCTGACGTACTCCACCGACGGGACCAGGCTGATGTACGGCAGCGAGGGCGCGGGCAGCTCGGTCCAGGCGCAGGACGCGCCGGGCGACCACTCCGGCGACTCCCCTTCCGGCAACGGCGGTTCGGCGTCCGACGGGACCGGCGGCAGCGGCGGGCGCCTCAAGGTCGGGGCCGCCGTCGTCGGCGTGGGCGCGGTCGTCCTGCTCGGACTGCGGCTGCTGCGCCGGCGCGGCTGAGCGCCGCCCTCGCCGCCCCCGCGCGGAGGAGTCGGCCCGCCGGACATCTTGACGTGGCCATGGCGGCCCAGTTTCCTTGAGGTGCGCGGTGCATGGGAGCGCTCCCATCCTGTTCCGGGGCCGTGCCTCCCGAGAGGAACCAAGGCACATGTTCCGCAGCTTGCGAAGAGCGCTGTGCGCGGCCGCCGCGGCGCTCCTGCTGCCCCTGGCGGGCGCGCACTCGGCGCACGCGGCCGCCGCCCCCGGAGCCGGCTACTGGCACACCAGCGGCCGGCAGATCCTGGACGCGGCCGGGCAGCCGGTGCGCGTCGCGGGGATCAACTGGTTCGGCTTCGAGACCGGCAACCACGTGGTGCACGGGCTCTGGTCACGCGACTACAAGAGCATGATCGACCAGATGAGGTCGCTGGGCTACAACACCATCCGGCTGCCCTACAGCGACGACGTCCTCAAGTCCGGCACGATGCCCGAGAGCATCGACTTCTCCGGCGGCAAGAACGCGGATCTGCAGGGCCTGACCTCGCTCCAGGTCATGGACCGGATCGTGGCGTACGCGGGCCAGGACGGTCTGAAGGTCATCCTCGACCGCCACCGGCCCGACTCCGGCGGTCAGTCGGCCCTCTGGTACACCGCCTCCGTGCCCGAGTCGACCTGGATCGCGGACCTGAAGGCGCTGGCGGCCCGTTACAAGGGCCAGGACACGGTCATCGGCATCGACCTGCACAACGAGCCGCACGACCCCGCCTGCTGGGGCTGCGGCGACCAGGCCACCGACTGGCGGCTCGCGGCCGAGCGGGGCGGCAACGCCGTGCTCTCCGTCAACCCCGCCCTGCTGGTCTTCGTCGAGGGCGTGCAGACGTACAACGGCGTGTCCGGCTGGTGGGGCGGCAACCTGATGGGCGTCGGACAGTACCCGGTCCGCCTCGACGTGGCCGGCCGCGTCGTGTACTCGGCCCACGACTACGCCACCAGCGTGGCCCAGCAGAGCTGGTTCAGCGATCCGTCGTTCCCCGCCAACATGCCCGGGATCTGGGACAAGTACTGGGGCTACATCTTCAAGCAGAACATCGCGCCGGTGTGGGTGGGCGAGTTCGGCACCACCCTGCAGTCGTCCGTGGACCAGAAGTGGCTCGCGGCGCTGGTGAGTTACCTCCGGCCGACGTCGACGTACGGCGCGGACGCCTTCCAGTGGACCTTCTGGTCGTGGAACCCCAACTCCGGTGACACGGGCGGGATCCTGAAGGACGACTGGTCGACCGTGGACACGGTGAAGGACGGGTACCTCGCGAGCGTGAAGGCGCCGCTGTTCCCGGGCACCGGGGGCGGGAGCGGTGGCGACGGCGGGGGTGGCGGAGGCGGCACGTCCGCGGCCTGCGGCGCCTCCTACGCCGTCAGCAGCGACTGGGGGAGCGGCTTCAACGCCCAGGTGACGGTGACGAACACCGGCACCGCCGCCCTCAAGTCCTGGAAGGTGACGTGGACGTGGAGCGGCTCACAGCAGATCACGTCCATGTGGAACGCCGGCTACACGCAGAGCGGCTCCGGTGTCACGGCGGTGAACGCCGCTCACAACGGCGGTGTGCCGGTGGCCGGTTCCACGAGCTTCGGCTTCGGCGGCGCGCCCGGCGGCGGGTCCGTGCCGTCGCTGACCTGTACGGCGACGTGAACGGCCAGGCACGTACGGCGGTGCGTCAGCGGCCGCCCGGGCCGCGGTGTGAAGCGGCCGCCCGGACGGCGGCATGAGAAGAGGGCGCCCGGTGCGACCAGCGCCGGACGCCCTCCCGCTCGTACCCGGAGGGTCAGAGCTTCTCGATCACGTAGTCCACGCACTTCGTCAGCGCCTCGACGTCCGCCGGGTCGATCGCCGGGAACATCGCGATACGGAGCTGGTTGCGGCCGAGCTTGCGGTACGGCTCGGTGTCCACCACGCCGTTGGCGCGCAGCACCTTGGCGACGGCGGCCGCGTCGATCTCGTCGGAGAAGTCGATGGTGCCGATGACCTGCGAGCGCTTGGCCGGGTCGGTGACGAACGGGGTGGCGTACTTGGACTCCTCCGCCCAGCCGTACAGGCGGGTCGAGGAGTCCTTGGTGCGGGCCGTCGACCAGTCCAGGCCGCCCTGGCCGTTGATCCACTCGAGCTGCTCGTTCAGCAGGAAGAGGGTGGCGAGGGCCGGGGTGTTGTACGTCTGGTTCTTGCGGGAGTTGTCGATCGCCGTCGGCAGGCTGAAGAACTCCGGGACGTGCCGGCCGGAGGCGTGGACGCGCTCGGCGCGCTCGATCGCCGCCGGGGAGAAGACGCCGATCCACAGGCCGCCGTCGGAGGCGAAGGACTTCTGCGGGGCGAAGTAGTAGACGTCCGTCTCGGCGATGTCGACCGGGAGGCCGCCCGCGCCGGAGGTGGCGTCCACCAGGACGAGCGCGCCCTCGTCGGCGCCGGCCACGCGCCTGATCGGCATGGCGACACCGGTGGAGGTCTCGTTGTGGGTGAACGCGTAGACGTCGGCGCCCGCCTCGGCGTGCGCCTCGGGGTGGGTGCCCGGGTCGGCGGCGACGACGGTGGGGTCGGCCAGCCAGGGGGCGAGCTTGGCGGCCTTGGCGAACTTCGAGGAGAACTCGCCGAAGGTGAGGTGCTGGGACTTGTTCTCGATCAGTCCGTGGGTGGCGATGTCCCAGAAGGCGGTCGAGCCGCCGTTGCCGAGGACGACCTCGTAGCCCTCGGGGAGGGAGAACAGCTCGGAGATGCCCTCGCGTACCTTGCCGACCAGGTTCTTCACGGGCGCCTGGCGGTGGGAGGTACCCAGGAGGGACGTGCCAGTGGCGGCGAGGGCGTCCAGCGCCTCGGTCCGCACCTTGGAGGGGCCAGCGCCGAAGCGTCCGTCGGCGGGCTTGATGTCAGCGGGGATCTGGATGTCGGCCACGCTTCGGAGGGTATCCGCTACGCGAAACGGTACGGAACCGTGTCCGTCCGATGAGACGAGTCCGCCGGGTCATGGACTTGTGCGGTTGTACGACGCATCGGGTGCGGCTGTGGAAAACTTTCGGTGACTGTGCGTGAGCGGATGCATCCTGGACGCATGACGGATCTCTCGGGTCTTGCGGCGGAACTGCGCGGTGCCGTCCGGGGCGAGGTCGGCTTCGACACCACCTCCCGGGCGCTCGTGACCATGGACGCGTCCAACTACCGGCGTGTGCCGGCGGGGGTGGTGGCCCCGCGGGACGCGGCGGACGTCGCGGCCGCGCTGGAGGTGTGCCGGGCGCGCGGGGTGCCGGTGGTGGCGCGCGGCGGGGGCACCTCGATCGCGGGACAGGCGACGGGCACGGGCGTGGTGCTGGACTTCACCCGGCACATGAACGGACTCCTGGAGCTGGACCCCGGCACGCGCACGGCCGTGGTCCAGCCCGGGCTCGTCCTCGACCGCCTCCAGGAGGCCGCCGCCCCGCACGGTCTGCGGTTCGGCCCCGATCCCGCCACGCACAGCCGGTGCACGCTGGGCGGGATGATCGGCAACAACTCGTGCGGCTCCCACTCGGTCGCCTGGGGCACCACGGCGGACAGTGTGCGCGAGCTGTCCGTCGTCACCGCGCGCGGGCGGCGGCTGCGGCTCGGGCGGGACTGGGCCGGGGCGCCGGACGGGCTGCGCGAGCTGGTGGCGGGCGACCTGGCCCGGCTGCGCACCGGCTTCCCCGAACTGCCCCGCCGTATCTCCGGATACGCGCTGGACGCCCTGCTGCCCGAGAACGGCGCCGACGTCGCCCGCTCCTTCTGCGGCTCCGAGGGCACCCTCGGCATCCTGACGGAGGCGGTCGTGCGGCTGGTGGAGGCTCCGCGCGCCCGTGCCCTGGCGGTGCTCGGGTACGGCGACGAGAGCGCGGCCGCCGAGGCCGCGCCGGGCCTGCTCCCGTTCGGGCCGCTGACGGTGGAGGGCATGGCCGCCGATCTGGTGCCCGACCCGGCCGCGCTGCCCAGGGGGGACGCCTGGCTGTTCGTGGAGACCGGCGGCGGCACGGCGGCCGAGGCACGCGCGCGTGCGGAGGCGATCGCCCGCGCGGCCGACGTCCTCGACTCGCTCGTGGTCACCGACCCGGCGGCGCAGCGGGCGCTGTGGCGCGTCCGCGAGGACGCGAGCGGTACCGCCACCCGGATGCCGGACGGCAGGGAGGCCTGGCCGGGCTGGGAGGACTGCGCGGTGCCGCCGGACCGGCTCGGCGCCTATCTGCGGGACTTCCGCGCCCTGCTGTCCTCCCACGGTCTGCGCGGCACTCCGTACGGCCACTTCGGCGACGGCTGCATCCACGTCCGCATCGACTTCGACCTGCTCACCGAGGCGGGCGTGGGCCGCTTCCGGCACTTCTCCGTCGATCTCGCCGACCTGGTGGTGGCCCACGGCGGCTCCCTGTCCGGGGAGCACGGCGACGGCCAGGCCCGCGCGGAACTGCTGCCGCGGATGTACGGCGAGGAGACGGTGCGGCTCTTCGAACGGGCCAAGGGGGTCTGGGACCCCGACGACCTGCTCAACCCCGGGATGCTGGTCCGCCCGGACCCGCTGGACGCGAACCTCCGCTTCTCCGTGCTGCCCCGCCGCCCGGTGGACGTGGCCTTCGGCTACCCGGCCGACGGCGGCGACTTCCGGGCCGCCGTCCGCCGCTGCGTCGGCGTCGCCAAGTGCCGTACGACCACGGCGTCGGGGCCCGCCGTGATGTGCCCCTCGTTCCGGGCGACCGGCGAGGAGGAGCACTCCACCCGGGGCCGGGCCCGGCTGCTGCACGAGATGCTCGCGGGCGAACTGGTCACCGACGGCTGGCGCTCCACCGAGGTCCGGGACGCGCTGGACCTGTGCCTGTCCTGCAAGGGCTGCCGCTCGGACTGCCCGGTCGGTGTCGACATGGCCACCTACAAGGCGGAGTTCCTGCACCACCACTACCGGGGCCGTCGCCGGCCGGCCGCCCACTACAGCATGGGCCGGCTGCCGGTGTGGCTGCGCTGGGCGGCGAGGACCGGCACGGCGCGGCTGCTCAACCGGCTCGCCTCGCTGCGGCTGCCGGCCCGGATCGGCAAGCGACTGGCCGGGATCGCACCGGAGCGGGACATCCCCCGGCTGGCGCCGCTGACGTTCAGCCGCTGGTGGCGGCGGCGCGAGCGGCGGAGCACGGGGGACCTGGTCGTGCTGTGGCCCGACACCTTCACCGAGCATCTATCGCCCTCGGTCGGACAGGCGGCCGTGCGGGTGCTGGAGGCCGCCGGGCTCAGAGCGGTACCGCCGCCGTCCCGGCCGGCCGGCGGGGTCTGCTGCGGCCTGACCTACGTCTCCACCGGCCAGCTCGACCGGGCCCGGGCAGTGCTGCGCCGCACCCTGGACCTGATGGAACCGGTGCTGCGCCGGGGCACCCCCGTCGTCGTCCTGGAACCGAGCTGCGCCGCGGCCCTCCGCGCCGACCTCCCCGGACTCCTGCCGGACGACCCGCGTGCGGCCCGGCTGTCGGCGGCGGTCCTCACCTTCGCCGAGACGCTGCGGCGGCACGCTCCCGACTGGACCCCGCCCGCAGTCGGCCGTCCCGTCGCCGGGCAGACCCACTGCCACCAGCACGCGGTCCTCGGTGACGGCTCCGACCGCGCGCTGCGCGAGTCCGCGGGCCTGACCGGCGAGCTGAGCGGCGGCTGCTGCGGCCTCGCGGGCGACTTCGGCTTCGAGAAGGGCCACTTCGAGGTCTCCCGGGCCTGCGCGGAGGAACAGCTCCTGCCGTCGGTGCGGGCGGCGGCCGAGGGGACGGTGATCCTGGCGGACGGCTTCTCGTGCCGTACCCAGCTGGAGCAGCTTGCCGGGGTGCGGGGGCGGCACCTGGCGGAGGTGCTGGCGGACGCGCTGGACGCGCGGGACGGACTGGACGCGGGGACGGAGGCCGCGAAGTGACGGCGGAAGCGGAACACGGCCGCGTGGCGGTCCTCTCCGACATCCACGGCGTACTCCCCGCCCTCGAGGCCGTGCTCGCGGAGCCCGAGGTGGTGGCCGCCGACCGGATCGTCCTGACCGGGGACATCACGGCGGGCCCGCAGCCGGCCGAGGTACTGGACCTGCTGCGGGCCCAGGGCGACCGGGTGCTGTGGCTCGGCGGCAACGCGGACCGGGAGCTGGTGGAGTACCGGCGCGGCGAGCGCACCGGGATACCCGACCCCATCGGCCCGTTCGCGGCGCGGGCGCTCCGCGAGGACCAGGTGGACTTCCTCGCCACGCTCGCCGGCACCCTCACCCTGCGCGTCCGGGGCCTCGGCAGGGTCATGTTCTGCCACGCCACTCCACGCGACGACGAGGAGATCGTGCTGGTCGACTCCGCCCCCGAACGCTGGGCGGAGGTCCTCGGCGGCCTCGCCCCCGACATCGGCACGGTCGTCTGCGGCCACACCCACATGCCCTATGTCCGCCTGGCCCACGGCAGGCTTGTGGTCAACCCCGGCAGCGTGGGCATGCCTTACGGCCGCCCGGGTGCCCACTGGTGCTTCCTGGGCCCCGGAGTGGACCTGCGCACGACGCCGTACGACATACCCGCGGCGATCGCCCGCCTGACCCGGGAGTGCGCCTACCCGGACATCGCCGACTGGGCGGACTACTTCCTGCATGCCCGGGCCACGGACACGGAGGTGCTGGCGGCGTGGGGGCCGAAGGACGGCGGATGAGCCCGGTACCCGGCGCGGGCCCTTCGCGGGGCGGCCCGTCACGACCGCCGTGACAGGGCCCTGTTCAGGGGCATTTCCGGCCGCGCGCACGCGCGCTTTCCGGCCGGTCGGAGCACGATGGCAAGGGGAGGCGACTCGCCCACGCGTCCCGTCGGCGAGTGCCGCGGCGCGCGGCGTCCCAGTATCCGGGACAGCCTCAAAACGGCTTCACACTCCTGACCAAGTCCATTACCCTGGACTCGGAAGTACACCGAGATGAACGTATCTGATCCCAGCCAGCCCCAGGACCGCCCGTGAGCACCTCCAGCCACACCGCCCCCGCGACCCAGCAGGTACCGGCATCCCCGGAGGGCGCACCGCGTCGGTCCGGTCCGTTCGGCTCGCTCGGGCCGGTCGGTCTGGTGCTGGCCGGCGGGATCTCGGTGCAGTTCGGCGCGGCGGTCGCGGTGACCCTGATCCCGAGGGCCGGCGCGCTCGGCGTCGTCACCCTGCGGCTCCTCGCCGCGGCCGTGGTGCTGCTGGTGGTCTGCCGACCCCGGCTGCGCGGTCACTCGCGCACCGACTGGGGCACCGTGATCGCCTTCGGTGTCGCCATGGGCGGGATGAACGGCCTCTTCTACGAGGCGGTCGCCCGCATTCCGCTGGGCCCCGCGGTCACCCTGGAGGTCCTCGGCCCGCTGGCGCTGTCCGTGCTGGCGTCCCGCCGGGCGATCAACGCGTTGTGGGCGGCGCTCGCCCTGGCGGGCGTCTTCCTCCTCGGCGGCGGGGGCTTCAGCGATCTGGACCCCATAGGTGTCGCTTTCGCCCTGGGTGCCGGCGCCATGTGGGCGACCTACATAGTCTTCAGCGCCCGCACCGGCCGCCGCTTCCCGCAGGCGGACGGCCTGGCGTTGGCGATGGCGGTCGCCGCCCTGCTCTTCCTCCCCATCGGCATCGCCGAGGCGGGCAGCCGTCTGCTGAACCCCACCACCGTCGCCCTCGGCGCGGCGGTCGCGCTGCTCTCCTCGGTGCTGCCCTACACCCTCGAACTCCTGGCGCTGCGCCGCCTGCCCGCCCACACCTTCGCCATCCTCATGAGCCTGGAGCCGGCCATCGCGGCCACGGCGGGCTTCCTGGTGCTCGGCCAGGCGCTCTCCGCCACGGAGGCCGCCGCCATCGCCCTGGTGATCGCGGCGACCATCGGCGCGGTGCGGTCCCAGGTCGGGCGGGGCAAGGTCCCGGCGCCGGCCCCCGAGGTCTGACCGTCGCACGACGGGCGCGGCCCGCGCTCCGGAGTCCAGCCGGGCGGCTTCGCGCGGCCCTTGCGGCGGGCGGGCGTCCCGCGGAAATTAATGCAAGCATGCTTGATTGTTTCTGGGCCCGCTGCCATGCTCCCCCTCATGGCCGACCCGACGCCCGTCATCGACGACCTGCGTGCCGAAAGCGACGAACTCGACCTGCTGGTCGCGGACTTGAGACCGGAGCAGTGGGCGCGGCCCACTCCCGCGCCCGGCTGGACCGTCGCCCACCAGATCGCGCACCTCGCCTGGACCGACCGCTCGGCCCTGCTGGCCGTCACCGACGCCGGGGCCTTCCAGGCTCTGGTCGACAAGGCGCTGACCGCCCCAGGCTCGTTCGTGGACGAGGGCGCGGAGGAAGGCGCCCGGCTGCCGTGCGCGGAGCTGCTGGCGGGGTGGCGTGCCGGGCGGGACCAGCTCCAACAGGCCCTGCGCGCCGCGCCGGCGGGGAGCCGGTTCCCCTGGTACGGGCCGCCCATGTCGGCCGCCTCCATGGCCACCGCCCGCCTCATGGAGACCTGGGCCCATGGGCTGGACATCGCCGACGCCCTCGGCGTGGACCGCCCGCCCACCGACCGGCTCCGGCACGTGGCGCGGCTCGGGGTGCGGACCCGCGACTTCGCCCATCTGGTCCACGGACTCACCCCGCCCGCCGACGAGTTCCGCGTCGAACTCCGGGCGCCCTCCGGAGACCTGTGGGTGTACGGGCCGGAGGACGCCGCCCAGCGCGTCACCGGGCCCGCGCCGGACTTCTGCCTGCTGGTCACCCAGCGGGCCCACCGCTCCGACCTCGACCTGCGCGCCGACGGGCCGGACGCCGACCGCTGGCTCGGCATCGCCCAGGCCTTCGCGGGCCCGCCCGGCACCGGCCGCCCGCCGCGGGAGGGCACCCGGTGAACCCGCTGCGCATCGGCAACTTCTCCGGCTTCTACGGCGACCGCCTCGACGCGCTGCGCGAGATGCTCACCGGCGGCGAGGTCGACGTCCTCACCGGTGACTACCTCGCCGAACTCACCATGCTCATCCTCGGCCGCGACCGCCTGAAGGACCCTTCCGCCGGGTACGCCCGCACCTTCCTGCGCCAGCTGGAGGACTGCCTCGGCCTCGCCCACGAGCGCGGGGTGCGGATCGTCACCAACGCCGGCGGCCTGAACCCGGCCGGACTCGCGGAACGGATCCGCGAGTTGAGCGAGCGGCTCGGCATACCGGTGCGGGTCGCCCATGTCGAGGGCGACGACCTCGCCGCCGCCCACCCCGGCACCCTGGCCGCCCACGCCTACCTCGGCGGCTTCGGGATCGCCGAGTGCCTGCGGGCGGGCGCGGACGTCGTCGTCACCGGACGGGTGACGGACGCGGCGCTGGTCACCGGGCCCGCCGCCGCCCACTTCGGCTGGCGGCCCGGGGAGTACGACCGGCTCGCCGGTGCCGTCGTCGCCGGGCATGTGCTGGAGTGCGGGACGCAGGCCACCGGCGGCAACTACGCCTTCTTCGGGGAGGGCGACGTACGCCGCCCCGGCTTCCCGCTCGCCGAGATCCACGCCGACGGCAGCAGCGTCGTCACCAAGCACCCCGGCACCGGCGGCCTCGTCGACGTCGGCACGGTCACCGCCCAACTGCTGTACGAGACGGCAGGCGGCCGGTACGCCGGGCCGGACGTCACCGCCCGGCTGGACACCGTGCGGCTGAGCCAGGACGGGCCGGACCGGGTGCGGATCGAGGGGGTGCGCGGGGAGGCGCCGCCGCCGACGCTCAAGGTCGGGCTCAACCGGCTCGGCGGCTTCCGCAACGAGGTCGTCTTCGTCCTCACCGGACTCGACATCGAGGCCAAGGCCGCCCTCGTGCGCGGACAGCTCACCGACGCCCTCGCCAAGTCACCGCCCCGGGAGGTCCGCTGGGACCTCGTGCGCACCGACCGCGCCGACGCGGACACCGAGGAGACGGCGAGCGCCCTGCTGCGCCTGGTCGTCCGCGACCCGGACCAGCGGCTCGTGGGACGCGCCCTGAGCGGGGCAGCCGTGGAGCTGGCACTGGCCAGCTACCCCGGCTTCCATGTGCTCGCCCCACCGGGGAAGGGCGCACCCTATGGAGTCTTCGAGGACGTGTACGTGCCCCATGGTGCCGTCGACCATGTGGCCGTCCTCCACGACGGCAGCCGTGTCCTCGTGGCACCCGCCGGGGAGACGGCCGCACTGGAGGCCGTACCGGAACCCGCCCTGCCCGAGCCGCCGCCGCCCGGGCCGGTCCGCCGGGCGCCCCTCGGCCTGGTCGCCGGGGCCCGCAGCGGCGACAAGGGCGGGAACGCGAACGTCGGCGTGTGGGCGCGCTCGGACGGGGCCTTCCGGTGGCTCGTCCACGAGCTGACCGCCGACCGGTTCCGGGAGCTGATCCCCGAGAGCCGGGACCTGCCCGTCACCCGGCACGTGCTGCCCAACCTGCGCGCCCTCAACTTCGTCGTGACCGGCATCCTCGGCGCCGGAGTCGCCGCGCAGGCCCGCTTCGACCCGCAGGCCAAGGCCCTCGGCGAATGGCTGCGCTCCCGCCACCTGGACATCCCGGAGGCCCTGCTGTGACCGTCCTGCCCTCCGCCGTCGACCCTGGCGGCCCCGACTACCTGGCCAACCGCGAGGCCATGCTCGCCAAGCTCGCCGACCTGGAGGCGGAGCACGCCAAGGCGCTCGCGGGCGGCGGCGAGAAGTACGTCCAGCGGCACCGCGAGCGCGGCAAGCTGCTCGCCCGCGAGCGCATCGAACTCCTCCTCGACCCGGACACCCCGTTCCTCGAACTGTCCCCGCTCGCCGGCTGGGGCAGCGACTACACGGTGGGCGCCTCGCTGGTCACCGGCATCGGCGTGGTCGAGGGCGTGGAGTGCCTGATCACCGCCAACGACCCGACCGTGCGCGGCGGCGCCAGCAATCCATGGAGCCTGAGGAAGGCGCTGCGCGCCAACGACATCGCCCTCGCCAACCGGCTGCCCTGCATCAGCCTGGTGGAGTCCGGCGGTGCGGACCTGCCGTCCCAGAAGGAGATCTTCATCCCCGGAGGCGCCATCTTCCGGGACCTCACCAGGCTCTCCGCGGCCGGCATCCCGACCGTGGCCGTCGTCTTCGGCAACTCCACCGCCGGCGGCGCCTACGTACCCGGCATGTCCGACCACGTGATCATGGTCAAGGAACGCGCCAAGGTGTTCCTCGGCGGCCCGCCGCTGGTGAAGATGGCGACCGGTGAGGAGAGCGACGACGAGTCCCTCGGCGGCGCCGAGATGCACGCGCGCGTGTCGGGCCTCGCCGACCACTTCGCGGTCGACGAGCGGGACGCGCTCCGGCAGGCCCGCCGGGTCGTCGCCCGCCTCAACCACCGCAAGGCCCACCCCGATCCCCCCTTCGCGCCACCACCCGAGTACGACGACGAGGAGCTGCTGGGCATCGTGCCCGGCGACCTGAAAACCCCCTTCGACCCCCGCGAGGTCATCGCCCGGCTCGTCGACGGCTCCGACTTCGACGAGTTCAAGCCGCTGTACGGGACGAGCCTGACGACCGGCTGGGCCACGCTGCACGGCTACCCGGTCGGCATCCTGGCCAACGCCCAGGGCGTGCTGTTCAGCGCCGAGTCGCAGAAGGCCGCCCAGTTCATCCAGCTCGCCAACCAGCGCGACGTCCCGCTGCTCTTCCTGCACAACACCACGGGCTACATGGTCGGCAGGGAGTACGAGCAGGGCGGCATCATCAAGCACGGCGCCATGATGATCAACGCGGTCAGCAACAGCCGCGTGCCCCACCTGTCCGTCCTCATGGGCGCGTCGTACGGCGCCGGGCACTACGGCATGTGCGGCCGCGCCTACGACCCGCGCTTCCTGTTCGCCTGGCCCAGCGCCAAGTCGGCCGTCATGGGCCCCCAGCAGCTCGCGGGCGTCCTCTCCATCGTCGCCCGGCAGTCGGCGGCGGCGAAGGGCCGGCCGTACGACGACGACGCGGACGCCGCCCTGCGCGCCATGGTGGAGCAGCAGATCGAGTCCGAGTCGCTGCCGATGTTCCTGTCCGGGCGGCTGTACGACGACGGCGTCATCGACCCGCGCGACACCCGCACCGTTCTCGGCCTGTGCCTGTCCGCCATCCACACCGCCCCCTACGAGGGCGCGCGCGGCGGCTTCGGCGTCTTCCGGATGTGAGGCTCATGATTTCGACTCTGCTGGTCGCCAACCGCGGCGAGATCGCCTGCCGGATCTTCCGCACCTGCGGCGAACTCGGCATCCGCACGGTCGCGGTGCACTCGGACGCGGACGAGACCGCGCTCCACGCGCGCGTGGCCGACACCGCCGTACGGCTGCCGGGCGCGACGCCCGCCGAGACCTATCTGCGCGGCGACCTGATCGTGAAGGCCGCCCTGGCCGCCGGTGCGGACGCCGTCCACCCCGGCTACGGCTTTCTCTCCGAGAACCCCGCGTTCGCCCGGGCCGTCCTCGACGCCGGACTCGTCTGGATCGGGCCGCCCCCGGAGGCGATCGAGGCGATGGCGTCCAAGACGCGCGCCAAGGAGCTGATGGGCGTCGCGCCCCTCGGCGAGGTCACCGAGGCCGACCTGCCGGTCCTGGTGAAGGCGGCCGCGGGCGGCGGCGGCCGCGGAATGCGGATCGTGCGCCGGCTGGCGGACCTGCCGGACGCGCTGGAGGGAGCGCGCGCCGAGGCCGCGAGCGCCTTCGGCGACGGAGAGGTCTTCACCGAGCCCTACCTCGAACGCGGCCGCCACGTCGAGGTGCAGATCCTCGCCGACACCCACGGCACGGTGTGGACGCTCGGCACCCGCGACTGCTCCCTCCAGCGCCGCCATCAGAAGGTGATCGAGGAGGCCCCGGCGCCCGGACTGAGCGCGGGACTCCAGGAGGAACTGCGCACGCTCGCCGTGCGCGCCGCGCGCGCGGTCTCCTACGTCGGCGCCGGCACCGTGGAGTTCCTGGTCGCCGACGGCCGCGCGCACTTCCTGGAGATGAACACCCGCCTCCAGGTGGAACACCCGGTCACCGAGGCGGTGTTCGGTGTCGACCTGGTGGCCGAGCAGATCCGCGTCGCCGAGGGCCACCCGCTGGCGAGCGAGCCGCCACGCGCGCGCGGGCACGCCGTCGAGGTCCGTCTGTACGCCGAGGACCCCGCCCGCGACTGGGCCCCCCAGACCGGCACCCTGCACCGCCTCGCCGTACCCGCCGGGGTCCGCCTCGACACCGGTTACACCGACGGCGACACCATCGGCGTCCACTACGACCCGATGCTCGCCAAGGTCGTCGCCCACGCCCCCACGCGCGCGGAGGCGGTCCGCAGGCTCGCCGGCGCCCTGGAACGCGCCGCGCTGCACGGCCCGGTCACCAACCGCGACCTGCTGCTGAACTCCCTGCGCCACCCCGAGTTCACCGCCGCCCGCATGGACACCGGCTTCTACGACCGCCACCTCGCCGCCCTCACCGCCCCGGCCCCCGACCCGCTCGCCCCGCTGGCCGCGGCCCTCGCCGACGCCCACGGCCGCTCCCGCTTCGGCGGCTGGCGCAACGTGCCCTCGCAGCCGCAGACCAAGCGGTACGAGATGGCCGGCGAGGAGCACGAGGTCCACTACCGGCACACCCGGCAGGGACCCACCGCCGACGGGGTCCGGGTGGTGCACGCCGACGCGGGCCTGGTCGTACTCGAAGCGGACGGCGTCCAGCGCCGGTTCGAGGTGGCGCGGTACGGATCGGACCGGGTGTACGTGAACTCCATCGCGCTCACCGTCCTGCCCCGCTTCCCGGACCCGGCGGCCCAGCTCGCCCCCGGCTCCCTGCTCGCGCCGATGCCGGGCACGGTCGTCCGGGTCGCCGACGGGCTGACCGAGGGCGCGACGGTACGGGCCGGCCAGCCACTGATCTGGCTGGAGGCGATGAAGATGCAGCACCAGATCTCGGCGCCCGTCACGGGCACGCTCACCGCCCTGCACGCCACGACGGGCCGGCAGGTGGAGCCAGGAACGCTGCTGGCGGTCGTACACGAACTCCAGGAGACACCATGAGCACTCTCATCGAGTCCGAAGAGCACAAGGCCCTGCGCGCCGCGGTGGCCGCCCTCGGCAAGCGGTACGGCCGCGACTACATCGCCCGGACCCTGGCCGCGGGGCGTCACCCCACCGAACTGTGGGCGGAGGCCGGCAAACTCGGCTACCTCGGCGTCAACCTCCCCGAGGAGTACGGGGGCGGAGGCGGCGGCATCACCGAACTCTCCATCGTCCTGGAGGAACTGGGCGCGGCCGGCTCCCCGCTCCTCATGCTCGTCGTCTCCCCGGCCATCTGCGGAACGGTGATCTCCCGCTTCGGCACGGAGGAGCAGAAGCGGGCCTGGCTCCCCGGACTCGCCGACGGCACCCGCCTCATGGCCTTCGGCATCACCGAGCCCGACGCCGGCTCCAACTCCCACCGCATCACCACCACGGCCCGCAAGGACGGCGCCGACTGGCTCCTCACCGGCCGCAAGGTCTTCATCTCCGGCGTCGACATGGCCGACGCCGTGCTGATCGTCGGCCGCACCGAGGACGCCCGCACCGGACGCCTCAAGCCCTGCCTGTTCATCGTCCCCCCGGACGCCGAGGGCTTCCAGCGGCACCCCATCGACATGGAACTCAACGCCGCCGAGAAGCAGTGGGAACTCGTCCTGGACGACGTACGGCTGCCCGCGGAAGCACTGGTCGGTGGGGGCCCCTCCCACGCTTTCGGCAGTGGGGGAGAGGACGCCGGTCTGCTCCAGCTCTTCGCCGGGCTCAACCCCGAGCGGATCATGACGGCGGCGTTCGCGATCGGCATGGGCCGGTACGCGCTCGCCAGGGCGGTCGAGTACGCCCGCGAACGCACCGTCTGGAAGGCCCCCATCGGCGCCCACCAGGCCATCGCGCACCCCCTCGCCCAGGCGCACATCGAACTGGAACTGGCCCGGCTCATGATGCAGAAGGCGGCCCACCTCTACGACGCCGGCGACGACATCGGCGCGGGCGAGGCCGCCAACATGGCCAAGTACGCGGCCGCCGAGGCCTGCGTGAAGGCCGTCGACCAGTCCGTGCACACCCTCGGCGGCAACGGCCTCACGCGCGAGTTCGGCCTCGCCTCACTGATAACGGCCTCGCGCGTGTCTCGTATCGCACCGGTGAGCCGGGAGATGATTCTCAACTACGTCTCCCACCAGACCCTGGGCCTGCCCAAGTCGTACTAGGCCGCAGCGGCGGCCGCTTGGAGGAACCGTGTTCCGCAGCGAGTACGCAGACGTCCCGCCCGTAGAACTCCCCATCCACGACGTCGTTCTGGGCCCCGCCGCCGGCTACGGCGACCACGCCGCCCTCATCGACGGCACGGACGGCACCACCCTCACGTACGAGCAGGTGGACCGGTTCCACCGGCGGATCGCCGCCGCCCTCGCCGACGCCGGTGTCCGCAAGGGCGACGTCCTCGCCCTGCACAGCCCCAACACGATCGCCTTCCCCACCGCCTTCTACGCGGCCACGCGAGCGGGCGCCTCCGTCACCACGGTGCACCCGCTCGCCACCCCCGAGGAGTTCGCCAAGCAGCTCGCCGACTGCGCCGCCCGCTGGATCGTCACCATCTCACCGCTGCTCGGGACCGCCCGCCGCGCCGCCGAACTCGCGGGCGGCGTAAGGGAGATATTCGTCTGCGACAGCGCGCCCGGGCACCGCTCGCTGATCGACATGCTCGCCACCACCGCCCCCGAGCCGGAGATCGGCTTCGACCCGGCCGAGGACGTCGCCGCCCTGCCGTACTCCTCCGGCACCACCGGCGTCCCCAAGGGCGTGATGCTCACCCACCGGCAGATCGCCACCAACCTGGCCCAGCTCGAGGCCCCCGTCCCGGCCGGACCCGGCGACCGCATCCTCGCCGTACTGCCGTTCTTCCACATCTACGGCCTCACCGCCCTCATGAACGCCCCCCTGCGCAAGGGCGCCACCGTCGTCGTCCTGCCCCGCTTCGACCTCGAGACCTTCCTCGCCGCCATCGAGACCCACCGCATCACCGGGCTGTACGTCGCCCCGCCGATCGTCCTCGCCCTCGCCAAGCACCCGGCGGTCGCCCGCTACGACCTCTCCTCCCTCAGGCACGTCATCAGCGCCGCCGCCCCCCTCGACGCGCGACTCGCCGCCGCCTGCTCCGAACGCCTCGGCCTGCCCCCGATCGGCCAGGCCTACGGCATGACCGAACTGTCGCCCGGCACCCACGTCGTCCCGCTCGACGCCCTGCACCACGCGCCCGCCGGTACCGTCGGCCGCCTCATCGCCGGCACCGAGATGCGCATCGTCTCCCTCGACGACCCCGCCAAGGACCTCGGCACCGGCGAACCCGGCGAGATCCTGATCCGCGGCCCGCAGGTCATGAAGGGCTACCTCGGCCGCCCCGACGCCACCGCCGCCATGATCGACCCCGACGGCTGGCTGCACACCGGGGACGTCGGGCACGTCGACGACGACGGCTGGCTCTTCGTCGTCGACCGGATGAAGGAACTCATCAAGTACAAGGGCTTCCAGGTGGCCCCGGCCGAACTGGAGGCACTGCTGCTCACCCACCCCGGCATCGCCGACGCCGCCGTCATCGGCGCCCACAACGACGACGGCAACGAGATCCCGCACGCCTTCGTCGTCCGCCAGCCCACCGCCGCGGACCTCGGCGAGAACGAGGTCATGCTGCACGTCGCCGAACGCGTCGCCCCCTACAAACGCGTCCGCCGCGTCACCTTCATCGACACCGTGCCCCGCGCCGCCTCCGGGAAGATCCTCCGCCGACAGCTCCGGGAGCTGCCTTGAGCACCCTCGTCTCACGCACGCGCGCGCGTGGCGTCGAAACCCTCAGCCTCGACGCCACCGACACCCGCAACGCACTCTCCGCCGCCCTCGTCGAGGCGCTCTCCGGCGCACTCGCCGACTGTGCCGAGGACCCCGGCGTACGCGCCGTCGTCCTCACCCACACCGGCACCACCTTCTGCGCCGGGGCCGACCTGCGCGACCCTCCGCACCCGGACGCCCTGGTGGACCTGCTGCGGCAGATCGTCGAGCTGCCCAGGCCCGTCGTCGCCCGGGTCACCGGACACGTCCGGGCCGGCGGCCTCGGCCTCCTCGCCGCCTGCGACATCACCGCCGCCGCCACCACCGCCACCTTCGCCTTCACCGAGGTCCGCATCGGCGTCGCCCCGGCGGTGATCTCCCTGCCCGTGATGCCCCGCGCCGACCCGCGCGCCCTGGCCCGCTACTACCTCACCGGCGAACGCTTCGACCCGGCCGAAGCCGTACGGCTCGGCCTGCTCACCGCGGCCGCCGACGACGTCGACGAGGCCCTCGCCCCCGTCCTGGACGGCCTGCGCCGCTCCTCGTCCCAGGCCCTGGCCGAGACGAAACGGCTGCTCACGGCTAGGGTGCTGGAGACCTTCGACCGGGACGCGGCCGACCTGACCGCGCTCTCGGCCCGGCTGTTCTCCTCGCCCGAGGCCCGGGAGGGGATGACGGCCTTCCTGGAAAGACGGGATGCGGCATGGGTGGTGTGAGTACGGCGGAACGCGACCGCGTACCCAAACAGGACCGCAGCCGGGCCACCCGGCAGCGGCTCCTGGAGGCCGCCGTGGCCTGCCTCGCCGAACACGGCTGGGCGGGCTCCACGGTCGCCGTC
Source organism: Streptomyces sp. NPDC002386 (assembly GCF_053593175.1). NCBI lineage: Bacteria > Bacillati > Actinomycetota > Actinomycetes > Kitasatosporales > Streptomycetaceae > Streptomyces > Streptomyces sp. NPDC002386. The sequence continues at coordinate 209,763 of NZ_JBSFBX010000003.1, forward strand.
GTGGCCGAACGCGCAGGCGTCTCCCGGGGCGCCGCCCAGCACCACTTCCCCACTCGCGAGGACCTGTTCACGGCCGCCGTCGAGTACGTCGCCGAGCAACGCTCCACCGCCCTGCGCGAACTCTTCCCCGACGGCCCCGCCGACCGGCGCGCCGTCGTCTCCGCCGTCGTCGGCCTCTACACCGGCCCCCTCTTCCGCGCCGCCCTGCACCTGTGGGTCGCCGCCAGCGACGAGGACCAGCTCCGCGCGCGCGTCACCGAACTGGAGGCCCGCGTCGGCCGCGAGTCCCACCGCATCGCCGTCGAACTCCTCGGCGCCGACGAGTCCCGCCCCGGGGTCCGCGAAACCGTCCAGGGCCTGCTCGACATGGCCCGCGGCCTCGGCCTCGCCAACCTCCTCACCGACGACACCGCCCGCCGCGAACGCGTCGTCGCGCAGTGGGCGGCACTCGTGGACACGGCCCTGGACTGAGCCGCTGTCAGAGGCAAGCGGCGGCCGGGGCGACGACCACTACGCCCTCGGCCACCTCGGCCTCGAATCCTGGAACCGCCCCGAGTTCACCGCGGACTTCCGCGCCCGGCTCGCCAGGATGCTGGACGTCGCCCGGCTCGCCGGAAGACTGGGCGGGCACCGGCTGGTCCCCCTCCGGGGCAAGCTCCGACCCCGCCCGCCACGCACCGGGCGCAGTGACCCGGGCCACAGGCGTATCCCGCGAGCCGCAGTACCCTTGCGCCATGCTTCCGATGCTCGTCCGACGCCGCCACGTGGACTACGTGCGCGTCACGAGCATGGGCTGTCGGCGCTTCTCCGCCTGATCCAGCCCCTTCGAGCCTTCTCACTCTTTCCGGCACCCGGGGGCCGCCACACCCCCGGCGGCCGCCCGTGCCCCGTACACCCCGCGGACGCACCCCATGACGACGCACACCTCGACGACCCCGTCGTACGCCCAGCTCCCCATCATCGACCTCTCCGCCGCCGACCGCGGCCCCCAGGCCCGGGCCCTGCTCCACGCCCAGCTGCACAGCGCCGCCCACGACGTCGGCTTCTTCCAGCTCGTCGGACACGGCGTGACCCCGGCGGAGACCGACGCGCTGCTGACCGCCATGCGCGCCTTCTTCGACCTCCCCGAGGCCGACCGCCTCGCCCTCGACAACGTGGGCTCCCCGCACTTCCGCGGCTACACCCGCACCGGCGACGAACGCACCGCCGGCGCCCGCGACTGGCGCGACCAGCTCGACATAGGCGCCGAACGTCCCGCCCACGTCCCCGGCCCCGGCGAACCGCGGTACTGGTGGCTGCAGGGCCCCAACCAGTGGCCCGCCGCCCTGCCCGAACTGCGCACCGCCGCCCTCGCCTGGATCGACCGGCTGAGCACCGTCGCCCAGCGCCTGCTGCGCGAACTGCTGACCGCCATCGGCGCCCCCGCCGGCTTCTACGACCCCGTCTTCGGCGAACACGCCCACCCGCACCTCAAGCTCGTCCGCTACCCCGGCAGCGCCGGCGACGGCACCGACCAGGGCGTCGGCGCCCACAAGGACTACGGCTTCCTCACCCTGCTCCTGCAGGACACCGTCGGCGGCCTCCAGGTCCAGCGCGCGGACGGCCGCTTCCACGACGTCCCGCCGATCGAGGGCGCCTTCGTCGTCAACCTGGGCGAACTCCTGGAGGTGGCCACCAACGGCTACCTGCTCGCCACCAACCACCGCGTGGTCAGCCCGCCCGGAGCGACCGAGCGCTTCTCCGTCCCGTTCTTCTACAACCCCCGCCTGGACGCCAGGATCGAGCCGCTGCCCTTCCCGCACGCCCCCGCGGCCCCCGGCGTCACCACCGACCCGGCCAACCCGCTCTACGCCGAGTACGGCTACAACGAACTCAAGGGCAAGCTCCGGGCCCACCCGCTGGCGGCCGAGCGGCACCACGGTGACCTGCTGACCCCGGCGTGACCCGCGCCGCGGGCGCGCGGGCGGCCGCACAAGTGCCGCCGCCCGCGCCCCTCGACGGCTCCCTCAGTGGGCGATGTCCGCGTACCCCTCGATGTCCCGCGGACTGCGCGACCCCGGCCCCACGTACGTCGCCGACGGCCGCACCAGCCGCCCGGTCCGCTTCTGCTCCAGGATGTGCGCCGACCACCCGGCCGTCCGCGCGCACGTGAACATCGACGTGAACATGTGCGCCGGGACCTCCGCGAAGTCCAGCATGATCGCCGCCCAGAACTCCACGTTCGTCGCCAGCACCCGGTCCGGCCGCCGGTTGTGCAGCTCCTCCAGCGCGGCCTTCTCCAGCGCCTCCGCGATCTCGAACCTCGGCGCCCCCAGCTCCCGCGCGGTACGCCGCAGCACCCGCGCGCGCGGGTCCTCAGCCCGGTACACCCGGTGCCCGAAGCCCATCAGCCGCTCACCGCGGTCCAGGGCCCCCTTGACGTACGCCTCCGCGTCCCCGGTGCGCTCGATCTCCTCGATCATCCCGAGCACCCGCGAGGGCGCGCCGCCGTGCAGCGGCCCGGACATCGCACCGACGGCACCCGACAGCGCCGCCGCGACGTCCGCGCCCGTGGAGGCGATGACCCGGGCGGTGAAGGTGGACGCGTTCATGCCGTGCTCGGCGGCCGACGTCCAGTAGGCGTCCACGGCGGCCACGTGCTTCGGGTCGGGCTCGCCCCGCCAGCGGATCATGAACCGCTCGACCACCGAATTCGCCTTGTCGATCTCCCGCTGCGGCACCATCGGCAGCCCCTGCCCGCGCGCCGACTGCGCGACGTACGACAGCGCCATCACCGCGGCCCGCGCCAGGTCCGCGCGGGCCTGCGCCACGTCGATGTCCAGCAGCGGTTTCAGACCCCAGACGGGGGCCAGCATGGCCAGCGCCGACTGCACGTCCACCCGGATGTCACCGGAGTGCACCGGGATCGGGAACGGCTCGGCCGGCGGCAGACCGGGATTGAAGGCACCGTCGACCAGCAGACCCCACACGTTCCCGAAGGAGACGTGCCCGACCAGGTCCTCGATGTCGACGCCCCGGTACCGCAGGGCACCGCCTTCCTTGTCGGGTTCGGCGATCTCCGTCTCGAACGCGACGACCCCTTCGAGTCCGGGTACGAAATCGGACATCAGGCGGCTCCCTCGTGAATGTCGGCGGCGGTCACCCCGGTGATGCCCCGTTCGGCCGGTGGTCACCCAAACCGCGGCGGAACCTGCACCATAACCCCGAGTGCCACAGTTGGGGAGCCCACGCGACACTGAGTGCCACGCGCGTTCGATACGGCAGGATGACCGCGTGACCGACCGCGACCCCAGCCCCGACCCGCTGCTGGACCCCGCCGCCATGCGCAAGCAGTACCGCGCCGCGGGCCTCGACGAGAAGGACCTCCCGGCGCACCCGATGGACCAGTTCACCGGCTGGTTCGAGGACGCCGCGCGGGCGGCCCTGCACGGCACGCTCTACGAACCCAACGCGATGGTCGTCTCCACCGCGGACGCGGCGGGCCGCCCCAGCTCCCGCACGGTCCTGATGAAGCAGTTCGACACCGACGGCTTCGTCTTCTACACCAACTACGACTCCCGCAAGGGCCGCGAACTCGCCGCCAGCCCCTATGTGTCGCTGCTCTTCCCCTGGCACCCGATCGCCCGCCAGGTCATCGTCACCGGCATCGCCCGCCGCACCGGCCGGGAGGAGACCGCCGCCTACTTCCGGACCCGCCCGCGCGGCTCCCGGCTGGGCGCCTGGGCCAGCGCCCAGTCCTCCGTGATCGCGTCCCGCGCCGAACTGGAGACGGCCTACGCCGAGCTGGACGCACGCCACCCGGAGGACGAGGACATCCCGGTCCCGCCGCACTGGGGCGGCTTCCGCGTCGCCCCGGAGACGGTCGAGTTCTGGCAGGGCCGCGAGAACCGCCTCCACGACCGCCTGCGCTACACCTGCCGCCCCGACGGCTCCTGGACCCTGGAGCGCCTGAGCCCCTGACCCCGCCAGGGGGCGGGAACGCAGACGACCCGCGAGCTCGGTTCCACCGCCTGACGGCGGCGAAGCCGGCCGGACGTACCGGCGAGCTCGCGGGTCGGGTGACTGCGTTGGATTCGGCCGGCTGCGTGCGTCTCGCACACGCTGGTCCGGCACCGCACATGGTGTGGTGGCAGGCCGCTAGCCCGCAGCCACCTCGCGCGTCCGGGTTTCAATCATTTACCCGATCACCTCCTTTCTCACGTATGAGCCAGCCTAGGAAGCGATCCAAGGATGCTCAAGGGATTTTCCGCGTACCTCGGCCGGCGGGCCGAATGTGATGGACGGGCCCGAGGGATGCCCCTAGCTTGCCGGACATGGGTGATCTTCGGATTCGGGCCGTGAACGGCGACGGCATGCTCGAACAGTGGCGGTACGTGCACAACGCGGTGGTGCCGCCCGCCGCCATGTCGCTCGCGGGGGCGCGGACGCGGGCGGGGCGGTACCGGCTGGTGAACGCCTACCTCGGCGAGGAACTGGTCGGGTGTTCCACCGTTCGGCCGCCGGCCGGGGACGAGGCGGTGTCGACCGTGATCGCGCGGGTGCTGCCCGCGTTCCGGTGCCGCGGCTTCGGGGCGGCGATCTACGAGGACGGGCTGGCGCACGCGCGCGGGCTGGGGGCGCGGGCCGTCGAGACGTGTGTGCTGGCGGTGAACGAGGACGGGCTGCGGTTCGCCGGGCGGCGCGGGTTCGTGGAGGTCGACCGGTACGTGCTCGACGGTGAGACGGACGAGTGGGTGGACCTGCGGCTCACGGCGTCGGACGGGCAATGATTGCGGCAATCTTGCGGGAACAGGATGTGGGCTGTGTCACGTTCGAGTTGAATGAAGGCCAATGAGCGAACCGAGCGCCGTGCGTGTGCGGACGCAGCGTCCAGGGGGTCCAGGTGAGTGCTTCCCGGCGGAGTGGGACCACCGACGAGCTGGGCCCCGACGAGCCCGAGCGGGGCGGCGGCCCGCACGGGCCGGACGGTGCCGACTGTCCTGACGAGTCCGGCGGGTCCGATCTGCTCGCCGCGCTGCTGGACGGCATGGACGCGGCACTGTGCGCCTTCGACGCCGACGGTGTGGTGACGCACTGGAACCGGGAGGCGGAGCGCATCCTGGGCTGGACGGTGGCCGAGGCGGTCGGGCGGCACGGGTTCGCCGGCTGGGCGGTGCGCAGCGCGGACGCCGAGGAGGTCCAGGAGCGCCTGATGTCGGCCATGCACGCGCCCGGCCGGCAGGTGCACGAGTTCGCGCTGGTGACCAAGGACGGCGGACGGGTGCTGGTGCGGACCCAGTCGGCCGCCGTGCGCGGCCCGGACGGGAAGCCGGCGGGGGTGTACTGCGCCTTCAGCGAGGTGCACGCGCAGATCGACCTGGAGCGGTCTATCGCGCTGAGCGAGGCGCTGTTCGAGGACGCGTCCTGGGGTGTGGTCCTCGTGGACGCCGATCTGCGGCCGGCCGTCGTCAACGGGCACGCGGCGCGGGCGCTGGGCATCGGGCGGACGTCGGCGCTGGGTCGGCCGCTGGGCGAGCTGCTCGCGCAGGGGGTGGAGGAGCTGGAGAGCGCCCTCACCCATGTGCTGGCCGAGGGCGCGCCGCCCGCGCCCGCCGAGATGTGGGTCACGGTGCGCGGGCCCGAGGGCGAGCGGCGGCGCTGCTGGCGCAGCGGGTTCGTGCGGCTGGCCTCGCCGCTCGCGGAGGAGCCGGTGCCGCTGGGCGTGGGCTGGCTCTTCCTGGACGTCACCGAGGCCAAGCAGGGCGAGCAGGAGGCGTCCCTGCTGCGCTTCCGCTCCAACCAGCTCCACCGGGCCGCCCGGGCCGCCGCGGAGTGCGAGGACCCGGCGGAGGCGGCCACCGTCCATCTGGACTTCGCGCTGGCCGGGTTCGCCGACCACGCGCTGCTCGACCGCCTGGCCGGCCCTCCGCGCGCGGAGGGCGACGAATCGGTTCCGGTGCGGCTGGTGCGGCTCGCCGCGTCGCCCGCCGGGGCGCCCGGCCCGAGCCTGCTCACGGGTGCGGCCGGGCTGCCGCTGCGCTACGAGGAGGGGCATCCGGCGCTGCAGTGCGTCGAGCGGGCCGGCACCGTGCGCGCGGACGCGGGGTCGGTGCCGGCCGAGCGGGCGCGGGACTGGGCGCTGGCCCGGCAGTGGCCCGAGGACGCGGTGCACGGACTGTGCGCGGTGCTGCGCAGCCGGGGCCGGACGCTGGGCGTGGTCACCTTCCTGCGCGGGGGCGCCCGGAGCCGCTTCGAGCGGTCGGACGCGGCCTACGCGGAGGACGTGGCGGCGCGGATGGGGGCGGCGCTGGACCTCGCGGAGGCGGTGCGGGCGCCGCGGGCCGGGGAGTAGTCCGGTGCCCCGGTGTCAGTGCCGGTAGAAGATGCGGTCGCCGTACTCGGTCATGACGCGGGCGTTCCAGTCGTGGCCGCCGTCGACGTTGCCGGAGCGCAGCAGCGGGGGTTCGATGCCGCGGTCGGCGAGGGTGGCCGCGGCGGTGGCGACGACGGCCTGCATCAGGGCGGTGGTGACCACGGTCGAGGCCGGGGCGAAGGGCGCCGGGATGGTGTCGAGGGTGAGTTCCGCGTCGCCGACGGTGATCTTCGAGTCCAGGACGATGTCGCAGTGGTCCTTCAGGAAGGTGCCGGAGGAGTGCCGGGAGGTGGTCTCGGAGGCGTACGCGACCGAGGTGACGCCGATGACCTTCACACCGCGGGCGCGGGCGCCGGTGGCCATCTCCACGGGCAGGGCGTTGCGGCCGGAGAGGGAGACGATCACGAGGGCGTCGCCGGCGCGGAGGGGGGACGTGTCCAGGACGGCGCTCGCGAGGCCGTCGACGCGTTCCAGGGCGGAGCCGAGGGTGGCCGGGGTGACGTCGACGCCGACGACCCCGGGGACGGTGAGCAGGTTCATGAGCGCGAGTCCGCCGGCCCGGTAGACGACGTCCTGGGCGGCCAGCGAGGAGTGGCCGGCGCCGAACGCGAACAGGCGGCCGCCGGACGCCACGGTGTCGGCGAGCAGGGTGGCCGCGGCGGTGATCGCCCCGGACTCCTCCTCGCGGACTCGTTGCAGCAGGCCGATGGCGGCGTCGAAGAACAGGTCGGCGGGTGTGCCGTCGCTCATGCGGTGCCCCTTCGCAGCGTCTGTGTCGCGGATCACGGTGCGGTCTGGACCAGTGCGGTGTCAATACGGCGGGGGGTCGTGGGGGCACTGGTGCCCGACGGGTGCCGGCGCGGGTCACGGGCGCGGGCTGTTCGTTTGGTCGGTGCGGCACGGTTGTCAGTGGTATCCGGCAGAATTGAAGCCAGGGCCAGCGCACGCGCCGGGCAGGTTCCGGCAGAGGTAATCGAGGGGCACGTATGTCCGGACTGATCGACACCACGGAGATGTATCTCCGCACCATCCTCGAGCTCGAAGAGGAAGGCGTCGTCCCCATGCGCGCCCGCATCGCGGAGCGGCTGGACCAGAGCGGGCCGACGGTGAGCCAGACCGTGGCCCGCATGGAGCGCGACGGTCTGGTGTCCGTGGCCAGCGACCGGCATCTGGAGCTCACGGACGAGGGGCGCCGGCTGGCCACGCGCGTGATGCGCAAGCACCGGCTCGCGGAGTGTCTCCTGGTCGACGTGATCGGCCTGGAGTGGGAGCAGGTGCACGCGGAGGCGTGCCGCTGGGAGCACGTGATGAGCGAGGCCGTGGAGCGCCGAGTGCTCGAGCTGCTGCGGCATCCCACCGAGTCGCCGTACGGCAATCCGATCCCGGGCCTGGAGGAGCTGGGCGAGAAGGACGGGGCTGACCCGTTCCTGGACGAGGGCATGGTGTCGCTGGCCGACCTGGACGCGGGGACGGACGGCAAGACGGTGGTGGTCCGGCGCATCGGCGAGCCGATCCAGACGGACGCGCAGCTCATGTACACGTTGCGCCGTGCGGGTGTGCAGCCCGGTTCGGTGGTGAGCGTGACGGAGTCGGCGGGCGGTGTGCTCGTCGGCAGCGGCGGTGAGGCGGCCGAGCTGGAGGCGGACGTCGCCTCGCACGTGTTCGTCGCCAAGCGCTGACACGGGAGGGCCCCGGCGCCTCGCGGCGCCGGGGCCTGTCCTCCCCTGTTGCTGACCCGGAGCCCCGAGCTCCCAGGGTCATTCCCCTCGGACCGCTTTTCCCCGAGTGGTCCGCCTCCCGCCAGAAAGATCCCCTCGGCGGCGGCGATCATTCCTCGGGAGGCGTCACTCGAATGAGGGGTGTTGTCAGCAGAGGACGTATTTTCGAAAAGGCATTCGATAGTCTGCGGCGGCAGGGACGACGGACGGCGAGAACGGCAGTACACCGGTACGAGGCAGGCGGAGCTGGGGGGTACCAGGCCGATGGCACGACGTATCGACGTGACGGGAACGGGCGGGGTGCGCCTGGCCGCCTGGGAGTACGCGGACCCTCCGAAACCGGAGGCGGAGCCCGGTGCCCCGGGCGTGCTGTTACTGCACGGCCTGATGGGCCGCGCCTCGCACTGGGCGTCCACCGCCCGCTGGCTCGCCGAGCGCCACCGCGCGGTCGCCCTCGACCAGCGCGGTCACGGCCGCAGCGACAAGCCCCCACAGGCCGCGTACGGCCGGGAGGCCTACGTCGACGACGCCGAGGCGGCCCTGGAGCAGCTCGGTCTCGGCCCCGCCGTCCTCGTCGGCCACGCCATGGGCGCCCTGACCGCCTGGCAGCTCGCCGCCCGCCGCCCGGACCTGGTGCGCGGCCTGGTCGTCTGCGACATGCGGGCCTCCGCGCTCGGCGCCGCCTCGCAGCGGGAATGGGCCGAGTGGTTCCGCTCCTGGCCCGTCCCCTTCGCCACCCTCGCCGACGTCCGCAAGTGGTTCGGCGAGGACGATCCCTGGGTGGAGCGGCCCAACCCCTCGCGCGGCGAGTTCTACGCCGAGGTGATGCACGAGTCCGCCGACGGCTGGCGCCCCGTCTTCGAACCCGACCAGATGCTCCGCACCCGGGAGAGCTGGGTGTACGACGCCCACTGGGAGGAGCTGGCCCAGGTGCGCTGCCCCACGCTCGTGGTGCGCGGTCTCGACGGGGAGCTGGGGCGGGCCGAGGCGCAGGAAATGGTGCGTGTGCTGCCGCTCGGCGAGTACGCGGAGGTCGCCGACGCCGGCCACCTCGTCCACTACGACCAGCCGGTGGCCTGGCGAGCGGCGGTCGAACCGTTCCTCAAGCGCCTCGCGGCGGGCTGACCCTCCTCACCGTCATCCCTTGCTCACCGCCGTCAGGATCTCCGGCAGGCGGGCCGCCGTGCGCGGTGCGGCCAGCCTGAGGCCCCCGAGGGCGATCCCCGCCCCGTAGGCCGCTCCCAGCGGCAGCAGCACCCAGCTCCACGCGTCCCCGCCCGCGCTGACGTTCAGCCAGATCGTCACCGCGATGACGGGGGAGCAGAGCAGGGCGGAGGCGACCATGCCGCCGAAGACCGAGATCCAGGCGAGTCCCGCCTGCCCGGGCGCCACGTTCTTGTGGCCCTCCTGCGGGATGGAGTACGGGAACCCGGCCGAGGTCCAGGCGCCGGTCGCCAGCATGGCGCCCAGCAGGGCCAGGGACAGGCCCAGCACCTCGGGCAGCCGGTCCCAGGCACCCAGCAGCGCGGTGGTCAGCACGGTGACGAGCGCCGCGTACGGCAGGGTGATCACCAGCAGGGCCAGTGCCCGTCCGCGCAGTTCGGCGTAGGCGTCGCGCGGCGAGGAGATCGTCATGGCCACCATCCAGAACGCGGAGGTGTCCTGACCGAACTGGTTGTACATCTGGATGCCGAGCATCCCGGCGGCGAAGCACGCGAAGTAGACCGAACCGGTGCCCTGGACGGCGTTGAAGACCGGCACGATCAGCCCGATGGCCAGTGAGGTCACCCAGGCCGACTTGGTCTTCGGGTCGCGCCAGACGTAGCGCAGGGCGCGCTCCATGACCGGACCCGTGCGCCCGCCGGGCAGCAGCCGGCCCAGCCCGCCCGAGGAGGCGCGGTCCGCGGCGCCGGCGTCCGGGTCCTGCAGGGTGGATCCGTCCGGCGCGGTCATCAGCCGGTTCAGACTCCGCGCCCACCCGGCGACCAGCAGCGCCAACGCGAGCAGAGTGAGCAGCAGTTGGCCGCCCGCGACGCCGTACGACCCCTCGCTCGCCGAGCGCACCGCGCCCACCGCGGAGGCCGGCGGCACCCACGACAGCACGTCCGCGACCGGCCGCAGCGGCCCGAGTCCGGCCGAACCCAAACGCTGCGCGCCGAAGTTGACGAGCTGGGCTCCGACGGCGATCACCAGCCCGCTGAGCACGGCGAGATCGCGCCCCTTCCGGCTGGTCAGCAGCCGCACGTTGGCGGCGGCGACGGCCCGGGCGAGCGCCACGCAGACCAGCAGTGCGAGGACGACGGCGATCACCGCGACGAGGTACCCGGCGCTCCCGTGCGCCACCGACAGCGCGCATCCGGCCAGGACCAGCAGCGTGAACAGGGGCCCGACGCCGACCAGGGAGGCCGCCAGCAGGGCCCGCATCAGCGGACCCGGCCGCAGCGGCAGCATCACCAGCCTGGTGGGGTCCAGGGTCTCGTCACCGCCGGGGAAGAACAGCGGCATCACGGCCCAGCCCAGCGCCAGCACGGCGGTGCCGGGCACGGCGACGGCCTCGGCGTGCGCGTGCCCGCGCAGGGCGAGCAGGCCCAGCAGTTGCAGCAGGGCGAACAGCAGCGCGACGACGGCCGAGGCGACGAACGCGGCCCGCCGGCCCGCCGACTGCCGCAGCCCGTTGCGCAGCAGCGACAGCTTCAGCCGTACGACGACGGAGGTGGTGCTCGTCATCGGGTCGCCCCACCGCCCAGCCAGTCCAGCCGGGACGCGGAGTCCCGGCCGCGCGCCCCCACCAGCTCCAGGAAGGCCGCCTGCAGCGTGGGGTGTTCCCCGCGCACCTCGGCCAGCGTTCCGGTCGCGCGGATGCGGCCCGCCGCCATGACGGCCACCCAGTCGCACAGCGACTCGACCAGCTCCATGACATGGGAGGAGAACACCACGGTGGCGCCGGAGGCCGTGTACCGCTCGAGCACGCCCCGGATCGTCTGCGCGGACACCGGGTCGACCCCCTCGAACGGTTCGTCGAGGAAGACGACCTCGGGATTGTGGAGGAGAGCGGCCGCGAGACCGATCTTCTTGCGCATGCCGGTCGAGTAGTCGACGACGAGCTTGTGCTGCGCCCCGGCGAGGTCGAGCACGTCCAGCAGTTGCGCCGCCCGTTCGTCGGCCTCGGCGCCGGACAGCCCCCGCAGTCGCCCCGAGTACCCGAGCAGCTCGCGCCCCGACAGCCGCTCGAACAGCCTTAGCCCCTCGGGCAGTACGCCGATCCGCGCCTTGACGGCCACCGGGTCGCGCCACACGTCGTGCCCGACGACCTCGACGGAGCCCTGATCGGGGCGCAGCAGCCCGGTCACCATGGACAGGGTGGTGGTCTTCCCGGCGCCGTTCGGCCCGACCAGCCCGACGAACTTCCCGGCGGGCAGGTCGAGATCGATGCCCCCGACGGCAACCTGCTGCCCGAATCGCTTCCAGAGCCCCCGTACACACACCGCAGCTTCGGTCATGCAGGAAGGCTACGGCGCCGCCGGCCTCCCCAGGTGTGCGAGTGTCCGCCGCGCGGGGCGTCAGTGGTCCCGGCGGTCCCGGCCGCACGCGTAGGCCAGCGGCGGGATCAGCTCCTCGGCGTCCGGCAGCCACCGGTTCGCGGGGGTCGGACGGCAGGCCCACTGCACGGCGCCCCGGGAACCGAACCGGGTGGGGGGAGCGGCGACGTAGTTCCCCTCGCCCAGCACCGCCAGATCCAGCGAGGCCGGCGACCAGCCCAGCTTCCGCACCAGCTCGGGGACCTTGGCGGCCGCGCCGGGCAGCACGAGGAACTGCATCCGCCGGTCCGGGGTCAGCGTCACCGGCCCGAGGGTCAGCTCCATCCGCTCCATCCGGGCCAGCGCCAGGAACCCGGCGCTCTCCGGGACGGACACCGCGTCGAAGGTGAGGCCCGTGGGCAGCAGGATCGACGCCGCCGGCTGCTGCTGCCACATCCGCCGGGCCACGGTCGCGCTGCCGGTCGCCTGGGCCGCCCAGTCGGGGCGCGCGGGGTGCGCACCCGGCGCGGGGCAGGAGGCGTCGCCGCACGAGCAGTGCTGCACTCCGCCGACGGATTCCAGCCAGGTGCCCGGGAACACGTCCCAGTGCCGCTCCTCGGCGTAGCGTACGGCGGTCTCCAGCAGCGACTGCCCGCGCTGCTGCGGAATCTGGGCGGATTGGGTGCCCGCGATCGTCTCTTCCACGCACCACTCAACTCCCGCGCTCACCTCGGGTTACGGCCGGAACGCGCGCGGGGGAGGAGCATCCTTTTCGCATTTGGGGCGCATGGGTGCACGGGTGGGGGCGCGCGGGAGGAACCGGGTCGGGAGCTGGGTAGCCAGGGAGGGGGGTGGCATCCGCCGTTACCCCGGCAAACCGCACATGTCACGCATTGACGGTATGTCAGCTGGGCAGTGATCCTCTCGGCCGGAACCCTCCGGCCGGATCTTCACGCTCCAGGGGTTCGCAGGGGGTAGCGCATGGCCGCAAGGCCTCTCGTGGCGAGGCAGCCGAACGAACGGCTGCAGGCACTCATCCAGGAAGCGGGGTGTTCCAACGCCGGACTGGCCCGGCGGGTCAACATGTGCGGCGCCGAGCACGGTCTCGACCTGCGCTACGACAAGACGTCCGTGGCCCGCTGGCTGCGCGGCCAGCAGCCGCGGGGCCGGGCCCCGGCGATCATCGCGGAGGCGCTCGGGCGCAAGCTCGGCCGTACGGTCACGATCGACGAGATCGGCATGGCCAACGGCAAGAACCTCGCCTCGGGGGTCGGTCTCCAGTTCTCGCCGACGGTACTGGGGGCCATCGAGCAGGTCTGCGAGCTGTGGCGCAGCGACGTGGGCCGGCGGGACTTCCTGTCCGGCTCCTCCGTCGCCGCCTCCGCGCTGGTCGAGCCCAGCCGCGACTGGCTGATCTCCGCGCCGGACCCCCAGGTGTCCCGGCAGGCGGGCCCGCGCGTGGGCCTGTCCGACGTGGCGGCGGTACGGTCCATGACCCAGGCGCTGACGGACCTCGACCACCAGTACGGCAGCGGGCACGTGCGCCCGGTGGTCGTGCACTACCTCAACAGCGTCGTCTCCGGACTGCTCGCCGGGTCGTACCGGGAGGCGGTCGGGCGGGAGCTCTTCGCGACCGTGGCCCGGCTCACCGAGCTGGCCGGCTACATGGCGGTCGACACCGGGCAGCCCGGCCTGGCCCAGCGCTACTACATCCAGTCCCTGCGGCTGGCCCAGGCGGCCGGCGACCGCGGCTACGGCGGCTACGTCCTCGCCGCCTCCATGAGCCACCTGGCCGCGGAGCTCGGCAACCCGCGTGAGATCTCCCAGCTCGCGCGCGCCGCACAGGAGGGGGCGCGCGGCCGGGTGACCCCGCGCGCGGAGGCGATGTTCCACGCCGCCGAGGCGCGCGGACACGCCCTGCTCGGCGACCTCCGCGCGGCACAGGCGGCGGAGGACCGGGCGATCGGCTCGATGGAGCGCGCGGACGCGGCCTCCGGGGACGACCCGCCGTGGATCGCGCACTTCGACGAGGCCTATCTGGCCGACGAGCTGGCGCACTGCCACCGCGACCTCGGCCAGGCCCAGACGGCGGCCCGGTACGCCGAGCAGTCGCTGGCCGGCCACCCCGAGACCCGGGCCAGGCGCCGCGCCATCGGCTACGTGCTGCTCGCCACGGCCCAGGTGCAGCAGCGCGAGATCGAGCAGGCCTGCGGCACCGGCCTGAAGGCGGTGGAACTGCTGGAGACGCTCCGCTCCAACCGGGGCGCCGAATACCTGGAGGACCTGCAGCAGCGACTGGAACCCTTCCGGGACGAAGCGGTGGTCAGGGAGTTCGGAGCCCGCCTCGACCTCCAGCCCGCCGCCTGAACGGCAGCCCCGCGGGCACGTGAACGCACGGCGAACGGCACCGGGACGCACGATGGTTGCCATATACAGCGTGCCGCGGGGCGGTTTTGTTACCGCTGTCACAGGGAAGGAGGTCGCGTCCTGAGCTGCGTGGCACCCGGCTCCGGGGACCCGGTAGCGTGAGCCGACGATTCCGAAGGTCCCCCATTCGTAGGAGTCCCGGTGACGCAGAGTGGACAGGGCGAGGAGCCCTCGGCGCAGCCCGCGCACGAAGGCATCGTGCTGCCCTCCGACGGAGGCGAGCCCCTGCTGCCGGGCATGACGGGCGCGCCCGCCCCGGTGGCGCCCGCGGGCGGCCAGGCCTGGGGCGGCGCCTGGGGCCCCGACCGGCAGCAGCATCAGCATCAGCAGGACCAGGGCTGGCCGCCCGCGGCCGCCCAGCAGTGGGGCACCCCGGAACAGCAGCAGCATCAGCAGCCCGCCGGCGGCCCCGGCCCGCTGCCTCCCGAGGGCGCGCCCGCCCCGTCGTACGACCAGGGGTACGGCCAGGCCCAGGGCTACGGCCCGGACGGCGCGCAGCCCTCGTACGACGGCGGCCGGCCCGGGTACGGCCAGAGCCCGCAGTCCTCGTACGGCGCGGCCCCGCAGCCCGGCTACGGCACGCCCGACGCCTACCAGCAGTACCCGGCGCAGCCCGCCCCCTCGGCGCCGCTGCCGCCCGCCGCGCCGGAGGGGTACCCGGCGCAGGGCGCCCCGCTGCCCCCGGCCGCCGACGGCGCGACCCAGTACATACCGCCGGTCCCCGCGGCGCACGCGGACGAGGGTGCCACCCAGTACATACCGCACATACCGCCCGCCCAGGGTTCTCCCGCCGACGAGGGCGCGACCCAGTACATCCCGCCGGTGACGCCGGGTGCGCTGCCGCCCGAGTCGGCCGGCGAGGAGACCCGGTACCTCGGCCGGGCCCAGCAGCCCCCCGCGCCGGCCGCCCACTCCGACGCGGACGCCACGCAGTACATCCCGCCCTACGCCGCCCAGGCGCACGGCGGTGAGCGGCAGCCGCCCGCCGAGTTCGACAACCTCTTCCGCAGCGGCCCGGGCGGTTCCGGCCCGGCCGGGTCCACGCAGCAGATGCCGCGCGTCCAGCAGCCGAACGCCTACCCCGGACCGGCGCAGCCCGCGTACGAGCCGCCCCTGGACGACGACCGCCACGAGGGCGGGGGGCGCTCGCGGGTGGCCCTGATCGCCGCCGTCGGCGTCGGCATCGTGGTGCTCGGCGTGGGCGCCGGCGCGCTGCTCAGCAGCGGGGGAGGGGACAAGGGCACCGACAACAAGACGGTCGCCGCCTCCGCCCCGGCCACCCAGGACTCGCCCTCGGCGGCCGAGTCCGCCGACCCGGCCGAACAGCAGGCGATCGCCCTGGACAAGCTGCTCGCCGACAGCGGCAGCAGCCGGGCCTCGGTGATCCAGGCGGTGGCGAACGTCAAGCAGTGCAACAACCTCGGCCAGGCCGCCACCGACCTGCGCAACGCCGCCAAGCAGCGCAACGGCCTGGTGACCCGGCTGGGCAAGCTCTCGGTCGACAAGCTGCCGGCCAACGCCGAGCTGACCGCCGCCCTCACCAAGGCCTGGCAGGCCTCGGCCGCCGCCGACAACAACTACGCGGCCTGGGCGGACCAGGTCGGCGGCAGGAAGGGCTGCCACAAGGGCCACGCCCGGATCACCGGCCAGACGCAGGCCGGCAACCGGGAGAGCGGCACCGCGAGCGCCCAGAAGGTCAGGGCGGCGGCGCTGTGGAACACCATCGCGAAGAAGTACGGCCTGACCCAGCGCCAGCCCACCCAGCTCTGAGTCGGCCGGGGCACCGCGCCGCGGGCCGGGTCAGACGAGGTCCGCTTCCTGGAGCGTGCTCGTCATGTCGGTGATTCCGTCGAATCCCGAGCCCGCGGTCCTCTTCGCCTCGACGAGCTTGCCGTCCTGGACCACCTGGAGGGTCACGTCCGCGTTGACCAGCCGGGGCAGGCCGAGACCGGCGAGCTTGCCCTCGTAGGGCCAGTGCAGGGTCGGGGTGAGGCCGCCGGTGTACACCTTCAGGCCCTTGTTGAGGGTGTGCCGCACGCTGTCGGAGCTCACCTCGCCGCCGCCGATCCGCTCCAGCACGGCCTTCAGCACGGTGTAGGCGATCCAGGTGGTCTGCACCCCGGCGTCCGCGGGGTCGATGCGGTTGTCGCCGAAGGCCTCCTCGTTGATGACCTTCTTCATCGGATCCCACCGCGGGTCGGACGTCACCGGGTACCAGCCGGTGATGTACGCCCCCTCGTAGGGGCTCGACGCACCGCCCGTCGCGTTGATCACGCTCTGGTCGACGCTGCCCATCACGGTCGCCGTGCGCACCGCCGGGAACGCGTCGCGGGCCCGCCGGAAGGAGTCCATGAACGTGCCGGTGCGGTCCCCGAGCGCGGGCACCACACACCCCTTCCTCGTCACGTCCTGGGTCGCGGACCGCAGGGCCTGCTCCGCCTGGGAGTCGTACTCGGTGGCGTTCTCGGCGGCGAGCTGGTCGCCGGTCGCGGCGTGCCCGCCCTCCTTCAGACCCGAGTCCAGCAGGGTGGGGAGCTGGTCGCCGGCGATGCTGTCCGGACGCACCAGCGCGACCCGGCCGCAGGCGGCGGCCAGCGCCCGGCCGAGGCCGGCCAGCAGGGCGGGCTGACCCCCGTTGACCGGGTACGACATCTGGCCGGTGAACTCGTCGTTGCTGATGCCGTAGCCGCCGATGTAGGGGATGCCCGCGCTCTCCAGCGGGGCGAGGTAGGAGTCGACGTACTGGCTGTAGGAGCCGACGACGGCGACCACGTCCTCGGCGGCCGCGCGCCGGGCGCACTTCGCCGCGCCCACGCTGTCGTTGTGGTCGTTGCAGGTCAGGATCTCGAGCCTGCGGCCGTTGATGCCGCCGTGGCTGTTGATCCACTTGCCGTAGGCGCGGGCCATCGCGGGCATGCCCGGCTTGTTGGTGGCGTCCGTGTTCTGCGGCGCCCACGTCATCACCTTGATCGGGTCGTCCCCGGAGCCCCCCGTGGCACCGGGGACGACCCCGCATCCGGTGGTGAGCGACGCGACCGCGGCCAGGGCGCCCGCGGAGAGCAGGGTCGCTCTGACGGGCCGGGAGAAGGAGAGGGGGAAGGTGCTGCGGAAGCGTCGCCTGCCGGTCATGGACACGCACGATTCCCTCACACCACTAACCCGAGAGTGACCCTCGGTCAATGAAAGGTGACGCCGAGGTGAATTCGGGGGGCCGGTGTGACGGGTGTGGTGGGGAACGTACGATCGATGACCGTGCAAGGTTCGGAGAACTCTTCCCGTCGCGGCCGTCGCTCCTCCACCATGGGCGGCATGCCACTGAACGACATGCCGTGGTGGCGCTGGCGCAGCAATGTGCGCTCCGCGCTGCACATGCTCTCCGACCCGGTGTTCCAGCAGGACGTCTGGCTGGCCGGCGTGGACGGATACGGCGACGTCACCGACGCCGTGTACCGGCTGGTGGAGGACACCTGGCTGGACAACTGGTCGGCGGAGAAGTACGTCGGCACGATATTCCGCGACTCCCAGGAGGCGGCACTGGTCGACACGGCCGTGCTGCGGGTGCTGCGGATCATGCACCAGGTCGGCCCGGACGCGCCGGTCTCCGCCTACCTCGACCACCACGCGTGGCCGGAGGCGGTGCGGGCGGCACGGGACGCTCACCTGCGTCTCGCGGCCAGTGACGGCGACGACCCGGACACGACCCCGCGCAGCCTGGAGGTCCTGCGGATCATGACGAGGACCGCGTAGGCGGCAGCGGGCCGTCGCGGGCCGCCTCCGGTACCGGGGACCGCCCCCGCCCCGTCCCGCCCTGCGGGACGACCGCCCGCCGCGGACGGGCGGTGTGGGAACCTGTGGTGCATGAACGAGCAGCCCGCCCGCGCCGCCGACCCGGCCGACCAGTACGTCCTCACCCTCTCCTGCCCGGACAAGCAGGGCATCGTGCACGCCGTGTCGAGCTACCTGTTCATGACCGGCTGCAACATCGAGGACAGCCAGCAGTTCGGCGACCACGACACGGGCCTGTTCTTCATGCGCGTCCACTTCTCGGCCGAGGCGCCGGTGACCGTGGAGAAGCTGCGGGCGAGCTTCACGGCGATCGGTGACTCCTTCCACATGGACTGGCAGATCAACCGGGCCGACGAGAAGATGCGCATCGTGCTGATGGTCAGCAGGTTCGGGCACTGCCTGAACGACCTGCTGTTCCGGGCGCGCATCGGGGCGCTGCCGGTGGAGATCGCGGCCGTGGTCTCCAACCACACCGACTTCGAGGAGCTGGTGGGCTCCTACAACATCCCCTTCCACCACATCCCGGTGACGAAGGAGACCAAGGCCGAGGGCGAGGCGCGGCTGCTGGAGATCGTCCGCGAGGAGCACGTCGAACTCGTCGTCCTCGCCCGCTACATGCAGGTCCTCTCCGACGACCTGTGCAAGCAGCTCAGCGGCCGGATCATCAACATCCACCACTCGTTCCTGCCGAGCTTCAAGGGCGCGAAGCCGTACCACCAGGCGCACGCGCGGGGCGTGAAGGTGATCGGGGCCACCGCCCACTACGTCACCGCCGACCTCGACGAGGGCCCGATCATCGAGCAGGAGGTCGAGCGGGTGGGTCACGACGTCACCCCGGAGGGCCTGGTCGCCGTCGGCCGCGACGTGGAGTGCCAGGCGCTGGCGCGCGCGGTGAAGTGGCACGCGGAGCGCAGGATCCTGCTCAACGGCCGCCGGACGGTGGTGTTCGCCTAGGGGGCGCGCCGTCCGGAATGCCGGGCGGCAGGCTCACATCCGGCTCAGCCCCGCCGCGGCGAACAGGACGTCCCGGATCGCCTCGCGGTCGCCCACCTGCCCCGCCGCGGCCTCCTCCGGGGGTACATGGCCGGCGGCCAGGCGGCAGAACTCCACGCCGTCCAGGGCGACATGGGCCACCTCGAACTCGACGGAGCCCACCGCGCCCGGCGAGTCCAGCGGGATCAGCCACTCCCCGCCGGCCGCGCCCTCGATCTCCAGCCGCAGGCTGCGCCCCGGCTCCCCGGCCGGCACCAGTCGGGGCGGCCGGCCCGTCACGGACAGTCCCGCCCGGCGCCGCTCGGCCAGCGCCACCGGCAGCATCCGGGCCGCCAGGTCGATCATCCGGTGCAGATGCCGCGGCGCGGGCGGCTCGTAGGGGTAGTCCACCGCCTCCGCGATGTCCTCCGCGTGCACCCAGCACTCGAAGGCCCGGTCCAGCATCGCGTCGTGCAGCGGCAGCTCGAAGTCGCCGTACGGCACGCTCAGTCCGCCGGCGCTGCCGCCGGTGAAGGACACCGTCCGCACCAGCCGGTGGCTCTGGTCCCGCCAGGGGGCCCGCACGGACCGGGTCGGCGGGAAGTGCGAGGTGCTCCAGAACGCGTCGGTGCGCGCCGCCGGTCCCGCCGCGGCCTGTTCACCGCCTACGGCCTCCGCGAGCGGGTCGTCCAGCCCGAGCGCCACCGCGACCAGCCCGTCCACCGACAGCAGATGGGCGATCACCCCGGCGACGGTGGTGCGGCGGCTCGTCGCCTCGTCGGCCTCGAACCACCGCAGCCGCACCGGCGCGTGCCACTCGGCGTCCCCGAAGTCCTGCAGCAGCGCGTCCAGCCGGGCGGTCTCGGCGTCGTAGGGGGCCGCCCACCCGGGCACCGGGATGCGTGGCGGACGGCGGTTCAGGCAGGTGTCCAGCACGCGGGTGCGCAGGGCCGGGTCCAGGTCGAGGCTCTCCGGCCGGTGCAGCAGTTCGACCGCCTCGCGCAGCCGGCGGGCCTCGTCCGCGCAGGCCCCGCAGTCGCCGAGGTGCTCCTCCACGGCCGCGGTCTCCGCCGCCGAGCAGGCCGCCAGGGCCCAGGCGCCCAGGAGCGACTTCAGGACGTCGTGCGACAGGTCGAGCGGCACGGCAGCGGTTTCCCCGGGGTCGACGAGGTCGGGCAGGGGCAGCCCGCTGTCCTCGACGGAGGCGCGGGGCGGCGGGATACGGGGCCGGCGGTCGCCGTCGGCCCCGTCGTGCGCCGCGGAGCCCTCGGGGCCGTTCACACCGCACCTCCGTATCCCCGCGGGGTGCCGGCGTCGTGCGCGGTGGACAGCAGCTGGAGGCCGAGGCGGAGCCGCCGGCGGGCCTCGTCCTCGGTCACGCCGAGGTCGGCGGCGGCCTGCCGGTAGTCGCGCCGCTGGAAGTAGGCCAGTTCGAGCGCGGCGCGCAGCGGAGCGGGCATCGAGTGGACGATGTAGTCGGCGCGGGCCGCGACCGAGGCGCGGCGCACCTTGCTCTCCAGGCTCTCCAGCTCCTCCGCGGAGCCGCTCTCGCCCGGCGTCAGCGCGGCGGACTCGGTGGCGCGCAGCCGCTGCACGGCCAGCCGTTGGGTCACCTGGGCCACCCAGGAGCGCAGCGGGCCCTGTTTGGGGTCGTAGGAGTCGGGGTGTTCCCAGACGTGGGCGAAGACCTCGCGGGTGACCCGGTCCGCGGCCCGTTCGTCGCCGAGGACCCGGTGGGCGAGGCTGTGCACGAGGGAGGCGAAGCGGTCGTACAGCTCGCCGAGGGCCGCGGCCTCACCGCGGGCGAGCCGCTGCTGCATCTTGCGGTCCCAGCGGGGCGGTACGTCCTTCTGCGCCATGTCGCCCCTCCCCTCGCCCTCGTCCGACAGGTCCAGCGTGTCTGCACCGTCGTCTCGAATGTAGTCGGCACCTCCGACAACGCACGCCCCTTTGTGTCAATGTGCGCCCCCCGAGGTGTCGCAGGTGATAGTGCCCTCTTCACACATCCTTCACTCAATCGGCGCCCAAGTACGATCGAACAGGATCGATAGTGACTGAAACAAGACCCTTGTCGATCGTGTGCCGTTTGCGACTCCAAGTTTCAGGGAACGGCCGCTGGGCAGCCGCCCGGAAAGAAACGTAGGAACTGCTTCCGTTTCCAGGCGGTTCCGCGAACCGGCGAGCGGAGGGGCGTGGCCGTGACATTCAGGGTGACCGGCGTCGAACGGGACGGATGGACCGTGCTCCGGGTCGGCGGGGAGCTTGACCTCATGACCTCGCCGGTGCTGCGCCAGCGGGTGCACGACGTGGTGGCCGAGGGCCACCACAGTCTTGTCCTGGACCTCTCGGAGGTCTTCTTCTGCGACTCCAGCGGCGTCGGCGTGCTCATCGCCGCCCGCCGGCTGATCCGCTCCTGCCAGGGCCGGCTGCGGCTGATCCTGCCGGACCGGGGTGCGGAGGACGGCTCGCACGTCAACCGGGTCCTGGGCGCGCTCGGCGTCCGCCGCCTCTTCGACGTCCGTCCCGACGTCGAGTCCGCCGTCAGCGACGAGGCCGACCCGCTGTCCGCCTGAGCCCGTCATGGGACCGGTCCTCCCGGCCCGAGCACATCACGCGGCCGCCGCCACAGGGTTGTCGCGAAATTCCCCCGGTCTTGGCACAACTGCCGCCTTTCCGTCACCCGTCCACCGCCCGCGACGTACGCTCCCAGCCGGATCACCCTCCACGTCGACACGAAGGCGGCCCGAACAGACATGGTCAGCACCGAGTACGAGCGCAGGATCGCCGCCCGGTTCGCCGGCTTCGACCAGGACGGCAACGGCTACATCGACCGCGAGGACTTCAGCGCGGCGGCCAAGGCCCTGCTCGCCGAGTTCGCCGTACCCGCCCGCTCCGACCGCGGACAGGCGCTCTACGCCGGAGCGGAGGCGTTCTGGCAGGGCATGGCGGGCATCGCCGACCGGGACGGCGACCAGCGCATCACCCGCGAGGAGTTCGTCACCGGCGCGGTCAAGCGCCTGCGCGACAACCCCGACCGCTTCGCCGAGATCGCACGGCCCTTCCTGCACGCGGCCCTGGCCGTCGCGGACCCGGACGCGGACGGGCGCGCCACCGTCCCCGACACCATTCGCGTGCTGCGCGTGCTGCGCGTCCCGGAGGACGTCGCCCGGGCGGCCGCCACCGCCCTCGACGCGGACGGCGACGGCAGGGTCGGTGAGCCGGAGATCGTCCCGGCCTTCGCGCGGTACTTCACCGTTCCCGAGTGACGCCGGGCGGCGGTCGCCGTGCAACCCGCCTGGGCGCGCATCCAGTTCGGGCGATCCTTGGCCCACGATGTCGCGGATCGTGGCGAATCGACGTCACAGAGCGTTGATATCGGCTTGTGTCCTTGACGTGACTCGTCACGTCCCGGAGTCACGCGTCCCCTCGGGTACCTTGTGTGGGATGCGAGTGGCCGCGAGTACGTGCCGAGCCGTCTGTGCGCCCGGGTCGCCCCCGGACCGCGCGGTGCGCGCCGCTGCTCGCGGGGCGGTACGGGCCCGATTCCCCGCCCGTTCACCCGCCTGTTCGACTTCCCGGCGAGCGCGTCGCACAGTATGCCGCACGCGTACTCCTTCGCGCTGGAATATGCCCGAAGCGCTTGTTGGGGTGACTGTACGTCAACCATGCTGTCTCGTAAGGGAATCACGTTCCGTGAGCCTTGCTCTGGCCGTTGTCCTGGCCATGCAGAAAATGGCTACGATCGTGGCCCTCGTCGTGGTGCGCGTCGCGGATTGTGTCGCGGCGTTCGTGTGGCGCGGGGCCATGTGTCCGCCGGTTCGGATGGTGTGAGCGGTGCAGGTGCTTCAAGTGCAGCTGGAGATCCGGCCCGACCCCGCGGAGGTGGGGCGGGCCAGGAGATGGGCGCGGTCGCGGCTCTCCGGGCTCGGGATAGGGGCCGACGAGCCGTTGGCCGAGACGCTGGTCCTGCTGGTCTCCGAGTTGGTGACCAACGCCGTGGTGCACACCGGCCGTCCGGCCGTGCTGCGGCTCTCCCTGCCGGGGAGGCCGCCGGGCGCGAGGACCGGCGCGGCGGCGAGCACGGCGGTGGAGACGGGTGCCGGTGCGACGGAGGCCACCGGCCCGGCGGGCGCCGCGGAGCCGGACGCCTCGGCCACCGTACGGCTCGAGGTGGCCGACACCAGCTCCCGCGCACCCGTCCCGCGCTGCGCCGGCGGTGACGCCACCGGCGGCCGCGGTCTGGCGCTCGTCGACTGCCTGGCCGACCGCTGGGGCTGGCACCCCGAGGGCTCCGGCAAGAGCATCTGGTGCGAACTGGACCGCTGCTCGCAGTCCCGGCAGGGCGCGGGATCGGCGTACGGGGGCGGCCTGTCCGCGTACGAGGACTTCGCCTTCGAGGCGGTGTAGCGTCCGGCGCCCGGGTGCGCCCCGGCCGCATCCGTGCGCGGTCACCGCGAACCAGGCGTGAACCGCCTTTCTTCCCGGCCGTGTTGACGGCGCATCACCGGGTGATCAGGCTGGTGGACGACGATTCGCCGTGAGGGGACGGCGAGGGCCCGGGGCGCCGGGTCCCCGCCGAGCGCGGGTCGCACCGGACGGCGGCGCGAGGCCGTGGGCGGGGGCGTGCCGCCGTCCGGCGTCCGGGCCACCGGTCCCCGTGGGCGGCGCGGAGCGGGAAGCGCCCGCACCGCTCACCTTTCTCCACAGGCTGTGGACGGCTCAGCGCAGCGAGCCGGTGCGGAACGTCCGCCGGTACGCCGTCGGCGTCACCCCGAGCGCCTGCTGCAGGTGCTGGCGCATCGACTGGGCCGTGCCGAAGCCGGCGTCCCGGGCCACCTGGTCGACCGACAGCTCGCTGGACTCCAGCAGATGCCGGGCGCGTTCCACGCGCTGCTGCGTGAGCCACTGGCCGGGGCTGACGCCGACCTCCTCCCGGAACCGGCGGGTGAAGGTGCGCACCGACATGGACTCCTGCGCGGCCATGTCGCGGAGCTGGATCGGCTCGTGCAGCCGGCCGAGGGCCCAGGCGCGGGCCGCGGTGGTCGTGGCGAGCTGCAGATCGGGTACGGGGCGTTCGATGTACTGGGCCTGGCCGCCGTCGCGGTGCGGCGGTACGACCGTGCGGCGGGCCACCTCGTTGGCGACGGCCGTGCCGTGGTCGCGGCGCACCATGTGCAGGCACAGGTCGATCCCGGCGGCCACCCCGGCCGAGGTCAGCACGTCGCCGTCGTCGATGAACAGCACGTCCGCGTCGACGTCGATCTTCGGGAACAGCCGCTGGAACCGCTCGGCGTCGGCCCAGTGCGTGGTCGCCGGCCGGCCGTCGAGGAGGCCCGCGGCGGCGAGGACGTACACCCCGGTGCAGATGGAGGCGAGGCGGGTGCCGGGGCGGATGCGGGCGAGCGCGGCGGCCAGCTCGTCGGTCAGCCTGCCCTCGTCGTAGAGCGGGCCGAGCTCGTAGGACGCCGGGACGATCACCGTGTCGGCCGTCTCCAGCGCCTCGGGGCCGTGCGGGACGTGCACCGAGAAGTCGGCGTCCGTGTCGACCGGGCCCGGCGGCCGGACCGAGCAGGTCACCACCTCGTACAGCGGCCGGCCCGCGGCGTCCTTGGGGCGGCCGAAGATCCGGTGCGGGATGCCGAGCTCGAAGGGGAGCAGGCCGTCCAGGGCCAGGACGACGATGCGGTGCGGGCGGAACTCCTCGCCAACGGTCATGGCCCGATCCTAGCGAATGCTGTCCTTCGGGCCACTCGTTGTGCGCCACCGGGTCCAGGACGCTCTATGACGTGACTCAGACAACCGAAGCCGCCGCTCCCCTCCAGGCCCCGCCCGCCCGGCGCCGCCGGGTGCACCGCGCCTGGTACGTCGCCGCCGTCACGTTCGTCACGATCATCGGCGCGGCGGCCTTCCGTTCCCTGCCCGGTCTCCTGATCGACCCGCTGCACCAGGAGTTCGGCTGGTCGCGCGGCACCATCGGCGCGGCCGTCTCCGTGAACCTGGCGCTCTACGGGCTCACCGCGCCCTTCGCCGCCGCCCTGATGGACCGCTTCGGCATCCGCCGGGTGGTGGCCGTCGCGCTCACCGTGATCGCGATCGGGTCGGGCCTGACCGTCTGGATGACGGCTCCCTGGCAGCTCATGCTGTGCTGGGGCCTGCTGGTCGGCCTCGGCAGCGGCTCGATGGCGCTGGCGTTCGCCGCCACCGTCACCAACCGCTGGTTCACCGAGCGGCGCGGCTTGGTCAGCGGCATCCTCACCGCGGCCTCCGCCTCCGGCCAGCTCATCTTCCTGCCGGTGCTGTCCTGGACGGTGGAGGAGCACGGCTGGCACCCGGCGGCCGTCACGGTGGCCCTGGCCGCCCTCGCCGTGGTCCCGTTCGTGTGGATCCTGCTGCGCGACCACCCGGCCGACGTGGGCCTGAAGCCCTACGGCGCCGAGACGTTCGTGCCGAAGCCGCCCCCGGTCACCGGTGCCGCCCGCCGCACGCTCGGCGTCCTCGCCTCCGCCGCCCGCACGGGCCCGTTCTGGCTGCTGGCCGGCACCTTCGCGATCTGCGGCGCCTCCACCAACGGCCTGATCCAGACGCACTTCGTGCCCGCGGCCCACGACCACGGCATGCCGGTCACGGCGGCGGCCTCGCTGCTGGCGGTCGTCGGGGTGTTCGACGTCGTCGGCACGATCGCCTCCGGCTGGTTCACCGACCGCTTCGAACCGCGCCGGCTGCTCGCCGTCTACTACGCCCTGCGCGGTGTCTCGCTGCTGTTCCTGCCGATGCTGCTCGGCCCGTCCGTGCACCCTCCGATGGTCTTCTTCATCGTCTTCTACGGCCTCGACTGGGTGGCCACCGTCCCGCCCACCCTCGCGCTGTGCCGGGAGCAGTACGGCGAGGACAGCGCCATCGTCTTCGGCTGGGTGCTCGCCTCCCACCAGGTCGGCGCGGCCCTGGTCGCCTATCTCGGCGGCGTCGCACGTGACGTCTTCGGCTCCTACAACATGGTCTGGTACGCCTCCGGCACCCTGTGCGCGGTGGCGGCCCTGATGGCCCTGGTCATCCGCCGCCGCCCGGCGGTCCCGGCACCGGTACCGGCGCCGGCGGTCTGAGTCGACACCCGACGGCGAGGGCGCCGGTGAGGGCCGGTCGGGGACTTCCGTAGGCTCCCGCCCATGGGGCGGGAAGAGACACCGGGAAGACCCGGCGGGAACGGGTACTGGACGGCTGCCGACCTGAGCGCGGCGGCCGCGATGGGCGGGGCGCAGCTCCCGGCGGCGGGGCTGCTGTGGTGGATCGTCGCCAGCACGGTGCAGGACGACTACGGAGCGGGCTCCGTCGGGGCTCTCGGCGTGGTCTGCGTCCTCCTCTTCGCGCCGGTGCTGCTGCCGCTGCTCGGCATGGCGCTGACCTTCGTCCTCACCCTGCCGGCGGTGGTCCTCGCCCGGCTGGCCGGCCGTCACCTGGGCGGCCCCGCCTGGCTCCGGCACCTCGTGACGCCGCTCGCCCCGGCCGTCCTCTGGGGCGGTGTGACGGCACCGCTGTGGTCCCTCACCACGTCCGTCCCGGTCCTGACGGCCCTGGGCGTCCTGCCCACCCTCTGGGTCGGGTGCGCCCGCAGGCGCGCCTGGCGTCAGTGGGGCGTGTGGTGGCGCGCGGCGGCCGCCTCGGCGGTCCTCCTCCTCGCCGCTCTGGGCGGCGGGTTCGTCGCCACCGAGACGGGCGTCGTCGAGCGGTACGAGCCCCCGGAGCTCACCACCGCCCGGCTCGCCGGGGTCTGGCACGGTGACGGCGGGGCGGAACTGCGGCTGAGCCCCGACGGGCGGGCGACGGCGGTGCGGCTGCCGGCCGAGCCCCTGGACTACGACTGGATCGACCACGAGTACGTCAAGTGCGCGGGCGCCGGCACCTGGAAGCCGCACCACCGGGACGACCTGGGCCGCGACGGCATCCTGCTGCGGCTCGACGGCGACTGCGGCGAGGACACCGACTGGTCCTTCGGCGGCACCGGGAAGGACCCCGAGCTGTACGTCCTGTTCGGCGACCCGGACGCGGGGCGGCTGTGCGTCCTGAAGCGGACGGGCTGACCCCGGGCCGGTGCTAGGTCGTGTCCGCGAAGTCGCGCCTGCGTCGCGGCGCCCGGCACGCACTCTCGCCGCACCGGCCGGAAGCCCGAGTACACCCGGTACGAGGGCGTCCGGCCGGCACGCCGAGAGTACGCACCGGACGCCGCGACGCCCGCCCTGCGGGCGAACGACGCGACTTTGCGGACACGACCCAGGGGCGCCCGAGCGCGGAGGTCACCGCCGGGCGCCCGCCGCGAGCGCCCTGGCCACCGCCCTGGCGATCCGCTCCGCGTCGATCGCCAGCTCCCGGAACATGCCGCTGATCGGATTGGTGAACCCGGTGAAGTACAGGCCGGGAGCCCCGTCCGGCGTGCGGGCACCGTGCACCACGGGCCTGCCGCGGCCGTCCAGCACACCCAGGTGCCCGACCAGCCCGTCCAGCGCCCGCTCGTACCCGGTGGCCGCGATCACGGCGTCCGGCGTGAGGCGGCCGCCGTCGGAGAGGACCACCTTTCCGTCCTCGAACCCCTCGACGGCCGCGACGATCTCCACCTTCCCGCCGCGCACCGCCTCGACGATCCCGACGTCCTGCACGGGGATCGCGCCCTCGCGCACCCTGCTGTACAGCCCGCTCGCGGGGCGCGGCAGCCCGTGGGCGGCGAGATCAGGCGTGATGAACCTGCCCAGGGCCCGCGCGAGCCGGTCCACGAGCGGCACCGGCAGCCGCCGGACCAGCACGCCCGTGTACTGGGCGGCCCATCCGGCGGTCGAGCGGCGCACGATGTGCGGGGCCGTGCGCACGGCCAGGCGCACCCGCGCGGCGCCGCCCTCCACCAGGTCGACGGCTATCTCGGCACCGGTGTTGCCGATGCCCACGACCAGCACGTCCCGGCCCGCGTACGGCCGCGCGTCGCGGTACCGCCCGGCGTGCAGGAACTCCCCGCCGTAGCCGTCCAGTCCAGGCCAGTCGGGCACCCGCGGGGTGTGGTTGTGGCCGGTGGCGACGACCACCGCGCTGCCGGCCAGCTCCCGCCCGCCGGAGGCGTGCAGCACCCAGCCGCCGCCGTCCCCGGCGCGCTCGACGCGGAACACCTCCACGCCGGTGACGATCTCCAGCTCGTGGTGCTCGGCGTACTTCTCCAGGTACCGGACCACGTCGTCCCGGGACACCCAGCGCCCGAACCTGCGGGGGATCGCGAGGCCCGGCAGGGCCGACAGGCGCCGGGTGGTGTGCAGGTGCAGGCGGTCGTAGTGCTGCCGCCAGGAGGCGCCCACCCGGTCCGACTTCTCCAGCACCACGGCCCGTACCCCGCGCGCCCGCAGCGCGTGCGCGGCGGCCAGTCCACCGGGGCCGGCGCCTATGACGTAGACGGGACGGTCGGCGGGGGTCGCGGAGAGGCGCGCGGAAGAGGGACGGGAGTCGGCCATGAGCGCGAGCGTAATCACACACCAGGTTGATGGGTCTCGGTCAAGACCGGAATTGGTTGCGGATTGATCACGCGTGCGGGCAAAGTGAGCGGGGCCGGTGGCCGGGGGCGCTCCCGGCGGCCCGGCCGGACGGCCGGGCCGGATCATGGGCGCATGCGCCCTGACGACTGGCAACTGACCCACGACCCGGACGAGTTCACGGCCCGCGCGGCAGGCTTCCTGCACTCCCGCCCGGCCCTGCACACGGTCCCGCTGACGGTGCTGGACGCGCTGCGCGGCCGGGGCCTGCACCTGTACGGCGAGGAGGCCCCGCTGTTCGGCGTGCTGCGGGACACGGAGCACGGCATCCGCGCCGCGTTGCTCCACACACCCCCGTTCCCGCTCCACCTCACGCCGATCGGCCCGGACGGCGCCGAGGCGCTGGCGGCCCGCCTGGCCGACGCGGGCCACCCGCTCGCCGGCGTCTCCGGCGAACGCGGCGCGGCGGCGGCCTTCTCCGCGGCCTGGCGGCGGCGAACCGGCACGCCGGCCCGGATCGAGCGGCGTCAGCGGCTCTACGAGCTGGCCGAGCCGAGTGCCCCGCAGCC
The DNA here is from genome assembly GCF_053593175.1 of Streptomyces sp. NPDC002386. Taxonomy (NCBI): domain Bacteria; kingdom Bacillati; phylum Actinomycetota; class Actinomycetes; order Kitasatosporales; family Streptomycetaceae; genus Streptomyces; species Streptomyces sp. NPDC002386. Next base: position 238,605 of record NZ_JBSFBX010000003.1, read on the forward strand.
GCCCCCCGCAGGCCGGGCCCGGGTGGCCGGTCCGGCGGACCGGGACCTGCTGATGCGCTGGTACGACGAGTTCAAGGACGCGGTCGGGCAGAGCGCCGGCCAGGGCGCGGGTCCCTGGGCCGACGCCCGCGTCGCCCGCGGCGGCCTCACCCTCTGGGAGACCCCCGACGGCACGCCCGTCTCCATGGCGGGCGCGACCCCGGAGACGGCGGGCCAGGTCCGGGTGGCCCCGGTGTACACGCCGGCGCACCTGCGCGGCCACGGCTACGCGGGCGCGGTGACGGCGGAGGTGAGCCGCACCGCCGTGGCGGCCGGGGTGGCCCACGTACTGCTCTTCACCGACCTCGCCAACCCGACCAGCAACCGTCTCTACCAGCGGATCGGATACCGGGGCGTGGCGGACTTCGCGGTGTGGGCGTTCGGGGACTGAACGCGTCCCTGAACGAGGGGGGTCACGGCCACAGGAGGTTCTTGCTCCAGCCGAACTCCGTACGCCGGTACTCGAGGCGTACGTGACGGCGGTCGGGGTCGCCCTGGAAGAACTCCACCGCCTCCGGCCGCAGCCGGTACAGGGTCCAGGTGGGGGAGGGCTCGGACGGGTTCTCGCGGGCCCTCGCCCAGGCCGCCTCCGAGACCTGCCGCAGCTCCTCCAGCGAGGACAGGTCCTCGCTCTGCCGGCCGGTCAGGGCCGCCGCCAGCGCGCCCGTCGAGCGCGCGTGCAGGTCCGCCAGGCTCTCGTGCGACGGGGCCGACGCCACCGTGCCGCGCACCCGCACCTGGCGGCCCAGCGCCGGCCAGTAGAAGGCCAGGGCCGCGTAGGGGTGGGCGTCCAGGGCGCGGCCCTTGCGGCTCGTCGAGTGGCTCCCGAAGGACCAGCCGTCCGCGTCGGCGCCGTGCATCATGACGATGCGCACGTCGGGCCGGCCCTCCTCGTCCGTCGTGGCCAGCGACATCGTGTGCGGCTCCGGCTGCCCGGCCTCCACCGCCTCCGCGAACCAGCTCGTGAACAGGGGCAGCGGCGTCGGGGGAGCCGTGTCCGGGTCGAAGGGGCGCAACTCGGTGGCCCCGGGGGCCCAGACCCGCAGGGACCGCAGCATGTCGTGGAGATCCTTCTGTGCCATGGGGCGAGTATGGCCGCCGACGGCGGCCGTATTCACCCCGGACGCACCCCTTCCGGCCCAGCGCCGCCGCCACCGGTGGGCCGCCGGCCCTCAGAGCGTCGCCAGCCGCTCCACCAGCAGCAGCGCTCCGATGCCGAGCATCGCCGCACCCGAGGTACGGGTGACCGCGCGGGCCGCGGCCGGGCGGGCGGCCAGCAGGACGCGGGCGAGCGCGCCGACGGTGAGGTAGACGGCCGCGCAGCACGCCATGTGGAGCAGGCCCAGCGCCGCCGTCTGCGCGGGCACGGGCAGCCGGTCGCCGGTGAGGGTGAGGAACTGGGGGAGTACGGACAGGTAGAGCAGCAGGCCCTTGGGGTTGAGGCCGCTGATCGTCGCACCCCGCGGGAAGAGCCTCCCCTCGGCCGGCGGGCCGGCGTCCGCGTCCGGCACGGCCGGGCGGCGCAGCACCCCCCAGCCCAGCCACAGCAGATAGCCCGCGCCCACCACCGTCAGGGCCGTCAGCAACCGGGGCGAGCCCGCCACCAGGACCGCGAGGCCCGCCGTCGCCAGGACCGTGTGCAGGGCGTACCCGCAGACCAGACCCGCCACCGCGCGCGGTACCCGGCCGCCGCGCAGGGCGGTCGCGATCACGTACGCCCAGTCGGCGCCCGGCACGCACACCAGCAGCAGGTCGACGGCGAGGAAGGAGAAGAGCAGGCCCGGTTCCATACCGGCGACATTAGGCGTGAATGGACCGAAAGTGTTCCTGATGTTTGCTCGGCATCGCCTTCACTGAGGGAGAATATTGCTCATGGACGACGTTGACCGGAAAATCCTTGCCGAGCTCCAGCAGGACGGGCGGCTGACCGTGACCGAGCTGGCCGCCCGGGTGCGCCTGAGCGTCTCGCCCTGCCACCGGCGGCTGCGCGAGCTGGAGCGCTCCGGCGCCATCCAGGGCTACCGGGCGGTGGTGGACGCGGGCGCGCTCGGGCTGAACTTCGAGGCGCTGGTCTTCGTCTCGATGCGGCAGGAGGATCGCGACACCGTCGCCGAGTTCGAGCGGGCGGTCGGCGAGCTGGACCATGTCCTGGACGCCCAGCGGCTGTTCGGCGAGCCCGACTACCTGCTCCGGGTGGCCACCGCCGACCTCGCCGCCTTCCAGCGGCTGTACGACGAACGCCTGGCGACCCTGCCCGGGGTGCAGCGGCTCACCTCGACACTCGTGATGAAGCACGTGGTCCGGGACCGGCCGCTGCCGGCTGGGCGGGGCTAGCGCGCGAGCCCGTCCCCGAAGCGCTGGAGCCGATGCGGACCCGGACCCGTGAAAAAGCAGGCGGTGGCCCACTCGGGTGAGCCACCGCCTGCCAGACAGGACCTGGAATCCGGACGAAGGTGCGTCCGCTATCGGCTCGGCTTCTTGCCGGTCACGCCCAGGTGGACCAACAGCGCGAGATTGGGCTTGAGTTCGGCCTGCTTGACGCCCCAGGAGGAGAAGCCCTTCTGGTGCGCGGCGACCGAGGCGAGCATCGTGACCAGCGAGCCCGCGATCGCCGCCGGGTTCACGTCCTTGTCCACCCGGCCCTTGGCCTGCAGTTCGCCGATCGACTCCGCGAGGGAGCCGTTCACCGAGTTGAGGATCTTCATGCGGATCTTGTAGAACCGTTTGTCCCCCTCGGCCGCGCCGAGGTCGATCACGCGCAGGATGGCGTCGTTGCGCCGCCAGAACTCCAGGAAGCCGTCGACGAGTTCCTGCGCGGTCTGCCAGCCGGACTTGCCGGCCCAGGAGCGTCCCTCGAGCAGTTCCGTCAGCCCGGCGCCCTCGGCCGCCATGTGCTCGGCGATCTCCAGCACGGCCCCTTCGACGTCCGGGAAGTACTGGTAGAAGGTCGCGGGCGAGGTGCCTGCCTTCCGGGCGACATCGATGACCTTGACGTCCCGGTAGGGGGAGGAGCTGAGCATCTCGCTGAGGCAGTCGAGCAGCTTCTGCCGGGTCGCCTGCCCACGTCTGCCGGCCACGCGGCCGTCGACGGTACGCACTTGTCCTGTCATGTCGTCAGCTTACCGACGGGTGATCTGAGCGCGATTCGGCCGACTGCAAATGGGGTGCACGGGGGAAACGGGCATGGTGTGGCTGGTCTGCGGGCTGCGCGCGACCCCGCTACTTTGACGGCATGGCCGAAAACAGGGCATCCGCGAACGAAGAGGCGTACCCCGAGGGCGTCCCCTGCTGGGTGGACGCCGAGCTGCCCGACGTCGAGGCGGGCAAGCGGTTCTACGGCGAGCTCTTCGGGTGGGACTTCGAGGAGTCCTACGGCTCCTCGGTGTGGGCGCTGCTGAACGGCGACCGCGTCGCCTCGCTGGCCCCCAAGACCGACGGCCGCATGCCCACGGTGTGGACCGTCTCCTTCGCCACCTCAAACGCCCGGGCCCTCGGCCGGCGGATCGTCGAGGCCGGCGGGCAGGTGGTGATGGCCCCGTTCCCGGTGGGTGACCTCGGCACCGCCGCCCTCGTGACCGACCCCGAGGGCGCGGTGTTCGCCCTGTGGCAGCCCGGCGCCCACTCCGGCTTCGGCCGGCGCCGCGAGCCGAACACGTTCGTCTGGGCCGAGCTGTACGCCCGGGACACGGCCGCCGCCAACACCTTCTACGGCGACCTCTTCCACGACGCCCTGTTCGGCACCGAAACCGAACCCGACTTCGGCCGTGCGGACGTCACCGAGGTCTTCCCGGCCGAGATGCCCCCGCACTTCCTGGTCCACTTCCGCGTCACCGGCCTTGACGACGCCCTCGGCGCCGTGCGGCGGCTCGGCGGCCGGGTGCAGAAACCGCCCTTCGAGACGTCGTACGGACGAGTGGCCGTCGTCACCGACAATCAGGGGGCGTCGTTCGCCCTGCTGGAGCGGTGAGGCAGAGTGCCGCGACGATGAAATGACCTTATTCGGCATGAGACACCCCGATTCGTCACCGGGTTCGCAACCGGTCGCCCGGCCAGGAAGAATCAGGGTGCGTGCCGCCATGGCGGTGCGGTGGTGAGACGCTGCACTTCGGTCGCGTACATATGTGGGTGGCGCGGCTCGTACGGGGAGGTGGCAGGCAAGTGGTGGATCAGCTGACACAGCACGATCCGCGGCGGATCGGGCCGTTCGAGGTGCTGGGCCGGCTGGGCGCCGGCGGCATGGGGCTGGTCTATCTGGCACGCTCGGCGTCCGGCCGGCGCGTGGCGATCAAGACGGTCCGCACCGAGCTGGCCGAGGACCAGCTCTTCCGGGTCCGCTTCACCCGCGAGGTGGAGGCGGCCCGCGCGGTCTCCGGCTTCTACACGGCCGCCGTGGTGGACGCCGACCCCCGCGCCGCCGTGCCCTGGCTCGCGACCGCCTACGTCCCCGCGCCCTCCCTCGAGGAGATAGTGAACGAGTGCGGCCCGCTCCCGGCGCAGGCGGTGCGCTGGCTGGCGGCGGGCGTGGCCGAGGCCCTGCAGTCCATCCACGGCGCGGGCCTGGTCCACCGCGACCTGAAGCCGTCCAACGTCCTCGTCGTCGAGGACGGCCCCCGGGTGATCGACTTCGGCATCGCCTCCGGTGTCTCCAACACCCGCCTGACGATGACCAACGTCGCCGTCGGCACCCCCGCCTACATGTCTCCCGAGCAGGCGAAGGACTCCCGCAGCGTCACCGGCGCCAGCGACGTCTTCTCGCTCGGTTCGATGCTGGTCTTCGCCGCCACCGGCCACCCGCCCTTCCACGGCGCCAACCCGGTCGAGACGGTGTTCATGCTGCTCCGCGAGGGCCCGGACCTCACCGGCCTGCCGGACGAGCTGCGTCCGCTGATCGAGTCCTGCATGCAGATGGAGGCCACCGGCCGGCCCAACCCCGCGGACCTCCAGGCCCAGCTCGCCCCGCACCTGTTCGGCTCCGGCTCCGACGACAGCGGTACCGCCTCCGCCTGGCTGCCCGAGAAGGCGGTCGGCCTCATCGAGACCCGCCGCGGCGGCCGCCCCACCGCCAAGCCGGCCCCCACCGCCCCCGGCCCGCGCAGCGGCGGCCGGGCGGCCGTGCCCCCGCCGCCGTCCTACGACCCCGCCGTCCCGGCCTCCGCGGCGGCCGGGGCCCCCGACACCGGACCGGTCCGGCTGGCGGGCGCGGCCGTGCCCATCGGCCCCGGCCCGCGCGTCGCCGACGCCCGCGCCGCCGCCGTCAAGGCGCCCCCGCCGGAGGCCGGCCTCGTCGCCGGCTGGTCCCGGCCCCGCCAGGGCGTCGCCGGCGCCGACCCCGCCGTGCCGCCCGTCCCGGCCGTGCCCCCGGAGACGGCGAACGGCTGGCGCCCCTGGCGCTTCCGCATGTCCAACGACGTCTGGGGCACCCCGTCGGTCGACGGCGAGCTGGTCTACGTCACGTCCTTCGAAGTGCACGCGCTGGACGTGGCCACCGGCCGCCGCCGCTTCAAGACGCGGGACGTGGCCTGGTCCATGGCGGTCGCGGACGGCCGGATCCACGCCTCCGACGGACCCACCCTGTTCGCGCTGGACGCCCGTGAGGGCGGCGACCTGTGGCGGGTGAACACGGACGCCTGGGTGTACTCCCTGCACGCCGACCACGGCACGGTCGTCACCGGCACCCGGGGCGGCGGCGCCCAGGGCTGGGAGGCGGCGAACGGCCGGAAGCTGTGGGAGATCAGCGGCTGCCAGACCGACTTCGAGTCCCCGGAGGCCGGCCCCGCCGTCCATGACGGCACCGTCTACGTCTGGCAGGACGCCCGGCTGCGCGCCCTGGAGGCCCGTACCGGCGAGGAGCGCTGGTCGTACCCGATCGGCGACGCGGCCTCCTGCGGCGGTGTACCGGTCCGCATCACCCCGGCACCCGACGGCTACGTGTACGTCTCCGCCGGCACCCGGGTCCTCGCGATCGAGGTGGCGAGCGGTCTGGTGCGCTGGCACTTCGAGGCCCCCGCGGTCTTCCTCTGCCCGCCCGCCTTCGCGCCCGGCCCCGCCGTCACCGGCGGCGGCGTCTACCTCGCCGACTACCTCGGCACGGTCTACGCCCTGGACGCCACCGACGGCCGCGACCGCTGGCGCATCGCCACCGAGTCCCGCTCCTCCGTCGAGCCGGTCCTGGTGGCGGCCGGCCATGTGCACGTGGGCAGCGGCAAGGGGCTGTACACCCTGGACGCCGTCACCGGCACCCCCAAGTGGCGCTTCCAGTCCGGCGGGGACGTCGTGGGCACCCCCGTGGTCGCCGAGGGCCGCATCCACTTCGGCTCCACCGACCACCTCCTGTACACCCTCAAGTCCGACGACGGCCGTCTGCGCTGGAAGCTCGCCACCGGCGGTGAGATCACCGGCTCCCCGGTCGTCCGGGACGGGGTGGTGTACGCGTGCAGCAAGGACCGGTGCGTGTACGCGCTGGACGCGGAGAAGGGGACCGGCACGGCGCGGACCACGTGACGCGCGGGACGGCCGCCGCCCGGGTACGGGACGGCGGCCGTGCGGTGACATGGCCGTGACAGTCGGCCGATAGGGTGACGGTATGCAACGACGTGGTCACACACTCAGGCTCGCGGCGGTGTCGGCGCTGGTGGTGCTCGCCCTGACCGGCTTCACGGGCCGGCACGGGCACGGGCGCGGCCACTCCGGCGGAGGCGGCTGCAGCAGCTCCAGCCAGGACCACGACTCCTCGTCGGGCGTCGGGAAGACCGGCTCCGGCCGCTACCACGACTACGACGACGACTACTACGGCAACACCACCGGGGGAAGCACGTCCGGCAGCCGCGGCGGAACCTACGGCACGCCCAGTCCGACGCCGTCCCTGAAGGCCGCGAGGGCGAGGCTCGTGAGCTGCGCGACGCGGAAGGCCCCGTACGCGACCGTCGAGGTCACCAACCCCAACGCCGTCCAGGGCTACTTCACCGTACGGGTCGAGTTCGACGACGAGCGGGGCTCGGCCGTCGCCGACAACACCACGACGGTCACCGTCCCGGCCAAGGGCACGGCCCGCGCCGAGGTGGAACTCGTCAACAGCCTCGGGGACCGGGACGACGGACTCGTCCTCGGGGTCCGCCACTGCAAGGCGAACCCGGTGGCGCGGCCGGTGGGCTGACGCCCCCCGGACACACCTCGGCCGCGACGGCTCCCCCTCCGCGCCGCCGCGGCCGTTCCCCCGCTGGGAGTCAGGTCTACTTGCCGTTCAGGTCCAGCGCCGGCGGGGCCGGTGCGTGCTGGTCCAGCGTGGTGATCTCCTCGGCCGCCTTGGGCGGGGCCGGTGCGTGCTGGTCCAGCGTGGTGATCTCCTCGACCGCCTTGGGCGGCGCAGGAGCGTGCTGGTCCAGGGTGGTGATCTCCTCGGCCTTCTTGGCTTCGCTCATGGCGGGACTCCCCGATAGACAGATGACTCGCTGGGTGGGCCCACCCGTTCGGCAACTCCCCCGAGGGCTGCCGAACGGGCGTTCCGGAGGCCTCAGAGTAGCCGTGAGGCCCAGGAGATCCGTCTGCCCCCCGACACGGCGGATCGCTTGGAAAAGAGTGGCAGCGGCCCATAAACGTTCGATGAACGCTCCCGGCAACCGCCTAGGCGGCTGCGAGTGGAGTGAGCAGCATCCGGACCTCGTCCGCTTCGGACGAAGCCGTCGCCTCGTAGATCCGCAGAGCGTCGAGCCAGCAGGCGCGGGCCCGGTCCGGCTGCCCGATGGCCTCCAGCGCCTTGCCCAGAATGGTCAGGGCGTTGGCCCGCATCCAGTCGCCGCCGATGCAGCCGATCGCCAGTGCCTGCTCGGCGTGCTGGGCCGCCTGGGCCGGACGGCGTGCTGCCAGATGTACCTGCGCGATGCGGAAGTGCGTGGTGCCCTCCCAGAGACGCTGACGGCTCTCCACGAAGATGCGCAGCGCCTTCTCGAGCTGTTCCAAGGCGTCCGGCAGCCTGCCGGCCTGCGTGAAGACGATTCCCGAGGCGTAACGCGCGTTGGCGAGGCGCACGGACATGCCGAGCTCGTCGTAGATCTTGATCCCGCGCTGGGCGAGCTCGATGGCCTGTGCGCCGCGGCCCATCGACGCCAGTGAGCGCGAGAGGTTGCAGACCGCGCTCGCCTCGCCGGGCTTGTTCTCGTCGTTCTGGAAGGCCCTCACCGCCCTCAGGAGGTAGCCCTCCGCGTCGGCGTACAGGGAGCGGCAGATGGCGATGATGCCCAGCTGATTGGGGGCGGTGCTGCTGGACCAGGGATCGTTGGCGGCCTCGTTGAGCAGATCCGCCCTCTTGGCCTCCTGCTCCGCCTCCTCGAACCGGCCCGCCTGACTGAGGACTTGGGCCAACGTGATGCGCGACCGCGTCTCGGCGTGCTGGTCCCCGGCGGCCGCGGCCGCGTCACACGCCGCGATGGCGGTCGTCTCGTACCGCCGGGAGCCGGCCCCGGACTCCGCCAGATCTATGGTGGTCAGCAGGAGGTCGACGGCGCGGCGCAGCGTCGCGGGCCGCAGCGACTGCTGGACGCAGGCGAGAAGGGGTTCCGCTTCCGCGTGCAGCCAGTCCGTCGCCTCCGAGGCGTCGGAGAACCGCTGACCGTCGTACCGGGTCCGCTCGAGATGGGCGACGGTCCGATCCCCCGGCCGCTCGAGCGCGTAGACCCCGGCCGCCGTGGCCAGATAGAAGTCCAGCAACCGCGACATCGCCGCCTCCCGCTCGCTCGGCGGCTGCTCGTCCCGTTCCGCGCAGGAGCGGGCGTAGAGGCGGACCAGGTCGTGGAAGCGGTAGCGGCCGGGGGCCGCGGATTCCAGGAGCGAGGTGTCGACCAGGGACTCCAGCAGGTCCTCCGTGTCCTCCGGGGGAAGGTCGAGGACCGCTGCCGCCGCCGCCAGGGACATGTCGGGACCGTCGGCGAGGCCCAGCAGACGGAACGCCCGGGCCTGGGCCGGCTCCAGCTGGCCGTAGCCCAGCTCGAAAGTGGCCTTGACCGCCAGGTCACCCGCCTGCAGCTCGTCCAGCCGGCGCCGCTCGTCCGCCAGCTTGGCGGCGAGGACCGAGACCGTCCAGGTGCGGCGCGCCGCCAGGCGGGACGCGGCGATACGGATCGCCAGGGGCAGGAAGCCGCACGCCGCGACCACGTCCAGCGCGGCCTCCCGCTCCGCCGTCACCCGCTCGTCGCCGACGATCTTCGTGAAGAGGGCCAGGGCCTCGTCGGGGGACATGACGTCCAGGTCCACCAGATGGGCGCCGGCCAGATCCACCATCCGCACCCGGGAGGTGACGAGCGCCGCGCAGCCCTCCGTGCCCGGCAGCAGGGGCCGCACCTGGGCCGCGTCCTTCGCGTTGTCCAGCAGCAGCAGGACCCGGCGCCCGTCGAGCACCGAGCGGTACAGGGCCGCCCGCTCCTCCAGGCTGTCCGGGATCGCGGAGTCCGCCGTGCCCAGCGCCCGGAGGAACGAGCCCAGCACCGTCTCCGGCTCGGCGGAGCGCGGGCCGGCGCCCTGCAGGTCCACGTACAACTGGCCGTCGGGGAAGGCGGAACGCGCCCGGTGCGCGACGTGCACCGCCAGTGTCGTCTTGCCCACGCCGCCGATCCCGGCCAGCGCGGAGACGGCCATCACCCGGCCCTCCGCCTCGGACGCCGACGCCAGCACCTCGCTCAGCTCGTCCACGAAGGCCGCGCGGCCGGTGAAGTCGGGCACCGAGGCCGGGAGCTGTGCCGGGCGGACCGCCACCACGGCGGGCTCCGCGGCCGGGGCGGACGGCTCGGCCAGGGCCGGGTCCGCCTGGAGGATGCGCTGCTGGAGTTCCCGCAGGCCGGGGCGCGGTTCGACGCCCAGTTCCTCGTCGAGCAGCCGGCGGGTGTCCGCGTAGACCGCGAGGGCCTCCGCCTGGCGCCCGCTGCGGTACAGCGCCAGCATCAGCAGCTCGCGCAGGCGTTCACGCAGCGGATGCGCGGCCGTCAGGGCGGTCAGTTCCGAGACCGCCTCGGCGTGGCAGCCCTGCTCCAGGTCCATGTCCAGCCGGGACTCCAGGAGTTGCAGCCGCCACTCCTCCAGACGCACCCGCTGTGCCTCCGCGTACGGCCCGGGGACGCCCGCCAGCGGCTCGCCGTCCCACAGGGCCAGGGCGCGGCCCAGCGCCTCCCGGGCACTCCTCAGGTCCCCGGTACCGCGCGCCTTGTCCGCCTCCGTCGCCAGTTCCTGCGCCGTCGCCAGGTCCAGCGCGCCCTCGCCGAGGCCCCGTACCGCGTATCCGCCCGACTCGCTCACCAGGACGCCGGGCCCGAGGACCTTGCGGAGCCGGGAGGCGTACGTGCGCACCGCCGCCAGCGCCTGGGACGGTGGCTCGGTGCTCCAGAGCGCGTCGATGAGTTCCGCGGCCGTCGCCGTGCGGCCCTCGCGCAGCAGCAGGGCGGCCAGCAGGGCGCGCTGCTGAGGTGAGCCGGTGTTCAGCGTCTCCGCGCCGCGCCAGGCCCGCACCGGACCGAGCACCCCGAATCGCGTCGCCTCCGGTTCCGCGACGGCCGCGGAGCCGGGACGCCGCTGCTCAGGCACTCGCGGCCCACCGTCCATGCGTTCGACCCCCTAGGACCTGTCATCCCGAACAACCCCGTCAGTTTGCCTTGTTCGGGGCGGTTGCGTCAGCAGCGGGAGACGCCGATCACAGACCGGTACACCTGGGTCCACATGGTCTGCACACGGTCTCCTCAGATGGAGGGCCGGTCCTTCGGTTGACCGCGGGCCGGGGGCGGTCGCGCTCAGTCCGCGAGGTCCACCCGCACCGTCAGCAGATGCGTGCCGAACGCCCGTACCGCCGCGCTGTTGAAGCGGGGCAGCGAGCGCAGGCGGGCCACGGCGTCGTCGTCGGGCAGCAGATGGGCGGTGCCGTGGTGCCAGCGGCCGGCGACACGGACCCGGACGTGCGGGTCGGCCTGGATGTTGCGCACGTACTGCGACCTGTAGCCGAACTCCGAGACCATCCAGAAGGATTCACCGGTCCGGCGCCCGCCCACCGGCGTCCGCCGCGGCTCACCGCTCACGCGGCCGGTGGTCTCCAGCAGGGTCTGGAAGGGCAGGCGCCGGTTGAGCGGATTGGCGAGATACCGCTGGAACCGGGTGACGACGCGCTGCTTGAGGTCCGCACGCTCTGGCATGTCCCTGGATCTCCTGCTCTCCGACGGCCCCGAGGGACCCCGCACGGACGGTGCGCCGACCGCGTGCGGGCCCTGTGACACCTGGACTTTCCTGTGACTGACGCGTGTTAGCCTCCCCCGCGGTCATGAACCATCGCAACGGGGGAGCTCGATGGGCGCGTCTGCGGACGGCTACACGGTCAGGTCCGGTGTGTCCGGACAGGCGAAGGAACTGGACGGGGCGGGCGACGGCACCGGGAAGATCCGCAAGGTGATCGCCCCCGGCCTCTGCTACACGGACGACGCCCTCGGCGGCCCCGACGCGGCCACGGCCTTCAACGCGTACGCCGCCGCCTGGGAGGCGGAGGCCCGCACCCTGGAGTCGGCGCTGCACGAACTGGCGGACAAGGTCCGGCTCGCCAAGGGCGCCTACGACGGAAGCGACGCACTGGTGGACACCGGTGTCCGCAGCGTGCCCGTGGCCGACGGCCGCGTCACCGCCATGCCCGCACACGCCGCCCGCCCGTCGGCGCTGTCGGGTTACTGAGGGGGCGCGCGATGACGACGGAGGGCACCACCGACCGCCGCAAGCGGCTCGCGGGCCTGGCCAGGAGCATCTCCTCGGCCGGCAGCAAGAACGACCTGATCGACGCGATCGACGACGCCCTCGCGGTGTCGCCCCCGATGGGCGACCACGCGACGCTGGAGTCGCTGGCCAGGACGTACCGCGGTCAGGTCGAGAAGGCCAACGACGTGCGGGACCGTGTCGACAAGGTGGCCCGCAAGGGCCTGCCGGAGGTGTGGGTCGGCCGGACGAGCGTCCTCGCCTCCGACGTGGTGTCCGCCGCCTCGCGGGACGCCCGGCAGATGGCCGAGGCGTTCGAGGGCGGCGCCAAGGCGCTGCTGAGCCTCGCCGACGCCGTCAAGGACGCGCGGGTCCAGGACCGTGACGGACGGACCAAGCTGCACTCGGCCCGCACGATGCTCGGCGGCAGGGACGGTTTCTTCGACGACTGGCACGAGGACGACGAGGAGGAGAGCACCCGGCTGAAGGCCCGCTCGGTCGCCTCCGCCGGCGCCGGCCTGCTGCTCAAGGCGGCGGACGCGGCCGACGACGCCGCCCGCGCCGCTGCCCGGGACCTCAACAAGTGGGCGTCGGAGGCACGGGCCGGGAAACTGGACACGAACGGGCTGACGGCGGCGGACCGGCTGGCCCTGGCCGACGTCGGCAACGTGGGCGGCGACCCGGAGCTGAACGAGATCCTCACGGCCAACGACCTCGAACGCTCCGGCCACGCCATGGACCGGCTCCCGGCCGCCGACCGGGCCCGGATGGACCGGCTGCTGGCCGACGCCTCGACGCCGCAGGAGAAGGCGTACCTCATGAAGGCCCTGGCGGCCGGGTACTCCGTCGACGAGGTCGAGGAGTTCGGCGGCAAGATCCACGGCCGGGACGCGGTCTGGCTGCGGGAGCACCTCGCGCCGGTCTCGACGGGCAATGGCCCGTCGGCCACGGGCCAGGAGAACCAGGACTTCGACGGCAGGCTGTGGGACCAGGACGGCGAGACCTGCGTGCCCTCCTCCACGGTCACCGCGCGGGCCATCGTCGACCCGGTCTACGCCCTGGAGCTGACCGGCGGTCCCGACGGCACCGACGACGACCCGGACCACTTCCGTGAGCGCCTGACCGACGAGCAGTTGCGGCTGCACGAGGAGGGCGACGGCGACAACTCGGGCTGGCTGTGGGACCGCAAGCCGGCCGGCATGGACTCGGACGGGCAGGTGGAGATCTCCGAGAAGGAGCTCAGTCCGCACACCGGCGACCACTACGAGAGCCAGGACATGGGCGGCGAGGACGACCGGCGGGACGTGCTGCCCGACATCGAGCGGTCCGTCGCCGAGGGCAAGCCCGTGCCCATCAACATCGAGCGGTACGACGACAACGACGACTGGCACGGCCACAGCATGATGATCATCGGCCAGGAGGGGGACAGGCTCCAGATCTACAACCCCTGGGGCACCACCACCTGGGTCAGCGAGGAGGACTTCGTCAAGGGGGACCTCAGCGCCGCGGCGGACGACCGGTACTCGGCCGCGCACAAGGGCAATGTCAACCGCGTCTACATCCAGCAGGACTGAGCAACCGTGAACATGCGCACCGCACTGATCCCCCTGGCCGCGGCCGGAGTCCTCGCCCTGGCCGGCTGCGGCTCCTCGGGCGGGGCCGACGAGTACGGCACCGAGAAGCGCGCCGTCACGGTGGACGCCGGGGACGAGTTCACCCTGAAGGTCCCCGCGAACCCCGCGCTCGGGCAGAACTGGTACCTGGCCGGGCCCCGGCCGGACGGGCACGTGCTGAAGTACCGCGGCAAGCGCGAGGACGAGGAGGGCGGCGGCGGTCTCATCGGCGGCGGCGACGGCACCCAGTTCTTCGACTTCACGGCGCTCGAGCCCGGCAGGACCACCGTGAAGCTCCTGCACTGCCCGATGGGAAGCTGCCACAGCGGCACCGAGACGGCCTACCCGTACCCGAGCGCCTCCGGCTCCGGTACCGCCTCGTCGAGCCCGTACCCGACGGCGACGGGCACCCCGGACGACAGGCCGGCGTTCTTCGTCTACACGATCACGGTCCGCTGACCCACCCCAGAACCGGAAAGCGCCGCCCATGCCCTCCGCACCCCGCACCGACGACGAGGTCCTCGCCACCACCGACGTGGCCGTCCTGCTCCGCTACGGCCTCACCCAGGACGCGTTCCGCGCCGCGCTGTGCGGTGACGGCGCCGTCGCGGCCGCCGTCACCCTGGACCGGCTGGGCGTGGTGGCGCGTTCGGTGGCCTACGTCGCCGAGATCGTCCGCGCCGGCGGCCTGCGGTGCGCCGCGGAGCTGACCGAGCCGCTGCCGTCCCGCGAGGCGTCCGTACTGCTGCTCGACTGGCTGGAGACGGCGGCGCGGGTCGCGGACACCCCGGAGGGCGAGGAGCGCACCGCCCGCTGGCTGGACACGGTCGCCGAGATCATCGGCCTGCGCCGGGACACCCGGGCCCGGAGCGGGAGGCCCTAGGGGGCGTCTCCCCGATCTTCGCGGGTCCGCGGCCGACTCCGTCGACCGGGACGACGACAACCTCTCCGTCCACGGCCGCATCGCCCTGGAGCACGGCCCGCGCTTCGGCGCGATGCGGCAGGAGTGGGCCGAGTGGGCGGCGGAGCAGATCAAGTAGCGCCGCGAGGGGCGGTGTTGGCGAGCGCGCCCGGGGCAGCGGCGGCGGGCCCCGTGCGTTGATCACCCCGAACGTATGCTCAAGGGATGACGACTTCCGCGTCCTCCGGAACCGGTCCCACCGAGAACTCCATGCGTCGCGCCCTCAAACGTGCCCGGGACGGCGTCGCCCTCGACGTCGCCGAGGCGGCGGTGCTGCTCCAGGCACGCGGCGAGGCGCTCACCGGTCTCGCCGCGTCCGCCGCCCGGGTACGTGACGCGGGCCTAGAGGCGGCCGGCCGTCCCGGCGTCATCACCTACTCGAAGAGCGTCTTCGTCCCCCTGACCCGGCTGTGCCGCGACAAGTGCCACTACTGCACCTTCGTCACCGTCCCCGGCAAGCTGCGCCGCGCGGGCCACGGGATGTTCATGTCCCCCGACGAGGTGCTGGACATCGCCCGCAAGGGCGCCGCCCTCGGCTGCAAGGAAGCCCTCATCACCCTCGGCGACAAGCCGGAGGACCGCTGGCCCGAGGCGCGCGAGTGGCTGGACGCGCACGGCTACGACGACACCATCGCCTACGTGCGGGCCGTCTCCATCCGCATCCTGGAGGAGACGGGCCTGCTGCCCCATCTCAACCCGGGCGTCATGACCTGGACGGACTTCCAGCGCCTGAAGCCCGTCGCCCCCTCGATGGGCATGATGCTGGAGACGACGGCCACCCGGCTCTGGTCCGAGCCCGGCGGCCCCCACCACGGCTCCCCGGACAAGGAACCCGCCGTACGGCTCAGGGTGCTGGAGGACGCCGGACGCTCCTCCGTCCCGTTCACCTCAGGCCTGCTGATCGGCATCGGGGAGACCTACGAGGAGCGGGCCGAGTCCCTGTTCGCGCTGCGCAAGGTCTCCCGGGCGTACCACGGCATCCAGGAACTGATCATCCAGAACTTCCGCGCCAAGCCGGACACGGCGATGCGCGGCATGCCGGACGCCGAACTCGACGACCTGGTCGCCACGGTGGCCGTGGCCCGGCACATCATGGGCCCCTCGGCCTGTCTGCAGGCCCCGCCCAACCTCGTCGACAGCGAGTACGGGCGGCTGATCGGCGCCGGCATCGACGACTGGGGCGGGGTGTCGCCCCTGACCATCGACCACGTCAACCCCGAGCGCCCCTGGCCGCAGATCGAGGAACTCGCCGCGAAGTCCCGGGCCGCCGGCTTCGAGATGCGCGAACGCCTCTGCGTCTACCCGGAGTTCGTCCGCCGCGGCGAACCCTGGCTGGACCCGCGGCTGCGCCCGCACGTCGGCGCGCTCGCCGATCCGGAGACCGGACTCGCGCTGCCGGACGCGGTGGTCGAGGGGCGTCCCTGGCAGGAGCCGGAGGAGGCGTTCACCGCCACCGGCCGTACCGACCTGCACACCGCGATCGACACCGAGGGCCGTACCGCCGACCGGCGCGCCGACTTCGACGAGGTGTACGGCGACTGGCAGGAGCTGCGCGAGGCGGCCGCCCCCGGCATGGCGCCGGAGCGCATCGACACCGACGTACGGCAGGCGCTGCGCACGGCCGCCGACGACCCGACCCGCCTGACCGACGCCGAGGCCCTGGCCCTGTTCCACGCGGACGGCCCGGCGCTGGACGCGCTGTGCCGGGTCGCCGACGACGTGCGCAGGTCGGCGGTGGGTGACGACGTGACGTACATCGTCACCCGCAACATCAACTTCACCAACGTCTGTTACACCGGCTGCCGCTTCTGCGCGTTCGCCCAGCGCCGTACCGACGCCGACGCCTACACGCTCTCCCTGGAGCAGGTCGCCGACCGGGCCCAGCAGGCGTGGGAGGTGGGCGCGGTCGAGGTGTGCATGCAGGGCGGCATCCACCCGGACCTGCCGGGCACCGCCTACTTCGACATCGCCAGGGCGGTGAAGGAGCGCGTCCCCGGCATGCACGTCCACGCGTTCTCGCCGATGGAGGTGGTCAACGGCGCTACCCGGACGGGCATGCCGATCCGCGAGTGGCTGGCCGCCGCCAAGGAGGCGGGCCTGGACTCCATCCCCGGCACGGCGGCGGAGATCCTGGACGACGAGGTCCGCTGGGTGCTCACCAAGGGCAAACTGCCCACGGCCACCTGGACCGAGGTGATCACGACCGCCCACGAGCTGGGCATCCGGTCGTCCTCCACGATGATGTACGGCCACGTGGACCAGCCCCGCCACTGGCTCGGCCACCTGCGCACCCTGGCCGGGATCCAGCGGGCGACGGGCGGCTTCACGGAGTTCGTCACCCTGCCCTTCATCCACACCAACGCGCCCGTGTACCTGGCGGGCATCGCCAGGCCGGGCCCCTCCACCCGGGACAACCGGGCGGTGACCGCGATGGCGCGGCTGCTGCTGCACCCCTGGATCCCCAACATCCAGACGAGCTGGGTGAAACTGGGCGCCGAGGGTGCCGCCGAGATGCTCCGCTCCGGCGCGAACGACCTGGGCGGCACGCTCATGGAGGAGACGATCTCCCGTATGGCCGGCTCCTCCTACGGCTCGTACAAGTCGGTCCGCGACCTGATCGCCGTGGCGGAGGCGGCCGGCCGGCCGGCGAAGCCGCGCACGACCCTGTACGGCGAGGTGCCCGAGGAGCGGCGGCGGGCGGCCGAGGCCTCCGACGGCCACCTGCCCGACCTGCTGCCGGTCCTGGACTGAGAGCGGACTGAGTACGATGATCCGACCCCGGTTCCGACAAGGGGATCCATAGCGGAGGAGATGCGTACCCGTGGCTGCCCGACTGCCCTCGTGGGCCTGGGTCTCCGGTCTGACGGTGGCGGCGACCGCGGCCGTCGTCGCCCTTGGCGTGCAGGCCGAGCACGGCCCGCACCCCACGGCCTCGGCGGTCAGGCCCGGCGCGTCGGCGTCGCCGCGCCCGCACGCGTCCGCGGACCCGAAGCCGTCGGCCCCGCCCGCCCTGCCCGACGGGTCCGGGTCGGGCCGCCGGATCGTCTACTCCGTCGGCGCGAAGCGGGTGTGGCTGGTCGACGCGACCGGACACGCGGCCCGCACCTTCACGGTGTGGCCGGGCACGGTGAGCCCGCCGCCCGGCCGCTACTCGGTCACCCTGCGCACCCAGTCCCTCAAGGGCTCGGACGGCGTCGAGATCGAGCACGTGATGTACTTCACCAAGGTGGAGGGCGTGAACATAGCCTTCTCAAACGCCCTCGACGGCTCCTCGCCCCCGCCGGCCGGCGGTCAGAAACTCGGCGGCATACGCATGCACAAGCAGGACGGCGCCGCCCTGTGGTCCTTCGGGGACACGGGCGCCAAGGTGACCGTGGTCAGCTAGCGCCGTCCCGCCGTCGGTCCGGCAGGAGGTTCACGATCAGCGCGACCCCGGTGAGCACGAGGACCCGGGTCGCCGCGTCCAGCCCGTTCCAGGTCTTCGACTGCCACATGGCGAACCACTCGCCGCCGATGGCGACGAACCCGGCGCCGAAGAGCAGCACGAGCATCAGCAGCCCGTAGGCGGAGAACCGCCGGGCCCGGTCGTGGTCCCGTCGCGCCCACAGGAAGGTGCCCGCTATCAGCACCAGCGCCGCCACCGTCTCCCAGGCGATGATCGCCACATAGGCGGTGTCCTGGAGTGCCGTGCTGGTGATCGCCCGCCACATCAGGCTGTCGTCCTTGAACGTCGTGTCCATCGCCAGCACATGCCGTACGAACTGCTGGTTGGTCCCGAAGTCGGTGATGTTCCCCAGTGCGACGAGTGCGATGTAGAGGGCGACGACGCCGGTGAGGACGCCGGCGGCCAGGTGTGCACCGGAACCGGAGGCGCGCGTGGTGGCGGTGGCTGCTGAGGTGGGGGTGGTGGTCATGGCTGGATTCTCCCCGTCGGCAGACCAGATCTCCCCTGCGCATCGCGCCAGAATCCGGTCTGGTTCAGGCCGAGTTCACGCCTCCGGAAGCGCCGGTGCGCACGGGCCCCGCGGGTCCGCCCGCCGACTGCCTCCCCGGACGGCGTGCAAGTGCTCACAGCTGTACGGGAATGACCGGGCGGGACCGATTCGCCCCAGTGAACAGGCCGTCCCCGGTCGATTACAGTGCTGGGCGTCGTACGAACGGACGGTGCCGAGGAGGCCTGCATGGAGGCGACGTCCGGCGCCGTCTGGGGGCGCGCCGAGCAGCAGGACTTCCGCAGCCGGGTACGCGGCGCCCTGCTCGGCGTGGCCGTCGGCGACGCGCTCGGCGGGCCCGCCGACGCGCTCGACCTGGACGAGATCCGGGCCGCGTACGGCGGGGAGGGCCTGCTCGACCTCGCCTTCGGGCACGGCAGACGCGGCTCGGTCACCCACCACACCCAGCTCACCCTCTTCACGGTGGACGGGCTGATACGGGCCCAGGTGCGCCGCGACACCGGCGCCTGGCACCCGCCGACCGATCTGCACCGGGCGTATCTGCGCTGGGCGGCCACCCAGCGGGACTGGGGACCCGACGAGCGCCGCAAGGACGACGGCTGGCTCGCCCGCGAGGAGTGGCTGTACGCCCGCCGGGACCCGACCCGGGCCCTGCTCCTGGGCCTCGGCGACGAGACCATGGGCACCCTGGACACCCCGAAGAACCCGGGCGAACTGGGCCCGGAGGCCGTCGCCCGCTCGGCGCCCTTCGGCCTCCTCGTCGGCTGGGAGCCCCAGCTCGTGGCGCAGCTCGCCGTGGAGTGCGCCGCCCAGACCCACGGGCACCCCATCGCCTACCTGTCGGCGGGCGCGTACGCGGTCATCGTGCACGGCCTCGCCCGCGGCGAGAGCCTGGACGCCGCCGTGCAGCGCGCCCTCGCCCTGCTCGCCGCGCGCCCCGGCCACCAGCCCGTCGCCGACGCCCTCCAGCACGCCCTCGGCGCGGTACGGCAGGGGCTGCCCGGCCCGGGCCGGGTGGAGGAGCTGGCCGGCGACGGTACCGCCGACGGACTGCTCGCCGCCGCCGTCTACTGCGCCCTGGTGGGGGAGGACGTACGCCACGGCCTGTGCCTGGCGGTCAACCAGAGCGGGCCCTCGGCCGCCGCGGGCGCCCTGACCGGCGGCCTGCTCGGCGCCCTCCACGGCGAGACGGCCCTGCCGCCGGCCTGGCTCGCCGAGCTGGAGGGCCGCCCGACCGTGCTGGAGCTGGCCGACGACTTCGCCATGGAGATGACCCAGGGCCCCGCCCTGCACGGCCCCGCCGGGTCCGCGCCGGGCTGGCTGGCCCGCTACCCCCGGGCCTGAGCCGTCCCGGCGCCCCCCGCTACGGCGCTCCCACCACGTCGTCCCCGGCGCTCGCGGGCACCGGCACGGCCGCCGCCGCGTCGTCGTCCGTGTTGACCTTCTCGATGACCGCCAGCCGCTCCGGGGTGTCCTCGGGCTTCAGGTATCCGACCAGGACGTACAGCACGAGGGAGACCGCGAGCGGGATGGAGACCTGGTACTGCAGCGGGACTCCGCCGTCGACCGCCCAGTTGACCGGGTAGTTCACCAGCCAGAAGGCCAGCAGGCCCGCCGCCCAGCTGGTGAGGGCCGCCGTCGGGCCGGAGCGGCGGAACGGGCGGAGCAGACCCAGCATCATCGGGATCGCGATCGGTCCCATCAGGCCCGCCACCCACTTGATGACAACCGTGATGATGTCCTTGAAGGCGGGGGAGTTGACCTGGGTCGCCACCGCCATGGACAGGCCGAGGAAGGCGACGGTCGTCACCCGGGCCGCGATCAGCCCCGACCGCTCGCCCCACGCCCGGGCCCGCTCCGACAGCACCGGCGCCACGTCCCGGGTGAACACGGCCGCGATCGCGTTGGCGTCGGAGGAGCACATGGCCATGGTGTGCGAGAAGAAGCCGACGATGACCAGGCCCAGCAGTCCGTGCGGCAGCAACTGCTCGGTCATCAGGGCGTAGGAGTCCGAGCCGTCCGGCTTCTGCGCGTGGACCAGCAGCGGGGACATCCACATGGGGAAGAACAGCACCACCGGCCACACCAGCCAGAGCACCGCCGACAGCCGCGCCGACCGCGTGGCCTCCCGCGCGCTGCCCGTCGCCATGTAGCGCTGGGCCTGGTTGAGCATGCCGCCGTTGTACTCGAAGAGCTTGATGAACAGGAAGGCGAGCAGGAACACCGTGCCGTACGGGCCGACCAGCGGCTTGCCGTGGCCGTGCAGCGCGGGCTCGTCCCAGGCGCCGAGGAAGCCGATGTCCTTGTCGTGCAGCTTCAGCACGACCGCGACGAACATCGAGACGCCGGCCAGCAACTGGATGACGAACTGGCCGAGTTCGGTCAGCGCGTCCGCCCACAGGCCGCCGATCGTGCAGTAGACGGCGGTGATCGCGCCGGTGATGAGGATGCCCTGGTTCAGGGACACACCCGTGAACACGGACAGCAGGGTCGCGATCGCGGCCCACTTGGCGCCCACGTCCACGATCTTCAGCAGCATGCCCGACCAGGCGAGCGCCTGCTGGGTGGAGAGGTTGTAGCGGTTCTTCAGGTACTCCAGCGGCGAGGCCACATGGAGCCGGGACCGGAGCCGGTTGATGCGCGGCGCGAACAGCCTGGCACCGATGGCGATGCCGAGCGCGATCGGGAAGGACCAGGTGATGAACGAGGTGACGCCGTAGGTGTAGGCGATGCCCGCGTACCCCGTGAACATCACCGCGCTGTAGCCCGACATGTGGTGCGAGATGCCGGAGAGCCACCACGGCATCTTGCCGCCGGCGGTGAAGAAGTCGGAGACGTTGTCCACACGCTTGTGCGACCAG
The DNA here is from genome assembly GCF_053593175.1 of Streptomyces sp. NPDC002386. Lineage (NCBI taxonomy): Bacteria > Bacillati > Actinomycetota > Actinomycetes > Kitasatosporales > Streptomycetaceae > Streptomyces > Streptomyces sp. NPDC002386. The sequence goes on from NZ_JBSFBX010000003.1 coordinate 259,741, forward strand.
ACGCCGATCGCGACCATCACCCCGAAGTAGCCGATCAGCACGGCCCAGTCGAGACCGTTCATGTGTCCCCTTCCAGAGTTCCGCGTGCAGGGTCAGGCATGTGAACTCTGGTTTCGGAGGTGTACGCACGGCAAGGAACGGGAACGTCAAGAGAGAGTAAAAAGGTTCGCGCTGATGATCCTTGTTCACGTACTTGAACAAGGATGGGTGTTTTGAGGGCCCCCGGCCTGACGCGGCGCGGGGGCCCTGGAACCTACTTCAGCTCGTCGGGGCAGGGAGTGCCGCGCGGCAGCTGGTACGGCGCCGCCAGGTGGTACGTCCCGGCCCTCGGCGCGAGCAGCACCGTCCACCGGTCGCCCTTGGCGTCCTCCGCCGTCTCCGTCAGACACCCGTTGACGTTCTCGTACGTCTTCGGTGTGCCCTCGTCCCGGTGCTTGGAGGCGTCCGTCTCCTGCGGCGGCTTCAGGCTCTTCCCCTCGCCGTCGACGACGCTCAGCCACGGCGAGTACGGAATCCGTATGAGGATCCGCCCGGGCTTGCGCACCTGGAGGGTCATCTCGCCCTGCTCGGCCCGGTCCACCACGGCGTCGGGCTCGGCGAGCGGCGCCGGGTCGGTCACCGCGAACAGCTGCCAGTTGGCGTCGCCCCAGATCTGCCGCAGATACGGCATCCCGCGCCGCAGCAGGGTCCGCTCGCGCTCGCCGCCGCCGTTGCCGTCCGGGTTGTCCTTCGGCAGCACCACGAAGTGCACGGCCCACCGCTGGAGCCACTCGTGGTAGTTCGCCGAGTTGAGCGTGTCGTCGTAGAAGAGCGGGTTGCGCTCCATGTCGGCCTGCCGGTTCCAGCCGCGCGCCAGGTTCACGTACGGCGCGAGCGCGGAGGCCTCCCGGTGCGAGCGCGCTGGGACCACCTCGACGCGGCCCTTCTCGGCGCCGACGTTCTGCAACTGGTTGACCAGCGGGGCCAGCTCACGGGCCCAGGAAGCGGCCGGGGTCGTGTGCACGATGTCGTCGACCGACTTGAAGCCGATCCAGCCGGCGAAGCCGAGGAACGCCAGCACGGTCACGTACCACTTGCGTGAGCGCGGCACCGTGTAGGGCAGCGCGGCGACCAGCGTCACACCGGCGAACAGCATCGGCAGCCGGGAGATGTTCGAGCCGATCTGCGAGCTGATCAGCCACACCAGCACCACGGCCAGGCTGTAGACGCCCGCCGTCAGCCGGACGGTGATCCACTCCTTGGGCACCAGGAACAGGCACAGCAGCCCGTACAGCAGCGGCATCACCACCGAGCCGAACGTCATCGGCTGCGTGCCGGAGAACGGGAACAGCCACGCCGAGACGGCGACCACCGCCGACGGCGCGAGCCCCAGCGCCCAGGCGCCGGGCCGCCGCTTCTGCAGGAACAGCGCGACCGCGACCAGGCCCACGAACAGCCCCGCGACCGGCGAGGACATCGTGGCGAGCGCGGCCAGCGGGGCGGCCACCAGGGCCTTCGCCCAGCGTTTGAAGCGCCAGCGGTGGGGCCAGCAGAACACGGCGGCGACCGAGCCCAGCGCGAACATGGTGCCGAGTCCGAAGGTCACCCGTCCGGACACGGCGTTGCAGACGAACGCGAGGACCCCGGCGAGCGAGGCCCACAGCGGGTTCCGCACCACCCGGCTGCGCAGCAGGACCAGCGTCAGCAGGCCCGCCGAGACCGTTCCGGCGAGCATCATCGTGGTCCGGACGCCGAGCACCGACATCAGATACGGCGACACGACGCTGTACGACACCGGGTGCATGCCGCCGTACCAGGCCAGGTTGTACGCCGAGTCCGGGTGCCGGCCGACGAACTCCGCCCAGGCGTCCTGGGCCGCGAGGTCGCCGCCGCTGTTCGCGAACGTGAAGAACCAGATGACGTGCAGGGCGGCCGAGAGGACGGTGACGGACAGCACCGGGTGGCTCAGGAACCGCTGCCTGAGGGGCTCGGCGGCGAGGCGCAGGCGGATCAGCAGCAGGCTCTGCCGCGCCGGGGCGGGGCCACCCGCGTGGTCGCCGTGATGACGGGCCACGCCGTCGTCGCGACGACCGTCGGCGCGGTCCGCGGGACGGCTGTCCGCGCGGCCGGCGTGACGACCGTCCGTGTCAGTCGCGGACGGACGTATTCGCGGGCCGGATCCCGGGTCCGGATCGGCGTCGTCGGAGCGTGTCCGCTCGGTTGTGGCCACCTGAAGGCACTCCCCGTGTCCCGTCTTCTGTTCTCGGCCGTGTCCCTCGTGTTCCCGGCCGTTTCCCGTTCAGTTCGCGGTCTCGTTCCCCGACCGTCGACCTGCCCCGTTTCGTGACGCTAGCACGCACCCCGCCGCGGGGCTCCGTCGACGGGGTGCGTGCCAGGTCAGGCCAGGGGCCGGCTCAGCCGATGCGGGTCAGCTTGTCCGTGAGGCCGGGCTCGGCCAGGTCCTTCCGCAGGGCGACCGGCACCTTCACCGCGCCGGCCCCGCCGTCTCCCACGGTCAGCGTGCCGACCTTGGTACCGGCCTTCGCGGTGTGCGGTACGACGTCGGACGCGAAGGAGAGCTTCACCTTCAGGCCCGACCAGCCGGCCGCGGCGACGTCCTTCGTGGCCACCACCGGCGTACGGCCGCCGAGCCCGTCGTCCACGTAACCGACGACGTCGCCCTTCTTCAGCACCGTCGCCGACTTCAGCGCGCCCTGCGCGGAGCGGATCAGCTTGTCGGCCGCGTCCAGCGCCCCGCTGAGGATGGTGTTGTCCGAACCGCCCGCGGGCTGGCGGACCACCGCGCCGACGATGGTCCGCGTCTCACCGCCGACCTCCTGCTTGGCCGCGAAGACCAGGTTGCCGAGGGCGGAGGTGGTGGTACCGGTCTTGATGCCGACGACGTTGTTGTGGCCGACCAGGTGGTTCCAGTTGGAGTGGTTGACACCCTTGTAGTCGTCGTACGACATCATCGCCGCGACCTCGCGGAACGCCGGCTCCTCCATCGCGGCCTTGGCCAGCTTCACCTGGTCCACGGCCGTGCTCACCGTCGAGTTGGTCAGACCGGAGGGGTCGGTGTACGTGGTGTCGGTCATGCCGAGGCCCTTGGCGGTGGAGTTCATCTTCGCGACGAACTCCTTCTCCGAACCGACGTCCCAGCGCGCGAGCAGCCGGGCCACGTTGTTCGCGGAGGCGATGAGGATGCTCTCCAGGGCCTCGCGCTGGGAGATGCTGTCGCCGGCCGTGACGTCGACCGTGGACTCCTGGCCCGCCTTCGACTGGTCCTGGGCCGCCTGGTCGATCTTGATCTTCGGGCCGTCGGCGCCGCTCTTCAGCGGGTGGTCGCGCAGGATGATGTACGCCGTCATCACCTTGGCGACGCTCGCGATCGGCACGGGCTTCTGGGTGCCCGAGGAGCCGAACGTGCCGATGCCCTGGACGTCCAGCGCGGCCTGGCCCTGGGCCGGCCACGGGATGTCCGTCCTGGCGCCGTCGAAGGTGTAGGAGTCCTTCGCGGTGAGGTCCAGGGTGGGCTGGGGGAGCGGGCGCATCGCCTGTACGACCGCGAAGACGATCGCCAGCAGGATGACCAGCGGCGTCCAGATCTTGACCCGGCGGACCAGCGTGCGGACCGGGGTCTCCGGCGGCGGGGGCGTGTTCGTCAGCTCCGCGAGCAGGTCCAGCGGGGGCTTGGGCGGGAGCGGCTGCTGGGTGGTGCGCTCGGGGCCGACCTGCGGGAGGGCGCTGGTGGGCGCGGCGACCTCGGAGTCGCGCAGCGGTACGAACTTGCTGGTGCGCTCCGCTTCGGGGGCGGGGGGCTTGGTCCCGCCCTCGGGCTTCGGCTTGGCCGTGCCGAGCTTGAGCATGGTGGTGGGCTGGTCGACCTGGGGCTTCTTCGGGCGTACGGCCTTGAAGGCGGTGGTGGGCTGGTCGACGCCCTTCGCCTCGGCTGCGCCCTCGGCGGCCGAGGTCTTCCCGCCCGCACCAGCCGTGCGGCTCTCGTCGTCGGCCGCGGGTGGCCCCTGCGGGGCGCCCTCCCCGTCGGCGTCCTTCGGGCCGCCGGTCTCCGCGGCGTCCTTCGGGTCGGTCGCCTCCGCGGCGGCCTTCGCCCCACCGGCCTCCGCCGCGGCCTTCGCCGCCCGGGCGGCGGCAGCCGCGGCCTTCGCCCCGGCGACCTTGGCCGCCTTCGCGTCCGGTGCCTTCGCCCCGGAACCGCCGTCCGCGCCCTTGGGAGCCGTCTCCGGGCCCTTCGCCCCGCCGTCGGCCCCCGCCTTCGCGGAAGACGCGTCCGAGGCCTTGACGGCGCCCTTACCGCCGTCGGCCTCCGCCTCGACACCCGAGCCCGCGTCGGGGTTCGCGGAAGTGCCGCCCGTGCGGGAGCCGCCGGCGGCCTTCGCGCCGGTGTCGGCGTCCGTCTTCGCGTCCGAGGCCGTGTCGGCCTTCCGGTCGGCGCCGCGGCCCGTGTCGCGGTCCGCGGAGGTGGTGCCGGTGCGGGAGTCGCGGGCGGCCTTCGCGCCGGTGTCGGCGTCCGTCTTCGCTTCCGAGCCCGTGTCGGCCTTCCGGTCGGCCTCGCGGCCCGTGCCGGTGCCGGGCTCGGTGTCCGAGTCGGCGTCCTCCCCGGCCGCGTCCGTGCCGGCCTTCGGGCCGTCGTCGCCCTTGGCCGCCTCCGCGTCGGTGGCCGGCTTCCGGTCCGAGCCCGCGTCCGCCTTCGAGCCGGCGTCCGCGCCCTTGGCGGTCTTCCCGCCGGCTTCGGTGCCGGTCCCGCCGGACTTCGCTCCCGAACCCGCGGCGGCCTCGGCCCCGCTGCGGGTCTCGGACTCCGGCCCCGCGCCCGACTCGGACTCCGCGCCCGACTTCGTCTCCGAGCCCGCGCCGGACTTCGTGTCTGCGCCGGAGTTCACGCCCGCGCCGGACTTCACGTCTGCGTCCGTACCGGACTTCGCGTCCGTACCGGACTTCGCCTCCGTACCGGGCTTGGCGTCCGCGTCGGACTTCGCGCCCGCGCCGGGCTTCGCCTCGGCGCTCGTCGTGGCCGACGCCCCGTCCTTTCCGGTGTCCTCGTCCGCGTCAGAGCCGGACCCGGACTCCGTCTCCGGGTTCTTGGCCGAGCGGATCCAGGCCGAGACCGCCTCGCGGAGGTCGGAGTCCTGGTCCCCCTCGGGGGTCCGGGGCTCGGACGGCTCCGAGTCGGCGGCGGCCTTCACGTCCCGCATCGAAAGGATCTTCGTCGCCGTGTCCACGGCGCCCGAGGAATCCTTTTCTCGGGACACCGCGAGACGCGGATCGCGTGCCTCGGGAACCGAACCCTCGCTCCCCGACGTCGGTTCCGCCGACGACTCGCGCTGCTTCGACCTGTCGGGGGACTCGCCCGCCACCGATGCCTCCTCCATGCGCCGCACGCACACTCGCGCGCCCTGTCCGAACCATGTACCAGTGTCCTGTGTGAGGACTTGGCCCCTGCGGTAGACGAGAACGACATACCTACCGGTTCCCTTACGAACCGGTCACGCGCCCTCGACAGACCAATGTGAGAGGGGTCACCCTGTCATTCATCCACGCGGGGAGGCATGGATGGGCAGGAGCCGCAGAACAATTCCGGAGGAGCTTCTGCTGCTCGCACTGGACCCGGCCACGGGTACCACTGCGCAGCCGCAGTCGCTCGACCTCGGTCTGGCCGGAGCACAGCTAGTGGAGCTGGCGCTGGCCGGACGGATAGCCCCAGACGGGGATCGTATCGCCGTGGTGGTGCCACGGCCGACTGGAGATCCGACTTTGGACTGCGCGTTGGAGTTGCTGCGAAGGCGTGGCGCTCCCGTGCGGGCCGTCCACTGGATCGGCGGGCCGCGATTGGGGCTCCGCCAGGTCTATCTCTCGCACCTGGAGCGGTGCGGCATGGTCGCCGCCGTACCGGGCCAGATGTGCGGGGTGTTGCCGACGACGCGCTACCAGGCGACGGACACCGCCATCAGCCGGGAGATCCGAGCCCGGCTGGACAACGCGATCCGCACCGGCGTACCGCCGGACCCGCGGACCGCGGCGCTCGCCGCGCTGGCGCACGCGGTCGGGCTCGGCAAGCACCTGTATCCGGGGAACGAGGGACGATCCTCCCGCTCCCGGCTGCGGGACCTGATCCGGCACGACCCCATGGGCGGGCTGGTGGCGCATGCCGTGATGGACGTGCAGAACGGCGCGGTGGCCCAGCCACGGCGCGGTCCGGCCGCGGCCGGACGCCCGGCGGGGCCCGGAGCCAGGGGCGCGGCGGAACCCGCGCGCGGGGTTCCGATGCAGCCGCACCGCGGGTCCATGGCACGCGCCGTGACCCACTGAGCCGCACCGCCGGTTCCCACGACACCGGTACGCAGTCCCCGAAACCCGTTACGGGAGCCGCTGGTTCGAGCGGGGCGGTGAGATCCGTGTGGTCTCCCCGCCCCGCTCGGCCGTGTCCGGCGGGCCGCTCCGTGCCCGAATCGGTGCGTACGCGCTGCATATCCACCGTTTCCCAGCGGTGGTAAGCACCTTGGTGGCAGTCTGCTCAACAGCAGATACACAAAGTGGTCAGTACAGGCAGGCAGCCGGAGGTGCACGTCCCGTGGCGTCCAGTGTCAATCCCACCGTCAGACGGCGCCGGCTGGGCCAGGAGCTGCGCAGGCTCCGCGAGCTCAAGGGCATGACGGCAGAAGAGGTGGCGGAGCGGCTGCTCGTGTCGCAGTCGAAGATCAGCCGGCTGGAGAACGGCCGCAGAAGCATCAGTCAGCGCGACGTCCGCGATCTGTGCGGGGTGTACGAGGTCGAGGACCAGCGGATCGTCGACTCGCTGATGGAGATGGCCCGTGACTCCCGCCAGCAGGGCTGGTGGCACACGTTCGGGGACATCCCGTACAGCGTGTACATCGGCCTGGAGACCGACGCCGAGTCGCTGCGGGTGTACGAACCCCAGCTCGTGACCGGCCTGTTGCAGACCCGCGCCTACGCGGAGGCCCTGGTTCAGGGCGCGTTGCCGGAGACGTCGACGGCCGAGATCGAGAAGCGCGTGCAGGTCCGCATGCGGCGACAGGAACGTATCACCGCCGAGGGCAACGCCCTGCGGCTGTGGGTGGTGCTGGACGAGGCGGCGCTGCGCCGGGTCGTCGGCAGCCGGCTGGTGATGCGCGAACAGCTCGAGCACCTCATCGAGATGTCCCAGCTCCCGCACGTCACCGTGCAGGTGCTGCCGTTCGAGGTGGGCGCCCATCCCGGGCTCAACGGCCAGTACGCGATCCTGGAGTTCACCGACGCCGCCGACTCGAGCGTGGTCTACCTGGAGGGCGTCACCAGCGACCTGTACCTGGAGAAGGCGCAGGACGTGCAGAAGTACGCCGTGATGTACGAACATCTGCGGGCGCAGTCCCTCAATGTGGAACAGTCCCGGCAACTCATCGCGAAGATGGCGAAGGAGTACGCGGACTGAGCCGTGCTCCACAAAAGCGCGGGATCGTACACCATTGGTTCACTCCAGCGGAAGGCTCGCCTGGAATATGCCATCCGCTTGAGTGAACGACTACTCCGCGGGCGGCAGTTGCCCGGTAGCGTCGATCACGCCAATCAGACGACCAGGTTGGCGCGAACCGCACTACAGCAACTGGCAACAGGAGTGGACATGGCACTGATTCAGGGCGCTTCGGAGACGTGGATGAAGTCTTCCTATTCCGCGGGCAACGGCGCCTGCGTCGAGGTCAAGTCGCCCACCACCGCGGAACTCGCCGTACGCGACTCCAAGGTCACCGACGGCCCGATCCTGGCCTTCCCCACCGAGGCGTGGAACGTCTTCGTCGCCTCGGTCAAGGCCTAGGGGGCTCTCGCTGCCCCTCGCGCATAGCCGTCGCTCGACGACGGCTGCACAGGCGTCGCTCACAGAGCCCTCTCGACCAGTCGCCGTCCTTGCCGAGAGGGCTCTACGCACCCGAGCGGCGCGCCCATCGAGTCCTTCTTCCGGTACTACCGGCCGAGCTGGCCCTCGATCGCCGCGACGACCTCGGCCGCCTCCGGCTCGGTCTGCGGCGAGAACCGGGCGACGACCTGTCCGTCCCGGCCGATCAGGAACTTCTCGAAGTTCCAGCGGATGTCCCCGCTGTGCCCCTCGCCGTCCTCGAAACCGACGAGGCGCTCGTACAGCGCGTGTCGCCCCTCCCCGTTCACCTCGACCTTCTCGGTCAGCGGGAAGGTCACCCCGTACGTGGCCGAGCAGAACTCGGCGATCTCCTCGGCGGAGCCGGGCTCCTGCCCGAGGAACTGGTTGCAGGGCACGCCGAGCACGGTGAAGCCCTGCTCGGCGTAGCGCTCCTGCAACCGCTCCAGACCCGTGTACTGCGGGGTCAGCCCGCACTTGGAGGCCACGTTCACGATGAGCACGGCCTGGCCGGCGTAGCCCGGCAGATTGGCGGAGCCGCCCTGGAGCGCTCCGATCTCGATGTCCAGCACGGAACCGTTGTGGTCAGTAGCAGTCATGCCCGGATGCTAGCCCGCGCCGCCGGACCACCCGCCCGCCCGGGCGGCTCAGGCCTGCTCCACACCCTCCGGCGCCGGCCGCTCCCCTTCCGGGGACCGCTGCTCCGGAACATCCGGAACATCCGGAACGTCCGGGGCATCCGGAACGGCGCGCCGTCCCTGCCCCTTCTCCCCGATCTCGGCGTCGATCTTCTGCACGGTCCGGTCGAAGTACCGCAGCAGCTCCACCGGGAACGGCATGACCAGCGTGGAGTTCTTCTCGGCGGCCACCTCCACGACCGTCTGCAGCAGCCGTAGCTGCATGGCCTCCGGGGTGTCGGACATGATCCGCGAGGCGTTGGCGAGCTGCTGCGCCGCCTGGAACTCACCGTCGGCCGTGATGACCCGGGCCCGGCGCTCCCGCTCGGCCTCGGCCTGCCGCGACATGGACCGCTTCAGCGACTCGGGAAGCTGCACGTCCTTGATCTCGACCCGGTCGATGTGGATGCCCCACCCGGCGGCCGGACTGTCGATCATCAGCGCCAGCCCCTCGTGCAGCCGCTCCCGGTCACTGAGCAGATCGTCCAGGTCGCTCTTGCCGATGATGGACCGCAGGGAGGACTGGGCGACCTGCCCGACGGCGAAGACGTAGTCCTGCACCTCGATGGCGGCACGCACCGGATCCGTCACCCGGAAGTACACGACGGCGTCGACCTTCACCGACACGTTGTCCCGCGTGATGCCCTCCTGGGTGGGCACCGGCATGGTCGCGACCTGCACGTTCACCTTGCGCATCCGGTCGGCGAACGGAATGAGGAAGGTGATGCCCGGCTGCCGGTGCGCCGGCAGGGCCTTGCCCCACCGGAACACCACGCCACGCTCCACCTGGTTGACGACGCGCATCCCGCTCTTCAGCACGATCAGCAGCAGAGCGGCCACCACGACCACTGCGACGGCGGTGCCTTCCATGGCACTCCAATCCTCACTTCAGGCAGAGACACCGGCTAGGACACCGGCCCGGCGCCGAAGGGTGCGGCGCCCCGCGTCATGAAACCGTCAAGAATGCGGGCCGACGCGACGCCGGTGGCGGCGGGTCACCCCGTCACCACCGGCGCGTGGTGCGTCAGCTGTAGGGCAGCCGCAGTACCGACCGCTCCCCGGTGCCGAGGACGGTGGAGGCGTTGCCGATGGCGTTCCAGACCTTCACCTGCACGGTCCCCTTCCGCAGGTCGCACGCCGTGCCGCTGGTCGAGCTGGTTCCGGCTCCGTCGGTGTAGTGCTCCCAGCCGTTGACCGGGTCGGTGGCGAAGTACCGGTAGGTCTCCACACGGTCCCAGGTGCCGTCGCCGGTGCAGTCGTAGGACACCTGTGCCTGGGGTCCGTTGCCGACGGCGTTCTGGGCGTCGACGGCGAGGTCGAACCGGGTCTGGCCGTTGCCGTACTCGAGGTCGAGACCGGTGGCGGTGAAGGTGACCGGCTTGTAGGGGGTGCCGTCGTGGTTGACGCCGTCGGCCGAGGCCAGGGTCACGGAGCCCGCCGTACCCGCGCTACCGGTCAGTGTCCCGTCCGCCCCCGGGTAGAGCGTGGGCGACGAACCGCTCCCGCCGGTGGGCGAAGGCGTCGGGCTCGGCGAGGTCGTCGCGGTATCCGTGGGAGTGGGGGTCGGCGTGGGCGTGGGGGTCGGCGTGGGCGTGGGGGTCGGCGTGGGAGTGGGACCCGTGCCGCCCGGCGCGCTGCCGCCGCTCCACGTGTACGCGCCGGTCGTGACCGTCTTCCCGGCGGGCACCCGCACGGTCGTGCCGTCGGAGAAGTGCACGGTGCTGTCCGTGGCCGTGGTGTTGGCGGCGACGTAGGTGCGGTCGCCGCTCTTGACGAACACGGCGCTCAGCGGGGAGTCGGCGGTGACCCCGGTGTCCACGGTGCCGAGGGCGGCGACGTTGCGGATCCAGTGGAAGGTGTGGGCCTTGCTCTCGCCCTCCTCGGAGGTGAGGGAGCTGTGGGCGCGGAAGTCGGCCAGGGCCGCGTCACCGTCGCCCAGGGCCCGGTACTCGTACCAGATGTCGGGCCAGATCCCCGGCTGGGTCCGGCCGGCCTGGTCGAGCATCTCCTGGTAGTTGGCCCTGACGTAGGCGGGGTTGTCGCCCAGGTAGAGGTGTCCGCCGGTCACCGGGAGCAGGTTGATGCCCTGGATCTGCTCGGGGGCGCTGGAGAACCAGGTCGAGTAGGCGCCGCCGTTGCTCCACACCATGCCGACCCCCTTGTGCTGGAAGCCCTCCGGGTAGACCTGGTCGTGGACGTCGAACCAGTAGTCCTCGATCGCGGCGGCCTGGGTGGTGTACATGTAGATGCCGGCGTCGCGGACGGCCTTGTTCCCGGTGGCGACGCCCCACTGGATGAGGGCGTTGTCGAAGTTCATCCCCTCCGAGGAGGACTCCTGGTTGTTGCCCGCGGCGAACGAGCCGTGGCCGGAGGCCCAGTCGTGGCCCGCGTAGATGTCGAAGTCCCGCAGGAACGGGAAGCGCCCGTCGGATCGGTCGTAGTTGTCGGCGTCCCGGATGAGCAGGTCGACCATCCCGCCGTAGTGGTCGGCGTCGGCCCAGGTGGGGTCGAACTTTGCGAGGGTCGCGGCGGCCGCGATGTAGTAGCCGTAGTGGAAGTGGTGGTCGTTCAGCTCCTGGTCGGACCCGTAGGAGGCCGGATAGCCGATCAGCGTGCCCCACTTGCCGTCGTAGTAGAACTGGTGGCCCGTCTTGCCCGGTGAGGCGGTGAACCAGTCCGTGAGCTTCGACCTGATGGCGGACAGAGCGGCGTCGCGCACCTCGGTGTCGCCGGTCTGGTCGGCGATCTCCGCCAGACGCGCGGCACGTCCGAGCCCCTTGCCGGTCCAGTAGGTGTCGTCGCTCACCTGCCGGGTCGGGTCGGCCTTCTCGGCGTTCAGGTAGTCCCGCAGGGTCGCGGCGTCGGCGCCGGAACTGTCGGCGACCGCCGGTATCTCGGGCAGCACCCCGTGGAAGTCCATCGTCGTGCTGAAGGACGTGACACCGGTGAGCACCTTGAGCGGGCCGCGGGAGGAGACGTAGGTCCGGGGCAGCGGGCTGCCGCCGCCGGACAGATGGCGCCACTGGTGCGGCAGCAGGGCCGCGACCGTCCCGGTCGCCGATCCCTCCAGGGCGTCGGTGGTGAAGCGGTACGTGGTGGTGACGGTGCTCTTCGCCTCGTCGTACCGGTAGGACACGGCCGTGCCGGTGACCGGGTCGTAGGCGTACTCGGCGTACGCCTCCGCGAGCGCGGTGCGGTCGGCGGCCGAGGTGGACGGCGTCGTCGGCAGCACGGCGACCGAGAAGTAGTCCTTGCCCGCGAGCGAGGAGGTGAAGGTGGACCCGTTGACCGACCAGGTCGCGCCGGCCGGGGCGAAGGCGACGTAGTCGTGGCCGTCGACCGAATAGCCCAGCGTCGGGCCGGAGTGGGACCACACGTCCACCGTCGCGCCGGAGGCGGCCTTGATCCGCGCGTCACCGCCCCGGGCGCGGAAGTAGGCGAACGGCAGGCCGGAGCCGATCGTCGCCCGCAGGGAGTGCGCGCCGTCGCTGAGGTACGGGCTGACGGTCCAGTCGCTCCAGTCGTCGACCTTCACCTCGGAGGCGGCCAGACCCGAGACGCCGGCGGTGAAGTCCTCCTTGTACTCGAAGTGGTACTCGCCCACGCCCTTGCCGCTGCCGGAGATCGTCGGCTTCGTGCTGTACGAGACGCCGAGGCCCTCCGAACCGGCCCGGAAGCCGAGCGGCTGGGCGAACAGGGGCTCCCCGTAGGCGCAGTTGGTGCGCTTCCACAGGATCGACGACCACCAGTCGTTGGTGGGGACGGCGCCGGCGGGGGCGTTGGAGGTCACCCAGTGGCGGGGGTTGGTGGACAGGTCCGCGCAGCCGGACGGCAGCGGTCCGGGTGCCGTGGTGGTGTAACTGCCCGCACCCACGGTGTCGGCGCCGGCCTTGGCGGAGTCGAGCACGGTGAGGACCGCCCCCAGGAGGGCGGCGAGGGCCACGAACACCGCGGCCCGCCGCCAGGGCGACGACCACGGCACCGCTCTCGGCGGCTGAGCACTGTCTCTTGACATGGGGCACCCTTCAGCACGGGGGTGAGGCGAACGGACGGCCCGGACCGGCAGGTGCGGCGAGCCGTTGAGCGAGTGGCGCGAGCGGCCTTTCATATCGCAGGCCGTTGTGGCTGAGAGCCCGGAACCCAGTGGCTTGAGAGCGCTCTCAAGCACGGAAGGCTAGGGTCGGCCTGAGGCACCGTCAATACAAAGCGCAATGATCGTTCGACCGGCCGTCACCGCGCGCCCCTCCCGCACCGGTCGGAATCCGGCCGGGCCGCCACCGGTCACGGCGCCAGGGAGAAGTAGTTCTCCTCCTCCTGGGTGAAGTGCAGACGCAGCACGGTGTTGAGACCGTAGAGGCAGGACCGCAGGTCGTCGAGCTGCCCGGGGGCCAGGCCGCCGTCGGCGTGGGCGAGTTGCAGATGAGTTGCGACGCGGCGGGACAGGCGCTCGATCTCGGTGTGGGCGCGGCTCATGGTGGCGGTCGCCTCGGGCCCGCCGAGGGTGGGGGCGAGGGCGGGGTAGAGCTGGTGCTCCTCGGCGTACTCGTGCGGGAGCAGCCGCTCGGTGAGCAGCCGGTGGGTCTCCTCGACGGCCGCCAGGGCCTCGGGGCCGGGATCGCCGGAGAGGCGGTCGGCGGCGTCGCGCACGGATTCCAGGACGTCCTGGAGGTCGTCGTGCTCGGCGGCGAAACGGTGGATGAGGGTCTCGGCGGCGGGCGTCAGGGGCGGCCGCACGGCCTGGTCGACGCGCAGGGCGCGCAGGGCGTTGAGGATGACGGCGACGTCGATGAGCTCCTGGAGCAGGGCGCCGGGGGCGGGCGGGAGCAGGCCGGCGGCGGCCGCGGCCATGGCGGCCAGGGACATCAGCATGCCGCCGAGGGCGCTCTGCACCGCGATGCGCCGGGCGCGCTGGGCGATGCCGACGGCGTCGGCGAGGCGGTCGACGCGGTCGGTGGTCAGCACGATGTCGGCGGCCTCGGAGGAGGCCGTGGAGCCACGGGCGCCCATGGCGACGCCGATGTCGGCGGCGGCGAGCGCCGGGGCGTCGTTGACGCCGTCGCCGACCATCACGGTGACGGCGCGCTCGCGTTCGGCGCGCACGACGGCGACCTTGTCGGCCGGGCCCAGTTCGGCGCGCACGCCGTCCAGGCCGAGGACGGCGGCCGCCTCGTGGGCGGGCGCGGCGCGGTCGCCGGTGAGCATCAGCAGCCGGTCGATGCCCGCCGCCCGCAGATGGCGCAGGGTCCGGGGCGCGTCGGGGCGCAGCGGGTCGCGCAGGAGCAGCGCACCGGCCAGGTGCCCGTCGACGGTGAGCCAGGCGACGGCGGCTCCGTCGAGGAGGGCGCGGTTCTCGACCGCCTTCGCCCAGGGCGGCCGCGCCAGCTCGGGGCCGACACGGCCGACGCAGACCCGGTGCCCCTCCACGGTGCCGGTCGCACCCCGGCCGGGCTCCTCGGTGACGCCGGCGGGAACCGACAGCCCCAGCCTGCGCTCCCGGGCCGTGTCGACGATGGCCCGGGCGAGGACGTGGGGCGAGTACTGGTCGACGGAGGCCGCGAGCCGGAGGACCTCGGCGGGCCTGGAGCCGGGGGCGGCGGTGACGTCGAGGACGCGGGGACGGCCGCGGGTGAGGGTGCCGGTCTTGTCGAGCAGCAGGGTGCGGGCGCGGCCTAGGTTCTCCAGCGCGCCGCCGTCGCGTATGACGACGCCGAGGCGGGAGGCGCGGGACAGCCCGGAGACCACGGCGACCGGGGCGGCCAGCAGCAGCGGGCAGGGGGTGGCGACCACGAGGACGGCGACGGCCCGCACGGCGGAGCCGCTGACCAGCCAGGCCAGCCCCGCCACCAGCAGGGAGAGGGGCAGGAACCAGGCCGCGTAGCGGTCGGCCAGCCGGACCACCGGCGCGGACTCGGCCCCGGCCTGCCGGGCCAGGCGCACGATCCCGGCGTAGGTGCTGTCCTGCTCGGTGGCGGTGGCGCGCAGCTCGAAGGCGCCGCCCGCGTTGACCACGCCGCTGCGCACCGGCTCGCCCCGCGCGCGTTCGACCTGCGCCGACTCACCGGTGAGGACGGACTCGTCGAGTACGGCGGCGACGTCCTCCAGGCGCCCGTCGACCGGGACCACCTCGCCCGGCCCGACGACGAGGAGGTCCCCGGCGGCGATCTCGTCCGTCGGCACCGCGGCCACCTCGGCCCCGGTGCGCCGGCGGGCGGATCGCGGCGCGTGCTCCAGCAGGGCACGCAGGTCGTGGGAGGCGCGCCGCTGTGCCGCGGCCTCCAGGGTGCGGCCGGTGGCGAGCATCAGCGCGATCAGGGCGCCGGCCAGGTACTCGTGGACGGCCAGGGTGCCGCCGAGCGCGAGCACGGCGATGAGGTCCACACCCGTGCGTCCGTGCCGCAGGGCGGCCAGCACCCATGCCGCCGCGGGCACGACGGCCGCCAGGGTCCCGAGCGCCCAGAGGAGGTCGGCGAGCCCGGCCGCACCGGCCAGCCAGGCGATGCCGCCGGCGGTCAGGGCCGCCGCGGTGACGGCCAGGAGGACGGGTTCGACCCGTGCCGGGGCGGCCACCGCGGCCAGGCGGTGCGGCCGTCCGGTGCGGGCGGGGTGGTGGTTCATGGCGTGCCTCGGTGCGTCCGGCGCGGCGGCCGTCGGGTCGGCCCCGGTCCATCACACCGCGCCACCGGCCGCCCCGACAGGGGCTGTCCGGCCCTGACCCAGGGCCGGACAGCAGGCGCCCGCAGCGCGCGGGCCCTCCCGTCGGCCGGACGGAAGGGGCCGCGCGCGTGCGGAGGGGTCAGGACGGGGGCTGGAGGACCTGGTCGATGACGTAGATGGTGGCGTTCGCGGCCTTGATGTTGCCGCAGACGATGTTCGCCTTGCCGTTGACCTTGAAGTCGCTGCCCGAGCCGGACGTGGTCAGCTTGCCGCCCTCCACCGTGGTGAAGGAGCCGTCGGAGAGCTCGCTCGGCGTGATCTGCTTGTCCACGACGTGGTAGGTCAGCACCTTCTTGAGCTGCCCCTCGTTGCTGAGGAGCGAGGCGAGCTGCGACGCGGTGACGTTCTTGAAGGCGTCGTCGTTGGGGGCGAAGACGGTGATCTGGGGCTTGCCGTTCAGGGTGTCGGTCAGCTTCGCCCTGACCGCGGCCGAGACCAGCTGGCTGAGCTGCGGGTACGCGGACGCGGCGTCGACGACCTTGTCCTTGGCGGTGTCGGCCTTCTGCGAGAGCGCCGAACAGCCGGAACCGAAGGTCCCCGACGGGCTGGGGGACGCGTCCTGCGCGTGACTCTGGGACGCCATCCCGCCGAGGGTGAGCGGGACGGCGAGCACGGCTGCCGCGGCGGCCTTTGCTGTACGCATGCGGGTGAACATCATCGCGACCTTCCTCCCGTGGAGGCGTGAGGACTGCGGAGGCTGGGACTGCGGACGTCCTCGTTTCCGCGGGCGGGGTGGGGCGACTGCCGCGCCACGGCCCTGCCTGGGGCCATCGTCACCCGGCCACTCAGCGAGCATCCCAGCAGACACGGATGCCCGCATCTTGAGCGCGGGCGCCCGGACTTGGGCGTCGGGGAGCGCGGTCGCGCCACTCCGGTGCCGTACGGCGGGTGCGCGGCGGGTTCTGGGCGGGGGCGGCCCGGAACGGTGCCTTTCACCGTGGCCGCCCCCGCCCCCGCGGACGAACCCGGCGACCGCCGCCGCGGGTGTGCCGCGCCAGGCCGGTGACGGCCGTGGCCCTACCGGTACAGCCGCACGCCGCCGTTCGATCCGAGGGCGTCGAGCTCCAGCACGCCGCCGTCCGGGGTGACGTACACCGTGCCGGAGGTGAAGCTCCGCTTGCCGGTCCCCGCCGGCAGCCCCGCGACCGGGGTGGCGCGACCGGTGACCGGATCGATGGCGATGAGCTGCGGGGCGCCGGACGTGGTGACGGCGTACACCTTGCCGTCCGTGCCGGACGCGGGCACGGCGAGCGCGGCGGAGCGGTGGGTCCAGAGCTTGGCGCCGGTGGTGGTGTCGAAGCCGTCGATCACCGTGCTGCCGGCGGCCGAGGCCGGGGTGACCAGGACGCGGCCGTAGAGCCGGGCGGAGTGGTCGGCGCCGCTGGCGTTGCCGGCCGTGAGTTCGTCGTCGCCCACGGCCAGTCTGCGGCCGGTCCCGGTGGTGCCGAGCACCCGCACGGCGTCCTGGCGGGCCGTGTGGACGGCGGCGACCAGCGGCGAGCCGGACAGGATGTGCGTCACGTCCGAGTGGGCCTTCTCGGGCTTGCGCCAGATCACCTTCCCGGTCCTGCCGTCGTACGCGCTGAGCGTGAACCTGGACTTCCGGTCGAGGCAGAAGTCGTCGACCAGCACGACGCCGTCGGCGCCCCAGTTGTAGGCGTTGCAGTAGTGGCCGCGGGCCTTGTAGCCCCACACGCGCCTGCCGGTGCGGACGTCCACACCGCCGAGGAAGTTCGCGCTGACGACGGTGGCGACACGGCCCTGCAGATAGGTCGTGGCGGCCACCGCCGTGGGGTGCTCGGCGCTGGTCAGCGGCATGGACCAGAGGATCCTGCCGGTGGCCGCGTCGACACCGGCCAGCCGGGTGCACGTGCTCGCGTCCGTACCGAAGGCGACCGTGCCGATGCCCTGGGCGCTGAGCGTCGGGGACATCGCGCAGGGGACGGTGCCGCGCTTGGCGGCGACGGACGCGGCGCGCCACACCTGCTTGCCGTCGCTGAGGTCGTAGGCGCGCAGGCCGCCCCGGCTGCTGCCCCGGACGACCAGTTCGCCGGTGAGCCAGCTGCCGATCAGCGCGTCGTCGGCGGCGGGCGCCGGTATCCGCCACGCCTGGGTCAGGTTCTTCGAGGCGACGGCGGCGGCGTCCTCCTGCTTGAGCATGACGGAGGCGGCCCCGGCGGCGGCGACGAGGACGGCGAGGACGAGCGCGACCCTCCCCGCTCCCCTGCTCCTGCGGGGCCGGTCGCCGCCCGCGCCCGCAGGGGACCGCGGCTGCGCGACGGCCGGCTCGGGCCGGTGGAGGGCGGCCGCGCCGGGAACGGCGTCCGCCGCCGACGGGTGGCCGGGCATCCGGTCCGCCGAACCGCCGCGCGGGGTGTGCGGGGGTGTCCGGCGGCCCGGCTCGGGCACGGCCTCGTGGGCGCCGTCGCGGGGCTCGGGGAACCGCAGCGGCATGGTGCTGTCCCACCGCGTGCCGGAGGACCCGCCGTACGGCTCGGCCGGCGGCAGGCCGTCCCACGAGGCGGCCGGACCGGTCCGCTGTTCCCGGTACGGCCGCGGGCCGGGAGCGGACCCGCGGGGCCGGAAGGCCCACCCGTGGTCCTCCTGCGGAGCCCCCTGCCCCGGCGACGATTCCGTCGTCATCTCCGTGATCTCCCCTGTTCGGGCATCCGCTTGCGCCAGCCGCGGTGATGCGCCGTGGTAAATGTCGTTCCTCGCCGGCTCGCGGCTGGATTCCCCTGCTCGCCCTGGATCAGCCGCTCTTGAACGAATGGCCGAAGCCGCTGCGGGCCGACTCCACCTGGAACGCGGCCAGCGCACCCCGCGAGGTGCTGATCCGCCAGTCCATCAACTGATGGCCGCCCGGCCAGTCCTTGCGCTGGTCGTACCAGACGAGCCCGATCACGCCGGCCTTCGCGGCGCCCCGGAACAGGTCACGGATGTGCGCCTCCTTGCCCTCGCTCTGCGCCACCCCGGTCTCCGCGATCAGCACCGGCTTGCCGGAGAAGTCCTCGATCCGGCGCAGGGTGGGGGTGAAGAGGCTGGAGAAGGCGACGCCGTCGATCGGCCCGTAGTAGCCGATGAGGCCGACCCAGTCGACGTAGGCGTCGCCCGGGTAGTAGGGGCGCAGCTCGGCGGTGGTGCCGGAGTCGACCACGTGCGGGGTCCACACCCAGATCACGTTGGTGACGCCCTGCGCGGCGAAGATGCCGTGCACCCGCTTCCACGCCGCGACGAAGTCGGCGGGCTTGGCGTGCTCGGGTCCCCAGGAGTTCCACGGACCGTTCATCTCGCCGGCGAAGGAGAGGGCCAACGGGCCGTCGTAGGCGGCGATCTGACCGGCCAGCCGGCGGACGTAGGCGTCGTCCCGGCCCTTGGCGATGCCGGCGAGCGAGGCGTCGGTGGGCACCAGCTCCATCATGGGCAGTTGGCCCTGCTTCCACAGGAAGGTGTTGCCCTCCGTGTCGAAGTCGTCGCCCCAGGAGCTGTAGTACTCGCGGATGTCGGGGGCCCGCCCGGCCTCCTTGGTGAAGGTCTTGACGATGCCGTACTGCCAGGGCGTCTTGTCGTCGACGACGCCCAGCGCGCGGCCGGACGGCTTGAGCATGGACGAGACCTCGAAACGCGCCGCCGCCCCTTCGGACTTGGCCGCCCCGGCGTCGTCCCCGCCTCCCGCGCCGCCGCAGCCGTTCGCCAGGAACGAGACGGCGGCCACGAGGAGCACGGCGGCCGTCAGGTGGCCGCGGCGGCGGGATATGGCCATGCGTGAACGTCCGATCGGGCAAGGGGCGAGCTGAGGCAAGCTACGTCACCGGCACTCTACGAGACCCTCGTGACATTCACTGAACCTCCATATTAATCTAGTTGCATGATCGGGAGCGGGTCGGTCGATGTCCCTTTCCTCCCCGAGTTCATTACTTTCTCCCACTCTTCACTGCTTTCGGTATCGCCGAACTCGCAGACGTAACACGATGAAGGAAGGCCACGGGTGTCGATGACCAGTGCCTCCACAGAGGTCGAGCCGGCTCCCGTCTTCGTCGACCAGACCGGCCAGCGCGGCCGCCGGCTGCGCGGTCTCGGCTGGCTGGTGGGCATCCTCTGCACCGGATGCGTGGTGGCGATGATCTCCGGCCTGGTCGGAACCCAGTCCCAGGCGCCCGCCCTCACCGTCCCCGGCACCGCGGACACCACGCCGCCCAGCCAGTACCTGAACGCGCCGCTGCCCGCGGCCCCCGGCGTCACCGAGCCCGCGGCGGGCACCACCGCCCCGGCGACCACACCCGACGCCACCGCGCCGGTCACCGCGACGACGACCGCCGGTACGGCGGCGTCGGACCCCGTGACCGTCACCGCGCAGTAGCCAGACGCGACCGACCAGGAAGTCCATGTCCCGCCACCAACGCCCCCGGCAGTCCATCGCGCGGCCGCGCCGGCTCGCCGCACCTCCCCTGCGCTTCTTCCTGCCGGTGACCGTACTGGCGACCCTGCTGGCGCTGATGGTGCTCCGGGGCATGGAGAACAACGAGGTCTTCCACGACGAGCGCATCGCCGTCTCGGTGGACAAGGCCACCGTCCCGACCAGCGTGCTGGAGGGCGGCCCCGTCGTCGACGCGCGCGGCGGCAGGAACGGCAAGCCGGTCAGCTACACGATCCCGGACAGGACCGTCGTCCTCAGCTTCGACGACGGGCCGTCCGCCCAGTGGACGCCGAAGATCCTCAAGGTGCTGAAGGACGAGAACGTCCGCGCCGACTTCTTCGTCACCGGCTCGATGGTCACCCGCAACCCGTCGCTGATCCGGCAGATCGTGGCCGGCGGCCACGAGATCGGCCTGCACACCTTCACCCACCCCGACCTCGCGCTGCACTCCGGCACCCGGCTCACCTGGGAGCTGGGCGAGACCCAGCTCGCGCTGGCCGGTGTCGCCGGCATCCACTCCAGCCTGTTCCGCCCGCCCTACTCCTCCACCGTGGACGCGCTGGACGACTGGTCGTGGCCGGTGACGAAGCAGGCCGGGTCCGAGGGGTACCTGACCGCCTTCATCAACAAGGACACCGACGACTGGAAGCGCCCCGGCGTCGACGCCATCGTCAAGTCCGCCATGCCCGACCTCCCCGGCCAGGGCGAGATGATCCTGCTGCACGACGCGGGCGGCGACCGGGCGCAGACGCTGGCCGCGCTGCCGATCATCATCGAGAAGCTCAAGGCCCAGGGCTACACCTTCAAGACCACCGGCGAGGCGCTCGGCACCGGCTCCGCCAACACCAGGGTCACCAGCTACAACCTCTGGGTCGGCAAGGCGTTCCTGTGGTGCACCACCTTCTCGGTGGAGCTGATGCCGTGGCTGGTCGCCCTGCTCGCGGTCGTCGGCGTGCTGGTCATGGCGCGGTTCGCGCTGATGCTGGTGCTCTCCGCCGTCCACGTGCGGCGCACCCGCAAACCGGGCTTCTCCTGGGGCGATCCGGTCACCGAACCGGTCACCGTGGTGGTGCCCGCGTACAACGAGCAGGAGTGCATCACCAACACCCTGCTCTCCCTGGCCGCGAGCGACCACCCCATCGAAGTGATCGTGGTCGACGACGGATCGAGCGACGACACGGCCGCCATCGTGCGGGAACTCGACCTGCCGATGGTCCGGCTGATCCAGCAGCCGAACAGCGGCAAGCCGACCGCCCTCAACACCGGTGTGGCCGCCGCCTCGTACGACCTGATCGTCATGATGGACGGCGACACGGTCTTCGAACCGTCCACCGTGCGTGAGCTGGTGCAGCCCTTCGGCGACCCGCGCGTCGGCGCGGTGGCCGGCAACGCCAAGGTCGGCAACCGCGACACCCTGATCGGCGCCTGGCAGCACATCGAGTACGTGATGGGCTTCAACCTCGACCGCCGCATGTACGACGTGCTCAACTGCATGCCGACCATCCCCGGCGCCGTGGGCGGCTTCCGCCGTTCGGCGCTGGAGCAGGCGGGCGGCATGAGCGACGACACGCTCGCCGAGGACACCGACGTGACGATGGCCCTGCACCGGGCCGGCTGGAAGGTCGTCTACTCCGAGAACGCCCGCGCCTGGACCGAGGCGCCCGTCAGCATGAAGCAGCTGTGGTCGCAGCGCTACCGCTGGAGCTACGGCACCATGCAGGCGATGTGGAAACACCGGCACTCGCTGCTGGAGCGCGGCCCCGCCGGCCACTTCGGCCGGGTCGGCCTGCCGTTCGTCGCCCTGTTCATGGTGGTCACCCCGCTGCTCGCGCCCGCCATCGACATCGGCATGGTCTACGGCGTGGTCTTCGTCGACGCGTACAAGACCCTGGCCGCCTGGTTCGCGGTGATGGCCCTGCAGGCCGTGTGCGCCTGGTGGTCCTTCCACCTGGACCGGGAGAAGGCCTGGCACCTGATCACGCTGCCGGCCCAGCAGGTGGTCTACCGGGTGCTCATGTACATGGTGCTGCTGCAGTCCGCCATCACCGCTCTGACCGGGGGCCGGTTGCGCTGGCAGAAGCTGAAGCGCACCGGTGAGGTCGGGCTCGACGTCACGACGGGGGCGATGTCCTCATGAGCACCGCCGAACCAGGCGCCTTCGGCATCCGGGACTCCTCCGACACCGTCGCCCTGCGGGTGATGGCCCCCGGCATGATCCCCACGCAGCGCGGCCCGGAGACCGAGGCCGCCCCGGCCCCCGCGCCCAAGCCCGGCCGCGACCGCTACCTCGACCTGCTGCGCGCGCTCGCCCTGGTCCGCGTCGTGGTCTATCACAACTTCGGCTGGACCTGGCTGCCGATCGTCTTCCCCTCCATGGGCGTCATGTTCGCGCTGGCCGGGTCGCTGATGGCGCGGTCCCTCAAGCGGCCGGCGCTCAGCGTGATCCGGGGCCGGCTGCGCCGTCTGCTGCCGCCGATGTGGCTGTTCGGCGCGGTCGTGGTGCCGCTGATGCTGCTGGCGGGCTGGGGCCCCCGTTACGACGGTCACCCCGGCTGGTGGTGGGGCGAGCTGGCCTACTGGGTCCTGCCGCTCAGCGAGCCGCCCTTCGGGGCCTCGCTGCACACCTTCGGCGGGCACCTGCCGAGTTCCTGGGCCGAACAGATCTGTGTGCCGCTGTGGTACCTGCGCGCCTACCTCTGGTACGTGCTGCTGTCGCCGCTCATGCTCAAGGCGATGCGCAGGCAGCCCTGGGTCACCCTGCTGGTGCCGCTGGTGCTGGCGTTCTTCATCAACTCCGGCCTGGTCGACCAGGCCGGCCGGCTGATGCAGGCCGCCACCGACTTCACCACCTTCGGCGCCTGCTGGCTGCTCGGCATGGCCCACCAGGAGGGGCTGCTCCGCAGGATCCCGCAGTACGTCGTGCCGTCCGTCGCACCGCTGGTGCTCATGTTCGGCTGCTGGTGGCTGCTGCGGTCGCCGGTGGACAACCCCCGGCTCGGGCACGACCTGGAGGCGGTACCGGTCGCCCAGGCGATCTGGTCGTTCGGCGCGGTGCTGCTGCTGCTCCACCTGAGCCCCTCCTGGGAGCAGTGGCCCAAACCGCTGGAGCGGTTCAACGGCGTGATCAGCCTGCTCAACTCCCGCGCGGTCACCGTCTACCTGTGGCACGCCTTCGCCCTCGTGCTGACCGAGCCGCTGATCGACCCGCTGTGGAGCAACGCCTTCTTTTACGACCACGCGCAGTGGCTGCTGTCGAGCCACTGGACTCCGCTGGTGATCGCCGTCCCGCTGATCTGCCTGGCGATCCTGCTCTTCGGCTGGATAGAGGACGTGGCCGCCAAACGCCGCCCCCGCCTCTTCCCCTACCCCCGCCGCGCCAAGGGCCGCCGACGCGGCCGCTAGCTGTATTGATCACGAGCCTTGTCAACGGAGCCGGGGCCTTGATCATGGCGAAGACCTCCGATGTGGTGGAGCTGTCCAGGAACACACCGCACGGAGGTCTTCCTGTCCCCCGTAATGCCCGGCTGACCGGGCAGGCGGTCAGCGGAGTCGGCTGCCGCGGTCGGCCGTGCGACATCTCGGGCACTGAACCCAGGTGCCGCGATCGCGGTTCGCGAGCGGATGACGTGAATCGAACGCTCAAGCAAACGGCCCCGGACGAGGAGTCCGAGGCCGGATAGGACGCCTCCATGGGGAAGAAACCCCAGGGAGGCGAAGTGATGCGTGTGCCCCCGGCGCTCTTCGCTCGCTCGCGCGCATGGTGCCTGCCGGAGTGTTCGCCACCGGGTGAACTGCCTTTCGGTGGCAGCGGCGTGTAGGCAAGACCCTGCTTCGTCCATGCCGGGTGACCACGGGCGTTTCATGCTGACGTGATGGGGCTTTCGTCACCTGAACCGGCTGAACGAACGCGGTCACTGCGTCGTCCGACGAGTACCCGGGTTGCTCGGGGAACTGGCGAGTGGTCGGGGTGAGGCGCGAGCGGCTTCTCGTCAGACCTTCTCGACTCGCACGGAGTGTCCCGCGAGGAGTTGACTCATGTCGTCGGTGTCGGAGGTGAAGACGGTTGCCTGGGCTCCCTGCGCGGCTTCCCGTCCGGCCACAGCTGCCAGGACGGCGTCGATGGCGTACTTGTGTCCATGCAGGCCGGCCGCCTTCAGCATGTCCCGGGCCATGGCGATCACCTGGTCGTCCGTGTGCGCGATGCGGATCCGGGACAGCGTCCAGTTCCACAGTGCCTGCCTCGACGTTTCGCGAGGGTCCCATGCCTCCAAGGTCGTGAGCGCAGAGGTGAGGATCGGGATGTCGAGCCGTGGAGCCGTCTTGATCAGCGCAGCCATCTCCCGATCGCCCTGAACCGCCTTGGAGAGAGCCTCGGAGTCGAACACGAAGACGCGCTGTCGCGGCCGGTGCAGCTTCGCTCGGGTGGCGCGGCTCACGCGGCCTCGTCCGAATGTGATCGCTGCTCGTCATGCCAGCCGTCGATGGCGGCGATGCGGTCCAGTGCTGCTTGCTGCTCGTCGTCCGTCACGGCGCCGTGCTCTTCTTCGAGGCGTTCGGCCAACTCGCGCAGTCGGTCCATGGCGTCCTGATGAGCGGCGGCGGCCGCGATGTAGCCGGACACGCCGCGCGCGTCGACGCGTTCCTTGATCGATTCCACCAGCTCTTCCGGCACGGTGATGGTGATCTTCCGGGTTGCCATACTTTGAGTATGCCACGCGCGGTGTGGTGTGACCCGCTCGCAATGTGGCGGACTGTTACCGCACTCACGCGTCGCAGGCGCGGTCGACGTTCTTCGTGAGGTAGGTCACCGCCCGGTGGATTCGGCGGGCCGGCTGCCTACCATGGGTGCGAATGATGAGTGTTTTGCCCGGTTTCGTTCGGGCGGAAGGGGCGAGCGGAATGGTGTGGCTGGTTGCCAGGGACGACGTCCGTGTGACCTCGGTATGTGAGGCGCTGGCGCCCTACGCGTGGCAGTCGCTCCGCCCCGAGGCGCTGTGCCGCCGCGCGCTGGCGGCCATGGACCGCGTGGACGCTCGTCCGCCCCTTCCCGGAGCGGACGAGCGTGTGGCCGCGCTGGCGGCTCTCCTGAACGGCCGCCCGTGGCGGTCACTGACGGTCCGGGCCCTGAGTCGGCACCTGGTCAGCGCCGCCGAGAGATGGCGGCAGGAGCAGGCGTGGCTGGATATTCAGCTGGGCCTGCTCCTGGACGACGCCGGCTGAGCCTTCGCGGCCCCGCCCTACTGCCGGGCCATGTGCATGCGCATCTCGCTGTCCATATCGGTGATCAGCTCTCCGGACAGGTCGACCGTCACGCTGTGCAGGGTGCCGGTGAACGGGAACGGTGAGGTGTAGGCCGGGTCCACGGCGGAGCCCGGGTTGCGGCCGCACGTCAGGCCGCCGGGGTTGAACATGACCGGGGTGGTGAGGGGGAACTCCGTCTCGGCCGCCAGCTGACGGTCGATGTAGAGCTGGGCTTTGCCGGGGGTGCCCTTGCCGTGCTGGATGTCGGGCTTGCCGGTGGGTTCGAACTCGAACCGCAGCTCGTGACGGCCCTCCGGGACAGGGTCCGCGCCGGTCAGACGGTGCAGGGCGCGGCGGACGTAGTTGTGGGTGTAGTGCAGTCGGCCGTCCTTGATGAACAGGGTCCAGCCGCCGGCGTCGGTGCCCTGGCAGACCAGTACGCCTTCGGCGCCCGCCGGGAGGTCGGCGTCGACGGTGACACTGTGCGGGCGGTTGAGCACGCGCGGGGTGACCGCGCTCGGCAGGCTCTGGGTGCCGGGGCGGAAGGTGTAGCTGGTGCGGGCCTCGGTGATCTGCGGGCGCTGGGTCATCATCCGCTGTACGGCGCTGCCGTCGATGGGCAGCACGTTGTACTTGCCGGCCTCGACGTACCACAGGGCGACCATCTCCACCAGCTTGTCGCGCTGCTCGGCGGACAGGTCGCGGGTCTCGGCGAAGTCCTCGTCCACGTGGTAGAGCTCCCAGTGATGGGCGTCCAGGTCGGTGAGGTCCTGCACGGTGATCGGGGTGCCGAACGGGCGGCCGGACTCGGCGAACGAAGGGCCCGGCCACGGGCACACCGCTCGCCAGCCGTCGTGGTCGATGGCACGGTGCCCGATCATCTCGAAGTACTGCGTGTGGTGGTTGCCCGGTGCGTCGGCGTCGTCGAAGGTGTGGGCGAAGCTCACGCCGTGCAGCGGCGACTGGGTCACTCCCCGGATGGTGGACGGCGGCTCGATGCCCAGGGCGTCGAGCACCGTGGGGACCATGTCGATGAGGTGCGCGTACTGGGTGCGGATCTCCCCGCGTGCTCCGATGCCCTCGGGCCAGTGGACCAGGAACGGGTCGCTGGCGCCGCCGCGGTAGGTCTCCCGCTTCCACCTTCTGAAGGGGGTGTTGCCGGCCCACGTCCAGCCCCAGGGGTAGTGGTTGAAGGTGGTGGGCCCGCCGAGGTCGTCGATGGAGCGCAGGCTGTCCTCCAGCGGCTCGGGGGCGTTGTTGAAGAACTGTGCCTCGTTGGCGGTGCCGGTGACGCCGCCCTCCGGGCTGGCGCCGTTGTCGGACACCATCATGATCAGAGTGTTGTCGAACTCGCCGATCTCCTTGAGAAAGGCGAGCAGCCGCCCGATGTGGTGATCGGTGTGGCTGAGGAATCCCGCGTAGACCTCCATCATCCGTGCCGCCAGGCGCCGTGCGTCCGGGCTCAGCGAGTCCCACTCGGGCACGTCCGGATCGTGGCGGGAGAGCCGGGCGTCCGCGGGAGCGACGCCGAGCTCCTTCTGCCGGGCGAAGGCGGCCTCGCGGTAGGCGTCCCAGCCCTCGTCGAACCGGCCCCGGTAGCGGTCCGCCCACTCCTTGGGCACGTGGTGAGGGGCGTGGGTCGCGCCGGTGGACAGGTTCAGGAAGAACGGCTTGTCCGGGGCGACCTGCTTGGCGTCGGCGACGAACGCCATCGCCTTGTCCACCAGGTCGGGGGTCAGGTGGTAGCCCTGTTCCGGTGTGGCCGGCGGCTCGATCTGGTGGTTGTCGTGGACCAGTTCCGGATACCACTGGCTGGTGTCGCCGCCCAGGAAGCCGTAGAACCGCTCGAAGCCGCGCCCCAGCGGCCAGCGGTCGTACGGGCCGGCCGCCGACTCCTGCTCGGAGGGCATCAGATGCCACTTGCCGACCATGTAGGTGTTGTAGCCGTGCTGGAGCAGCATTTCCGAGAGGAAGCCGTTCTCGAACGGAATCTGCCCGTTGTACCCCGGGAAACCGGTGGACATCTCGGTGACGCCGGCCATCCCGTTCGCGTGGTGGTTGCGTCCGGTGATGATGCACGAGCGCGACGGTGAGCACAGGGCCGTCGTGTGCATGTTGCTGTACAGCAACCCGCCTTGGGCCAGGGAGTCCAGGTTGGGCGTGGCGATCGGACTGCCTTAGCACCCCAGTTGCCCGTACCCGGTGTCGTCCAGCACGATGAACATGACGTTCGGTGCGCCCGGCGTCGCCCGCAGCGGCTGCGGCCACGCGGGCTGCGACTCCTCGGCGGTCCGTCCGATCACACCCGGAAACGCCGCCCCCGGCCGGTACTCCCTCCACGACGGCTGCGACATGAGGCCCTCCGTCCCGCCGGCCGGCGCACAGCGTCATGGGTCGGCACTCTTCCCCGGATCCTCCGAGGCATTGGTGAAGGTGTCGCCGAATGAGGCGATCGACCGGGCCGGCCCCGCTGCCTGCGGCACCTGGCTGCGGTACGGCGGCACACCCTCCACACTAAGAACATCAGGCCACCTCTGCCACTGCGGGAGGAGGCATGAAAGGCACCGGCAAACCGCGCCCCAACACCGGCAGCACCGCCCGCGACCACCTGGCCAACGAACGCACCTACCTGGCCTGGCTGCGCACCGGTATCAGCGTCTCCTCACTCGGCATAGCGATCGCCAAGTTCGCCCCTGACCGTGGTGAGCGGGCCGTCGCCGCGGGAGTGATCCTTCTCGTCGCCGGTCTCCTGGTGGCCGCCTACGGCACCTGGCGCTACCGGGCTGTCGACCGTCAACTCGATGCCGGCCTCTTCGCCCCTGTCGGCTTCACCGCCATCGTCACTGCCGGCGCCGTCACCTTCCTCGCCCTGATCGCCCTCCTCGTCCTGGTCTGACCACCAGGACCGCCGACGCATGAACGTCCCAACCTGCCCGATCACAAGAGGACTTCGCGGACCATGACATACCGACTGCGACCCGAGGATCTCGCCTTCCTGGGGAACGCCCCCTTCCGGCAAAGCTGTACCGGCGAACTGCGGGCACCGGCCGCCGCCCTCTTCGACCAGATCGCCGCCCGTCCCGACAACTGGCCCCGCTGGTTCGCGCCCGCCGACGACGTCCACTACGAGGGACCGCCGCCCTAC
The DNA here is from genome assembly GCF_053593175.1 of Streptomyces sp. NPDC002386. Classification (NCBI taxonomy): domain Bacteria; kingdom Bacillati; phylum Actinomycetota; class Actinomycetes; order Kitasatosporales; family Streptomycetaceae; genus Streptomyces; species Streptomyces sp. NPDC002386. Next base: position 287,799 of record NZ_JBSFBX010000003.1, read on the forward strand.
GGTGTGGGCAGCATGCGCTCCTTCCGCCTGTACCGACTCGTACGAGCACGCGAGCAGGTCATCGTCTGGGCCCCGGAGGAGCGCTTCGCCTACCGGGTCCACGAAGCCAACGTGCCGGGCGTCTCCGCTCTGATGGAGCAGTGGACGCTGACGCCGCTCACCGATACGAGAACCAGGGTCGACTGGACGCTCGCCATTGACGGCGGACCGTTCGTACGCCTGCTTCTCCGGGCGGGACGGCGCCACATCGACAAGCTGTTCCGTGACTCGGCGCATCGCCTCGAAAGCCTGTGCGCCGCCGGTGCCAATGGCCGGGGGAGGCGGCCGGCATGACCGGGATCGGAGCGCCCCGGTTCGGCTGCTCCGGACCGGCGACGGACCGCTCACGGCATCCGGTTCCTCGCGGTTCGACGCATCGCCGGGTGCGGAGACGAACCCGGTCCCGACCGCTCGCCAACTCGGCGCCTTTCAGCCGACGCCGCCGTGGCCGAGGCGAGGTGATGCCGTGACGGTCGCGGATCTGGCGATCATCGCCGGGCTGGTCTTCGCGTGGGGGATGCTGTCGGCGCGGCTGGAACGCTTCGACATGACCGCGCCCATCGTGTTCACCGCCGTGGGCGTGCTGCTGACCCACGGTCCGCTGGCGCCGCTGGGGATCACTCCCAGTGGGGAGGTGGTGAAGGTACTGGCCGAGGCGACGCTGGCGCTGGTGCTGTTCTCCGACGCGTCCCGGGTCGGGCTGCGTGAGCTGCGGGCCGATCTGGGGCTGTGCCTGCGGCTGCTGCTCATCGGACTGCCGCTGTCCATCGGCCTCGGCACGCTGGCCGCGTTCTTCCTGCCGGGGACGGCGAGTATCCCGCTTGCCCTGCTCGTCGGCGCGGCCCTGGCGCCCACGGATGCGGCGCTGGGTGCTCCGGTGATGGCCAACCGGGCGGTTCCGGTCAGGATCAGGCGGCTGCTCAACGTCGAGAGCGGACTCAACGACGGCATCGCGACCCCGGTCGTGCTGGTCGCCATCGCGGGGGCGTCCACTGCCGAGCACATCGGCGCCACCGGGCCCGGGCAGGCGGTGGCCGCGCTGGCGTTGGGTCTGCTGGTCGGGGTCGTGGTCGGCGGTGGCGGTGGCCTGCTGAGCAAGGTGGGTTGCGGCCGGGGCCGGGTGGCTGAAGGCTTCGTGGGCGCTGCGGTGCTCGGCCTGGCGCTGTGCTGCTACGCCACGTCGGTGGCGCTGGACGGCAACGGGTTCATCGCGGCGTTCGTCGGCGGCCTTGCGTTCACCGCCGCGGGCGCCCCGACGGCGAAACTGGTTCCCTTCCTCGAGGAAACCGGTGCCTTGCTGTCGCTGCTGGTGTGGCTGGTCTTCGGGGTGGTCGCGGTCGCGCCCGCGCTGGGCGCCCTGACCTGGCAGACGGTGCTGTACGCGGTGCTCAGCCTGACGGTGGTCCGGATGCTGCCCGTGTGGATCGCGCTGGCCGGGGCGGGCCTTGGCCGGCCTGCCGTGCTGTTCGTGGGCTGGTTCGGGCCACGCGGGTTGGCGTCGGTCGTCTTCGGGCTGCTTGCGCTGGAAGACCTGGCCGGGCCTGCGGTGCGGCCGGCCGTCGCGACGATCGCGTTCACGGTGCTGCTCAGCGTCGTGGCCCACGGGATCAGCGCGGACCCGCTGGCCAGGCGCTACGGCTCCCGGCTCGCCGCGCCGCCCGGAACGGCGCCGCCACCAGCCGCTCTGGCCGAGATTCCCGAACGGCGCCTCATCCGGCGCGCGCCGGCCCCGGGCCGGCGCAGGGAGTAGAACGAGCAGCCCGGAAGGCGTGGTGTGCGGGAAAAGAGCGCGGTGTGCGTCCCGAGGACGAGACGCACACCGCTCCTTCACCGAGCCCGATCAGTTGCGACCGTGGTCACCGCCTCGGCCACCACCATGGTCGCCGCCGCGGTCACCGCCGTGGCCGTACCCGCCGTGGTCGTAGCCGCCGTGGTCGCCGCCCCGGTCATTGCCGTGGTCGTAGCCGCCGTGGTCGTAGCCGCCGTGGTCGTACCCGCCGTAGTTGTCGCACCCGTCGTCCCACCTGTTGTTCCACCCGTCATCGCAGTCGCGGTCGAAGTGGTGCGAGTAGGAGGACGCATGAGCGGGAGGAGCCGCCGCAGCGGTTCCGGCCATGCCGATCGCGGCGCCGCCAGCCATCAGAAAGCCGGCCGCGGAGACCGCGAAAAGGCGCTTGGTTCGCTGTGCTTGCATGGTGATACCTCTGATTCCATTGCCTCGCGCAGCGAAGACGCGCGAGAAGCATGACCGCGCTCAAGGATGTGGACGTGCGGCGCGGTCCCAGGCGTTGCCGCATCGTGTGAAAGCGAGTCCCAGCCCGGTGCCGTCAGCGCTGCCCGTGCTCGTCGACGAGTGAGCGCTGCGATCGTGACCCAGTTGTGGGCATCTGCCGGACGGGATGTGCCCTGTGCTGCGGTTCTGCCGCACGTGTACGAGCCTTGTCCGTGGCCAGCGTCGAGCCAAGGGCCAACCCGGCCTCGTTCATGGGCCACTTTCGGAGTTTAAGTCGGCAAACAGAGCTCAGGCCCAGCCACGGAGCCGGACTCCCTGAAGGGCGGTGCACGGCCGATCCGGCCACCCTCCTCACAGCGGCCGGTGTCGCGCCCCGCGTCGTGATGGAGATCCTGGGCCACTGACTGCCCTCGTTGATGTCAGCAGTGGATGTCAAAGGCCCCTCACCTACGGATTTCCGTAGGTGAGGGGCCTTTGAACTGGTGCCCCCGGCAGGATTCGAACCTGCGACACCCGCTTTAGGAGAGCAACAGGGCCTGTAGCCAGTGGCTCCTACCTGCATCTTTCGTCTTCATGATGACACCTGGAGTGTCTGTGAGTGCAGGTTTCGTCTGTGGTTCAGGGCTAGAAACACGGCTACCTCGGAGGTTCCGTGGTGTGGCCTATCAGGGGGTCTCCTGGACGATCGGGTGACATCCTGACCTCGCCCGTTACCCGGTCGTGCAGCAGACCTAGAGACGGAACACGGCTTCAGGCAGACCAGAGTTACGGATTTCTCTAGCTCATCAAGCCGGCTCGCTCCGCTCCCCGCGCGCGGCCCAGCCCCGGCCGGGCCTGCGCTCGTGTCTCCGCCCTGCTCAGAGCAGTCAGCCAGCTGAGGCGGGAGAAGAGGTACGTCGGGGGTGGGGTGGTCGGCTCCACGGTTTTCGGCAGCCGCTTTGGCGCGAGCCTCGAAGATCATGGCCCCAACGGCGTGCTTCACCGGGCAGGTCCACGACTGCCTGACACGCCGGACGCTTACGGGGTCATGATCACTCGCGCCAAAGCAGCTCCAGCCCAAAGCAGCTCCGCCGACCTCGGGCATCGGCCTGCGGCAGTGTTGCTCATACACCGTTCTCCTCAGCCGCCCCACTGGACCGGTCCGCGATCCAGGCGTGGGCGTCGGCCAAGGCTCTGTCCAGGGGCTCGAAGACCACTTCCTGTGCGGGGACCAGGCCGCCCTCTCCGAGGTCACGGTCGATGCCGGTCACGCGCAGGACGTGGGCCAGGCCCGGTGTGACGCCGGCGAGGATCAGCCGTCCCCCTTCCTCGCTCAGCTGTCCGGCGTAGCGGCGGATCGCCTTCACCATGGATGAGGAGGGAACGTCCGGTGCCCCCCGCACCACGAGGATCAGCACCGCGTGACGGGCTTTCGTGGTGAGGGGAAGTGCCCTTTCGATGCCGGGGAGTTCGGCGAAGAGGCTGACGCCGCCGTAGTAGAGGACTGTCACCTCGCCCGGCGGCAGGCGGTCGGGCGGGTCGGCAAAGTGCCACCGGCCCGCGGTGTCGCGGGTGAGGGCGAGGAATCGGGCCTGGCGGGCCGCCTGGACGCAGTACAGCAGCAGCGAGACGACCGCGCCGAGCACGATGGCCTGCTGCAGCGGCAGCTGCGTGGTGGCGAGGAAGGTCAGCACCATGGCGGCCGAGGACAGCCGCGACGTCCGCAGGACCAGCAGGATGTCGTGACGTCTGCCCCAGATCAGCTCCCCGCCTACGACCAGGATCAGCCCACCGATGACCGGCATCGGAATGCGCTCGGCCAAGGGGGCGCAGATGAGGACCACCAGGGCCAGCAGGACTCCGGAGAAGACGCCCGCCCAGCGGGTGCGTGCTCCCGAGGAAACAGCCACGCCGGTGCGCGACAGGGACCCGCCCGCCGGCAGCGACTGGAGGAGACCCCCGGCGAGGTTGGCCAGCCCCTGCGCGGTGAAGTCGCCGTTCACCGAGGACCGCGAGCCGTCGGGGTTCGGCACGGACGAGGCGATGCCGGCCGCCTGTGCCAGCGCGACCAGTGCGACGGCGACGGACCCGCCGACCAGGTGCGGTACGGCCGACAGGTCGGGCAGGGACACACCGGGCAGGGAGGCCGGGATGTGCGCGATGTCGCGGACCAGCTCGACGTCCGTGCCGAGGACGGCGACGGCGACACTGACCACGACCATGGCGATCAGCAGTGCCACCGGTGCCAGCCGCCGCACCCGGCTGCAGAGGACCCAGACGGCGATGGTGGCGATGGAGACCAGCGTCGCCGCGAGCTGCCAGTCACCGATGTGCACGAGCCAGTCGCCGAGCTGGTACAGCCGATTGTGGCCCTGTGGCCGGTAGCCGGTGGCGTCCTTGAGAGTGCCGGTGATGATCTGCAGCGCGATGCCGGTGGCGAAGCCGGTCATCACGGCGTTGGAGACGAAGCTCATCACCGCCCCGAGCCGCAGCACCCCCATCAGGACCATGACCACGCCCGCCATCACGGTGAGTGTGGCGATGGTCCCGGGGGCGGCGGGGTCCAGGCCCACTTCCTTCACAACGCTCTGCGAGGTGAGGGCGATGGCACTGGTGAGCGTGGTGACCATCAGGACCGTGCGAGCGGTCAGCGAACCGACGATCGCGGGCGCGATACCCGCGTACAGGCCGGCGATCGGGTTGAAGCCGGCGATGGAGGCGTACGCCATGCCCTCGGGGATGGAGAACAGCCCGGTGACAAAGCCCGCGCCCAGGTCCGACCGCGTCGGCCGGGTGAGCCCGGTGGAGCCGCGGGGAAGCCGTCGCACGCCGTGCCCGCCTCCTTCGCGGATGGTACGGACCGTGGTGCGCGGGTGGAGACGGCGGCCAAGTCCTGCGGTGTCAGGGGGTCACGATGGTCAAGTCCGGGTCCGGCTCGCCGAGATGGTCGAGATGGTCGAGGAGAACGGCGGAGCGAGGATTCCGTTGCACATCTGCTGGGACACCGGCTGCCCCCAGCTGCGGTCCCGTCGCGGTGAGCGGAGGCCATCCCTTACGGCAGACTGCCCAAACTCGGCGCGAAGGCCTCTTGAGCGGCTCTGAGGGTGGGCCCGCATTCAGGGGGTGACGATGGCGAAGTTCTTGTCGCCCGGGTCGAGCACGGCTGTCAGGCGGCCGAGCACGGAGGTGTCACCGCTGACCTGGATGCCCGTTTCAGCGAGTTTCTCCGGGGACACGGCGCCCGAGGCGAGTACCGGCAGCATCTTCTTCGTCCCGGTGATCGTCGCTTCGGCGGCACCGCGTTGCGGTGCCGAACTGTAGACGAGCAGCCCGTTGGCCAGCCGCAGCCGATAGCGGGTATCGGTGTCAGTGAGCACGACGTCGATCGAGAGATTCTCGTCCCATGCCTTTGGGCCGTTCACCTGGATGGCGAGGGCGTCGAAAAGCATCTCTGGGGAGAGATGGGCGATGACGTCGGGCGCGTTGGTCTCCGTCGGTGTCCCGAACTGGCCGTCACGCAGTTCCGTGGCCCCGGAGAGGTAGAAGTCGCGCCACGTCCCGTTCTCGGAACCGTAGCCGAGCTGCTCGTACGTGTCGGCCAGCAGTTCACGGGCCGCGGCATGGTCGGGCTGGGCGAAGACAACGTGATTGCCGAGTTCCGCAGCCCAGCGGAAGTCGCCGGCGTCGAATGCCTCGCGGGCCCTGGCGACGACGGCGTCCGAGCCGCCGCCGAGCTCGAGGTAGCGCTTGGCCTTCTCCACCGGCGGGTGTTCCCACAGATGAGCGGGGTTGCCGTCGAACCAGCCGAGGTAGCGCTGATAGATCGCCTTGACGTTGTGACTCACCGATCCGTAGTAGCCGCGTGCGTTCCAGGCACTCTCCAGCACCGGCGGCAGGGTGATCGCCTCTGCGATCTCGGGGCCGGTCAGGCCCTTGTTCAGCATGCGCAGGGTCTGGTCGTGCAGATAGCCGTAGAGGTCGCGCTGGTTCCCCAGGAATTTCAGGACCCGCTCGTTTCCCCAGGTGGGCCAGTGGTGCGAAGCGAACACGACGTCGACGTCGTCGCCGAACAGGTCGATGGTCTCGGTGAGGTAATGCGACCAGGCGTGGGGATCGCGCACCACTGCACCACGCAGCGTAAGCAGATTGTGCAGGTTGTGGGTGGCGTCCTCCGCGGCGCACAGCGCCTTGAAGTCCGGCAGGTAGATGAGCATCTCCGACGGTGCCTCGGTGCCGGGCGCCATCTGGAAGACCATCCGGACGCCGTCGACGATCTCCTGGTGCCCCGTCTCGGAGATCGTGTCCGTGGGCGGCAGAAACGAGACCTCTCCGGTGGAGATCGTCTGTCCGAGGCCAGATCCCACCTGGCCCCGCGGGCCGCGGGCCAGGGCAGCGCCGTACATGTAGGCGGCGCGGCGGTTCATCGCCACACCGGCGTAGACGTTCTCCGAGACCGCGTGTTCCACGAAGCCCTCGGGAGCGAAGACCCGCACCCGCCCGGAATCCACGTCATCGGCGGAGACGAAGCCCTTGGCGCCTCCGTAGTGATCAGCGTGCGAGTGGGTGTAGACGATCGCCTTCACCGGGCGGTCGCCGCGGTGTTCCCGGTACAGGGCGAGCGCAGCCGCGCCCGTCTCGACCGACAGCAAAGTGTCGATGACGATCACGCCCTCGTCGCCCTCGATGAACGACGTGTTCGACAGGTCCTGCCCGCGCACCTGGTAGATGCCCGGGACGACCTCGAACAGGCCATCGATAGAGGCGAGCTTCGACTGCCGCCACAAGCTCGGGTTCACGGTGTCCGGCGCGTCACCGTCGAGGAAGCCGTAGGTGTCGTTGTCCCACAACACGCCACCGCCATCCGCTTCGACGGCGTTCGGTTCACGACGGGCGATCAGCCCGCGGACCGCGTCCTCGAAGTCCTGTCGGTCGGAGAACGGAAGGCGGTCCAGAACCTCATGCTGCTGACTGACAACAGTTGGCGTCGCGGGCTTCGGTGTCGTTGCCATGGCGCCATGCTGCCAACGGGTGTCCGGCAGCGCATGTGCAGTGCGGCCAAGGGGGGATCCTCGCAATCTGCTGCACAGGCAGAGGCCCTTCGGCACACACCTGTGGACACTGCTTCCACGTAAGGGCCGCCGCTCACCCCACCGTGTCCGCGGCGGGCCACCTGCCGTGAACATCGAGTCTCAGGACGGGAGCGGACCGTCGTTGGGGTCCGCGTGCGGGCCGTCACCGCCCGGAGCCCGGTGTCCGGACCGCGGTGTAGTCCTGCCCCGGGTGCAGAACGCCAGCACGGCGGCCACGCATGCCAGCACGACGCCTGCCTCGATCCGTGTGGTGAAGACCAGGCCCGTCTGCTGGGACAGCTGGAAGGCGGCGATGGGATAGAGCGGCAGCAGGGCGACCAGTCCGGCCCAGGCCGCCGGGCGGCTTCGTGGGGCCGCGAGACCCGCAGCAAGCAGCATGGCCAGGTCCGTCACGCCCCAGACGTTCGAGCCGGGAACCTTGTTCAGCACCACCAGCGCCAGAAGAGCCGCGGCCGCGACCGACCAGGCCGTACGGTCGCCCGGTCCGGGGGTCAGGTGCAGCGGGGCCACCCACAACAACGCGCAGGCCAGGAGCGGCCCTGCGGTCCCGGCGAGCAGCCACGACGCGGAGCCCTGGTGCGCGTGCGACACGGCCACGGCCCCCGACCATGCGGTGGCTGCCGCGGCGGCCGTTCCCAGGCCTCTGGCCGCTGGGATCCGTCCGGCCAGCAGGGCGGTCAGTGCGAGCGCCGCGAGGGCGACGCCGGCCAGCGCCTGGTAGATGCCGAAGGCCTGCTCCATCTGGTCCCAGCTCAGCACGCGCCGGAACATGTCGGCCTGGAGGATCCTGAACGCCAGATCTCCGGCGATGCTCAGTGCCAGGGCAAGGGGGACGAGGCCGGCAAGTGCTTTGCCACGGGCGCTCTCGGCGCCGAGCCCCGCCCGCAGCCGCAGCCCGTGCGCGGCCAGCGAGGCTGCCTCCGCCATGTGCGCGGCCCGGCCTCGACCGGCGGAGGCGGCGAGCGCCGCGTCCTCCAACTCTTCGCCCATCTCGGCTCGGTAGGGGGCGGGGTGGAGCCGGACAGCCAGGCGCAGGAGTACGGTGCTCATCCCGTCACCCCCTGGGCGCCGCCCGCGAGGCGTCCCAGTCGGCGGCGCGCCTCGCGGGCCACCTCCTCCATCCGCTGCACCTCGGCGTCCAGCACTGTCGTGCCGGACGGGGTGAGCGCGTACACGCGCCGGGCCCGGCCGTCGACGACCTCTTCGCGTTCCACCCGCACCAGCCCTTCCTCCAGCAGTCGGTCCAGCGCCCCGTACAACGTGCCTGCCCGCAGACGTACCCGGCCCTGCGACATCTGCGCGACCTCGGCGATCAGTGCGTACCCGTGCCGGGGTGCGTCGGCCAGTGCGGCCATCAGCAGCAGCGTCGGCTCCCGCATCGGCTGCCGGCCATCCCTGTTAGTCATGAGCGTTATATATATCGCATGACTGACTATCGAAGGGTGGATTCGGTGATCATTCTTGGCAGCCACGAGGAAGGGACGACCGAACCGGAGGACGTCAGGGGGTGAGGCTGCCGCTCTTGATGCCGCTGTTCTGGACGAATTCGAGCGACATGCCCCACAGGACGGCTTCGAACACGACGGCCAGGATCACGGCGCTCCAACACAGGACGCGTGCCCAGCGCGGAAGTTGGAACCACTCGTGGTCGGGGGCGGGCGGGGTGCGGAAGAGCCACAGCCACCGGATGGCGCCGGCGCGGATGCCGACCGCTGCCAGGGTCAGCGCCCAGTGGGCGGCGTGGCTGTCGATCGCCGAGGCCAGCAGTGCGGCGAGCCAGTTGGGCACCAGCAGCCAGGCGGCGGCGGTCCACTTCTGGCTGCGGCTCCACCACGGCGAGAGGCACATGGCCAGAATGCCGCCGCCGGTCAGGAGGACAACGGGGAGGTTGAGAACGTCGTGCACCTCATCGGAGGAGGAGAGCTGGTTCACGAAGCTCAGCAGACTGCCCGCCACCAGAAGCCACACGATCCGGCGAGGACTGGACCAGGCGGAAGGCTTCCTCGCAGCCAAGTGGCCGTCGACGGCGTCGGCGTGATGACGCGTTTCGTGGTCGGAGGGATTCACGGAGGTTCCTCTCGGAGCAGGATCGAGTGACGTGCTGAGGGCAGGGCAAAGCACCGCGTGTCTCGCAGTGAGCTGTTACCGGGCGGCAGGCTCTTACGGACGTGCGGGGGGTGTGGCCCAGGGACCGGAGGCGGTGGGATTACGGCGCCATGCCAGCGCGCAGGCGGCGCGCTGGCCGCGGGGGCGAGGTGCGCCCGGCGGACCCAGCCGCGAAGGGCTGTACCGGATCCGCCAGGTCGTCCCGGCGCGGGAAACGGCGCGACGAGGCCGGCGCCACCCGGGAAACTACGCGGTGCGGCGGCGCAGAACGCGCAGGGCAGCAGCGACAAGCAGGGCGGCGAGCGCCAGGACGAGCACGCTGGAGGCGATCTGATAGCCCCAGTAGTCCCCGGAATCAAGGGAGTTGATGAGGTAGGAGTCCTGCGGGAGCAGGTCGTCGAACTGCAGGCCGAGCACGCCGCCGGGGTGGAAGCCGTGAACCTTGGAGAAAATCCAGGGGTCGGCCAGCAGGACCGCTCGTGAGCGGACCAAGAGGGCGGCGAGCAGCCAGGTGAGAGCGGGGGCGGCGACGACGGCGAGCCAGGAACGGCGCAGCACAGTCCCCGTCCAGGCTCCGGCGGCGACGCCGAGCACGACGTATGCGAGGGTGACGGGCCCGACGGTGAAGTAGGCGGTCTGCTGGTCGGCGCCGTGGACCAGCAGGTCGAGCCGATAGGCGTGGACGGCGCTGCGCTGGTACAGGACGACGAGCGGCAGGGTCAGCAGGACGAGGAGCGCCGCGAGCGTGGCCCAGCGGGTGGTGAACCAGCGCCGAGGCGTGACGGACTGGGTCAGGACCAGGGTGACAAGGCGGCTCTCCCACTCCCGGGCCGTCAGGAGGCCGGCAAGCGCCGCGGACCAGAGGGCGGGCCGGAAGACGATCGAGCTGTTGTCGGACAGCAGCTTCGCGGTCTTGTTGTGGGCGTCGTCGACGTAACGCCCGAAGTGGTAGGCGTGGCTGCCGACATGGTCGCGCAGCGCCACCGCGTCGGCCCAGCCGTCGTAGTGGTACACCAGTTCCGCTCCGGTGCGTGCGGCCAGGACCAGGAGGATCGCGAGGGGGATCCAGTACTGCCGAAGGGCAGTCCGCACGAGCGGCAGACGGCCGCCCGGGAGGGGGGACTTCAGTCCGGAGGCTATGGCGGGGGCGGGGCTCATGCGGCGGATTCCTTGGTGAGCAGTGAGGCGGAGGGAGTCGTTCGGGGGACTTCGCCGGTGGCCAGATGGGCGAGGATAAGTTCCTCCAGCGAGGGCGTCCTCACCTCCCATTCCGCGGACAGTGGAGCGCCGGAAGGCCGGATCAGCACGCTGATGCCGCGGCCGGCCGGTCGGGACTCGATCACGGTGTGCCCGGCCAACTGCTCCACCGGTCCCGGAAGGGTGACGACAGCGTGCGAGGCGGTGAGCTCGTCGATGTCGCCGCACAATCGGGTCGCGCCCTGATCGAGCACCAGCAGGTGGTCGCAGGCGTCCGCGAGCTCACTGATGATGTGGGAGGACATCACCACCGTGGCGCCTGTGTCGGCCACATGCGCCAGAAGCAGGCCCATCAGCTCCTGGCGGGCCACGACGTCGAGGTCCGCCATGGGTTCGTCGAGCAGGAGCAGGTCCGCCCGCTTGCCGAGGGCGAGAGCCAACGCGACACGGGTGCGCTCGCCGCCCGACAGGTCGCCGATACGGTCGCTCTTGTGGAATCGGGCGGGGGCGGCGACACGCTCGGCCAGTTCCGCGTCCCAGTTGTCGCCGTTGAGACGGGCACCGAGGCGTAGCGTCTCATCGACCGTGAACCGCGTGAACATCGGCCGGTGCTGGGCGAGATAGGCCACGCGGGGGTGACCGACACGCGGCATGCCACCAAACACTTCGATGGCGCCCGCGGTGGGCCGCTGCAGGCCGGCGGCCAGTTCCAGCAGGGTGGACTTGCCCGCGCCGTTGGGTCCGACGAGGGCGCACACCACTCCGGCGGGTATGCGAAAACTGCATTCGTCGAGCACGTCCGAGCCCCTGCGCCGGTACCGCTTGGTGACACCCACGGCGGCGAGTGCCGCGTCAGGGCTGGGGGGATGCGACATCGGGTTCCTTCGACACGTAGAGATCTTCGAGTACGGCACCGAACAGTGCTGTCAGGTCATCGCGCTCCAACCCGGCGGCGCGGGCCCGTGAGGCGACGTCGGCGAGTTCGGCACGCCAGGGGGAGTCGGCGGTGGATGCGCCGAGCGTGCCGGTCACGAACGTCCCATGCCTGCGCCGGGTTTCGACCAGGCCCTGGGACTCCAGCTCGCGATACGCCTTGAGCACGGTGTTGGGGTTGAGCGCCGTGGCCTCGACCACGGCACGGGCGGTCGGCAGCCGGTCGCCCGGCTCCAGCAGCCCCAGACGCATCGCTTGCTGGACCTGCTGGACGATCTGCACGTACGCGGGGATACCGCCGCGCCGATCGATCCGGAAATCGAATCCCACGACCCCAACCCCCATTGAACTAATGAACTACTTGAATAGTGCATTGAAAGATCCGTGCACGTCAAGCCGGGTTCGGCGATCGAATCGGGGGGAGGCGCGAGGTCCGACTCTGCGGACCGGGACACCAGGAGGCGCGCCCTTCCCGGGTCGCGGCGCTCACGAAATAGCCGATGGCCGAAGGCGCGCCGGTCGTCAGCCACATCTTCGGCTGGACGCCGGCGGGGCACGGAGGGCGGACGCCGACAGGATCGCGCCGCGCAACATGCTGACAGTTGCGTCGGGAAAGTGCTTGATGCTGACGCGAGTGTCGGCAAGTGATGCCGGCTCTGTATCCGATCCGTGGAGTGATGTCAGAGATGTTCACTGTGATGAACCGGATCCCGTTCCGGCGGCGGCTGCCGACGGGTTCGAGGACCAGTTCGGGGCGAGCATGGGCCAGTACCTGGCCGGTGTGGAGGGCCTTCTCTCGGCCCGTCTGCTGCGGTCGCAGAACGAGGGAGGCGTGTACGTGGCGGTGATGGACTTCACCTCCAAGGACGCCTTCAGCGCCTGGATGCAGTCGCCGTCCTTCCGTGCGGCGCACCAGTCCTCCTCACCGGACATGGCGGGTGCGATCGAGTCCTTCGAGACCGTCGTCGCCGTCGGCGCCTGAGCAGAGCGGGTATCCACGTGTTGCTCGCCCTACGCGACCTGCGGTTCGCCCGTGGTCGCTTCGCTCTCATCGGTGCCGTGGTCGCGATGATCGCGGTCCTCGGTGTCATCCTGTCCGGCCCCGCCTCAGGTCTCGCGGACTCCGGCGTCTCCGCCCTGCGCGGACTCCCGGCGACGCATCTGGCATTCGACAAGTCAGCCTCCGGCGAGCTGTTCTCCCGCTCCATCGTCACCAAGGCCACGTGGCAGCGGCGGGCCGCGCAGCCGGACGTACGCAAGGCCGAGCCGCTGGGACAACAACTGGTCCACGCCCAGCTGACCGGCTCCCGGGCCAAGCAGCTGGACCTGGCGGTCTTCGGAGCGGAGCCCGAGGGCTTCCTCGCCCCTTCCCCGACCTCGGGCAAGCCCTTGTCCAAGTCGTCCGCCAACGGCGTCCTGATCAGCCAGGACATCGTCAAAGAAGGTGTCCGCGTCGGTGACCGGCTCACCGTCGGCCAGGCCGGCACCCCGCTGACCGTCGTCGGCACGATCGGCCACGCCTCCTTCGGCCACGTCGGCGCCGTCTACGCGCCGCTGCCGTTGTGGCAGAAGCTGCACTACGGCCTGCCCGGCGAGATCCCGGCCGCCGCAGCCGGACAGGCAACCGCCGTGGCCCTGCAACTCGACTCCTCCGCCGATGTCTCTGCGATCGACAAGCGGCTGGGCACGCAGACCGTCGACCAGGCGGGTGCGTTCGCCGCCTCGCCCGGTTACACCGCCGAGTCCAGCACCATGACGCTGCTCCGCGGCTTCCTGTACGCCATCTCCGCTCTGGTCGTCGGCGCCTTCTTCTCGGTGTGGACCATCCAGCGCCGCCAGGAGATCGCCGCGTCTTCGGTCAGGTGCTGAAGGCTGCTCCCGAGCTACATCCATCCGGGAGAGGTCGTGTCACCGGACAGGTCAGGAGTTGCCGTACCCGTGGCACTTGTCGCCGTAGCCTGCCGTGCAGTCGCGCTTGTTCTTGACCTTGACCGTGACGTCCTCGTGGGCGCCGAAGATGACGTACGGGCCGGTCACCGGGTTGTCGGGGAGGGCGTAGCCGTCCGGGACGGCGGTCTCGCGCAGGTAGTACGTGCCGTACGCGAGGGGGTCGAAGTCACAGGTGCCCCTGCGGTCCGTGGTGCATTTGGTGCCCGTCAGGGTGTCCGGGGTGCGGCCGTTCGTCTGCAGCCCGGGCCGGCCGTTCGACTCCTTCCACAGTTCGAACACAGCGCCTGCCAGCGGTCGCCCGGTCTTGGTGTCGGACTTCTTCAGATGGAGTGAGCCATCGTGGTCCTCTGGCGTCTTGGTGTCCTCCGCGGTGACGGAGACGCCGGTGTCGACATTGTCGTCGGTGAGAACCAGCGGACCGAACACGGCAGGATTAGGCAGGTCATAGCCGTCGGGAGCGGCCGTTTCCTGCCAGTAGTACGTCCCCGTCGGGACGGTCTCCCCGCAGGTGCTGGCCGCACCCGTCACACACGGATCACCGACCTTGGTGTCAGGGTTGATACCGGTGGTCTGCAGGCCGGCGGTGCCGTTGGTCTCCCGCCACAGCTGGAACTCCGCACCACGCAAGGGGGCACCGGTGTCGGCGTCGACCTTCCTCACCCGCACCCGGCCCTCGCCGGGGGTCACGGGAGTCTTGGTGTCGTTCGCGGTCACGGAGACGCCGGTGTCGACGTTGTCATCGGTGAGGACCAGCGGGCCGAACACCGCGGGGTCGGGCAGGTCATAGCCGTCGGGCGCGGCCGTCTCCTGCCAGTAGTACGTCCCCGTTCTCCGAAACCCATCGCGACCGCGTCACGGTGCTGCCACACTCACGCCCATGACCGACGACAGCGCCAAGAGCCTCGACGGAGCCATCGGCACCCACGTCCACGCCATCACCTACGAAGTGATGGACTGGGCGACAGAGGCACTGCCGGCGCACGTACCGGCGGACAACCTGAAGAAGCTGAAGCTCGCCGCAGGCGAGCATCTCGCGGCGATGCTGACGACTGCCTATCTCGGCATCGTGCCGGCCGCCGTAGACGTCCACGGCGGCGTGGATCTCGTCTACCGCGTGGCGGACTCCGACGGCGACGCGCTGTCGTCGCTGCTTGGCCGCAACGGTATCGAGTTCGCCGACTTCGAGGTGAAGTCGATACCCGGTGACTTCCGCGAGCACGACGCAGCGGCCTCGCGGGCACTGGAACGAGGTGAGGAGCCAGGCACTCATTGGTCAACGTTCGTGTCAGCGAACAATGTTGTCGAGGCGGCCCAGCCGATGATCGCCAAGGCTGCGAAGCAGTTGCGGTACAAGTCCTCGCCCGACAGGGCCCGGGTGGTGTTCATCGTCTCCCACTTCTTCGACCGGCCCTACGTGGAATGTCTCGACCCGCTGATCGCGCACACCCTGACTGCCCCAACGCTGCCAGACGAGATCGACGCCATGTGGGTGTTCTTCGCGCCCACGCACCTGGTGGTGTGGTCGGCTACCGAGCAGCGCTGGACGCAGCTTCTTCTCAGCAGTTTTAAAGAAGACGGGACGGCCCCGGAGGTCGACTTCGGCATGGAGCTGCTGCAGCACTACGAGGGGCTGTTCCTGGAGCGGGCGGGAATCGACGGGCCCTCGCCCTTCTTCTACGGCCTCGTGGCTGGTGAGCTCGCATCTGCGGTTGACGCAGAGTGACGGCCGCCCGAGATACGAGGCACCTCAATATGCGAGCTCACCAGTCTCACACCCCAGCAGGCTGTGAACGCACCAACTGCCTGACGGGGTACTGGGGTGAGTCCGAAAATCACCAATAGTTGATCTTGGTGTTCCGGCTAGCCTCGCTGACCTCTGAGGAGGAGCGGAACGGTCAGTAGCGAGTGCTGGTTATGCGCGGCAGCGGGAGTCAGTCAGTGCCAGGGCCAGTCAGACGGCTCGGGATTTGGCCGCCCCAGCACGCCGCCCTGTGACTTGTACGCACCATGACGGAGTAGTACGGACTGTGCGCCCTGTGGGAGGGTAGATACGACGGTCCCAGGATGGGGAGCGCCCCCCGCCGGACAGGGCGGAGGGCGCTCATACCGCTACTGGGCGAGATGCCCCGGCTCACCGGTTATGAGCCGGGGCATCGTCACGACCGGGACCAGACGAATTCCCGGATCGTGCGTGCCGTCCAGTACGCGGCGGATGCCACCGGCCCGAGCCAGAGGCGGATACGTTCCCGTACCGCCCGCCAGTCCACCTGCGGCTTCCTCCGCTTGCCCATCTCGTCCTCCCGGACGTCGGGGGACCGGCCGGATGCCGGGCCCTCGCGCGAGGGGCCTGGATAGGCCGCCCCCGGGCAAGCAGCACTGACCGTACAGGACTTGACGGGCCGTTACTCAATCGTCACCCTCAAAGGATCGAAGGGCAGAGGGCAGGCTTCGTTCTCGCGGCTTTGCCAGCCCATCGCAGGCGCGCGGGCCGGATCCCGTCTCCGGTGCGGGTGGCCGTGCCGTCTGGGTAGATCAAGTTCTAGGCGGTCGGAGTAGTTCCCTGGCAGCACGCGTTCCTTGTCATGTGCTGGGCGCCCCGCAAGTCGCCGGGGCGCTCACACTTGGGGCAGCATCCATCCTTGTCCAGTCGGACGTGCCCCGTACTGCTTCCGCTCGGATGTACTACCCGGACGCCCTTCGGAGGGCGAGGCGCTGTGCCCGTCCCGCCCCCACACCACAGGCACGGATGGCCCGACGCCATCGCGCCGAAGGCCCCGTCATCCCAATAGATGCTGTGCCCACAGGAATGCCGCACATGGAAAACCACATCAGCCATGCCGGCAGCCTACTTGCGCTATCGCCCGGGTCAGGGGTGCGCGGGGTCGGCACACGCCATCCGTAGCGAGTCCCGTGGCCTACGGTACGGGCCTCAACTCGTGCAGGGGAGAGCGTGGAGAGCACGGACCCTATGCGACACCGGCTGTCGCCTGGAACTGGCGGACGACGGCTCGGCGGCCCCGGCTGACCTCGATCAGGCCGTCCTTCTTCAGCTGGGTGAAGGCCCGGTGCGCGGTACCGACCGAGACGCCGTGGGCCTGCGCGATGTCGCCGACCGTGGGGACGTCCTCGCCGGGGAGCATCGTGCCGTCCTTGATGGCGTCCGCGAGTTCCTGTGCGATCACTTCCCAGGGAGCGAGCTCACACGGCGGGGCGGCCTCGGCTTTGATGGTCTTGCCGATGGGGCCCACGGCCGTGTCCGGGCGGGCCTGCACGGCTGCCTCGCACTGGCCGCACAGGGCCTCGGCGCCGTCCTCGGTGACCACGAGCATCGCCCACAGCGATTCGTTGCCGCACTCGCAGAGCAGACGGAGCCCGTTGACGACGGTGGTGACCGGCTGTTCGGCGAGTAGCCCTTCCGGCACCGGGAGCTGCTTGGCGAAGGCGGTGACGGCCTGGCGGTCGGAGGTGGCCAGGAAGGCCGCGTAGTACTTGAGCGTGGTCGCACCTCCGCCGCCGTGCCCGACGCGGCCGGCGACCGTTCGTACGTCGGCACCGGCGCCCAGGAGCTCGGTCACGTTGTACGCACGGAGGTCCTTCAGGCGGTGGGTATGGATCTTCAGTTTCTCCGCGAGGCGGCGGTAACGCTGGCTGACGCTCGACGGCACGAGCGGGGCGGTGCTGTCGGCTTCGCCGGAGAATACGAAGGCATCACGGGCGAGTTCGCCGCCGAGCGCTTTGCAGCGATCCTCGGCTCGGGCCCGGTGGGCGGCCAGGACGGAACGCGTGATCACGTCGATGGCCTGCTTACGGCGCTGGTGGGTCTTGGTGTCCTTGATCCTGCGACCGTTGTTGGAGTGCTTCACGAAGAGTTCGAGGCGGTCGAGGCTGATGTCCGACCAGCGCAGAGCGCACATCTCGCCGCGGCGTGAGCCGGTGACCATCGTCATGAACAGGAACGTTCCCCACTCCAGGTCCCGCTGCCAGGCAGTGTTCAGAACTAGGGCTGCCTCATCGGGAGTGGGCGGGTCGGGGTTCGGCTTGGGTTGGGATGGCGGCTCGGCGAGGGCCGCCACGTTCGTCGTCACGTATCCCCAGCGCAGGCCGCGGTTGAGGGCCGGGCGCAGGATGAAGTGAATCTTGCGGACGGAGTTCGGGGCGAGTGGCTCGCAGAGGTGCTTCTGCTTCGTCTTGGGGTCGGTCTTGCCGTTGCGCCGGCCTTCGCACTGTTCCTGGCACTGGCGGAGGCGGGCGTAGAAGAGCTCCAGCATCTCGGCTGTCAACTTGCCCGCCTTGAGGTCGCCGAACGTGGGCTTGAGGTAGTTGCGGATGATGCCCTCGGCCCGTTCGTACGACGTCTCGTCGAGTTCGGCGACGCCGAGCCAGCGATCGAGCAGGAAGGACAGGGTCACCTGCGTCTTGGGGTGGCGCTTCTCGTCGACCTGGTGCAGGAGCTTCGTGCGGACCTTCTCGGCCTCGGTCTCCGTCTCGGCCTGCTCGTGGAGGTAGATGTCCTTCTTCGTGAGCGGGTCGCGCCCGGCGTAGACCCGGACCTGGAAGCCTGCCCCGTTGGGGCGGATGCTGCCGCGCTGACGTCGCTTGCTCTTGCTGTTCGCCATGGTTCTGGAACCTATTCATGGTTAATGCCATGGCTACGACGAACAGCGCGCCTACCTCAGAGAGGTAAACGCGCTGGTCAGACCTGGTGCCCCCGGCAGGATTCGAACCTGCGACACCCGCTTTAGGAGAGCGGTGCTCTATCCCCTGAGCTACGAAGGCGCTGTACTCGGTCCACAGGGTACCGGATCAGGGCGGGGCCGTGGATCAGGACGGGGGGACGTGGGTGAAGCGGGAGGCGGTGTGGAGGTCGGTCTGGATGTGGTCGGCGGTGGCGCGGAGGGCGGGGAGCAGGTCCGTCACGCAGTTCTGGAGGGTGCGGCGGGCCGCGTGCGTGGCCACGTTCACCGCGGCGACCGCCCGGCCGGTCCGGTCGCGTACCGGTACGGCGATGGAGCGCAGCCCTGATTCCAGTTCCTCGTCGGCCAGGGCGTAGCCCCGGGCGCGGATCTCCGCGAGGTCGGGGGGCAGGGGGCCTTCGGTGTCCGCGAGCAGGACGCGGCCCAGGGAGGTGCCGGCGGCCGGGAGGCGGGCGCCGACCGCGATGTCCACCGTCAGTACCCGGCTCGCGCCCGCGCCGGCCGTGTACTGGATCTCCGTTCCGGTGCCGGGTGCCAGGACCGCCAGTGCCGTCGGCTCGTGGAGGCGGTCGGTGAGGGCCCTGAGGTGGGGCGTGGCCAGGCGGGGGAGTGTGGTGCGGGAGAGCGCCGGGAAGCCCAGGTCCAGGACGCGCGGGGTGAGGGTGAAGGTGCGGGGGTCGGGTCCGGTGGTCACCAGGCCCAGGTGCTCGTAGGTGATCAGTGCCCGCCGGGCCGTGGCCCGGGCCAGGCCGGTCGCCCGGGCCACTTCGGTCAGCGGCAGTGCCGAGCGGCCCTCGCCGAAGGCGGTCAGTACGGTCAGACCCCGGGCCAGGGACTCGATGAACTCGCGGCCCAGTTCGTGCTTGGACGCCGTGGTCCAGGCCGCCAGGCCCGAGGGTGCCGGGCCGGGTTCCGGCGGGGGCGCCTGGCGCAGGTCGGCCTCCATGGCCGCCACCGCCGCGCGCAGGCGCGGCAGCAGGGTGGTGCGCAGGTCGGCCGCCGTGTGCCGGCTGGTGTGGCTGACGACGCTCGCCACGCACGCCACCCGGCCGGTCGCGGGGTCCCGCACCGGCACGGACACCGCGACGAGGCCCGGCTCGATCAACTGGTCGTCCAGCGCCCAGCCATCCCGGCGGGCCTGCGCCACCCTCGCCCCGAAGTGCGTGGAGTCCGCCGAGTCCGTCGAGTCCACCGAGGCCGTCAAGTCCGTTGACGGGATCGCAGGTTGAGGGGGGACGGCGGGGAAAGCCGCGTTCGTCGGGTCGGCCGACAGCCGGGTTCGCCAGCGCGTCCAGTCGACTTGGTCCCACTCGGCCGCGAACAGCGCTCCCGGCGCGGTGCGTTCGGCCGGCAGCAGGTCGCCGATGCGGAAGCTCACGGACATCGCGCGGCGGCGGGTCGCCTGGTGGATGAAGCGGACGCCGTCGAGGTCGGCGACCGCGAGGGACACCGACTCGTCCAGTTCGTCGGCGAGGGCGTCCGCGCGGGCGTCGAGCAGGGCGGGCAGGCGCAGCGCGGCCAGGTAGGCGTTGCCCAGCTCCATCACGCGGGGGGTGAGGACGACGTCCCGGCCGTCGGGGCGGACGTATCCCATGCGGGCCAGGGTGGCGGTGATCCGGTCGACCGTGGAGCGGGCGAGTCCGGTGGCCCGTTCCAGCGCGCTCGGGCTGAGGGTCCCGCCGGCCTCGGTCAGTTGCCGCAGCACGGCGATCCCGCGCATGAGCGGCGCGACCGCCTCGGCCGGCGGGCCGGGCACGGCATCCTGGTCCAGGGCGGTTCTCGTGGGCATCGGGTCGGTTCTCCGGTCCGGTACGGCGGTGTGCTGCGGGAACGCCTACGGTAGACCGCCCGGTGCGGTGCCCGGCCCGCAACGTGTCGCGGCCGCTCACCGGCCGCTCGCCGACCTCTCACAGGCCGCTCCCGGCTACCTCCGGGTGACCCCCACCTTGAACTCCCCGTCGCGGCCCGTCGCCTTCATCTCGACCGTTATCCCGTGGCCCGGGTCCTTGAAGGACTCGCCGGTGGTGAACGGGGCGTCGGAGAGTTCCGCCTGGACGTTGGGGCTGCGGGTGCAGCCGCCGCTGTGACGGTGGGCGTCGTAGACCGTGATCGGGCCGCGCCCGGTGTCCACGGTGGCGTCGACCTTGTATATGAGGATGCCCGGCTCGCACACCGCCTCGTCGTTGCCCCCCGGCGCGCGCAGCTCCAGTGCGTAGGCGCTGCGCCGGTCTATCGGTATGAGGACCAGCTTGCCGCCGCCCGGCCGGTACAGCGGTGTCAGCGTGTATTCGGTGTGGCCGGGGCGGGTCGCGCAGCCGACCTGGGTGCCGTCCAGCCAGCCCAGTTTCCACTTGTGCCAGCCGAGGAGGTCGTTGTTGACGCCCCAGTCCTCGCTCATGATGTCCCAGTGGCCCACCGCCGAGCCGCCCTCCTGGGTGTAGAGGTCGGGCAGCCCGAAGGTGTGGCCGTTCTCGTGGGGGAGCACCCGATAGCCGGTGCGGCCGTAGGAGCCGGAGCCGTCGTCCTGGCGGGAGTAGACGAAGGACGCGTTGGCGACGACGACGCCGTCGGCGACCGGGGCGTCGGAGTTGCCGGCGAAGGTCACGGACAGCACCGTGTCGAGGGCGGAGGGGCCGGCGTTGGGGGTGACCAGCACGTTCAGCAGGTCGTACGAGCGGAAGTCCACGTCGGGGTCGGCGGCGGCCACCATGTCCTGCACGAGCTGACGGTAGCCGGGGTCGAAGGGGGCGCCGCGCTCTATGCCGTACGCCCTGAACGGTTTCGGCATGCGCAGCCAGCCGGATATCGGGGTCTCGGGGCGGTAGTCGAGCCGGCCGTAGGACGCCGTGCGGAACCATTCCTGGGTCTGCGGGAAGAACTCGTGGAAGCGGTCCTGGGCGCTGCCCTGCCCGGGCGCGTCGGAGAAGTCGATCATCAGGGTCAGGGCGCGGACCGTGCCGGTGGAGCGGGAGTAGCCGACCGGGGTGGGGACGCCTTCCGTCATCTGCACGTCCATGCCGCCGCGGATCATGCAGGGGGAGAGGGCGGAGGAGCGGACCAGGCCGGTGGGCCCGGCGGTGGAGGACGCCGTCAGCTGACCGGTCCCGGCCGAGGTGCTGACCGCGAGGGTCAGGACGGTCACCGAGGCCAGGGCGGCCGCCCGGCGCGGGCGTATGCGGCGGCGTGGCGACGGCGGCTGCATGCATGGACCTCCCGCTCCACGGCAGCCGCGCAAGCGGCGACTGCACCCTTGTGATCACCCTGGGTCGACGGGCCGGAGGGCGCGCGCTGGGGCAGCCGATCGTGGGAATCGCGGGAGCGGAAGGTGTGAGCCAGGTCACGGAGAAGTTTTCGGCGTGCGGGAAATAACCGGGGACGCGTTCCCCGTTTAGACCTGTGTCCGCGCGAAACGGGGAGCGATTCCCCGGATCGCCAGCCACTCAGACCAGGAGTACACCGTGCAGACCGCCCTCTCCGCGCCGCGCAAGGCGCCCCGGCCCCGCGCCGACGCCCTGCGCAACCGGGAGCGGATCGTCACCGCCGCCCGGGAGATGTTCGTCGAGCACGGCCCGGACGTGCCGTTCGACGAGATCGCCCGCCGGGCCGGCGTCGGCAACGCCACGGTGTACCGCAACTTCCCGGACCGCGACGCCCTCGTCCGCGAGGTCGTCTGCTCGGTCCTCGACCGGACCGTACGGGTCGCCGAACAGGCGCTGTCCGAGGGCGGCGACGCGTTCGAGGCGCTGGAGCGCTTCGTGCACGCCGCCGCGGACGAGCGGATCAGCGCCCTGTGCCCGATGGTCACCAGCACGTTCGACCAGCACCACCCCGATCTCGAGGCGGCCCGGGAACGCGTCGAGCGCATCGTCGAGGACCTCATGGACCGGGCCAAGGCGGCCGGGCTGCTCCGTACCGACGTGGGTGTCGGTGACCTGATGGTCGCCGTCGCCCAGCTCAGTCGGCCGCCGGCCGGCACGGACTGCTGCAGCGTCGACCGATTCGCACACCGTCATCTTCAGTTGTTCCTGGACGGTCTGCGGTCTCCGGCCCGCTCCGTCCTGCCGGGCACGGCCGTGACCATGGAGGACCTCCGCAGAGTCTGACCGCACCGTCCGGCTGGTCACTCGGACCGGGCAGCCGGACCCGTCGGCCCGACCTATCGGTACCGGGCCGCGCGCCGGTCCTGACTCACCACACCTACAGCACTCACCGCACTCAGCACTCCCAGCACCCCGAGCGCGTGTGGCGCCGCCGGCACCGCACCGCGCCGGAACCGAGCTTCCGGCCGTCGCCGCAGATGCCGACGCGCCGCCCGATACCTACGTCTTTTTCCGTCACGAAGTCCCGAAGTGGGTACCTCCATGTCCGAAACAGCCCTCAAGGCTCCCGGCGCCACCGCACCGAGCGGTGACGCCAACCGCTGGAAAGCGCTCGTCTTCATCGCGCTCGCCCAGCTGATGGTCGTCCTCGACGCCACCATCGTGAACATCGCGCTGCCCTCCGCCCAGACCGACCTCGGCATATCCGACGGCAACCGGCAGTGGGTCGTCACCGCCTACGCCCTCGCCTTCGGCGGTCTGCTGCTCTTCGGCGGCCGCGTCGCCGACCTGTGGGGCCGCAAGCGCGCCTTCGTGCTGGGCCTCGGCGGTTTCGCCGCCGCCTCCGCGCTCGGCGGTGCCGCCACCACCGGCACGATGATGTTCGGCGCCCGCGCCCTGCAGGGTGTCTTCGGCGCCCTGCTCGCCCCGGCCGCGCTCTCCCTGCTCGCCGTGATGTTCACCGACGCCAAGGAGCGCGCCAAGGCGTTCGGCATCTACGGCGCGATCGCCGGTGGCGGTGGCGCCGTCGGCCTGATCCTCGGCGGTTTCCTCACCGAGTACCTGGACTGGCGCTGGACCTTCTTCGTGAACGTCCCGTTCGCCGTCGTCGCCGCGCTCGGCGCCTGGTTCGTCATCCGTGAGCCGGAGGGCGGCCGCAACCGCTCCCCGCTCGACGTCCCCGGCGTGATCCTCTCCAGCCTGGGCCTGTTCGCGCTCGTCTACGGTTTCACCCGCGCCGAGTCCGACGGCTGGGGCGACATCGTGACCGTCGCGATGTTCGTCGCGTCCGCGCTGCTGCTCCTCGCCTTCGTGCTGGTCGAGTCCCGGGTCAAGGCCCCGCTGCTGCCGCTGCGCGTGGTCACCGACCGCAACCGCGGTGGCATCTACCTCTCCCTCGGTCTCGCGATCATCGGCATGTTCGGCCTGTTCCTCTTCCTGACCTACTACCTGCAGGTCGTGAAGGGCTACTCGCCGGTCAAGACCGGTTTCGCGTTCCTGCCGATGGTGGCGGGCATGATCACCGGCTCCACCCAGATCGGCACCCGGCTGATGACCCGCGTCCCGGCCCGGCTGCTGATGGGCCCCGGCTTCCTGGTCGCCGGGTTCGGCATGCTGCTGCTGACGCAGATGGAGATCGGCTCGTCGTACGCGACGCTGCTGCTGCCCGCGATGGTGCTGCTCGGCCTCGGCATGGGTACGGCGTTCATGCCGGCCATGTCCCTGGCCACCTCGGGCGTCGAGCCCCGGGACGCCGGTGTCGCCTCCGCGATGGTCAACACCTCGCAGCAGGTGGGCGGCGCGATCGGCACCGCCCTGCTGAACACCATCGCGGCGTCCGCGAAGACCTCGTACATCAAGGACCACATCGCCGGTGCGGCCACCAAGCCGCAGCAGCAGCTCGTGGGCCTGCAGGGCATGGTGCACGGCTACAGCACGGCGATCGGCTTCGCTGTCGGCATCCTGGCCCTCGCCGCGCTGATCGCCTTCACCTTCGTCAACGCCGGCCGCCCGGGCTCCACCCCGGTCGCCTCCGGCGAGGGCGTCGAGGACGAGATTCCGGTGCCGGTGGTGGCCCACTGACCGGCCGTTCGGTGACCCACCGGGCGCTGTGCACGGTGGGTCAGCGGAGCCAGGGAAGGTCCGCACCCGCTTCGTCGGGCTGAAGGCCCTCGGCGACGATCTCCATGATCTCGCCGAGGGCCTTCTGCTGTTGCGGGCTCAGCCGCTCGAACAGCGCCTGGCGTACGGCGGCGACATGGCCCGGCGCGGTCCGCCCCAGCACCTCGGCGCCCTCGTCGGTGAGCACCGCGAACTGGCCGCGCTTGTCGGAGGGGCAGTCCTCACGGCGGACCCAGCCGTTCTTCTCCAGCCGGGCGATGGCGTGGGAGAGCCGGGAGCGCGTGATCTTGGACTTCATCGCCAGTTCGGTCATCCGCAGCCGGCGGCGCGGGGCCTCGGCGAGGCTGACGAGGAGCCCGTAGTAGATGTGCGGCATGCCCGCGTCGCGCTGGAGCTGCCGGTCCAGGTGGTCCTCCAGCAGGGTGGTGGCGTGCAGGTAGGCGCGCCAGACGCGCTGCTCCTCGTCGGTGAGCCAGCGGTGCCGGCCGGCGGAGTCCGTTGCCGTGTTCATGTGTCCCACTGTACGAGGCATCTCCTTGAAACTTGAACAAGTCGGGCGTAGGGTGGAGCCGAAAGCTTGAGACTTAAAGCACCTTTCGTGCCTGGGCGGGTGTGTCTCACAGTGACCGAGCACCGGGAGCCGCCGTCATGTCCGCCGCACCGCAGGAGACGTCCGCTGCCGGGCGGGAGCGCATGCCCGCCCTCTACCTCAGCCACGGCGCCCCGCCGCTCGCCGACGACCCCGTCTGGCCGGGCCAGCTCGCCGCCTGGTCGGCCGGCCTGCCGCGCCCCAAGGCGATCCTCATGGTCTCCGCCCACTGGGAGGAGGCCCCGCTCGCCCTCGGCGCCGTCGAGACCGTCCCCCTCGTCTACGACTTCTGGGGCTTCCCCGAGCACTACTACCGGGTCCGGTACGCCGCCCCCGGCGCGCCCGAGCTGGCCGCATCCGTTCGCAAGCTGCTGCGCGCCCCCGGTGTCCCGGTCCAGGACATCCCCGACCGCGGCCTCGACCACGGCGCCTACGTGCCGCTCGTCGAGATGTTCCCGGACGCCGACATCCCCGTCCTGCAGATCTCCATGCCGACCCTCGACCCGGTCCGGCTGATGGACATCGGCCGCAAGCTCGCCCCGCTGCGCGACGAGGGCGTGCTGATCGTCGGCTCCGGTTTCTTCACCCACAACCTCGCCGCCCTGCGGCACACCGGCGGCGGCGTGCCGGCCTGGTCCGCCGAGTTCGACGACTGGGGCCGCCGGGCCCTGGAGGCCCGCGACTGGGACATCCTGCTGGACTTCCTCCGCAAGGCCCCGGCCGGCCGTTACGCCCACCCGCGCACCGAGCACTTCGCCCCGCTCTTCGTGACCATGGGCGCGGCCGAGGCGGGCGGCGGACTCGACGCGCAGAAGTCGGTGATCGACGGGTTCTGGATGGGGCTGGCGAAGCGGTCGCTGCAGTTCGGGTGAGCGCGTCCCCGGGGGCCGGCTATCCGAGGGGGGCCTGCCCGAGGTCCTTCTCGTACCAGGCCACGTCCCAGTAGCGGCCGAACTTGCGGCCCACCTCCCGGTAGGTGCCGACGTGCCGGAAACCGAAGCGGGCGTGCAGCCGCCGCGAGGCCTCGTTCGGCAGCGCGATGCCCGCGTAGGCGCGGTGCAGGTCCTCGCCGGCCAGCGCCTCGAAGAGGGCGCCGTAGAGCAGGCTGCCGATGCCGCCGCGGCCGGCCCCCGGGGCGACGTACACGGTGGTCTCCACGGAGGTGGAGTAGGCGGGCTTCGCGCGGTAAGGGCTGGATGTGGCGTACCCCAGAATCCGCTGTGAGTCCGCCGCCGTGGCAACCATCAGGCGGTACGGGCCGTCTTCCGGGTGGGAGAGCAGCCAAGGGCGGCGCTCTTCCGCGGTGAAGACGGCCGTGTCGAATGTGATCGCTGTCTCACGCACATAGTGGTTGTAGATCTCCGTGAGGGCATCGAGATCCCCCTCGACCCCCGGCCTGACCTGCACCTCTGTGTGTGCCGACGGCATTGCGCCTCCCCGTGTGGCCGACAGGGTACTGCATGATCAGAAAAATTGAGGGTCGGTGTGGGAATTCTGTCCGGATTCCAGTCGTTGTTTCCCTCGGATGCGGGGCACACGAGGAGAGTCCCAAGGAGTCGGATCCGCGGGGCGAAACCGTTCGATGTCGAGCGTCCGAAGGATCACCCGCCAGCCCACCATCGCAAGGGAGCACGCATGGCAACCCGTGCCGTCGCCCGTCGTAAGTCCGCCACCGGCGAGACGGCCGACTCGGCAGGCAGTGTCCGCGCCCACGCCGGCGAGATCGCCGATCGCGACCTGGTCGGCATGTACCTCGACGAGATCGCGCGTACGCCGCTGCTCGACGCGGCCAAGGAGGTCGAGCTGTCCCAGACCATCGAGGCGGGTGTGTTCGCGCGGCAGGTCCTCGACGGCGAGGAGGAGTCGAAGTCGGACGCCACCCGCGAGGAGCTGCAGGCCCTGGTCGACGCCGGTGAGCGCGCCAAGGACGTCTTCATCCGCTCCAACCTCCGCCTGGTCGTGGCGGTGGCCCGGCGCTACCCGCGCAGCGGCCTGCCGCTGCTGGACCTGATCCAGGAGGGCAACGCCGGTCTGGTGCGCGCCGTCGAGAAGTTCGACTACCGCAAGGGCTTCAAGTTCTCGACGTACGCCACCTGGTGGATCCGCCAGGCCATCACCCGCTCGATAGCCGACCAGTCCCGCACGATCCGGCTCCCCGTCCACCTGGTGGAGGAGCTGGGCCGTATCCGCCGTGTCCAGCGCGAGTTCAACCGCGAGCACGGGCGCGATCCGGAGCCCGCGGAGATCGCCGCCGAGCTGGGCTCGACGCCGGAGCGCGTGACCGACGTGCTCGACTGGTCCCGTGACCCGGTCTCGCTGAACATGCCGGTGGACGACGAGGGCGAGACCCAGTTCGGCGACCTGCTGGAGGACACCTCGGCGGTCTCCCCGGAGCAGTCGGTCCTCACGCTCCTGCGCAGCGAGGAACTGGACGACCTGATCGGCCGCCTGGACCAGCGCACGGCCTCCATCATCAAGATGCGGTACGGCATCGAGGACGGCCGCGAGCGCACGCTGACCGAGGTCGGCAAGGAGCACGGCCTGACCCGCGAGCGCATCCGTCAGATCGAGAAGCACGCGCTGCTCGAACTGAAGAAGCTCGCCCGTGGCACCGGCTTCGACGCGGCGGCCTGACCGGCCGGCGTACGACCGCGCACACCCGGTGGCGAAAGACGGCGCAAACATGGCGCGGTACCGTCGCTTCAACTCCCGGGCCCGAGGGAAAAACCATTGCGGGCCCAGGAGTTGGACTTGCACCGAGGGGCCGCACTCCCAGCCGTAGTACCCACCCCCACATGACGCACGTCGGGCATCGACCGGATGCCCGGTGCGTGAGCCACGTTCCGCGCCACCCCCCCCGGCGTCGGAACGTTCCCGAGCCGGGCCCCGGCGCCTACCCCCCCAGGCGCCGGGGCCCGGCCTCATGCCGGAACGGCGGGCCACCCCGTACCTGAACCCCGGGGTGGCCCGCTCGAATGGCAGATTCTGCCATACCGGCATAGCCTGCCGAGGTGAGCACCCCCAGCACCACCGGTAACACCGCCCACCAGCCTGTTTCCGCCACGGCCCCGATGTCCCTGACCGAACGCCGCAAGGCCGAGACCCGCATGGAGATCGCCCGCGCGGCGGCCGCGCTCTTCGTGCGCCAGGGCCTGCGAGGCACGCGCGCCGAGGACATCGCCCAGGCCGCGGGCATCGCCCCGCGCACCTTCTACCGCTACTTCGCCTCCAAGGAGGAGGCGGTGGCGCCGCTGTACGCGGCGGGCGCCGAGCTGTGCATCCAGGCGGTCCGCGACGCCCCGCCCGGCCTCTCCGTGCCGGAGGCCCTCCGGCATGCGGTCGAGTACACGCTCAGCCCCGGAGTGGGCGTGTCGGCGGCCTCGTGGGAATGGGTCCGCACCCTGATCCGGCTGGCCGACGCGAGCCCCGCGCTCGGGAAGGTGTGGGCGGAGGTCTGCCGGATGTCGGAGTCCGCGCTCGCGGAGACCCTGGCGGAACGGCTGGCGCCCGCGGACTCCGGGGAGGCCGCGGCCTCCGGGGCTCACCGGGATTCCGCGGAGCGGGCGGAGTCCGCCGAGGACGACGTTGCCCGGCCGCCGGCGGTCCCGCCGCACCTGCGTCTCACGGCGGCGGTGGCCGGAGCGGCGATCCGCGTGGCCGTCGAGTCCTGGGCCACCACCACCTACCCGCCCACCGGCCCCGACGGCCCCGCGACCCTGGCCCTCCGGAACCTGACGGCCCTGGAGAACTACGCCTGGCCGGAGACCTCCCCGTCACCCGGTTCCTGACGTCACCCCGAGCCGCGGGTATCGGCCCCCGGCTGCGAGCATGCGTGCCGCCGGGGGCGGCACGGGCGGGGACGGGGGAGGCGCCCCGCAGGCGCGGGCAAGCGTCCCCCCGCCCCGCCCCGCCCGGTACCGGGCGCCCAAGAGCCCCGCCCGCCGGCGCCCTTACGCTCCCCCCGCCCCCGCCCGACTCAACCGCCCGCCCAACTCCCGCACACAGGAGACGAGTTCCTCGGGCCCCCGAACCAGGAACTCACATCCCACCATCGCCAGCCGCACGGCCAGCGACTCCACCGGCTCCCCGCTCGTCCCCCGCAGCACACACCCCCCGCCGCCATCCGCCTCCGGCACCCCGACCCACCCGGGCACCCGCGCGGCGACCTCCCCCACCGCCCCGGCGAACCACACCTCGAACGCGTACGTGTCCTGCCCCCGTCGCCGGATCGAGCGCCGCAGGTACTCCGCAGCGTCCCCCTCCGGCAGCTCCCGCGGAGCGAACCGGACACCGGTCGCGAACGGCTCCCGGACCCGGTCCACGCGGAACGTGCGCCAGTCCTCCCGCCCCAGGTCGTACGCGACGAGGTACCACCGCCGTCCCGTCGAGACCAGCCGGTGCGGCTCCGTCAGCCGTCGCGACTCGCCGCCCTCCTTGTCCCGGTAGGCGAACCGCAGCCGCTCCCGCCCCGCCACCGTCGACGCCATCACCGTCAGCGTCTCCGGCGCGATGCTCGCCCCGTCCCCACTGGTGAGCGGCGTCGTCGCGGCCTGCAGTGTGGAGACCCGGTGGCGCAGCCGGGCCGGCAGCACCTGCTCCAGCTTCGCGAGCGCCCGCACCGAGGCCTCGTCCACCCCCTCCACCGCGTGCCCGGCCCCGGCCCGCAGTCCGACCGCGATCGCCACCGCCTCCTCGTCGTCCAGCACCAGCGGCGGCATGGCCTTCCCCGCGACCAGCCGGTACCCGCCGTCGGAGCCCTGGGTCGCCTGCACCGGATAGCCCAGCTCCCGCAGCCGGTCGATGTCGCGCCGCACGGTGCGGCGGGACACACCGAGCCGGTCGGCCAGCTCACCGCCCGGCCACTCGCGCGGTGTCTGCAGGAGGGACAGGAGCTGGAGGAGCCGGGCCGGGGTGTCCGTCGTCATGCTGATGAGCATGCCGCAGAACTAGGACACGATCTGACCTATTGGGGTCCTAGCTTGGATGCATGACCTCCACGGAACAGACCCTCAGTGCCGGCCGGGCCCCGGCCCGGCCGTCGGCCGACCGCCGCCGCTGGTTCGCGCTGGCGATCGTGATGGCGGCGGCCTTCATGGACCTCGTCGACGTCACGATCGTCAACATCGCGATCCCCTCGATCCAGAAGGACGCGGGCGCCTCGCTCGGCCAGATCCAGTGGATTACGGCCGGCTACGCCCTGGCCTTCGCGGCGGGCCTGATCACCGGCGGCCGGCTCGGCGACATCCACGGGCGCCGGAAGCTGTTCCTCCTCGGCATCGGCGGCTTCACCCTGGCCTCCGCCCTGTGCGGCTTCGCCGCCAACCCGGAGATGCTGGTCGCCTCCCGCATCCTGCAGGGCGGCATGGCGGCCCTGATGGTGCCGCAGGTCCTGTCGATCGTGCACGCCACCTTCCCCGCCCATGAGCGCGGCAAGGTCTTCGGCCTGTTCGGCGCGGTCGTCGGCCTCGGCGCGGTCTCCGGCCCGCTGCTCGGCGCCCTGCTGACCGAGTGGAACCTGTTCGGCCTCGAGTGGCGGCCGATCTTCCTGATCAACCTGCCGGTCGGCGTCGTCGCCTTCCTCCTGGGCCGCCGCTTCATCACCGAGTCCAGGGCGCCCAAGGCGCTGAAGCTGGACCTCGTCGGCGTCGCCCTGGTGACGCTCGGCCTGCTGATGCTGCTCTACCCGCTGACCCGCGGCCGTGAGCTGGGCTGGCCGCTGTGGGGCTACGTGTGCATGGCCGGCGCGCTCGGTGTGTTCGCGGCGCTCGTGGCCTACGAGCGCCGCAAGGCCGCCCGCGACGGCTCGCCCCTGATCGAGCTGTCCCTGTTCCGGGTGAAGAGCTTCGCCGCCGGTATCGCCGTGCAGACCGTCTTCGGTGTCGCGCTCGGCATCTTCTTCCTGGTCTGGACGCTGTACATGCAGATCGGCCTGGGCTGGAGCCCGCTGCGGGCGGGCCTGACCGGGGTGCCGTTCTCGCTCGCGGTGTCCACGGCGGCGGGGATGTCGGTGCAGAAGCTGGTCCCGCGGTTCGGCCGCAAGGTGCTGCGGTCGGGTGCGCTGTTGATGGCCGCCGGCGTGCTCCTCTACATCTGGGAGTCGCACCGCTACGGCCTCTCCATCGCCTCCTGGCAGATGGCGCTGCCGCTGGTCGTGATGGGCGCCGGCATGGGGCTGATCGTCGCTCCGCTGACGGACGCGGTGCTCTCGGAGGTGCCGCGTGAGCACGCCGGGTCGGCCTCCGGACTGATCAACACCGTGCAGCAGATGGGCAACGCGCTGGGCCTCGGCCTGGTGTCGGTCGTCTTCTTCGGGGTGATCGGCGACCGGCTGACCCCGGCCCAGGTGGGCCCCGCCTTCGTGAACGGCTTCCAGCACGCCCTGTGGTGGGTCGCCGGGATCCTGGGCGCGATCTTCCTGCTGATGTCCGCCCTGCCGAAGCGCCCGGCGCAGCACGTGGAGGGTTCCGCCGGCGCCCCGGCGGCGGAGAAGGAGCCCGAGCTGGCGGCCTGAGCGGGTGGCCCTGGCGGGCGGCGAGGAAGGGCCCGGCACCGGGGAGGTGCCGGGCCCTGCGCCGTGTCCGGGCCGCCGGGCCTCCCCGGTCCGCCTCCGTCTGCCTCGGTCCGCGGTGGAACGAGCCGTGACGGACGGAGCTCGAAGTCCGTTCATGCCCGAGTCATGCCCGAACCTGTTTACTTTCCGGAATCCCGGGCGTAGCCTCGCAGTGAAACAACACTTTCAGGCATGAGGTGGAGGTAAACGGGCATGTACGCACCGGAGCGACAGCAGGAGATCCTCCGGCTCGCCCGCGACGGCGGCCGGGTGGACGTGCTGTCGCTGGCCGAGGAGTTCCAGGTGACGGCGGAGACGATCCGCCGCGATCTGAAGGCTCTCGACCGGGCCGGTCTCGTCCGCCGGGTGCACGGCGGAGCCATCCCCGTCGGCCGCCTCGACTTCGAGCCGGACCTCACCGAGCGCGAGTCCACCGCGGCCGACGAGAAGGACCGCATCGCCAAGGCGGCCCTCGCCGAACTGCCCGCCGGGGGCACGCTGATCCTCGACGCCGGCACGACGGTGGCCCGGCTGGCCGCGGCGATCCCGCTGGAGACCGCCCTCACCGTCGTCACGCACAGCCTGCCCATCGCCGCCCGCCTCGCCGACCACCCCGGCATCCAGCTCCACCTGATCGGCGGACGGGTGCGGCACCGCACGCGGGCCGCCGTGGACGCCTGGGCGCTGCGCGCGTACGGCGAGATCCGCGCGGACGTCCTCTTCGTCGCCGCCAACGGCTTCTCCGCCGAGCACGGCCTGACCACGCCCGACCTCGCCGAGGCCGCGGTCAAGCGCGCGGCCGTCGCCGCCGCGCGCCGCGTGGTCCTCCTCGCCGACTCCGCCAAGCACGGTCAGGAGCACTTCGCCCGCTTCGGCGGCCTGAGCGACGTGGACCTGCTGATCACCGACAACGGACTGAGCCAGGAAGACGCCGCCGTCATCGAGCGCGGCGGCACGGAAGTGGTGCGCGCATGATCCTCACCGTCACCCCCAACCCGTCCCTCGACCGCACCTACGAGGTCCCCTCCCTGGAGCGGGGCGAGGTCATCCGGGCCAGCGGCGAGCGCATGGACCCCGGCGGCAAGGGCGTCAACGTCTCACGCGCCGTGGCGGCCGCCGGGCGGCGCACGGTCGCCGTCCTGCCCCTGGGCGGTGCGCCGGGCGCGCTCGTCGCCGAGCTGCTCGCCGGCCGGGGCATCGAGGTCGCGCCGGTCCCGGTCGCCGGGGCCACCCGTTCCAACATCGCGCTGGCGGAGGCGGACGGGGTGCTGACGAAGATCAACGCGCCGGGCCCGGACCTCTCGCCCGCCGAGCAGGAACTGCTCCTGGACACCGTCCGCGAGCAGTCGCGCGAAGCCGACTGGATCGCGTGCTGCGGCAGCCTGCCCCGGGGGCTCGCGCCTTCCTGGTACGCCGAGGTCGTCACCCGGGCGCACGCCGGGGGCGCGCGCATCGCTCTGGACACCTCGGGGCGTGCGCTGCAGGAGGCGCTGCGCGCCCGGCCCGACGTGGTGAAGCCCAACGCCGAGGAGCTCTCGGAAGCAGTCGCGCGCCCCCTGGCGACCGTGGGCGACGCCCTGAAGGCCGCCGAGGAACTGCGCGGGATGGGCGCGGGCGCCGTGCTCGCGAGCCTGGGCGCCGACGGACAGCTGCTGGTGGACGGCACGGGCGCCTGGTTCGGCAGCGCGCGGGTGCGCACCGTCCGCAGCAACGTGGGCGCCGGTGACTCCTCCCTCGCCGGTTTCCTGATCGCCGGCGGCGGCGGCCCCCGCGCCCTCGCCTCCGCCGTCGCCCATGGCGCCGCCGCCGTACAGCTCCCGGGCAGCGTCATGCCGGCCCCCGCCGACCTGGACCCGGCGGCGGTCACGGTCACGGCCGACATCCCCGTCGACCGCGAACTCACGGAGCCGGTGTCATGACCTCCCTGGCGCTGCGCGGCACCCGCCCCGGCGGCAGGCACCTGGGCGGCAGCCCGCGGCCCGCCCGCCCGGACCTCCCCACTCCGCCCGAGCCCGAACGGCGGGGCGCCCCGGCGCCCTTCGTGAGCGGCCCCCGGCGGCAGGGGCCGCCCGGCCCCGGTTCCACCCGCCCCGAAGCCTTCCCCGAGCGCATCCCCGTCCCCACCTCCGTCCCCACCCCCGCCCACCCCGTCCCCCGGGCGATACGCGTGCATTGGAGCCCGCGATGAGCGACATGATCACCGCGGACCTGGTCGATCTCGACCTGTCCGCCGACACCAAGGAAGCGGCGGCGCGCGCACTCGCCGAGCGCATGGTGGCCCTGGGCCGGGTGACCGACCTGGACGGCTTCCTCGCCGACGTGGCCGCCCGCGAGGCGCAGATGCCCACCGGCCTCGACGGCGGCATCGGCATCCCGCACTGCCGCAGTACCCATGTCACCGAGCCGACCCTCGCCTTCGGCCGCAGCGCCGAGGGCATCGACTTCGGTGCGGCGGACGGACCCGCCGACCTGATCTTCCTGATCGCCGCCCCGGCCGGCGCCGACGACGCCCATCTGACGATCCTGTCGTCACTGGCCCGGCAGCTGATGAACGCCGAGTTCACCGACGCGCTGCGGTCCGCGGGCGCCGCGGGCACGGCGGCGGCGCTCATCCGCGGGGAGGAGGCGCCGGCCGACGGCGCCCCCGAGAACACCGCCGCGGCGTCGGGGGCGGCCTCCGCCGACGCCGCGGCGGGCAGCACGCCGGAGCCGTCGGACGCCGGCGGACCTGCCCCGGCGGCCACCGCGGAACCCGGCTCCGGCCGGGCCGCGGACGCCGGATCCGCCCCGGACGAGCGGCCCTTCCGCATCGTCGCCGTCACCTCCTGCCCGACCGGCATCGCCCACACCTACATGGCGGCGGAGTCGCTGGAGAACGCCGGCCGCGAGGCCGGCGCCGAGGTGAGCGTCGAGACGCAGGGCTCGGCCGGCTTCACCCGGCTGGACCCGGAGGTGATCGCGGCGGCGGACGGCGTGATCTTCGCGCACGACGTCCCCGTACGCGACAAGGCCCGCTTCGCGGGCAAGCCGACCGTCGACGTCGGTGTGAAGGCGGGCATCAACCGGCCCGGCGAACTCATCACCGAGGTACGGGAGAAGGCCGCGCGCGGCGAGGCCACCGCGGCCGCCGCCGCGGGCACACCGGTCGAGCGCTCCGGTGACTCGCGCGAGGGCTACGGCACCAAGCTCCGCAAATGGCTGATGAGCGGTGTCAGCTACATGGTCCCGTTCGTCGCCGCGGGCGGTCTGCTGATCGCCCTCGGCTTCGCGATCGGCGGCTACAAGATCAACAAGGCGCCCTCGGTGATGGACCACTTCGTGTGGACCCAGGCCGACAGCTGGGGCGCCCTTCTGTTCCAGATCGGCGGAGTGGCGTTCGCGTTCCTCGTCCCGGTCCTGGCCGGCTACATCGCCTACGGCATGGCGGACCGCCCCGGTCTCGTCCCCGGCTTCGTGGGCGGCTCCATCGCGCTGACGATCAACGCGGGCTTCCTCGGCGGACTCGCGGCCGGTCTGGTCGCCGGTGGGGTGGTGATGGCGATCCAGCGGGTCCGCATCCCGGCGGCGCTGCGCGGCATCATGCCGGTGGTGGTGATCCCGCTGATCTCCTCGGCGATCGTCGGGTTCCTGATGTTCGTCGTCATCGGCAAACCCATCGCCGCTGCGCAGAAGGGCATGACCGACTGGCTGAACGGCCTCACCGGCACCAACGCCATCCTGCTCGGCGGTCTGCTCGGCCTGATGATGTGCTTCGACCTGGGCGGTCCGGTGAACAAGGTGGCCTACACCTTCGCCACCGCCGGCATCGCGGTCGCCGCCCCGAGCGACTCCGCGATGAAGATCATGGCAGCGGTGATGGCCGCCGGCATGGTCCCGCCGCTGGCGATGGCCCTGGCCACGACCGTGCGCGGCAGGCTCTTCACCCAGACCGAGCGCGAGAACGGCAAGGCCGCCTGGGTGCTGGGCGCCTCCTTCATCTCCGAGGGCGCGATCCCGTTCGCCGCCGCCGACCCGCTGCGGGTCATCCCGTCGGCCATGGTGGGCGGCGCGCTCACCGGCGCCCTGTCGATGACCTTCGGCGCCACCCTGCGCGCCCCGCACGGCGGCATCTTCGTGGTCCCGCTGATCGGCAACCCGTTCCTCTACCTGATCGCCATCGCGGCCGGCGTCCTCGTCACCACGGCCCTGGTCGTCGTCCTCAAGGGCATGCGCCGGCCGGTCCCCGGGACCGCGGCCGACGGGCCCGCCACC
This sequence comes from Streptomyces sp. NPDC002386, assembly GCF_053593175.1. Taxonomy (NCBI): domain Bacteria; kingdom Bacillati; phylum Actinomycetota; class Actinomycetes; order Kitasatosporales; family Streptomycetaceae; genus Streptomyces; species Streptomyces sp. NPDC002386. The sequence continues at coordinate 323,349 of NZ_JBSFBX010000003.1, forward strand.
GGTGCCGCCACGGGCGCACCGGGGAACAAGCACGCGGTCGCCGCCTGACGGGGAGCCGCACCTCTTGTCCCTTTGGTGCGCTGTGAGTTGTTCATGGCACCTGCGAGATACGTCACGGTCCGGGACCAAAGTCCCGGACCGTGGTGTCTACTGGGGGGCATGCCTGAGCACGTCTCGACACTCCAGCTGACCGGCGCGGCCGCCCTCACCGCCGCGGGCGTCGTCTGGGCCGTCATCGTGATGCGCCTGCTGCGCCGCTTCCGTGTCGAGGCCGCCGCCGGACGTCGCCGGGCCGCCGCTCTCCCCGTGCTTCCGGTCCTCCCGGTTCTCCCCGCCCTTCCCGACCAGCCGCAGGCCGGGCCGTCGAGGGAGTCCGTCGAGCTGACCCCGGAGGAACAGGACGCCTTCGCCGGCCTGGTACGGCAACTCGGCGGCCGCTGAAAAGCCGCGTGCGAGTCCGGACCGCCGGGCCTCGTCCCGTCGGGTGACCGGGCCTCAGACCTGTCGTGCCGCCCGCCGCTCCATGGCGTCCCGGGCCGCGTCCTGGGACGTGTAGACCTCGCACATGTGCCGCCCGTCGGGGGTCGCCGTGTGCTCGACCTCCCACAGGGAGACCTCGCCGCCGTCCGGCAGCAGGAACGCGTGCTCGTACAGGGCGAAGCTCAGCCCCGCCCGTCCGGCCCGCCCGGGCCGTCCGAACGCCTGGGTGATCTGGTGCGCGGACGCCGTCGCCAGCAGGGCCGCCACCTCCGCTCCCGGCCGGTCGGGGTTCTCCGCGCGGCGCAGCAGCCGGCGGGCGTGGTCCGCCGTGTCGTCCGGGGCGTACACGTGCCGGGGCTCGGGTATCGCGGAGAGCTGGGTCACCACGGGCAGTTCGAAGTCCGGCGCGTCCGGAGGCAGCGCGAGCCGGCCGGTGGCGGTGTGCAGCTCCTCCTCGTCGACGTACACCTCGTGCTGCGCCTCACCGCCCGGCGCGGTGTTGTGCACCAGCTCCCACAGGGTCACCGCCGAGCCGTCGGCGAGCAGCCAGGTGTGCCGGTAGGTCTCCCGGTGCAGGCCCGCGCTGTGGTGGGCGGAGTGCAGGGAGCTGTCGTGCGCCAGGGCGCACTCGAGCAGCCGGAGCGCCTCGTCGGGCAGCTCGAAGGAGTTCAGGGCACGGCCGAGGAGTCGCGCGAGGTGCTCCTCCGGAGACTCGGGCGACTCGGCTGGTTCGTACGCTGCCGTCTCGTACGGAACGCTCAAGGTTTCTCCCGGCGTTGCTGCATGTCACCTGGTGGGTGCATACCGTAGCCCCTCGGTCGGACATCGTGTCCCCCGATCCGAGAAAACGTATGCGGGGAAAACGCGGGGGCCGCGCGAAAAGTTCCCGCGCGGCCCCACATCACGTCAAAAGCCGCCGGTCACGCGGCACTTCCCGCGGTCCAGTCGCTCCACGACAGGTTCCAGCCGTTGAGGCCGTTGTCCGGCGCCACCGTCTTGTCGGGGGAGTTCTTCACGACCACGACGTCCCCGACGAGCGAGTTGTCGTAGAACCACTTGGCCGTGGTGTCGCCCTGCGCGCCCTGCACGTCCGCGAGGCCCACGCAGCCGTGGCTGGTGCCCTCCCGGCCGAACGGCGGGTTGCCCTTGTTGTACCAGTAGTTGCCGTGGATGAACGTGCCCGACGAGGTCAGCCGCATCGCGTGCGGCACGTCGGAGATGTCGTACTCCCCGCCGAAGCCGACCGTCGAGCCGTTCATCCGGGTCTGCACGAACTTCTCGGAGATCACCATCTGCCCGTTGTAGGTGGTGTGCTGCGGGCTGCCCGCGGAGATCGGCAGGGTCTTGACCGTCCGGCCGTCCCGCACCACGGTCATGGTCTGGGTGTTGACGTCCACCGTCGAGACCTGCGAGCGCCCGACGGTGAAGGTCACCGTCTTCTTCTGCACGCCGTAGACGCCGCTGGCGCCCTGCACCCCGTCCAGGTCGATCTTCATCGTGACCCTGGAGCCGGCCTTCCAGTACTCCTGGGGCCGGAAGTCCAGCCGGCGGTCCCCGAACCAGTGCCCGACGACCTGCTGGCCGCTGCTGGAGGAGACCGCGATGTGCGACTGCACGGCCTTCCGGTCGGTGATCGACTTGTCGAAGGTGAAGGACACCGGCATGCCCGCGCCCACCGTGGTCCCGTCGTCCGGCGTGTAGGTGCCGATGAAGCTGTTCGACGAGGAGACGGTGGTGAAGATGGAGTTGGCCGCCGCGGTGCGCCCCTCGCCGTCCTTCGCGGTCGCCGCTATCCGGTACTTCGTGCCGCGCTCGAGCTGCTGCTTCGGCTTCCAGCTGTGGCCGTCCGCCGAGATCGTCCCCGGCACCGCCTGGCCGGACCCCGCCACGGTCATCTTGACGTCGGTCAGCCTGCCGTCGCCGACCTTGACCCCGGTGGCGTTGATGGACGCGCCCGTCGAGCCGTCCTTGGCCGAGATCACGATGTCGGCGCTGGAGTTCCTGGCCGATCCCTTGCCGTTCTTGCCGTCCTCGCCGGTGGCGCTGGCGTCGCCGCCGCAGGCCGTCAGGGTGAGGGCGCCGACCACCAGGGCGGCACAGGCCCCCAGTACGCGCCGCGTTGCGATGTCCGGCGTTCTCACGGGCTGCTCCCAGTTCGTGTGTGCTTGATCCGCTCCAGTGCGTGGGAAAAGAGGCCCCCGGCGCCGGTGAGGTTCCCGCCGGTGCCCGTTGACGTCGTCTGGTGACAGAACCGCGACAATCCGCATCCGGGAGTCACGCTCCCGGCCCCGCCGCCGGTACGTCGGGCCGCGCCACCGGTAGGTCCCGCCGCGCCGCCGGTACGTCCGGCCGCGCCGCTACGCGTCCGGCGCCGGCCGTCCGCCGTACAACTCCGCGTACGACGGCCACACTCCACCCGGCCCCGAGAACGGCTCGGCGGCGCGCACGGCCCGGACGATCGCGCGCGTCACCAGGTCCGCACCGGCGGCGAGGACGTCGTTCAGCTCCAGCGGATGCCCGCCGCCGAGCGGGCGGGCGCCCGTCGCCAGCGCGAACACCGTGTCGCCGTCGTGCAGCAGGTGCACCGGCCGCACGGCGCGCGCGATGCCGTCGTGCGCCGTGCCCGCCAGCTTCTGCGCCTGCGCCTTGCCCAGGTCGGCGTCGGTCGCCACCACCGCGAGCGTCGTGTTGAGCGGCGGGGGAGCGTTCCGCGCCGCCACCTCGGCGAGCCGCCGGCGGGCGGCCTCGTGCACCCGCGCCTCCGGGTACTCCACCCGCCCCTGGAACAACTCCCCGTAGAGAGCGCCGGTTCCGGGGTCCGCGACGGACCCGACGGAGTTCACGACCACCAGCGCGGCCACGGTCACCCCGGACTCCAGGACCGTGCTCGCGGTGCCCACCCCGCCCCTGAGCCCGCCCGCCACGGCACCCGTACCGGCACCGACGGACCCCTCCGGCACCCGTGCGCCCGGGGCGCCCGCCGCCGCGGCCTCCACTGCCGCGCGTCCCGTCGCCGCGTCCGGGCGGGCGCGGAAGTTCCCGCCCCGGCCCAGGTCGAAGACGCACGCGGCGGGCACCACCGGCACCACGTGCGCCGGATCGGCCCCCACGCGAACCCCGCGCCCACGCTCCTCCAGCCAGGCCATCACCCCGGACGCCGCGTCGAGCCCGTACGCGCTGCCGCCGGTCAGCACGACGGCGTCCACCCGCTGCACCACGTTGCGCGGATCGAGGGCGTCGGTCTCCTTGGTACCGGGGCCGCCGCCGCGCACGTCCACGGCGGCCACGGCACCTCCCTCGGGTGCGAGCACGACCGTGGTGCCGGTGAGCCAGCCGTCCCCGTTGCGGGTGGCGTGTCCCACCCGCAGCCCGGCGACATCCGTCAGAGCGTCGACTGTCATGCGGGCCAGTGTGGCCCACCCCGGCCCGGCCGGGAGGGCGTCGGCGGAGTCCGGGTGAGGGGAGGTCAGGCGGCCGGGACGTCAGCGCCCGAGCGCCGCGCGCGCGAGGCCCGGCGCGCGGTCAGGGTCACCCCGGTCGCCACCGAGGCCGCCGACACCAGCCCCGCCGCGAGCACCGCCCACTCGCCCAGGAAGGTGCAGCAGATCACCAGCAGCGCCGTGACCGGAAGCACCAGTTGCCGGCGGATGCCGGACTTGAAGTGCCGCGAGTGCAGCGCCCACACGGTCAGCAGGTACAGCGCCGTCGGCAGGGTCACGGCCGCCGACGCCGACAGCGTGGAGATCTGCGTCCTGCCGACCGTCTGCTCCACCGACACCTCCAGCCCGGCGCCGATCGCGGCGGCCGAGGCGAAGATCAGGTAGTGGCCGTACCCCCAGAGGAACGCCTGGGTGTTGGACCGCAGATGGCTGTGGACGGGCACCACGAAGTAGATCCACCAGGCGGAGAAGACGATCAGCAGACCGCCCGCCGCGATCGGCAGCAGCTCACTCAGCGCGTCGTGCTCCTCCACCGCCGACTTCACGGCCACCGTGGCCGCGGCGACCGTCTCGCCGAGCACGATGATGGTGAACAGGCCGTACCGCTCGGCGATGTGGTGCGCGTGCCAGGACGTCTCGTGGGCCTTCTCCGCGTAGACCGGCACGCACAGCTCCGCGACCGCCATCACCAGGAACACCCAGGGCCGGGCCGGTTGGGGCAGCAGCACCAGGCCGAGCCAGCCGACCTGGCACAGGAGCACACCGCCGGCGTATCTGAGCGCGGTGGTCCGCTCCGCCCCCTCGGCCGATCCGGCCGCTCTGAGCCACTGCGCGGCCATCGCCAGCCGCATGATCACGTAGCCGAGCCAGACCACCAGGTAGTCGTGGCGCTCGAACGCCGGGGCCACGCCCGCGGCCAGCACCAGCACACCCGCGATCTGCACCAGGGTGACGACCCGGTAGAGCGCGTCGTCGTTGTCGTACGCCGAGGCGAACCACGAGAAGTTCATCCAGGCCCACCAGATGGCGAAGAAGACCATCGCGTAGTTCAGGATCCCCTCGGCCACGTGCCCGGCGGCCCCCGTGTGCACGAGCTGGGCACCCGCCTGGGCGATGGCCACGACGAAACACAGATCGAAGAAGAGCTCCAGCGGAGAGGAGACCCGGTGGGCCTCGTCGCGCCCGCGCGCGGTGAGCCGCCGCAGGAGCCCCGGGGACTGCTGTGCGCCCGGCGAGGCGGGCGACGGAGCGGAACTCGACGTCATGTCTTCCAGGACAGCAGAAAACAGGGACGAAATCTTGTGAAGGGATTCACGAGCCCGGGAGGGCGGTGGGCCGGGGCCGTACCCTTGAGACATGAGCACCGCCCCCGAGCCCGAGCAGCGTGACCCGAAGGCCGCGCTGGACTTCGACGACCCGCTGAACCGGCAGAGTTCGGACGACACCGACCACGGGTGGGGCGAGCGCCCGGACGGTGACAGCGCCGGCGACCTGAGGCGCTTCCTCGACGAGAAGCCGCCCCACCACATCTGAACCGCGGGGCGCGGCGGCGCCACCGCCCGGGTCTTCGGACGGAGCCCCGCGGGCGCGGGAGCGGCCCCGCCCGGTGCGGTCAGCGCTTGTCGTGGTCGGCCGTGCGCTGCGCGACCAGCGTGTCGCGGATCTCCTTGAGGACCGCCAGCTCGGTCACCTCGATGACCTCGTGCGTACCCTCGCGCGCCTTCTTCCGGGCCTCCTGCCGCGCCAGGTACTTCGCCATCGGCAGGACCATCAGGAAGTAGACCACCCCGGCCGTGATCACGAAGCTGAGCGTGGCCCCGGCGACCGAGCCCCACATGATCGGCACACCGCTCTTCACCGACCCGTCCGCGTTCACCACGCACGGCGGATCCTTCAGGCAGAGGCTGTAGTGATCCAGGTTCTTCGTGCCGATCGCTCCGACCAGCGGGTTGATGAGCCCCTTCACCACCGAGTTCACGATGTTCGTGAAGGCGGCGCCGATGACCACCGCCACCGCCAGGTCGACGACGTTCCCGCGCATCAGGAAGGCCTTGAAGCCCTGCCAGACGGTGGGTTCCTTCTTCTTGATCACCTCGGGGGCACTCCTCACGTGCACAGGACGCGGAACGAAACGCTCCGCAACCTACGGCAGGGTGGGGTCCCCGTGTCCAATTCCGCAGCTTGTCCCGATGTCGGGAGAACCGACTGAAGGTGTAATGGGCCGCGCGGCTCAGCACAGGGTCACCGCCAGCCGCGCGGTGGCGCTCGCGCCCACGAGCCCCGCCGCGGCGGACCGCGGCACCGACAGCACGACCAGGGCCCCGCTCTCGGCCGCCCCCGGCAGGGGCTCGGGGACCCTCGTCACCCGCGCGCCGCGCACCAGCACCCGGGCGGCGCCCCCGGCCGACGCGTCCTCGGCGGCGATCACGTCGACCCGGTCGCCCGGCCGCAGCAGCCGCACGGTGGCGGCGTCGGCGATCCGCACCGGCGCCGTCACCAGGTCCGCCGCCCGAGGGGCCCGCACGGGACGGGTGACCGGATGCCCGCGGGCCCGGTCGGCCCGGTGCGGCTCGCCCGAGGTCCGGGGGCCCGCCGCCACCAGCGCGGCAGCGGTGACGACGAGTCCGGCCGCCAGGGCCTGCCCGCGTCGCCGTACCAGCCGCTCCAGCCCGTACCGCCCGCCGCGCACCCGTACCGGGGCGAAGGGCGGCACCTCACAGGTCGCCGGGGCGTCGGTGCCCAGCGGACGGGGCAGCCGGACGGCCGGCGGGGCGGGGGAGGGCGGGGAAGAGGGCGCGGAAGAAGGGGGGTACGCGCAGGACGCGGGGTGCGAGGAGGTCAGGGCCATGGGAAATCACCGCCGGCGACGAGGGAGATCGGCTTGCGGTGCCACGATGACGCCTCGGGCCGAACGCCGTCGGCGCCGGTGGACGGCCGGCGGACTGTGGACAACTCGCCCACCCGATGGGGTGGTCGCCGTTGGACGCGGCAGTCCGCCGGCGACCACCGGCCGGCTCACGGCAGGTCGAACCCCGGATTCATCCCGCCCAGCGCGTTCACGCACAGACAGTCCCGCGCCCCGGTCTCCGGCAGTGCCGCCACCGCGTCGAACAGCACGTCCCGCAGCCGGTCCACGTTGGCCGCGAACACCTCGAGCACCTCCTCGTGCGAGACGCCCTCGCCGCTCTCGGCGCCCGCGTCCAGATCGGTGACCAGGGTCAGCGACGTGTAGCAGAGCTCCAGTTCACGGGCGAGCGCCGCCTCCGGATGGCCGGTCATGCCCACCACCGACCAGCCCTGCGCCCGGTGCCACAGCGACTCGGCGCGGGTCGAGAAGCGCGGCCCCTCGACCACGACCAGCGTGCCGCCGTCCACCGGCTCCCAGTCCCGGCCGCGTGCCGCCTTGAGCGCGGCGGCCCGCCCGGCGGGGCAGTACGGGTCGGCCATGGACACGTGCACCACGTTGGGCACCGTGCCGTCGGGCAGCGGCAGCCCGTCGAAGAAGGTCTGCGTCCTGGACTTCGTACGGTCGACGAACTGGTCCGGCACGAGCAGGGTGCCCGGTCCGTACTCGGGGCGCAGCCCGCCCACCGCGCAGGGGCCGAGCACCTGGCGGACGCCGACCGAGCGCAGTGCCCAGAGGTTGGCCCGGTAGTTGATGCGGTGCGGCGGCAGATGGTGGCCGCGGCCGTGCCGGGGCAGGAAGGCGACCCGCCGGCCGGCCAGCTCACCGAGGAAGAGGGAGTCGCTGGGCTGCCCGTAGGGGGTGTCGACCTGGACCTCGGTCACGTCCTCGAGGAACGAGTAGAAGCCCGAGCCGCCGATTACGCCGATCTCTGCGTTCGCCATGACGAGCAGATTAGCTGCCCGGGACGGGGCCGTGGGGCCGGTGCCGGGGTACGCCGAAGGCCCCGCCGTCGCGTGACGGCAGGGCCCGGGAGCGGGTGCTCAGGCCGCGGAGGTGCTGGTGGAGCCGGACGACGAGGTCGTCGAGGACGACGAGGACGCCGTCGAGGGCGACTTCGCGTCGGACGAGGAGCCGGCCGAGGACGGCTTCGCCGCCGGGCTGCTGCTCGACGAGGAGCCGCGGGAATCGTTGCGGTAGAAGCCGGAGCCCTTGAAGACGATGCCGACGGCGGAGAACACCTTCTTCAGGCGGCCACCGCAGCCGGGGCACTCGGTCAGGGCGTCGTCGGTGAACTTCTGCACCGCCTCGAGGCCCTCGCCGCACTCGGTGCACTGGTACTGGTAGGTCGGCACTGTCTTCCTCCTGGCACTCTCACTCGATGAGTGCTAACGACGGTCCATAGTGACGTATTCCCGGGGATCAGTCCACCGTCACGGGGACGCGGTGACCGACGCCACGTGCGACCGTGCGGCTCTGCGAGCGGGCGGCCAGCCGTGAACGCAGGGCCACCAGAGTGACCAGCGCGAGCACCGTACCGGCCATCGGCACCAGGAATCCGGCACCGTCCCACAGCCGGTCCTCCAGCTGGCCGGCGACCGTGACCGCCGCCGCCTGGCCGAGCGCGACGGCGCCGGTCAGCCAGGTGAACGCCTCGGTCCGGGCCTCGGCCGGGACCAGTCCCTCGACCAGGGTGTAGCCGGTGATCAGGGACGGTGCGATGCACATGCCGACCAGCAGGCCGAGCCCGGCCAGCAGCGGCACCGAGTGCGCCGTCCACAGCGCCGACGCGGTCAGCGCGAGCCCGGCGTAGCCGAGGACCAGTCGGCGCTGCGGCGCGGCCTTCCAGGCGACGGCGCCGCAGACGATGCCGGAGAGCATGTTGCCCGCGGCGAAGACGCCGTACAGGACGCCGTTCAGGCCGGGCTCGCCGATCGACTCGGTGAACGCGGCCAGCGACACCTGCATGCCGCCGAAGACCGCCCCGATGCCCAGGAACGTCACGACCAGCACGCGCACGCCGGGGACGCGCAGGGCGGAGTCGTGCCGCACGCGCGCGTGCCCGCTCTCGGTGCTCACCGGCGGCTGGGTGCTCCTGCTCGCGGCGAACAGCAGGCCGCCGACGAGGGTCAGCGCGGCCTCGGTCACCAGACCCGCGGACGGGGTGACGGCCGTGCACAGCGCGGTCGCCAGCAGCGGACCGAAGACGAAGGTCAGCTCGTCGGTGACGGACTCGAAGGCCGCCGCCGTGGTCATCAGGGGCGAGCCCTGGAGCTTCACGCCCCAGCGCGCCCGCACCATCGGGCCGACCTGCGGCACCGAGGCGCCGGTCGGCACGGCCGCCACGAACAGCGCCCACAGCGGGGCGTGTGCCAGCGCGAGCGCCGTCAGGGTCAGCCCCGACAGCGTGTGCACCAGGACACCGGGGACGAGGACGGCACGCTGCCCGTAGCGGTCGGCGAGGCGGCCGCTGTAGGGGGCGAACAGCGCCATGGAGACGCCGGTGGCGGCCGCGGCGGCGCCGGCGGCACCGTACGAGCCGGTGGTGTGCTGCACCAGCAGCACGATGGAGATGGTGAGCATCGCGAACGGCTGGCGTGCCGCGAAGCCGGGGAGCAGGAACGTCCAGGCGCCGCGGGTGCGCAGCAGTTGGCCGTATCCGGGGCGGGGCGGCGCCGGCGAGGTCTTCTCCGGGTCGGAGGTGGTGACCGTGGATCCCACGGCCCGTGCCTTTCTGCCGCCTGGTAGCGCGCGTCCCGTACGGGTCCGGGCGCCGAGAGCTGTCCTCTTGCGCGGAACTGCGGTAGATACCGGTGCCCGATGTGTGGGGGCGACCCGGCCGCCATACGGTCGCGCCAGCTCTGCGTCAGGCAGAGTTGGTTCGATCAGGGTGCGCCTTCATCGTACAGGGATCACCGCATCGCGGACCTGTGAAAACGAGCACCACGGGGACTGTCACCTGGGATTCCGGGCGGTGTGAAGGGTGCGAAACCTCCACTTAACGGGAGCCGCCCGTCCCGGCACCGCCCGCGCCCAGCCAGTCCGCCAGCTTGCCGCCCTGCGCGACCGCGCGCAGCCGCCGTTCCGCCGCGTCCCGTACCGGGTCGGTGGCGACCACGAGGAGTTCGTCCCCGTGCCGCAGCACCGTCGTGGGCAGCGGGACGAACGATTTCTCCTCGCGGACGACGAGCGTGACGGCGGCGCCCGGCGGCATCCGCAGCTCACTGACCTCGACGCCGTGCATCCGGGAGCCCTCGGTGATCACGAGGGACAGCAGATGGCCGCGCAGCCGCTCCAGGGGCGCCGACTCGATGCCGAGGTCCGAGGCCTCGCCCTGCTCGCCCAGCCGCAGCTTGCGCGCCAGCCAGGGCAGGGTCGGTCCCTGGACGAGGGTGTAGACGACGACCAGCACGAAGACGATGTTGAAGATGCGACGGCTGCCGCCGACCCCCGTCACCATCGGAATGGTCGCCAGGATGATGGGCACGGCGCCGCGCAGCCCCGCCCACGACATCAGCGCCTGCTCCGACCACGGCACCCGGAACGGGGTCAGGCTGGCCACCACGCTCAGCGGCCGGGCCACCATGGTCAGCACCAGTCCGATGACCAGCGCCGGCCAGACGTCGTCGCCCAGCTCGTGCGGGGTGACGAGCAGACCGAGCAGGACGAACATGCCGATCTGGGCGATCCAGCCGAGCCCCTCGGCGAAGCCGCGGGTGGCGGGCCAGTGCGGCAGCCGCGCGTTGCCCAGCATCATCGAGGCCAGGTAGACGGCGAGGAAGCCGCTGCCGTGGGCCAGCGCACCGGCCGCGTACGCGGTGACGGCGATCGCCATGACGGCGATCGGGTAGAGGCCGGAGGCGGGCAGCGCGACGTGCCGCAGGCCCCAGGAGCCGAACCAGCCCACCGCGAGGCCCAGGGCGGCGCCGATGGCCAGTTCCAGCGCGATCTCGCCGACCAGGACGTACCAGTGCTCGACCGGACCGGTCGCGGCGAAGGCGACGACCAGGATGACCACCGGGGCGTCGTTGAAACCGGACTCCGCCTCCAGCGTGCCCGTCACGCGCGCGGGCAGCGGGATGCGCCGCAGCACCGAGAAGACCGCCGCCGCGTCCGTCGACGACACCACCGCGCCGATGATCAGCGCCGTCCGCCAGTCCAGCCCCACCAGGTAGTGCGCGCCCGCCGCCGTGACCCCGACGCTGATCCCGACGCCCACCAGGGCCAGCACGGAGGCCGAGGCCAGAACCGGCCGGATCTCCTTCCACTTCGTGCCCAGACCGCCCTCGGCGAGGATCACGACCAGGGCCGCGTACCCGATGACCTGGGTCAGCGCGGCGCTGTTGAAGCCCACGTGGCCGAGGCCGTCCTGGCCCATGACGACGCCGATGCCGAGGTAGACGAGCAGGCTGGGGAGCCCGCTGCGCGAGGAGATCCGGACGGCCGCGACGGCGACGAGGAGGACGACGGAGCAGACGAGCAGGAGCTGGTTGAGGTGGTGGACGTTCAGCGGCGGTTCCTCCCCTTGCATCTCCGGTTACTTCGTTACCTTACCTAACTCTTGACGCTTTCTTGACGCTTGCCGAGGCAAGATCGAACGCCCGTGCGTGCCGGTTCCCGACTCCGCGTCAAGCGCGACAGGGCCCTGCGCCTATGGTTGCTCCAGCACTCCAGGACCGCCTGCCGCTCGCGTTAGGACAGCAAGGACAGCGATGCCCCCCAACACCACCGCCACAACGGGTGACACCGCCACGACGGGTGTCGCGCCCAGCCCGACCGGGAGGAAGAAGGGGCGCAAAGCCCGGCTCCTCGTGCTGGTGCTCGTCCTGGCCATCATCGGCGGCATCGCCTACGGGTCGTACTGGTCGATCAGTACGGTCCGGGCCTCCTTCCCGCAGACCAAGGGCTCGATCACGCTCGACGGCCTCTCCGGCCCCGTCGACGTCAAACGCGACGGCAACGGCATCCCGCAGGTCTACGCCTCCTCCGACGAGGACCTGTTCATGGCGCAGGGCTACGTCCAGGCGCAGGACCGGTTCTACGAGATGGACGTGCGCCGCCACCTGACCTCCGGACGCCTGTCGGAGATGTTCGGCAAGAGCCAGGTGAAGAACGACGAGTTCCTGCGCACGCTCGGCTGGGACCGGGTCGCCCGGCAGGAGTACGACACCAAGCTGTCGGCTTCCACCAAGAAGTACCTCCAGGCCTACGCCAAGGGTGTCAACGCCTACCTCAAGGGCAAGGACGGCGCGGAGATCTCCCTCGAGTACGCCGCCCTGGGCTTCAGCAACGACTACAGGCCCGTCGAGTGGACCCCCGTCGACTCCGTCTCCTGGCTGAAGGCCATGGCCTGGGACCTGCGCGGCAACATGCAGGACGAGATCGACCGCGCGCTGATGACCAGCCGCCTGGACCCGCAGCAGATGGCGGACCTCTACCCGGAGTACCCCTACGGCCGCAACAAGCCGATCGTGCAGGAGGGGCAGTACGGCGAGCTGTCCAGGACCTTCCAGCAGGGCGGCGCCGCGAACGGATCCCAGGGCACGACGGGCACGACCGGTTCGCAGGGCACGACGGGCGGCACGGGCACCGGCACCGGAACGACGGGCACCCAGAGCACGGCCGGCTCGGCCCTCACCAGTCAGCTCGCCGGCCTCTACAAGGTCCTCGACGACGTCCCCGCCGCCGTCGGCGTGAACGGCCAGGGCATCGGCTCCAACTCCTGGGTGGTCTCCGGCAAGCACACGATCACCAGGAAGCCGCTGCTCGCCAACGACCCGCACCTGTCGGCGTCGCTGCCGTCCGTCTGGTACCAGATGGGTCTGCACTGCCGCAGCGTCTCCGCCCAGTGCCAGTACGACGTCACCGGCTACACGTTCGCCGGCATGCCCGGTGTGATCATCGGCCACAACGCGGACATCGCCTGGGGCATGACCAACTCCGGTGTCGACGTCAGCGACCTGTACCTGGAGAAGGTCTCCGGCGACGGCTACCTGTACGACGGCAAGGTGCGGCCCTTCAAGACCCGCGAGGAGACCATCAAGGTCGCCGGCGGGGAGGCCAAGAAGATCGTCGTGCGCCAGACCGCCGACGGCATGCCCCTGCTGTCCGACCGCGACGACGAACTCGTCCAGGTCGGCCGGCGGGCCGGCGTCAACACCGCGGCCCCCGACCGCGGCGACGGCTACGGCATCGCCCTGCGGTGGACCGCACTGGACCCGGGCACCTCGATGGACGCCGTGTTCGCCCTCGACAAGGCGGCCGGCTGGAGCGACTTCCGGTCCGCGGCCGCCCTGTTCGACGTGCCCTCGCAGAACCTGATCTACGCCGACACCAAGAACCACATCGGCTACACGCTGCCCGGGAAGATCCCCACCCGCACCTCGGCCGCGGACGGCTCCGTCCCGGTGCCCGGCTGGGACGCCAAGTACCGCTGGACCGGCTTCATCAAGGACGACGAGCTGCCCTACGAGTACGACCCCGAGCGCGGCTACATCGTCACCGCCAACCAGGCCGTGGTCGACAAGGACAAGTACCCCTACACGCTGACCACCGACTGGGGCTACGGCACCCGCAGCCAGCGCATCACCGACCTGATCGAGTCCAAGATCAAGGACGGCGGGAAGATCTCCACCGACGACATGCGGCAGATGCAGATGGACAACAGCAGCGAGATCGCCAAGCTGCTGGTGCCCAAGCTGCTGAAGATCAACCTGGACGACAAGTCCGTCCGCGACGCCCAGAAGCTGCTGGAGGGCTGGGACTACACCCAGGACGCCGACTCGGCCGCCGCCGCCTACTTCAACGCCGTCTGGCGCAACGTCCTCAAGCTCGCCTTCGGCAACAAGCTCCCCAAGGAGCTGCGCGTCAAGGGCCAGTGCCTGTGGGTCGACAAGGCGGACAGCACCGGGCCGGTCGACGACGACGGCAAGGTCCGCGAGTGCGGTGAGCGCGACGCCGACCAGGCGCAGCCGGACGGCGGCGACCGCTGGTTCGAGGTCGTGCGCACGCTGATGGACAAGCCGGACAGCGACTGGTGGAAGACGCCCGAGCGGGGCACCCGCCCGGCGGCCACCGACCGCGACTCCCTGTTCGCCCGCGCCATGATCGACGCCCGCTGGGAGCTGACCTCCAAGCTCGGCAAGGACATCGACACCTGGAGCTGGGGCCGGCTGCACCGCCTGTTCCTGAAGAACCAGACGCTCGGCACCGGGGGCCCCAAGGCACTGCAGTACATCCTCAACCGCGGCCCCTGGAAGCTCAGCGGCGGCGAGGCCACCGTCAACGCCTCCGGCTGGAACGCCGCCGGCGGTTACAACGTCGTGTGGGTGCCGTCCATGCGGATGGTGGTCAACCTCGCCGACCTGGACAAGTCCAGGTGGATCAACCTGACCGGCGCCTCCGGGCACGCCTTCAGCGCCCACTACACGGACCAGACGGGCAAGTGGGCCAAGGGCGAACTGCTGCCCTGGGCCTACTCGGACGGGGCGGTCGGCAAGAGCACGAGCGACACCCTCGTCCTCAGGCCGTGACCCCCTGACGCACGAACGCCGGACGGCCCTCCACACGCGCGCGGAGGGCCGTCCGGCGTTCGCGCCCCGCTCAGGCCCCGGTGAAGCGGCGCACGCCCGAAGGGGTCACCACCGCGTGCACCGGCCGGTCGTGGGCCTGCGCCGGGACCCGCTCGACGACCTCCGTGTCGTACAGCAGCACCACGAGCGCGGGCCCCGCACCCGCCCGCTCCAGGCGCGCGAGCACCCGGTCGTACGACCCACCGCCGCGGCCCAGGCGCATCCCGCGCGCGTCGACCGCGAGCCCGGGCAGCAGGACGACGTCCGCGCCGGTCACGGCGGCCGGGCCGAGACGCTCGCCGGAGGGCTCGAACAGGGCCATTTTTCCGCCATGTTGGATCCGCGCGAGGCGGTCCGCGCCGGTGTACTCCCCCCAGTCCAGATCGTTGTCCGGCAGGAGGACGGGGAGCAGGACGCGCACGCCTCGCGCGCGCAAGGCGTCCAGCAGGGCCGCCGTGCCCGGCTCCGGGCCGACGGAGACGTAGGCCGCCACCGTGCCCGCAGCCGCCAGTTCGGGCAGCTCCAGAGCGCGCCCGGCCAGGGCCTCGCCCGCATCCCGGACGACATCCTCCGGCAACCTGTTCCTCACCGCGAGGAACTCCCGCCGCAACGTTCGCTTGTCAGGCTCGGCCGTGCGTCCGTCGTGTTCCACTGGTCGTCCCGCACCCCTTTCCCAATGTGCTCATATGAGTGCCAAGTGACCGGAGCCTCAGATTCCTTGCAAAGGCACCGGATAAGGTTGCGGACATGACTCAGTCGCACCCCAGGATCAGCAAGGCTGTCATCCCCGCAGCAGGCCTCGGCACCCGGTTCCTGCCGGCCACCAAGGCCACTCCCAAGGAGATGCTGCCGGTAGTGGACAAGCCGGCGATCCAGTACGTGGTCGAGGAGGCCGTGTCGGCGGGGCTCGACGACGTTCTCATGATCACCGGACGCAACAAGCGTCCGCTCGAGGACCACTTCGACCGCAACTACGAGCTCGAATCGGCGCTCGAGAAGAAGGGCGACGCCGAGCGGCTCGCCAAGGTGCAGGAGTCCAGCGACCTGGCCACCATGCACTACGTGCGCCAGGGCGACCCCAGGGGCCTCGGCCACGCCGTGCTGTGCGCGGCCCCGCACGTCGGCCACGAGCCCTTCGCGGTGCTCCTCGGCGACGACCTGATCGACCCCCGCGACCCGCTGCTCCAGCGCATGATCGAGATCCAGGAGCAGCACGGCGGCAGCGTCATCGCCCTCATGGAGGTCGCGCCCGAGCAGATCCACCTCTACGGCTGCGCGGCCGTGGAGAGCACCCCCGACAGCGACGTGGTCAAGGTGACCGGGCTGGTCGAGAAGCCGGACCCGGCCGACGCCCCCTCCCACTACGCGGTCATCGGCCGCTACGTGCTCGACCCGCACGTCTTCGACATACTCCGCAAGACCGAGCCCGGCCGCGGCGGCGAGATCCAGCTCACCGACGCCCTCCAGCAGCTCACCGAGGACGAGAAGGTCGGCGGCCCGGTGCACGGCGTCGTCTTCCAGGGCCGCCGTTACGACACCGGCGACCGTGGCGACTACCTGCGTGCCATTGTCAGACTGGCGTGCGAACGTGAGGATCTGGGCCCGGACTTCCGGACCTGGCTCCGCAGTTACGTAGCCGAGGAGATGCAGCAACGTTGAGCAGCGCCGCGACCCGCCCCGCCGGCCCGGACGACCTGTGGTCGGTGGACGACCACCTGGACGACATCCTCGCCGGCGTCCGCCCCCTCGAACCCATCGAGCTGCAACTGCTCGAAGCCCAGGGCTGCGTCCTGGTGGAGGACGTCACGGTTCCGGTCTCCCTGCCGCCGTTCGACAACAGCTCCATGGACGGGTACGCGGTACGGGTCGCGGACATCGCGGGCGCCAGTGAGGAGTTCCCGGCCGTCCTCGAGGTCGTCGGCGACGTCGCGGCGGGCGCGGGCGAGCCGGTGCGGGTCGGGCCCGGCCAGGCCGCCCGCATCATGACCGGCGCACCGCTGCCGCCCGGCGTCGAGGCCGTCGTACCCGTCGAATGGACCGACGGCGGGCTCGGCGAGGGGCCCGTCACCGGGATGCGGTCGCGCAGCCTGGCACCGGAGGGCGCCGAGGGGCAGGTGCGCGTGCACCGCCCCGCCGAGGCGCGCGCGCACGTGCGGGCCAAGGGCAGCGACGTGAAGGCCGGCGACCTGGCCCTGGAGGCCGGGACGGTCCTCGGCCCGCCGCAGCTCGCGCTGCTCGCCGCCGTCGGCCGCGGCACGGTGCGGGTGCGCCCTCGCCCGCGCGTGGTC
Organism: Streptomyces sp. NPDC002386; assembly: GCF_053593175.1. Taxonomy (NCBI): domain Bacteria; kingdom Bacillati; phylum Actinomycetota; class Actinomycetes; order Kitasatosporales; family Streptomycetaceae; genus Streptomyces; species Streptomyces sp. NPDC002386. Next base: position 340,033 of record NZ_JBSFBX010000003.1, read on the forward strand.
GTGATGTCCACGGGCAGCGAACTCGTCCAGCCCGGCGAGGCACTGGCGAACGGCCAGATCTACGACTCCAACAGCTTCGCCCTCACCGCGGCCGCCCGGGACGCGGGCGCCATCGCCTACCGGGTCGGCGCCGTCGCCGACGACGCCGACATCCTCCGGACCACCATCGAGGACCAGCTCGTCCGCGCCGACCTGATGGTCACCACGGGCGGGGTGAGCGTCGGCGCGTACGACGTCGTCAAGGAGGCGCTGTCGTACGCCGGGGACGAGGACGAGCCGGGCAGCGGGGTGGAGTTCCGCAAGCTCGCCATGCAGCCCGGGAAACCCCAGGGCTTCGGCTCCATCGGCCCCGACCACACCCCCCTGCTGGCCCTGCCCGGCAACCCGGTCTCGTCGTACGTCTCCTTCGAGCTGTTCGTCCGCCCCGCCATCCGCACCCTGATGGGCCTGGAGGACGTCCACCGGCCCCGCGTGAGGGCCACCCTGACCGCGGACGGGCCGCTGCGCTCCCCCAAGGGACGACGGCAGTTCCTGCGCGGCAGCCACGCCGACGGCACGGTGCGCCCGGTGGGCGGCGCCGGATCCCACCTGGTCGCGGCCCTGGCGCACGCCGACGCGCTGATCGTCGTCCCCGAGGACGTGGAGTCCGTCGAGCCGGGCACCGAGGTGGAGGTCGTGCTGCTCGGCTGAGCCGCCCCCGGGGGGCCTGGCCCGGTGCCCGGCCCGGCTTGGCGGTACCGTGTCGCGCACAGCAGGCCCGCGCACCGCACCGCCACGGGCCCGGACCGGGAGCGCCACACAGCATGACTGAGCCATCCCGGGGGGACACCCCCGGAGCCGCCGCACAGGACCGACTGACGCACATCGACTCGGCGGGCGCGGCCCGCATGGTCGACGTGTCCGGCAAGGACGTGACCGCCCGCACCGCTCGCGCGAGCGGCCGGGTCCTGGTGTCACCCCGGGTGGTCGAGCTGCTGCGCGGAGAGGGCGTCCCCAAGGGCGACGCCCTGGCCACCGCGCGCATCGCGGGCATCATGGGCGCCAAGCGCACCCCGGACCTCATCCCGCTGTGCCACCCGTTGTCGGTGTCCGGTGTGAAACTGGACCTGTCGGTCGCGGACGACGCCGTGCGGATCGAGGCCACCGTCAGGACGACGGACCGCACGGGCGTCGAGATGGAGGCCCTCACCGCGGTGACGGTCGCCGCGCTCACCGTGATCGACATGGTCAAGGCGGTCGACAAGGGAGCGGTCATCACGGACGTACGGGTCGAGGAGAAGACGGGCGGCAAGTCGGGCGACTGGAGCCGGGCATGAGCGCCGGGCCGTACCGCGCGCTGGTCGTCACCGCCTCCAACCGGGCCGCCGCCGGGGTCTACGAGGACAAGGGCGGCCCCCTGGTCGCCGAGGGCCTCGCGGGCCTCGGGTTCGCCGTCGACGGCCCGCGGGTCGTGCCCGACGGGGACCCGGTGGCGGAGGCGCTGCGGGAGGCCGTGGCGGCCGGTTACGACGTGGTGGTCACCACCGGCGGCACCGGCATCTCGCCCACCGACCGCACGCCCGAGGCGACCCGGCAGGTGATCGACCGGGAGGTGCCGGGCATCGCCGAGGCGATCCGGGCGTTCGGACGGGAGAAGGTGCCCACCGCCGCGCTCTCCCGCGGACTGGCCGGGGTGGCGCGGGGGACGCTGATCGTCAACCTGCCGGGCTCCAGCGGCGGGGTGCGGGACGGCCTCGCCGTCCTGGAACCGCTGCTGGTCCACGCCGTCGACCAGATCCGCGGCGGCGACCACCCCAGACCCGGGGCCGGCCCTGGGGGTGCGAGCTGAACAGCCCGTCCTGGCCCGTCGTGCTGGCGGACGGCGATGTCGTCCTCCGGCCGATAAAGCTGCGCGACCAGCGGGTCTGGCGCGAGGTCAACCGGCGCAACCGCGACTGGCTGCGCCCCTGGGAGGCGACCATCCCGCCGCCCACGCCCAGCGGTCCGATCACCCACCGGCCGACCTACCGGCAGATGGTCAGGCACCTCAGGTCCGAGGCCAACGCGGGCCGGATGCTGCCGTTCGTCATCGAGTACCAGGGGCAGCTCGTCGGGCAGTTGACGGTCGCCGGGATCACCTGGGGGTCGATGTGCTCGGGTCACGTCGGCTACTGGGTGGACGAGGGGGTGGCCGGGCGCGGGGTGATGCCCACGGCGGTCGCGCTCGCGGTCGACCACTGTTTCCGTAGCGTCGGTCTGCACCGCGTGGAGGTCTGCATTCGCCCCGAGAACCGGCCCAGCCGCCGGGTCGTGGAGAAACTCGGATTCCGCGAGGAGGGGCTGCGGCCGCGTTATCTGCACATCGACGGGGCCTGGCGCGACCATCTCGTCTACGCGCTCACGGCGGAGGAGGTGCCCGACGGTCTGCTCGCGCGCTGGCAGCGGGCACGATCCGAGCGGGCGCGGCGGGAGAACACTCCCCGGAATCCCGCCTGACCCCGAAATGGAATATGTGTTCGAAATTGATCGCACGGCGACCGTCTCGGCACATTCAATTCGCGACTTCCTGTGGTCCGCTGATCGCATCGGTCGCAAAAAAAGCTCGAAATATCAGCCGGATCGTGCGACACACCGGCCCAATTGGCGGATGGCCTCACGCAAACCCCTCTACCGTGTGAGACGTGAGCAGCAGCGGCCTCATCTACGCAGTCATCGTCGGGGCCTGGGCCGCCTACTTGGTGCCGATGTGGCTCCGTAGGCAGGACGAGCTGAACGAGGCCCGTCCGACGGAACGCTTCAGCACCGCCATCCGGCTGCTGTCCGGACGGGCGGGCATGGAGCGCCGGTACGCCAAGGACCTGCGGGCGCGCTCCGCCGAGGAGGGGGAGCCGGACACCGGTGAACCGGACGCCGTCACCGACTCGGTGGACGTCCGGTCCTTCGCCATGCCTCCGACCCGCCGTCAGGTACGTGCCGACGTCGAACCGGAGCAGGCGGCCCCGGCCGGACCGGCGCCCGAGAAGCCCGGCATCCCGGCGCCCAAGTCGTCCTCCGTCACGTCCAGATCCACACCCGCGCCGAAGTCCGCGTCCACGACCGGCTCCGTGTCCGTGCCCGCGCAGGCCCGGGTGCCCGCCCCGCGGAACACCGCCTCGGCCCAGGCGGCCGCAGCGCGTGCCCGGCGCTCGAAGGTGCTCGCGCGCCGCCGGCGCACCACCGTGATGCTCTTCATCGCCTTCACCGCGGGCGCCATCGTCGCCGCCGTCGGCGGCCTCGCCTTCCTCTGGGCACCCGGCGTACCCGCGCTCATGCTCAGCGGCTACATCGGGTACCTGCGCGCGCAGGAGCGCCGCCGGTTCGCCTACCACATGGACCGCCGCCGCGCCGAGGACGCCGCCCGCAGCCTGCGCGAGCGCCAGCCCCGGCGGCGCGCGTCCGTCGACGCGGAGCCGGCGGCCGGCGAACCCGACGAGGAGCCCGCGACCGGGACCGACACCGGTATGTCCGCCCTCGCCGCCGACCGCCGCGCCCTCGTCGAGCAGACCGACCACGCCGAATGGGTCGACCAGCAGCGCGAGCGGCAGCGCCGGCCCGGCCACGGGGACAGCTGGGACCCGGTACCCGTGCCGCTGCCCACGTACGTGACCGCACCCGTCGCGCCCCGGGCCACCTCCGACGTCGACCTCGGCGCGCCCGACACCTGGAGCTCGGCGCGCTCGGGCCCCCTCGTCCCGGAGCAGGACGGCCACGCACCCGACGCCGAGGCGGACCGGCAGGCCGCCGAGCGCGAGCCGGCCGAGGGTCGCGGTGACTCGGTTCCGCCCGCCCGGTCCCGCTCGCGCGGCACGGCCTCCGCACGCCGGACGCGCGAACGCGGACGCACCCCGCTCTTCGACCAGTACGAGGACGGCGACCGCCCGCGCGCGGCCAACGAGTGACAGCCGGCACGCCCCTGGAAGCCCGCCCCTGACCAGTCAGGGAACGGATTTCCAAGCACCCCGACGGGGATGCTAGAGTTTCACTCGTTGCAAGGGCCTGTGGCGCAGTCCGGTAGCGCACCTCGTTCGCATCGAGGGGGCCAGGGGTTCAAATCCCCTCAGGTCCACGCAGCATGAAGCCCCAGTCGGCGAAAGTCGACTGGGGCTTCATCGTTTTCACAGCCGCTTCGCGTAGCAGAGGCTCTCCTCGTAGTGGCGGTAGTAGCCGAACTTGGCGCAGGGCTCGTAACCGCTCGACGTGTACAGGGCGACGGCCTCCGGCTGCTTGGTGCCCGTCTCCAGGACCATGCGGACGCGGCCGGCCGTGCGCGCGTCCTCCTCCAGGGCCGCGAGGATGCGGCGGGCGAGGCCCAGGCCGCGCATCCCCTCGACGACGAACATGCGCTTGAGCTCGGCGTCGCCGTTCTCGTTGCCCTCGCCGTTGCTGTCCTGGCTGCGCCAGCCGCCCGTGGCGACCGGCCGGTCGTGCTCGTCGTACCCGATCAGGTAAGCGCCCCGGGGCGGGTCGAAGTCGGTGGCGTCGAGCACCGTGGCGTCGCCGCCGTCGCCGTAGCGCAGGTGGTACTCCTCCTGGACGACGTCGTTGAGCTTGACGGCGTCGGGGTGGTCGAAACGAACACGACGTATATTCATGCTGGGCATCGTACTTCTATGCATAGGGAAAAACTGACCTCGACCAGTGTGCCGGTATCGTGCCCGGGTGCTGACTGTGACCTCGGTGAATGTGAACGGACTGCGGGCCGCCGCCAAGAAGGGCTTCGTGGAGTGGCTCGCCCGGACCTCCGCGGACGTCGTCTGCCTGCAGGAGGTGCGCGCCGAGCCGCACCAGCTGCCCGAGGAGGTCCGGCAGCCCGACGGCTGGCACGTCGTGCACGCCCCGGCCGCCGCCAAGGGCCGCGCGGGCGTCTCGCTGTACACGCGCCGCGAACCCGACCGCGTCCGTATCGGCTTCGGCTCGGAGGAGTTCGACGGCAGCGGGCGCTACGTGGAGGCCGACCTGCCCGGCGTCACCGTCGCCTCCCTCTACCTCCCTTCCGGCGAGGTCGGCACCGAGCGCCAGGACGAGAAGGTCCGGTTCATGGACGAGTTCCTGGTCCACCTCAAGGGGCTGCGCGAGCGGGCCGCCGCCGACGGGCGGCACGTGGTGGTCTGCGGTGACTGGAACATCGCCCACCAGCGGGCCGACCTGAAGAACTGGCGCGGCAACACCAGGAACTCGGGCTTCCTCCCCGAGGAGCGGGACTGGCTCACCCGGGTCCTCACCGCCGAGGACGGCGGCTACGTGGACGTCGTACGCGCCCTGCACCCGGACGTGGAGGGCCCGTACACCTGGTGGTCGTACCGGGGGCGGGCCTTCGACAACGACACCGGATGGCGGATCGACTACCACCTGGCCACGCGGGGGCTCGCGGACCGGGCGGTCAAGGGGTTCGTCGAGCGCGCGGCGACCCACGCCGAGCGGTGGAGCGACCACGCGCCGGTGACCGTCGTGTACGACCTCCAGGGCTCCTGAGGGCCCTGACGGCCCCTGCCGGCCGGCTCAGCCCCGCTTGCTGATCCGCCGGTCCAGGGCCAGTGAGAGTTCCGCCTCCACCACGCTGCGGGCCAGGGGGCGCAGGCGGTGGAGGTCCTCCTCGGGGGCGTGGCGGAGGATCATGTCGGTGAAGAGGGCGGCCAGGGCGTCGGCGTGTTCGCGGACGCGTTCGCCGGCCGCCAGGACCTCCGCCAGGGGTATGCCCTCGCGGACCAGGGCGGAGGAGACGTCCAGCAGGCGGCGGCTGATGTGGACGATCTCGTCGCCGTCGGTGCCCAGATAGCCCAGGTCCATGGCGGCGGCCAGGTTCTCCGGGGTGACCTCGCCCTCGAAGCGGGCGGCGAGTTCCTCGGGGGTGAGGCGGACCGGCTCCTCCTCGGTGGGGGTGCCGACGCCGAGCAGGTCGGCGACGTCGCGGCCCTGGTCGAGGGCCTCCGCGAGTTCCGCGATGCCGGTGAGGGTGTGGCCGCGTTCCAGGAGCGCCGCGATGGTGCGCAGCCGGGCCAGGTGGTGGTCGTCGTACCAGGCGATGCGGCCCTCCCGGCGGGGTGGCGGGATCAGCTTGCGTTCGCGGTAGAAGCGCAGCGTGCGCACGGTGATGCCGGCCAGGCGGGCCAGTTCCTCCATGCGGTACTCGCGTGCCCCGCCGTCCTGCCCGACCTCGTGTCCGCCGTCGTCCGTCACGGTCGCAGCCTATGTTGTACCGCCGGTAACTTTCCCTTTCTCACCCCCTACCGCTCGGTACGCCGCTGCTCTACAGTCCCATTGCGCCAGTGTTCACTGGCAGAGTCCAAGGCGATGCGTGGAGGCTTCGGGATGGCCGAGCACGAGCATGTACGGGTGGCGGTGATCGGGTCCGGGTTCGGCGGACTGGGGGCCGCGGTGCGGCTGCGCCGCGAGGGGATCACCGACTTCGTCGTCCTGGAGCGGGCCGACGGCGTCGGCGGCACCTGGCGGGACAACAGCTACCCCGGGTGCGCCTGTGACGTGCCCTCCCATCTGTACTCCTTCTCCTTCGCGCCCAACCCCGACTGGCCGCGCACCTTCTCCGGGCAGGAGCACATCCGCGCCTATCTGGAGCACGTGACCGACGTCTTCGGGCTGCGCCCGCACATCCGCTTCGGCGCCGAGGTGAAGCTGATGCGCTGGGACGGCGAGCGGCTGCGGTGGGAGATCGAGACCGCGGGGGGCACGCTCACCGCCGACGTGGTCGTCTCCGCCACCGGGCCGCTGTCCGACCCGAAGACGCCCGAGATCCCCGGGCTCGAGTCCTTCCCCGGCAAGGTGTTCCACTCGGCCCGCTGGGACCACGACTACGACCTGCGCGGCAAGCGTGTCGCCATGGTCGGCACCGGCGCCTCCGCCATCCAGATCGTGCCCGCCATCCAGCGCCAGGTCGGCCGGCTCACCCTCTTCCAGCGCACCCCGCCGTGGGTGATGCCGCGCATGGACCGCGCCATCAGCGCGGCCGAACGCCGGCTGCACCAGGCGCTGCCCTTCACCACCCGGCTCAGGCGCGGACTGCTGTGGGGCATCCGGGAGCTCCAGGTGCAGGCGTTCACCAAGCACCCCGACGAACTCGGCCTGGTCGAGCGGCTCGCCAGGCGCAACATGGCCCGCGCGGTGAAGGACCCGGCGCTGCGCGCCAAGCTCACCCCCGACTACCGCATCGGCTGCAAGCGGATCCTGCTGTCCAGCGAGTACTACCCGGCGCTGGCCCGGCCCAACGTGGACGTCGTCGCGAGCGGGCTCAGCGAGATCCGCGGCTCCACCGTCGTCGCGGCCGACGGCAGCGAGGCGGAGGTCGACGCGATCATCTTCGGCACGGGCTTCCACGTCACGGACATGCCCATCGCCGAGCGGGTGGTCGGAGCCGAGGGCGTGACGCTCGCCGAGACCTGGAAGGGCGGCATGCGGGCGCTGCGCGGCGCCTCGGCCGCCGGGTTCCCGAACTGGATGACGATCATCGGGCCCAACACCGGCCTCGGCAACTCCTCGATGATCCTCATGATCGAGTCCCAGCTCAACTACATGGCCGACTACCTGCGCCAGCTCGACGTGCTCGGAGGGCGTACCGCCCTGGACGCGCGGCCCGCGGCCGTCGACGCCTGGAACCACGAGGTCCAGGAGCGGATGAAGCGGACCGTGTGGAACACCGGCGGCTGCACGAGCTGGTACCTCGACCCGAGCGGCCGCAACACCACCATCTGGCCCGATACGACGGCGGAGTTCCGGCGCGCGACCCGGCGGGTGGACCTGGCCGAGTACGAGGTCGTCCGGCGGCCCGGCGCCCTGGCCGCCGAGTCCGGTCCGGTGGCGGGACAGCAGAGCGGGGCCGCCGTATGAGCCGGATCACCGCGGTGGCCTCCGGCCCGTACGCCCCGCCGGTGCCGGCCCGCACCCTCACCGTGGTCTCCGCCGACGGTGCCCGGCTGCACGCCGAGGTGCACGGTCCCGAGGACGCGCCGCCGGTCGTGCTCGCCCACGGCTGGACCTGCTCGACCGCGTTCTGGGCGGCACAGATCCGGGAACTGGCGGCCGACCACCGGGTCGTCGCCTACGACCAGCGGGGGCACGGGCGCAGTCCGGCGAGCCACGCCTGCACCACCGAGGCGCTCGCGGACGACCTCGAGGCGGTGCTCGCCCAGACCCTCGCGCCGGGGGAGAAGGCACTCGTGGTCGGCCACTCCATGGGCGGGATGACGGTCATGGCCGCCTCCGCGCGTCCCCGGTTCCGGGAACACGCCGCCGCCGTCCTGCTGTGCAGCACCGGCAGCTCCCGGCTGGTCGCCGAGGCGCGCGTGGTGCCCCTGCGGGCCGGCCGGGTCCGCACCTGGCTCACCGGACGCGTGCTCAGCTCGCGCGCCCCGCTCGGGCCGGTCACGCCGCCGGCGATGCGGGTCCTCAAGTACGGCACCATGGGCGCCGGTTCGGCCCCGCACATGGTGGAGGCGTGCGCGCGCATCGTGCACGCCTGCCCGCGGACCGTGCGCCACGCCTGGGCGGGCATGCTCGCGGCGCTCGATCTCGACCACGGGGTGCGGGAGTTGCGTGTGCCCACCGCCGTGCTGCACGGCGCCGCAGACCGGCTCACGCCCGTGGCGCACGCCCACGCGCTGGTCGCCGCGCTGCCCCGGTGCCTGGGTCTCACCGAGCTGCCGGGCGTCGGCCACATGTCTCCCGTCGAGGCTCCGGAGCGGGTGACCGGGAAGATCCGGGAGCTCGTCACCACCCACGTCACGGGGGACGCCGTCTCCCGTGCCACCGTCACGCAGCAGATCAAGGAGGGCGCATGAGCAGGGTCAGCCTCGAAGGACAGGTCGCCGTCGTCACCGGAGCGGCGCGCGGCGTCGGCGAGTTGCTCGCCCGCAAGCTCTCCGCGCGCGGTGCCAGGGTCGCGCTGGTCGGCCTGGAGGAGGACGCGCTCAAGGAGGTCTCCGGGCGGCTGCACAGCGAGAGCGCGCACTGGTACGCCGACGTCACCGACCACGAGGCGATGGGCCGGGTGGCGCAGGAGGTGAAGGCGCGCTTCGGCAAGGTCGACATCGTCGTCGCCAACGCCGGTGTGGCGACCGGGGGGCCCTTCATCGACTCCGATCCGGAGGCCTGGCGGCGGGTGATCGAGGTGAACCTGATCGGTTCGGCGGTCACGGCCCGCGCGTTCCTGCCGGTGCTGGTCGAGAGCCGGGGCTATCTGCTCCAGATCGCCTCGCTCGCCGCGATCACCCCGGCGCCGATGATGTCGGCGTACTGCGCCTCCAAGTCGGGTGTGGAGGCGTACGCGCACAGTCTGCGGGCCGAGGTCGGCCACCAGGGTGTCCGGGTGGGCGTCGGCTACCTGTCCTGGACCGACACCGACATGGTGCGCGGCGCCGACCAGGACGACGTGATGCGGGAACTCAGGCAGCGGCTGCCGTGGCCGTCGAACAAGACCTATCCGCTGGGTCCGGCGGTGGACCGGATCGTCGCCGGTGTCGAGCGGCGCTCGGCGCACGTGTACGGGCAGTGGTGGCTGCGCGGCATGCAGGGGGTGCGCGGCTATCTGCCGGCGCTCATCGGGACGGTCGGCCAGCGGGAGATGCGGCGGTTCGCGCCCCGGCTCCAGGGGATGCGTTCCGGACTCGTCGGCGCAGGTGGGGAGGCCGATGAGGCGGCCCGTGCTACGCAGCGTAACTGATCGACATGCGCAGCGTGTTGGGCCGTGTGAATCTGGTCGAGGCCCCAGCGGGGGCCAACCCCCACCCACTTCGGGAGTGAACCCACATGGGTATGAAGGACCAGTTCAGCGAGAAGACCAACGACTGGCAGGACCAGGCCCGCGAGAAGGTCGGCCAGTCCCGGGAGAAGGCCGGTCAGGCCACCCGTGAGAAGGCCGGCCAGCGTGGCCAGCAGCAGGGTCAGCACGGGCAGCAGCAGGGTCAGCACGGGCAGGGCCAGCGAGGCCACCAGCAGCCCGAGCGGGGCCGTCAGAACATGCGCGACATCGGGGAGTCGGAGCGGGAGATGGACGACCGCTTCGACGCCGACTACGACGCGTAACGCTGCGCCGGCTTCGGCCTGATCGGCAGCCCGGGGTGCCCTCCGATTCGTTCGGGGGGCACCTCGCTGTGTGTCTGGGGTGTCGTCGGGTGCGTCTTCGGGTGCGGTTGGGTGGGGGCTTGTCGCGCAGTTGCCCGCGCCCCTGAAGCGCCCCTGGCTGGTCAGCTGGTGGGCCTCGGGGGGAGTTGGGGGCGGGGGGTGTAGGGGACGCCGGTGTAGTCGGGGGGCTGGGCTGCCGGGTTGGTCTGGAGGAGTTCCAGAGCCAGTTGGATCGCGTCGTCCATCTGGGCGTGGCGGCCCTCGGCCCAGTCGAGCGGGGTGCGCAGGACCTCCAGGTCCGGGGTGACGCCGTGGTTCTCCACGGACCAGCCGTAGGCGTCGAACCAGGCCGCGTTCATCGGGACCGTGATCACCGTGCCGTCCCCGAGCCGGTGCCTGCCGGTCATGCCGACCACGCCGCCCCAGGTGCGCTGGCCGACGACCGGACCCAGCTTGAGCAGCTTGAAGGCGGCGGTGATCATGTCGCCGTCGGAGGAGGTCGCCTCGTCGGCCAGGGCCACGATCGGGCCGCGGGGCGCGTTCGAGGTGTACGACACCGGCTGCGCGTTGCGGGTCAGGTCCCAGCCGAGGATCGTGCGGCTCAGGGTCTCGATGACGAGTTCGCTGATGTGCCCGCCCGCGTTGCCGCGCACGTCCACGATCAGCGCCGGCCGGGACACCTCCATGCGCAGGTCCCGGTTGAACTGGGCCCAGCCGGAGCCGCCCATGTCGGGGATGTGCAGATACCCGCACCGGCCGCCGCTCAACTCCCGGACGACCTCCCGGCGTTTGGCCACCCAGTCCTGGTAGCGCAGCGGCCGCTCGTCGATGAGCGGCGCGATGGCGACCCGCCGGGCCCGCCCCGGCTCGCCCGGCGGCGGGGTGAACGTCAGCTCCGTCGTCGTCCCGCCCGAGCCCGCGAGCAGCGGGTACGGACCGGTCACCGGATCGACGGGCCGGCCGTCCACGTGGGTCAGCACGGCGCCCTCCCGGATGCCCGTGCCGGCCAGCGGCGAGCGGGCCTTGGAGTCGGAGGAGTCGCCGGGCAGGATGCGTTTGACGGCCCAGCCGCCGTCCCGCTCGACCAGGTTGGCGCCGAGCAGGCCCTGCCAGCGCTGGTAGTGGGGCGGCCCCTCGTTGCGGCGGGCCGCGGTGACGTAGGCGTGCGAGGTGCCCAGTTCGCCGAGGACCTCGCGCAGCAGATCGGCGAAGTCGTCGGGGGACGCGACCTGTTCGACCAGGGGCCGGTACTGGTCGAGCACTCCGTCCCAGTCGATGCCGCACATTCCGGGGTCCCAGAAGTACGCGCGGATGAGGCGGCCGGCCTCGTCGTAGGCCTGGCGCCACTCGGCGGGCGGATCGACGTGGTGCACGATGCGGCGCAGGTCGATCCAGACGGTCGTGTCGCCGTCGCCGGGTTCGGTCGACGGCACCGCCCGCAGGTCGCCCTCGTCGACCACCATCAGCCGGGTCGCGTCCCCGCTCACCGCGAACCAGTCCAGGTGGTCGACCAGTTCGGACTTCTTGGCCTTGGCGATGTTGAAGTACTCGAGCGTCGGGCGGCCGCTGATGTCGGCCGGGTTGGCGAAGGTCTCGCCGAGCGCCCCGGAGATGGGCCAGCGCAGCCAGACCAGGCCCCCGCCGGCCACCGGGTACAGCGCCGAGTACTTGGAGGCGACGACCGGGAACGGGGTCACCCGGTTCTCCAGGCCCTCCACCTCCACGATCACCGCGCCGGTCTCCCCGCCGCCCCCGTTCTCCAGGGGGTCGAGCCCCCCGGCGGCCGGGCGGCCCTCGGGGTTCAGGGCGAACGGGGAGGGGGTCGCCGAGGAGAGCGGCACCAGGTACGGGCGGCAGCCCAGGGGGAAGGACAGGTCGCCGGTGTGGACGTCGTACACCGGGTCGAAGCCCCGCCAGGACAAGAAGGCCAGGTAGCGGCCGTCGCGGGTGAAGACGGGGTTCTCGTCCTCGAAGCGGCCGTTGGTGACGTCCACGATGTGCCGGTCCTTGATGCGGGCCAGCTTGATCTGCCGCAGCGAGCGGCCGATTCCCGGATGGGACCAGGTGATCCAGGACCCGTCGGGGGAGAAGGCGAGGTCGCGGACGGGCCCGTTGGCGGACCGGATCAGCTCGGTGACCCGGCCGTCCGGCACCGCCCCGTCCCCGGAGCCCGCCGCGCCCTTCGTGTCCGCCGCGTCCGCCGCGTCCCTGGAGTCCGCCGATCCTTCGGGGCCCGCGCTCCCGGATCCCTCTGCGCCCCTGATGTCCGCCGACCCCTCGCGGTCCACCGCCTTCCCGGGGTCTGCCGCGCCCTTGGAGCCCGCCGCGTCCCCGGTGTCCGCCGCATCCCCGGAGTCCGTCGACCTGACGGGGTCCCCCGCGTCCCCGGAGCCCGCCGAACCCTCGGAGCCCGCGCTCCCGGGTCCCGCCGATCCCTCGGGACCCGCGTTCCCGGAACCCGCCGATCCCTCGGCGGCGCCCCCTTCCGTTTCCTCGTCGCCCTCCTCCTCCGTGACGTCGATCAGCAGCAGCCGTCCGTCGTGGGAGGCGACGGCCAGCCGTTCGCCCAGCGGGTCGGAGACCATCTCCAGGACCCGTCCCAGCTCGCCCTGGCCCAGCCGGCGCGTGGCGCGGACGCCGGAGGCGCGGGGGAGGCGGGCGATCTCGACGGCGTCCTCGCCCTCGGCGTCCGTCACGTACGCCACCTGCCCGGTGGAGCCGAGCATCTCCGGCAGCCGGACCCGGACCCCGGGCGTGTCCGTGATCGTGCGGGACGGGCCGTCCCGGTGGGTGAGCCAGTACAGGCTGCCCCGGACGACGACCGCGCTGGCCCGCCCGGTCTCGTCCACGGAGATGCCGTCCACGTTCTGGGCGGCGGGCACCTGGTGCCGGCGGCGCCCCGCGCGCTGGCCGCCGAGCCGGACGGCGAGCCTGCGCGGTACGGCGTCCGGGGCGAAGTCCTCCACGAGCCACAGCTCGCCCGCGCACTGGTAGACCACCCGGGTGCCGTCGCTGGAGGCGTGCCGGGCGTAGAAGGCGTCGTGGTCGGAGTGGCGGCGCAGGTCGGAGCCGTCGTAGGCGCAGGAGTAGAGGTTGCCGACGCCCTCGTGGTCGGAGAGGAAGGCGATCCGGCCCGCGACGAACATGGGGGAGTCCAGGTGCCCGCCGATGTCCGGCAGCAGCCGCTGCCCGTGCAGCCAGAGCCGGCCCATGGCGCCGCCCCGGTACCGCTTCCAGGAGGCCGGTTCGTGCGGCGGGGTGCCGGTGAGTAGCAGGCTCCTGCGCTCACCGGCGATGTCGGCGGTCTGGATGTCGGAGACCGGGCCCCAGGGGAGTTTGCGGCCGGGCGCGCCGTCCGTGGTCAGCTTGTAGGCCCAGGTGAAGTACGAGAAGGGCTCGCCGTGGGAGGTCACGGCGAGGATGTCGCCGTCCGGGGTCCAGCCGCACACCTGGGTGTCGGCGCTGCCCCAGTACGTGAGCTGCCGCGCCGGTCCGCCGTCCACTCCGGCGAGGTGGATCTCGGGCACGAGGCCGCGCCAGGAGGCGTAGGCGATGAGGCGGCCGTCGGGCGAGAAGCGGGGGTGCCCGGCCTTGGCCCGGTCCACGGTCAGCCGCCAGGCCCGGTCCGGGGAGTCCAGGCGGGCCAGCCAGAGATCGTCCTCGGCCACGAAGCACAGCAGGTCGCCGTTGAGGTGGGGCAGGCGCAGATAGCTCACCCTCCCCATGCTTTTCCGGGGGAGGGGGCCCAGCAACCGGAAGCGGACCGGGGCGGGGTGACAGCCGGGCCGGCACCGGACCGGAGCCGGCCCGGGGCGGCCTTATGCGGATCCGACAGGCGTGACCCAGCACACGAACGAAACCGTTTCGTTTCGCTTGTGGCCGGGGTACATTCGTCGTGTACGAAACCGTGTCGTTCCAAGCGGGCAGCCGCATCGGGAAGGTGAGAGACATGACCGAGGCCGTCACCGCGCGTCGCAGTCGGATCACGCCCGAACGCGAGGCCGAGTTGTACGAGGCCGTGCTCGACCTGCTCCGCGAAGTCGGCTACGACGCCCTCACCATGGACGCCGTAGCCGCCCGCACCCGGTCCAGCAAGGCCACGCTCTACCGCCAGTGGGGCGGCAAGGCCGAACTGGTCGTGAAGGCCATCCGGCACGGCAAGCCCGACCGGATCGGTGAGATCGACACGGGCACGCTCCGGGGCGACCTGCACGCCCTGGTGCTGCTCGAGGACGACTGCACCATCGAGCAGAACTCGGCGCTCATGCGGGGCGTCGCCATGGCGATGCACAACAACCCGGATCTGCGCGAGGCCTTCCGGGCCCAGCTCGTGGAGCCGGAGATGTCCGGCTTCCACCAGGTGATCCGGCGTGCGATCGACCGGGGCGAGGTCCGCCCGGACTGTCCCGCGCTCGACTTCCTGCTGCACATGATGGTCGGCGGCTTCGCCACCCGGGCGCTGCTCGACGACCAGCCGCCCACCCGGGCCTTCCTCACCTCGTACATCGACGCCGTGGTCCTCCCCGCCCTCGGCGTCACCACCTCCTGATCACGCTGATCATCCCCTGATCGCTCTCCCCAGCAAGCCCACCATCTGACGTCACCGCTCACGTCGTCGGGCTGATCGCCCCTGCCCAGCTGAACCCACGACCTGACCGGGAGTACGCCCTCGTGGCCACGTTCCTCTACAAACTCGGCCGGCTCGCCTTCCGGCGACGGCACTTCGTCGCCCTCGTATGGGTCGCGCTGCTCACCCTCGCCGGGGTGGGCGCCGCCTCCGCGCCGCCCGCCGGCAGCACCTCCTTCTCCATCCCCGGTACGGAGGCCCAGAAGGCCTTCGACCTGCTGGAACAGCGCTACCCCGGGATGAGCGCCGACGGCGCCACCGCGCGCGTCGTCTTCAAGGCGCCGGACGGCGAGAAGATGACGGACAAGGCGAACAAGGCCACCGTCCGCAAGACGGTGAAGGAGCTGCAGAGCGGCTCCGAGGTCGCCTCCGTCGCCGATCCGTACGCCGGGCACGCCGTCAGCAAGGACGGCACCATCGCCTACGCGTCGGTGAAGTACAAGGTCTCCGGCATGGAGCTGGAGGACTCCGCCAAGGACGCCCTGAAGGACGCCGGACAGGACGCGCGGGACGCCGGGCTGACGGTCGAGATCGGCGGTGACGCGCTGACCGCGACCCCCGAGACCGGCTCCAGCGAGGTCATCGGCATCGCGATCGCCGCGGTCGTCCTCGTCATCACCTTCGGCTCGCTGCTCGCGGCCGGGTTCCCGCTGCTGACCGCGATCATCGGCGTCGGCATCGGCGTCTCCACGATCACCGCGCTGGCAAGCGCCCTGGACCTGGGCTCGACCACCTCCACCCTGGCCTCGATGATCGGCCTCGCCGTCGGCATCGACTACGCCCTGTTCATCGTCTCCCGCTACCGCGCCGAACTCGCGGAGGGCCGCGAGCGCGAGGAGGCGGCCGGCCGGGCCGTCGGCACCGCGGGCTCGGCGGTGGTCTTCGCCGGACTCACCGTCGTCATCGCCCTCGTCGGCCTCTCCGTGGTCAACATCCCGATGCTGACCAAGATGGGCGTCGCCGCCGCCGGCACGGTCGCCATCGCGGTCCTCATCGCGCTCACCCTGATCCCGGCGCTGCTCGGCTACGCGGGCCGCCGGATCAAGCCGGCCGGCGAGAAGAGCAAGCTCCTCGGCGGGGGCCGGACGCCGAAGAGGCCGGGCCGCCCGAACATGGGCACCCGCTGGGCCAGCTTCGTCGTGCGGCGCCCGGTCGCCGTGCTGCTGCTCGGTGTGATCGGCCTCGGCGCGGCCGCCATTCCGGCCGCCTCCCTGGAACTGGGCCTGCCCGACGACGGCTCCCAGCCGGTCTCCACCACCCAGCGCCGCGCCTACGACCTCCTCTCCGAGGGCTTCGGCCCCGGCTTCAACGGCCCCCTGATGGTCGTGGTCGACGCCAAGGGCAGCGACCACCCCAAGGCGGCCTTCACCAAGGTCGGCGACGAGATCAAGGGCCTGAAGGACGTCGTCACGGTCACCCCGGCCACGCCCAACAAGACGGGCGACACCGCGACGATCACCGTCGTCCCCGACTCCAAGCCGTCGTCGGCCACCACCGAGGACCTGGTGCACGCCATCCGTGACAAGGGCGCGGACATCACCTCCGCGACCGACGCGACGGTCCTGGTCACCGGCTCCACGGCGATGAACATCGACGTCTCGCAGAAGCTGAACGACGCCCTGCTGCCGTACCTCGCCCTCGTGGTCGGTCTCGCGTTCCTGCTGCTGATCGTGGTCTTCCGCTCGATCCTCGTCCCGCTGAAGGCGGCCCTCGGCTTCCTGCTCAGCGTGATGGCCGCCCTGGGCGCCGTGGTCGCGGTCTTCCAGTGGGGCTGGCTGTCGGGCCTGATGAACGTGGAGGAGACCGGCCCGGTCATGTCGATGATGCCGATCTTCATGGTCGGCGTGGTCTTCGGACTCGCCATGGACTACGAGGTGTTCCTCGTGACCCGGATGCGCGAGGCGTACGTCCACGGGGAGAAGCCCCAGCAGGCCGTCGTCACCGGCTTCAAGCACGGGGCGCGCGTGGTCACGGCCGCCGCCGTCATCATGATCGCCGTGTTCTCCGGCTTCATCGGCTCCAGCGAGTCGATGGTGAAGATGATCGGCTTCGGTCTCGCCGTCGCCGTCTTCTTCGACGCGTTCATCGTCCGCATGGCCGTCGTCCCGGCGGTGCTCGCACTGCTCGGCAAGCGGGCCTGGTGGCTGCCGAAGTGGCTGGACCGGGCGCTGCCCAACGTGAACGTCGAGGGCGACGGACTGCGCACCGACGCGGACCGCCGGACCGACCCCGACGCGGAGAAGGAGCTGGTACGCGCCTGACGTACCGCTCGATGAAGACCAGCCGGTGAGGGATCCGTGGGGACGGGGCTGCCCTCACCGGCTTCTCCCCGTCCGCCGCCGCGGGCGGGGAGACCGGCCCCGCGGTAACCCGTTCGCGTGCCCCCTACAGGCACCGCTAGCGTGCTCCGCATGACGACAGCCGCCACTGACGCCGAAGAATCCGGAGCCCACCCGCGTTTCGTCGAGGCCGTCCGCGCCCTCGGCCTCGACGAGGTGCTCGTCCGGGCCCGCCGCTTCCCCGAGGGCACCCGCACCGCCGCCGAGGCCGCCGCCGCGGTCGGGTGCGAACTGAGCCAGATCTGCAAGTCGCTGGTCTTCGCGGCGGACGGGGTGCCGGTCCTGGTGCTGATGGACGGGGCCTCGCGCGTGGACGTGGAGCGGGTGCGCGAGGAACTGGGGGTCCGCGAGGTCACCCGGGCCGACGCCGGCCTGGTCCGCGAGACCACCGGGTACGCCATCGGCGGCGTGCCGCCCTTCGGGCACCGCACCCGCACCCGGGTCCTCGCCGACCGCTCGCTGCTCGCCCACGAGGTGGTGTGGGCGGCCGCCGGGAACCCGCACACCGTCTTCCCGATCGAGCCGAAGGCGCTCGTCTCCCACGCGGGCGCCGACATCGTGGACGTGCGCGAGCAGGCCGCGTGACGCCCCTGGTCACCGCGGCGGTGCTGCTCGCCGCGGTCACGCACGCGAGCTGGAACGCCATCGCCCACCGGATCACCGACAAGCTCGTCGGCTTCACCCTGATCTCCGGTGGCGGCCTGCTGATCGGGCTCGTCATGGCGTTGGTGGCGCCGTTCCCGGCCGGGCCCGCCTGGCCGTACCTGCTCGTCTCGGCGGCCGTGCACATCGCGTACTACGCCCTGCTGATGACCTCCTTCCGGCTCGGCGACTTCGGCCAGGCCTATCCGATCGCCCGCGGCACCGCGCCGCTCGTGGTGACCGTGCTGGCGGCGGTGTTCGCGAACGAGGTCCCCGGCATGTGGGCGGCGGCCGGGATCGCCGTGTCCTGCGTCGGGCTCACCGGCGTCAGCCTGTGGGGCCTGCGCGGTCACCGGCCCGACTGGGCCGCGATCGGCGCCGCCCTGGCGACCGGCCTGGCGATCGCCGCGTACACGGTGATCGACGGCCTCGGCGTACGGGCTTCCGGGACGCCCCTCGGCTACATCGGCTGGCTGATGGCCGTCCAGGGGCTCGCCATCCCGGCGTACATGTACGCGCGCGTGCGGGGCGACATCGTCCGGCAGCTCCGCCCGTACGCGGCCCTCGGCCTGTTCGGCGCCGCGCTGTCCGTGGCCGCGTACGCCCTCGTGCTGTGGGCGCAGACCCGGGCCGAGCTGGCGCCCATCGCGGCCCTGCGCGAGTCCTCGATCATCGTCGGCGCGGCCATCGGCGCGGTGTTCTTCAAGGAACGCTTCGGCGCGCCCCGGATCGCGGCGGCGGGTCTGCTGGTCGTGGGCATCGGGCTGATGCTGCACGCCGGGTAGGGCGAAAGGAACGGCCCCGGGTGGACACCCGTGGAAGATGACGTGGGACCACGAGGACAAGAACCCCGGGGACACGAACCGTACGACAGGGAGCCGTCCATGACCGACAAGCCGACCGTCGCCGTTCTGGGCACCGGCATCATGGGTGCCGCGATGGCCCGCAACATCGCCCGCGCCGGACTCGGCGTCCGGGCCTGGAACCGCACCAGGGAGAAGGCCGAGCCGCTGGCCGCCGACGGGATCCGGGTCACCGGCACCCCCGCCGAGGCCGTCGAGGGCGCCGACGTCGTCCTGACCATGCTGTACGACGGCAACACCGCCCTGGACGTGATGCGCGAGGCCGCGCCGGCGCTGCGCTCCGGCGCCGTCTGGGCGCAGTGCACCACCGCCGGCACCGGACTCGTCGCCGACCTCGCCGGATTCGCCGCCGAGCACGGGCTGGTGTTCTACGACGCCCCCGTCCTCGGTACCCGCCAGCCCGCCGAGGCCGGTCAGCTCACCGTGCTGGCCGCCGGGCCGGAGGAGGGCCGGGAGACGCTCGCGCCCGTCTTCGGCGCGGTCGGCGTCCGGACCGTGTGGACCGGCGACGACGGCGCCACGGGCAGCGCCAGCCGGCTGAAGCTGGTCGCCAACAGCTGGGTCCTCGCGGTCACCGCGGCGGCCGGCGAGGCACTGGCCCTCGCCAAGGCGCTCGACGTGGACC
Organism: Streptomyces sp. NPDC002386; assembly: GCF_053593175.1. Taxonomy (NCBI): domain Bacteria; kingdom Bacillati; phylum Actinomycetota; class Actinomycetes; order Kitasatosporales; family Streptomycetaceae; genus Streptomyces; species Streptomyces sp. NPDC002386. Next base: position 359,218 of record NZ_JBSFBX010000003.1, read on the forward strand.
CGCACGAGTTCTTCGGCCTGATCGAGGGCGGCCCGCTCGACATGGGGTACCTGCGCGCCAAGTCCAACCTGGTGCTGGACGGGAAGCTGACGCCCGCCTCCTTCGCGGTGGGCACCGCGGAGAAGGACGCCCGGCTCATCGTCGAGGCCGGCGAGCGGGGCGGGGTACGGCTCGACGTCGCCGCCGCGGCCGCGGAGCGGTTCGCGCGCGCGGCCGCCCAGGGCCACGCCGACGAGGACATGGCCGCCGCCTACTTCGCCAGCTTCGACGAGAAGTCCGCGGGCTGAGCACCGGATTCACGACCGAGACCGAGCGAGACCGAGGAGAGCCCAGTGTCGAAACCCCCGCTGCCGTCCGAGGCCCAGGAACTGCTGCGCCGTCCCAACCCCTGTGTCATGGCCACCGTGCGCTCCGACGGGACGCCCGTCACCACCGCCACCTGGTACCTGTGGCAGGACGACGGCCGGGTCCTGGTCAACCTGGACGAGGGCCGGGTCCGGCTGCGCCACCTGCGCCGCGATCCGCGCGTCAGTCTCACCGTCCTCGCCGGCGGCGACTGGTACAGCCACGTCACGCTGATCGGGCGGGTCGCCGAACTGCGGGCCGACGAGGGCCTGGCCGACATCGACCGGCTGTCCGAGCACTACACCGGCAAGCCCTACCCGGAGCGGTCGCGGCCGAGGGTCAGCGCGTACGTCGAGGTCGAGCGCTGGCACGGCTGGGGCGATTTCAAGGACAGCGACCAGGCCTCCACGTGACGTTCCGCCCGTGCGGGAGCACCCTGGAACCAGCGGGAATCACCGGTTCCGGAGGTGGCCGACATGATGAACACCACGGTGGGATGGCACGTCGAGCTGGAGTTCAAGGAAGACGACACGCACACCAGGGCGGCCGCTCTGGTGCGTCTGCCCGACGGCAGCGAGGTGCGGTCGCACGGGCACGCCAGCCGGCACAACGTCGACTCCAACCAGCCCCGCGTGGGCGAGGAGATAGCGGGCGCGCGCGCTTTGAACGACCTGGCGATGCAGTTGCTGAGCAAGGCGCACAACGAGATCGACGCGGAGTCCGGGCGGACCTCGCACCCGATCCACGTGTGACGCGGGCGGACTACCCGAGCGCCGCCAGCCCCGCGCGCACCGCCCGGACCAGCGCCTGCGCCCTCGGGTCCGCCGTCACGCTCTTGCGGAAGCCGTTGGTGACGTAGCCGAAGGCGACGCCGCTTCCCGGGTCGGCGAAGGCGAGGGCGCCGCCGCGGCCCGGATGGCCGAAGGAGCCGGGCGACAGCAGCGGCGAGGCGCTGCCGTGCAGCATGGGGCCGAGGCCGAACCGGGTGCCCACCACGAGGACCCGGTCCGGCCCGGCCGACTGCTCGGCGCGGGCCAGTGCCACGGTCGCCGGGGTGAACAGCCGGGTGCCGCCGTCCACCTCGCCGATGAGCGAGGCGTAGAAGCGGGCCAGGCCGTCGGCGGTGGCGATGCCGTTGGAGGCGGGCAGGGCCGCGGCGCGGTAGGCGGGCGCGTTCTCATCCGGCAGCGGGGTGATGGCGGCGAAGGCGCGGCGGGTGAGCGAGCCGGGGTCGGCGTAGGCCTCGGACACGGCCCGCTTGGGGCGGGTCCGCAGCGTGCCGGACGCCTGCGGTGTCTCCACGGGGCCGACCCGGCCGACGCGCGCCTGCTCCGCCTGCGGCAGTCCGAGCCACAGCTCCGCGCCGGTGGGCGCGGCGATCTCCTCGGCGATCCAGGCGCCGACCGGCCGCCCGGTGATCCGACGGATCAGCTCGCCGGTGAGCCAGCTGTAGGTCTGCGCGTGGTAGCCGTGGTCGGTGCCCGGCTCCCACATCGGGGCCTGGGCGGCGACGGCCGCCGCGCCGAGGTCGGGGTCGGCCGCCTCCTCGGGGGTCAGCGGGCGGTCCAGCACCGGGACGCCGGCGCGGTGCGCCAGCAGGTGCCGGACGAGGGTGCGCTCCTTGCCGGCCGCCTTGTACTCCGGCCAGTACGCGCCGACCGGGGCGTCCAGGTCCAGCTCACCGCGCTGGTGCAGCAGCAGGAGCGCGGCGGCGGCGACGCCCTTGGTCGCCGAGCGCACCACCTGCGCGGTGCCGGGCACCCAGGGGGCGGTGCCGTCCACGTCCCTGGTGCCGCCCCAGAGGTCGACGACCTTCCGCCCGTCCCGGTACACGGCGACGGCCGCGCCCCGCTCCCCGAGCGTCTCGAAGTTGGCGGCGAACGCCTGCCTGACCGGCTCGAAGCCCTCGGCCACAGTGCCGTGCACGTCCACCAACGCCGTCCCTTCCGATCGCCTGCGACAGTGCCTGCAACAACGGATCGGGTGGCCGCGATTCCTCGGCGGCGCGGGCGCGGACGTGAGGTGGCTCTCAGCGCGGGGCCGGCGGACGGATCAGTGGGCGCGGTCGTGCAGGTCGGCCAGGGCGACCGCCCAGCGGACGTACTTGTTCCGGCCGAGGTCGCCGATGGTGGTGATCCCGAGGGCGGACAGGGCTTCGCCGTGCTTGCCGGTCAGTCCCTGCAGCCCGGCCATGGGGGCGGCCAGGACCTGGTCCAGCGGGGCGTTCTCGTACTGCTTGTCCAGCACCTTGTCGAGATCGAAGCTGACGGGCACGGCTGCCTCCCGGGGAGCGCGCAACGGTTGTCGGTGCCAGCCTCGGCGCGGGGCCGGGGCCGCGCATCCGCGGCGGGCCGGTCGGACCAACGGACCCGGCCGTGAAGGGCTCCGGCGCGTCAACCCAGCATGATGGTCACATCGATGTTGCCGCGGGTGGCGTTCGAGTACGGGCAGACCTCGTGGGCCGCGTCCACCAGTTCCGTCGCGACCTCGCGGTCCAGCACGGGCAGGGAGACGCTGAGGGCGACCGCGAGGCCGTAGCCGCGGTGCTTGTTGGGGCCGATGCCGACCTTCGCGGCCACCGTGGAGCCGGTCAGGTCGTAGCCGGCCCGGTTGCCGACCAGGATCAGCGCGTTGTGGAAGCAGGAGCTGTAGCCCGCCGCGAAGAGCTGCTCGGGGTTGGTGCCGTCGCCGGCCCCGCCCAGCTCCGGGGGCATCGCCACCTTGAGCTGGATACGGCCGTCCTGGCTGGTGACGTACCCCTCGCGGCCGCCGTGGGCGGTGGCCTCGGCGACGTACATGATCTTCGTCGGGCGGGTGTCGGGTGCGGTGTCGACGGCAGCGTCGACCGCGTTGGTGTCGGTCATGATCGGCCTCCCCCGGGACAAGTGGCGCACAAGTACATCGCGCACAAGGTACCGGCCGGTAGGTCGGTGGCCTGCGGCAGGGGCCGCGACCGCGGGTAACCCCCGGGGCGGCCCGCGACCGCCCGGGAATCAGCGCCGTCCGGCCGCCGCGTCCACGCGCTCGGTCAGCCTCCACAGCGCCTCGCGCAGCAGCGCGGTGTCCTCGGCGCCGAGCCCCGTGGCGGTGAGCAGGGCGCCGGGCACGCGCGCCGCGCGCTCCCTGAGCTGCTCGCCGCGCCCGGTGCACGCCACGAGTACCGAGCGCTCGTCGCCGGCCGCCCGCTCCCGGCGCACCAGACCGGCCGCCGCCAGCCGCTTCAGCAGCGGGGAGACGGTGCCGTAGTCCAGGCGCAGGGCGCCCGCCAGCTCCTTCACGCTGGTCTCGCCGCGTTCCCACAGGACCAGCAGCACGAGGTACTGGGGGTAGGTGAGCCCGAGGTCGTCGAGGAGCGGACGGTACGCGGCGGTCACGGCGCGCTGTGCGGCGTAGAGCGCGAAGCACAGCTGGTCGTCCAGCAGCAGCGACCCGGCGGCCCCGTTGTCGTCTTGGTCGTCTTGACGCGTCACGCGCCCATTGTCACGGACCTCGGGTCGAAGCCGAAGGGCAGCTCCAGGCGGTGCGCGCGCATCAGCGCGTCGTCGGAGAGCAGTTCGCCGGTCGGACCGTCCGCCGCGATCACGCCCTCGCTGAGGACCAGCGAGCGCGGGCACAGCTCCAGGGCGTACGGCAGATCGTGCGTGACCATCAGCACGGTGACGTCCAGCGAGCGCAGGATGTCGGCGAGTTCCCGCCGGGAGGCCGGGTCCAGGTTGGACGACGGCTCGTCCAGGACCAGGATCTCCGGCTCCATCGCGAGCACGGTCGCGACCGCCACCCGGCGGCGCTGCCCGAACGACAGATGGTGCGGCGGCCGGTCGGCGAAGTCCCCCATCCCGACCAGGTCCAGGGCGGTGCGCACCCGCTCCTCCAGCGCGGCGCCCCTGATCCCCGCGGCCGCCGGGCCGAACGCCACGTCCTCGCGCACCGTCGGCATGAAGAGCTGGTCGTCCGGATCCTGGAAGACGATGCCGACCCTCTGCCGGATCTCGGCCATGTGCCGCTTGCCGACCGGCATCCCGGCCACGGTCACCGTGCCGGTGCCGCCGCCGAGGATGCCGTTCAGATGCAGCACGAGGGTGGTCTTGCCGGCGCCGTTCGGGCCGAGCAGCGCGACGCGTTCACCGCGCGCGACGGAGAAGTCCACGCCGAACAGGGCCTGGTGGCCGTCGGGGTAGGCGAAGGCGAGGCCGGAGACCTCCAGCGAGGCAGATGCAGTCACAGGACCCATCCCAGCAGACAGACGACGAGGGCGGCGCAGGGGAGGGTGAGGGCGTGACGCCACTCGGCCCGGGACGCGGTCACCTCGTCGATGACCGGCATCGAGCCGGCGTACCCCCGGCTGACCATGGCCAGGTGCACCCGCTCCCCGCGCTCGTAGGAACGGATGAACAACGCGCCCGCCGACTTGGCGAGCACACCCCAGTGCCGTACGCCCCGCGCCTCGAAGCCGCGCGACTCACGGGCGATCCGCATCCGGCGCATCTCGTCGGTGATGACGTCGCCGTAGCGGATCATGAACGAGGCGATCTGCACGAGCAGCGGCGGCAGCTTCAGCCGCTGCAGCCCGAGCAGCAGTTCGCGCAGCTCGGTGGTGGCGGCGAGCAGCACGGAGGCGGCGACGCCCAGGGTGCCCTTGGCGAGCACGTTCCAGGCGCCCCACAGCCCGTTGACGCTCAGCGACAGGCCGAGCACCTGCACCCGCTCGCCCTCCGCCACGAAGGGCATGAGCACCGCGAAGGCCACGAACGGCACCTCGATCAGCAGCCGCTTCAGCAGGAATCCGGCGGGCACGCGCGCCAGGCGCGCGACGAGGGCGAGCAGCACGGCGTAGACCGCGAACGCCCACATCGCCTCCCGCGGGGTCGAGACCACGACGACCACGAAGGCGAAGGCGGCCGCCAGTTTGGTGTGCGGCGGCAGGGCGTGCACGGGCGAGTGCCCGTGCCGGTAGAGCCGGTGCGCGTGTCCCGCTCCCACGTCAGGCGCCCGTGCTCGCGGTGGACGCCGGGGAGACGTCCGTGTCGCGGCGCCTGCGCACCGCCCAGAACACCGTGCTGCCGGCGACGACGGTGACCCCGACGCCGATCACGCCCGCGAGGCCGCCGGACAGCCGGGCGTCGGCGACGTCCCGGACGCCGTAGTCGGCGAGCGGGGAGTCGGAGGCGGCGTGCTTGCCGGTCTTCTTGTCGATGCCCTGGTCGTGCGCGACCTTCTCCAGGCCGTCGGGGTTCGCGGAGGCGTAGAAGCTCACGAAGCCGGCGAGGACCAGCGAGGTGACCAGACCGGTCAGCCACAGGGTGCGCCGGGAGGTGCGTGCCGCCACGGGGGCGGCCGGCGCGGGGGCGTCCACCAGCTCGCCGTTCACCCGCAGCCGCAGACGCTGTCGCAGCCCGCGCGCGCCGTGCACCAGGTCCGGGCGCACGGCGATCACGGCACCCACGGTGAGGGCGGTGATCACGGCCTCGCCGATGCCGATCAGCACATGGACGCCGATCATCGCGGTGGCCACCTTGCCGATGGAGACGTCGGTGGTGCCGCCCACGGCGTACATGAGCGTGAAGGCGACGGCGGCGGCCGGTACCGACACCAGCGCGGCGACGAAGGAGGCGACGGTGACCGAGCGCCGCTTGCGGGGCAGCACGGCGAGCAGCCCGCGGAAGAGGGCGTAGGACACGACCGTGGTGACGATCGCCATATCGGTGATGTTCACGCCGAGCGCGGTGAGCCCGCCGTCCGCGAACAGCACACCCTGCATGAGCAGCACAACGGACACGCACAGCACCCCCGTGAAGGGGCCGACGAGTATCGCGGCGAGCGCGCCGCCCAGCAGATGACCGCTTGTTCCGGCCGCCACGGGGAAGTTGAGCATCTGTACGGCGAAGATGAACGCGGCCACCAAGCCGGCCAGCGGAGCGGTGCGCTCGTCGAGTTCACGGCGGGCACCCCGCAGGCTCACCGCGATGGCGCCGGCGGCGACCACCCCGGTGACGGCGGAGACAGGGGCGTTGATGAATCCGTCAGGTACGTGCACCCTACGAGTTTAGGGCCTTGTTGCGAATGGTTTGCAAGAGAGACGTCGTCTCCATCTCGCGGAGGTGCAAATCGGAAAATATGGGACATTAGAGGAGAAGCGGATGTATAGCTTCCGCTTATGTGACTGAGCGTGAGAGGGCGGTCCGATGTCTGTAGTCGAACAGTACGCGCGCGCCCATATCGTCACGGACGAGGAGGATCCGGGGGCCGTACCCGTCGTGCTGCGCTACGACCCCGACAGTGATCCGCGGGCGGTGCACGTCGACCTGCCCGGCACGCACGAGTGGACCTTCTCCCGCGACCTGCTCGAACAGGGACTGACCGCGCCGGCCGAGAGCGGCGACGTGCGGGTGTGGCCGTGCGGACGCGTCCAGGCCGTGGTCGAGTTCCACACCGACGGCGGTGTCTCGGTGGTGCAGTTCGAGTCGAAGGCGCTGATCAGATTCCTGCGCCGGACCTACCGGGCCGAGCCGGTGGTGAACTGACCCGGAGCCGGAGCCGGAGCCGGAGCCGGAGCCGGAGCCGGAGCCGGAGCCGGGCCGGCGACGGCCGAGGGGCTCAGCTCCCCTGCTTCAGCAGCGCCGCGACGATCGGCCCGGCCGTGTCGCCGCCGTGGCCGCCCGCCTGCACCACACCGGCGGCCGCGAGGTCGCCCCGGTACGCGGTGAACCAGCCGTTGGGCTTCTTCTGCCCGTCGACCTCGGCCGAACCGGTCTTCGCGCCGTAGTCGGGGCCGAGGCCGGACATGGCCTCGGCGGCGGTGCCGTAGGCCGCCGTGTACCGCATCAGCTCCCGCAGCTGCGACAGCGTCCCGCCCGACAGGGTGCGGGACGCGGTGGCCAGCTTGCGGTGGTCGACCGACGGGGAGACCAGGTAGGGCTGGTGGAAGCCGCCCGACTGCACCGTCGCGGCGACCGACGCCATGTTCAGCGGGTTCATGCGCACCCCGCCCTGCCCGATCAGCGACGCGGCCATCTGCGCCGCCGACTGCACCGGCACCGAGCCGTCGAAGGTCGGCACACCGATCGCCCAGTTGTTCATGGACAGGCCGAAGACCTGCTGGGCCTGCCTGGTCAGATCGCCGTTCTCCAGCTTCTTCGCCTGGCTGATGAAGGCGGTGTTGCAGGAGCGGGCGAAGCTCGCCTTGAACGTGCCGCCCTTGATCTCGAAGTCGTCGTCGTTGTGGAACTTCCAGCCGCCGTAGGTGAACGTCTTCGGGCACGGGTGCTTCTTGTCCACCGAGGCCAGGCCCTTGTCGATCAGCAGCGACGAGGTGACGACCTTCATCGTGGACCCGGGCGCCAGGGAGCCCTGGAAGGCGGTGTTGAAGCCGTGCCCGCTGTTGGCGACCGCGAGGATCTCCCCGGTCGAGGGCCGCACGACCACCACCGAGGCCTTGTCCCGCTTGCCGACCTGCTGCTCGGCCGTCGCCTGCAGGGCCGGGTCGAGCGTGGTGCGTACGGTCCCCGGCGTGCCCTTGCTCAGCTCCAGCAGCGTCTTGTCGGACAGCTCGGCCGCCTTGGACGCCTTGCCGCGCACCACGCGCAGCTCCACGCCGGCCCTGCCGCCCGCCGTCTTGCCGTACTTCTCGCGCAGGCCGTCCAGCACGGTGCCCAGCGAGGGGAACTTCGCGGCCGTCAGCTCCGCGCCGTCCCGGTCCAGCGCCGTCACCGGCGGGGTGCCGGACGCGCCGGTGACGAGCCGGTCGCCGTCCTTGAGATCCGGGTGAACGACCGAGGAGTGCCAGCCGACCAGTGGTCTGCCGTCGCTCTTGCGCCGTACGACCGTGAGCGAGCTGTCGTAGCCGAGCGGCTTGCCGGTGCTCTTGTACGACACCGTCGCCTTGACGGAGAACGGCACCTTGGCACCGGCGGCCCTGCCGGCGGTGAGCGTGACGTCCTTCAGGTGGGCGTCCTCGGTGGTGCCGGTGAGCAGCTCGGCCGCGGCGGAGGGGTCGTCGGTGGCGGCCGCGGCCTCGGTCACCCTGCCGTGCTGCCAGGCGGTGAGGAAACGGGTGGAGGCCGTGCGTACCTCGGCGGCGCTGAGCGGGCCCGTCTTGACGGTCGGGCCGGACGGCCGGTCGTCGGCCGCCGCCCCGCCGCCGTACAGCGCGTAGACGCCGAGCCCGGCACCGCCGACGACCACGGCGATCATCCCGCCGAGCATCACCGGTCTGTTCTTCCGCCGCTCGGCGACGCGCCTTCTCTTGCCCACAGCCTCAGTTCCTCCACGCCTTCACCGGCGTTCCCACGGCCCGCTCACCCCAACGACGCCGACCAGCCTAAAGTCCCCGGCCGCGCGGGTGACGTCAGCCCGCGCTCCGTAGCACGCTTGCGACAATAGGCCCGGCCGCGTCGACGCCGTGCCCGCCGTCCTGGACCATCGCGGCGGAGGCCATGTCGTTGCGGTACCCGGCGAACCAACTGTCCGACTTCGCCTGTCCGTCGGACTCGGCCGAACCCGTCTTCGCGCCGATGCTCCCGCCGAGCCCGGACATGACGGTGGCCGCCGTGCCGCTGGTCGCGGTGCGGTTCATCATCGCGCGGAGCTGCTGGACGGTGCTCCGCGACAGCCCGCGGGCGCGGGCCGGCTCGCGGTGGTCCAGGGCCAGCGGCACGATCACCGGCTGGCGGAAGGCTCCGGTCATCGCGGTCGCCGTGACGGAGGCCATGTTCAGCGGGCTCATCTGCACCTGGCCCTGGCCGATCAGGTTGGCCGCGGAGTCCGGGCCGCCGGAGGCGGGCACCCGGCCGTCGAACGACGGCACGCCGATCTTCCAGTCGTCGCGCCCGAGCCCGAACCGGTCCTGCGCCTCCTTGGTGAGGGCGTCCACCCCGAGGTCGTCGGCGAACTTCACGAACGCCGTGTTGCAGGAGCGGGCGAAGCTCTCCGAGAGGGTGGCGTTCTCGTTGGGGGGCAGGTTCTTGAGGTTGTGGAACGTCTGGCTCTGCCAGACGGCGGTCGGCGGGCAGGGAGCCTTGCCGTTCGCACTGGTCAGACCGGTGTCGATGAGGGCCGCCGCGCTGATGATCTTCATGGTGGAGCCGGGCGGCCGCTCGCCCAGCAGGGCCGCGTCGAAGCCGTCCGTACGGTTGTTGGCGACGGCCAGGATCTCGCCGGTGCTGGGCTTCACGGCCACGACGGACGCGTCCGCGTACTTCCGCACCGCCGTCTCCGCCGCCGCCTGCGCGCTCGCGCTGAGCGTGGTGCGCAGCTTGCCGGGTCTGCCCTTGGCAAGGGTGAGCAGGGTGGTGTCGGCCGGGCTCTCCTCGCCGGTTCCCTGGTGGCGTATCACCAGTTCGACGCCGGGCCGGCCGTCCGTCGTGTCGCCGTAGCGCTTGCGCAGCTCGTCCAGGACCGGGCCGAGCGAGGGGTACTTCTCCTTCGACAGCACCCGCCCGTCGCGGTCCTCGGCCTCGATCTCGGGCGCCGCGGACTCACCGGTCGCGAGGGTGTCGCCCTTGCGCAGCCGCGGGTGCACGACGGAGGGCTGCCAGTCGACCAGCGCGCGGTGCGAGGTCTCGCCGCGCACCACGGTCAACGTGCTCCGGTAGCCGAGCGGTTGGGACTTCCCTTGGTATGACACCGTTGTCCGGACCGTGAACGGCACGGTCGCGCCGGTGACCGCGCCGGGCTTGATGTGCACCTTGGTGAGGTGCGCGTCGCTCCGGTACGCCGTCAGCAACTCCCGGGCGGCCTCGGGAAAGTTGGTGTACGAGGCCGCCGCGCCGGCGTCCCCCTTCTCCCACGCGGCGAAGAACTTCCCCGTGGTGTCCTTCACCTCGTCCCGGCTGGGCGGCCCGGTCCGGACGGCGGCCGCGCCCCCCGTCCCGCCGTCGCCGTTCAGCGCGGCCAGGATGTTGTAGGCGCCGTAGCCGGCACCGCCCAGCATCACCGCGCACACGCCGCCTATGACCCCGGCCTTCACTCCGCTGCGCATCAGGCGCGTCCTCTCCCCGTTTCCCCGTGGGGACCTGCCGCGCCCGGAGTCTCCTGAACGCGTTCAAAAGCAGGTCGCAGCGGAACTGTAAGCGGTTGTGGGGCTGTTGTGAGCGGCGTTGCCGATTGTTGTCCGAAGAGAGACGTAGCCGTCCGGCCGATCACCCGACATGTGCGGCAATGGTTCGCGCACACTCCATCGACTCGGCGTGCGCGGTGTCCACCTCCAGGTCGTACGTCACCCCCTGATGCACGAGCTCCGCCTGCGAAGCGGCCATACCGGTGACCCGGTCACCCCGCGCGACCTCGCGCCCCGCGGCCACACCGGCATCGCACCGCACCCCCACCCACAGCACCCCGAGCCCGTCCAGCGCCTTCCGCCACCGCGCCTGGGACTCCGCCCCGCCGAGGAACACCTCGTCCACGACGACCCGCGCACCCGCCCGGACCATCGCGGTGATCCCCTCGATCCACGCGGCCTCCAGCGTCCGGAACTCCGCGCCGACGACCACCTCGCCGTCCGCCCCGAACTCGATCCCGCCGTCCCCGGCCCGCATCGACCCCGGCAGCGCGTCGACGAACGTGTCCGTCCCGAACGCCAGCCACGCCCCGGGCAACACCGCCTGAAGGCACCGGACGATCCCGGACTTACCCGAACTGGATCCACCGTTGAGCACGATCACCTGAGTCGTCACGGGGTCACGGTAGGGGGATGGGGGCGGGGGCGAAACGGAATATCGGGGGGCGATGGCGCTCTCAGTCGGTGGTCGGCTCAGGGGTCGCGATGACGTACGTCCCCTTCGCGGGCAGGGTCGCGACCAGGCCGCGCTTGCGCAGCTCGACGACGGCCCGCCGCACGGTGCCGATGCTCACGCCGTACAGCTCGGTCATCGCACGCTCACCGGGCAGCGCCGCGCCCTGCGGCAGTTTGCCGGAGGCGATCTCGGCGGCGATGGCATCCGCAAGCTTCACGTACTCGTAGCGCGGCAGCTCAGTCATGGCTCAACGGTGAAGCACTGCGACGCATCGCGCAGTGGCAGGACGCTGTACGACGCGTCGGGACGCGGTAGGACGGAGTAGGGTGCAGGGGGACGCGGTTATCGCTATCGTCAGTAATGACAAGACCCCGGCGAGGTGGCTAGACCTCCCGGGGCGCGGCCAACGCTTACCAGGAGCGCCGACATGCACGACCTTATCCGCCGCCTCACCCATTGGCTGGCCATTCTCCTCGGCCCGGGCACCGGATCCCACCGAGCCGGCGGCCCCCGCCCTCTCCAGCCCCCGCCCAGGCGCCCCAACGACTCCCTCTGCCTCCCCGCCCACCGCTCGCCGTACTGCCTGCACCTCCCTCTGGACGGCTCCGAGTCCCGGCTCGTCCGCCCCTACCTCACGGCCCACGAGCAGGAAAGGGCACGTCAACGGCATCGCCGCCGCACCCTCGTCCTCGCCGCCGACTTCGGCATCGACCTCGACCAACACGTGATCGGCGCGGAGAGGACGGCGGCCTGATGGACGCACGCACCACGCTCAGACTGCTCCCCTGGTCGTCACCGGAGGGCAAGCCCTGTTTCCTCGCCAACGCGAGCGAGGGCGGCTACCTCTCACGGCTGGCCGACGAAACGGAGGATCTGCAACTGTCCGAAGGCCTGGAGGTACTGGTCGCGGCCCGGAAGCTGCTCGGTGACCCCCTGTCCCCGAACGTCGAGGTCCGCTACACCGCGATCCGGCTCTCGGAGTGCCTGGCCGACGCACTACGCGTGGCCGAGTCCCGCGGCCGCCGCCTTCCCTCGCCGGGCGACACCGGCGGTGGCTGACGGTCCACGAGGGCCGCGGGGGCGCGGCGTGCTGCCGTGCCCCCGGGTCTCCTCCGACCGGCTACACCCACGTATCCAGCCACATCCGCGACCGCCAGTCGTCGATCGGGATCGCCGTCCCTGTGTACAGCGGCCAGAAGTAGACGAAGTTCCAGGCGATCAGCAGCACCAGTACGCCCGCCGACGAGGCGCCGATCAGGCGGCGGGTGTCCGTCGAGCCCGGGGGGCCGATGACGGCGCCGATGAGCATGGCCAGGGCCAGGCAGAGGAAGGGGAGGAAGACGACCGCGTAGAAGAGGAAGATCGTCCGCTCCTGGTACATGAACCAGGGCAGATAGCCGGCCGCGATGCCGCAGGCGATCGCGCCCGCCCGCCAGTCGCGGCGGAACGCCCAGCGCCAGAGGACGTACAGGAGGGCGGCGATGCCCGCCCACCACAGGACGGGGGTGCCGATGGCCAGGACCTCGCGGGCGCACTTCCCGCCCGCGCCGGCCGGGCAGCCGTCGGCGCCGGGGGCCGGGGACTCGTAGAAGTACGAGACCGGGCGGCCCAGGACCAGCCAGCTCCACGGGTTGGACTGGTAGGTGTGCGGCGTCGACAGGCCGACGTGGAACTTGTAGACCTCGTGCTCGTAGTGCCACAGGCTGCGCAGCCAGTCCGGCAGGAAGGTCCAGTGGCCGCCCCTGCCGTCGGTCGCCGCCCAGTTGCGGAAGTAGCCGCCGGTGCCGTCGGTCGGGGACAGGATCCAGCCGAGCCAGGAGAGCAGGTACACGCCGATCGCCACCGGGACGGTCGCGAGGAACGTGATGCCCGTGTCGTGCTTCAGCGCCGCCAGGTACGGGTGGCGGGCGCCGGCCACCTTGCGCGCGCCGACGTCCCACAGCACCGCCAGCACACAGAACGCGGCCAGGATGTACAGGCCGTTCCACTTGGTGCCGATGGCCAGACCCAGCATCAGCCCCGCGCCCCAGCGCCAGGGCCGCAGGCCGAGGCGGAGCGTGTCGGCCACGTCCGCGTCCGGGCGGGCCCGGCCGTCCGCGTCGACCGGGAGCGCGGCCGCCAGCCTCGCGCGCGACCTGTCCCGGTCGACGACCAGGCAGCCGAACGCGGCCACCACGAAGAACATCAGCACGCCGTCCAGCAGCGACGTGCGGCTCATCACGAAGTGCAGGCCGTCCACCGCCATCAGCGCGCCCGCCAGGCAGCCGAGGAACGTCGAGCGGAACATCCGGCGCCCGATCCGGCACAGCAGCAGCACGGAGAGCGTCCCCAGCAGGGCCGTCATGAACCGCCAGCCGAACGGGTCGAACCCGAACACCAGCTCGCCCAGGCCGATGACGTACTTGCCGACCGGCGGGTGCACGACGTACGCCGCGTCCGTGGGGATCGCGAGATGCCCGTGCGTCTGGAGCACCGCGTCGTTGGCGTTCTTGTCCCAGTTGACCTCGAAACCCCGGTGGACGAGCGCCCAGGCGTCCTTGGCGTAGTACGTCTCGTCGAATATCACCGCACGCGGGCTGCCCAGGTGCCAGAACCGCATCAGGCCCGCCATCAGCGTCACCAGCAGCGGCCCGCCCCAGCCCGACCAGCGGGTGAGCCGCTCGGCCAGGACCGGCGGCACGCCCAGCACCTGCCACAGGCGGGGGCTCGGCTCGTTGTACGGCGGAACCAGCCGGTCACGCACGTCGCCCGCGGGCGCGTCCCCCGCCGGTGCGTACCCGAATCGGCGCAGCCGCTGCTGCCAGGTCGGCCGCTGGTCGTGCGGTGCCTGGCCCGGCCGGAGGTCCATGGAGGACGCGGTACTGGTCACCGCGCCATCGTAGGGAAACGTTCTGTGTGAGTCCCGTGCATGGCGGTACCGGTCGGGACACGGTCGTCCTCCCGACCGCCCCGCGGTCCCTGCGAGGATGGGGGGCGTGACTGGAACCCTTGTCCTCGCAGGTACCCCCATCGGCGACATCGCGGACGCGCCGCCCCGGCTGGCCGAGGAGCTGGCCGGCGCCGACCTCGTCGCCGCCGAGGACACCCGGCGGCTGCGCCGGCTCACCCAGGCGCTGGGCGTCACGCCCAGGGGCCGCGTCGTGTCGTACTTCGAGGGCAACGAGTCCGCCCGCACGCCCGAGCTGGTCCAGGAGCTGCTCGGCGGCGCGCGCGTGCTGCTGGTGACGGACGCGGGCATGCCGTCGGTCTCCGACCCGGGATACCGGCTGGTCGCCGCGGCGGTGGAGGAGGACATCAAGGTCACCGCCGTACCGGGTCCGTCCGCCGTGCTCACCGCCCTCGCCCTGTCCGGGCTGCCCGTCGACCGGTTCTGCTTCGAGGGCTTCCTGCCGCGCAAGGCGGGCGAGCGGCTCTCCCGGCTGCGCGAGGTGGCCGGTGAGCGGCGCACGCTCGTCTACTTCGAGGCCCCGCACCGGCTCGACGACACGCTCGCCGCGATGGCCGAGGTGTTCGGCGCGGAGCGGCGGGCCGCCGTCTGCCGCGAGCTGACCAAGACCTACGAGGAGGTGCGGCGCGGCCCGCTGGCCGAGCTGGCCGAGTGGGCCGCCGAGGGGGTCCGCGGGGAGATCACCGTCGTGGTGGAGGGCGCCGCCGAGACCGGCCCGGAGGAACTCGACGCCGGGGAACTGGTCCGCCGGGTGCGCATCCGTGAGGAGGCCGGGGAGCGGCGCAAGGAGGCGATCGCGGCGGTGGCGGTGGAGGCCGGGCTGCCCAAGAGGGTGGTGTTCGACGCCGTGGTCGCCGCGAAGAAGGACGGGGCCGTCTAGCCGAGGAAGGGCGGGGCCGTCCGGCGGGAGCGGCCCCGGGAGCCGTCCGGCGGGAGCGGCCCCGGGAGCCGTCCGTACAGGGGGCGTTCAGGGGCGCACTCACCCTCTGAGCAGGCCTCTTCTCCGCTGAGCGCGCGCCCCAACGCGCGGCAAAGGGGCGGCACGCAAGGCAAAGGCCGAAACGCCCGTCCGGGCCCGTTTCGGCAAGGAGAGTCCAAAACGCCTCCAACACTCGACAGGCCTGATGCGTTCGCGCCGCTGAGGGCGTCCACTGGTCGCGGGGACGCACCCGTCCCGCACCCCGGACCCGCGGGGGGAACCCGCGCCGGGGTGCCTGTCCAGCGGACAACTGGAGCCGGCATGAGTGAGATCGCAGGACGGACCGGCCTTCGCGGCACCGCCACCGCCGTCGTTCACGAGTCGTACGCCTTCGCCTGTATGAGGTGCGGGTTCGGCTGGGAGCAGTCGTACGAGATAGAGCACCACCTGGACGGCGACGGCCAGGAGTACGTGATGTACGTGGCCGAGGGCCGGGTCGTGCCGTCCCCGCTGAGCCGCCCCGCCTGCCACAACTGCGACGGTCACGTCGTGCGGATCATGCGCGCCGGGCAGGTCTCCTCGGTGCGCGGTGCGGCCCAGGGCCGCCGGGTGCCCCCGGCGGGCCCCGTCGAGGCGCCCCAGGTGCCGGGGCAGGCCGCCGAGCCGCACCACTGGCACCTGTCCGATCTCCTCCACCCCTTCCAGCGCAGGGCGAGCTGAGCCGACGGCCCCGGCCGCCCCGGCATGCCCCTTTCGTAGGATCGGGGCATGCCTTCGAACGCCGACAAGAACGCGGCACCGCCGCTCCCGCCGCCGCTGCGGGTGCCCGTGGCCGACTCCCACACCCACCTCGACATGCAGTCGGGCACGGTCGAGGAGGGCCTCGCCAAGGCCGCGTCGGTGGGTGTGACGACGGTCGTCCAGGTCGGCTGCGACATCAAGGGCTCCCAGTGGGCCGCGGAGACCGCCGCGGCCCACGCCGGCGTCCACGCCACGGTCGCCCTGCACCCCAACGAGGCCCCGCGCATCGTCCACGGCGACCCCGACGGCTGGTCGCGGCAGGGCGCCCGTGAGCCGGGCGGCGACGCGGCGCTGGACGACGCGCTCGCCGAGATCGACCGGCTCGCCGCGCTGCCCCAGGTCAAGGGCGTCGGCGAGACGGGGCTCGACCACTTCCGCACCGGGCCGGAGGGCAAGGAGGCGCAGGAGCGGTCCTTCCGCGCCCACATCGAGATCGCCAAGCGGCACGGCAAGGCCCTCGTCATCCACGACCGGGACGCGCACGCCGACGTCCT
This sequence comes from Streptomyces sp. NPDC002386, assembly GCF_053593175.1. Classification (NCBI taxonomy): domain Bacteria; kingdom Bacillati; phylum Actinomycetota; class Actinomycetes; order Kitasatosporales; family Streptomycetaceae; genus Streptomyces; species Streptomyces sp. NPDC002386. The sequence continues at coordinate 375,454 of NZ_JBSFBX010000003.1, forward strand.
GCGCGTGCTGCGGGAGGAGGGCGCCCCCGAGCGCACCGTCTTCCACTGCTACTCCGGCGACGCCGAGATGGCGGAGATCTGCGCCCGCGAGGGCTACTACATGTCGTTCGCCGGCAACGTCACCTTCAAGAACGCCCAGAACCTGCGCGACGCCCTCGCCGTCGCCCCGCTGGAACTGGTCCTCGTGGAGACCGACGCCCCCTTCCTGACCCCCGCGCCGTACCGGGGCCGGCCCAACGCGCCGTACCTCGTCCCCGTCACGGTGCGCGCGATGGCCGCCGTGCGCGGCATCGACGAGGACGCGCTGGCCACGGCCCTGGGTGCGAACACCGCTCGCGCGTTCGGTTACTGATCACCCGGACAACCGCGTGTACGTTCGGAACTGCGACAGTACGTAGTCGCGTCGCTTTGGAGAGTGACGAACGCTCCGCTAGGTTCTGTGGGCCCGAACCGGACCCCTCTGGCCTCTGGAGCGTGTCGGCGTGAGCAGATCGCAGCACGAGACGTACGGCCCCTACGGCCATGACGCCTCAGTCCACACGGCGGAGACACTGCCGTCCGGCGTGAGCAAGGACACCTACCGGCCCGCCTACGAGGCCGAGGCGTACTTCGTCAGCGAGCCGCCACCGTCCCGCACGCCCACCCTGTCCATGACGGTGAGTGACGAGGCGGGAGCGGTGCACCAGGAGCCCGAGGCGCCCGTGCCGGGCGGCCGGCGGGCGGCCCGGCGGCGCCGGCGGCGCTTCGGTGAGCGGCCGGACTCCGCCGTGCGCCGGCTGCTGCCGCAGGCGCTGGTCGTCGCGTTCCTCGCCGGCGGCACCACCGCCTTCGTCGCCGAGGACAAGGCGGTCGAGCTGAGCGTCGACGGCCGCCAGCGCACCCTGCACACCTTCGCCGACGACGTCTCCGGGCTGCTCGCCGAGGAGGGGCTGCGGGTCGGCGGACACGACATGATCGCGCCCGCCCCCGGCACGGCCCTCGCCAGCGGCGACGAGGTCGCGGTGCGCTACGGACGCCCGGTACGGCTCAAGCTGGACGGCCAGGAGCGCCGGGTGTGGACGACGTCCCCCACCGTGGACGGGGCGCTGCGCGAGCTGGGGGTGCGGGCCGAGGGCGCGTACCTGTCGTCCTCGCGCTCCCGGACCATCGGCCGCGCCGGACTGGAGCTGGACGTGCGCACCGAGCGCGCCGTCACGGTCATGGCGGACGGCCGCGCCCGCACCATCCGTACCAACGCGGCCACCGTCCGGGAGGCCGTCGAGGAGGCCGGCATCGCGCTGCGCGGCCAGGACACCACCTCGGTCCCGCCGGAGAGCTTCCCGCGCGACGGGCAGACGGTGACCGTGCTGCGGGTGCACGGCTTCCGCGAGGTGCGCGAGGAGCGGATCCCGTTCCATGTGAAGCGGGTGAAGGACTCCTCCCTGTTCCGCGGCACCGAGGTCGTCCAGCGGCCCGGGCGCCCGGGGCTGCGGCAGGTCACCTACTACCTGCGCACCGTCAACGGCGTCCGGGAGAAGGCGCGCCGGGAGTCCTCGGAGGTGGTGCGCCGGCCCCGCACCCAGGTCGTGAAGATCGGCACCAAGGCCCGTCCGGCCTCCGGCCGGGGGGCCGACGGCCTGAACTGGCGCGCCCTCGCCGCCTGCGAGTCCGGCGGCCGGCCCAACGCGGTCGACCCGTCGGGCACGTACGGCGGGCTCTACCAGTTCGACACGAGCACCTGGCGCAGCCTCGGCGGCAGCGGGCGCCCGCAGGACGCGACGGCCGCGGAGCAGACGAACCGCGCGAAGAAGCTGTACGTGCGCCGCGGCGCCAGCCCCTGGCCGCACTGCGGCCCGCGCCTGCACCACCGGTGAGGACGGGGAGCCGGGCGAGGGGGTCCCGGCGGCCCCGTACCCTTGTCCCGTGACCAGCCCCACCTCCGACTCCCTCCTCGGCCCCGCCGACATCCGCGAGCTCGCGGCCGCGCTCGGTGTCCGTCCCACCAAGCAGCGCGGCCAGAACTTCGTGATCGACGCCAACACGGTCCGCCGTATCGTCCGCACCGCCGGGGTCCGCCCCGAGGACGTGGTCGTCGAGGTCGGCCCGGGGCTCGGCTCCCTCACCCTCGCGCTGCTGGAGGCCGCCGACCGGGTCACCGCCGTCGAGATCGACGACGTGCTCGCCGCCGCCCTCCCCGCGACCATCGCCGCCCGCATGCCGGAGCGCGCCGACCGGTTCGCCCTCGTCCACTCCGACGCCATGCACGTCACCGAGCTGCCCGGCCCCGCCCCGACGGCCCTGGTGGCGAACCTGCCGTACAACGTCGCCGTCCCCGTGCTGCTGCACATGCTCGACACCTTCCCCGGCATCGAGCGGACGCTGGTGATGGTGCAGGCCGAGGTCGCCGACCGGCTGGCCGCCGCGCCCGGCTCCAAGGTGTACGGCGTGCCCTCCGTGAAGGCCAACTGGTACGCCGAGGTCAAGCGGGCCGGTGCCATCGGGCGCAACGTCTTCTGGCCCGCGCCGAACGTCGACAGCGGACTGGTGTCGCTGGTCCGGCGGACCGAGCCGATCAGGACGACGGCCTCCAAGAAGGAGGTCTTCGCGGTCGTCGACGCGGCGTTCGCGCAGCGCCGCAAGACCCTGCGGGCCGCGCTCGCCGGCTGGGCGGGCTCCGCGGCGGCCGCCGAGGCCGCGCTGGTCGCGGCCGGGGTCTCGCCGCAGGCGCGGGGCGAGTCGCTGACGGTGGAGGAGTTCGCGCGGATCGCCGAGGCCGCGCCGGCGAGGGGAACGGCCCCCGCGGCCCCGCACGAGGAGTCCGGCACGTGAGCGTCACCGTCCGCGTCCCCGCCAAGGTCAACGTCCAGCTCGGGGTGGGCGCCGCCCGCCCCGACGGATTCCACGACCTCGCCAACGTCTTCCTCGCGGTCGGCCTGTACGACGAGGTCACCGTCACCCCCGCCGACGAGCTCCGCGTGACCTGCGAGGGGCCGGACGCGGACCAGGTCCCGCTGGACCGCACCAACCTCGCCGCGCGCGCGGCGATCGCGCTCGCCGGGCGCCGGGGCATCGAGCCGGCCGTGCACATCCACATCGCCAAGGACATCCCGGTCGCCGGCGGCATGGCGGGCGGCAGCGCGGACGGCGCGGGCGCGCTGCTCGCCTGCAACACGCTGTGGGGCACCGGCGCCTCGCGCGCCGAGCTGCTCGCCGTCTGCGCCGAACTGGGCAGCGACGTGCCGTTCAGCCTGGTCGGGGGCGCCGCCCTCGGTGTCGGGCGCGGCGAACGGCTGACGGTCCTGGAGACCGGCGGCACCTTCCACTGGGTGTTCGCGATGGCCGGGCGCGGCCTGTCGACGCCGGCGGTGTTCCGCGAGTTCGACCGGCTCGCGGAAGGACGCGAGATCCCCGAGCCGGTGGCCCGGCCGGAGTTGCTGGAGGCGCTGGCCAAGGGCGACACCGAGGCCCTGGCCGCCTCCCTCACCAACGACCTCCAGCCGGCCGCCCTGTCCCTCTTCCCCGAGCTGGCCGACACCCTGCGGGCAGGACGCGGCGCCGGCGCACTGGCCACGCTGGTCTCCGGATCCGGCCCGACGACGGCGTTCCTCACCCGCGACGCGGGCTCCGCGGAGAAGGTCGCGGGCGCACTGCGCGCCTCGGGCACGTGCCGCACGGTACGGACGGCGGCCGGACCGGCACCCGGGGCGACGGTGCTCTGAGACCGCCCCCCGCCACCCTCCCGACAGGCCCTAGGCTAGAAGGCTGACAGGCGGCGCGGCCGCGTGTCGAGACAGTCCCGCGCACAGGAGTGAAATGGCCGTCAACCTGGTCAATGTCGAGAACGTCAGCAAGGTCTACGGCACCCGTGCCCTGCTGGACGGCGTCTCGCTCGGTGTGTCCGAAGGGGACCGGATCGGGGTCGTCGGGCGCAACGGCGACGGCAAGACCACCCTCATCCGGATGCTGGCCAAGGTGGAGGAGGCCGACTCCGGACGCGTGACGCACTCCGGCGGGCTGCGGATCGGGGTGCTCACCCAGCACGACTCCCTGGACCCGGCCGCCACCGTCCGCCACGAGGTCATCGGCGACATGGCCGACCACGAGTGGGCCGGCAACGCCAAGGTGCGCGACGTGCTGACCGGACTGTTCGGCGGGCTCGACCTGCCGGGCTTCCCCAAGGGGCTGGACACCGTCATCGGACCGCTCTCCGGTGGCGAGCGGCGCCGTATCGCCCTGGCCAAGCTGCTCATCGAGGAACAGGACCTCCTCGTCCTCGACGAGCCCACCAACCACCTCGACGTCGAGGGCATCGCCTGGCTCGCCCAGCACCTGCGCGACCGGCGCTCGGCGCTGGTGTGCGTCACCCACGACCGGTGGTTCCTCGACCAGGTCTGCACCCGCATGTGGGACGTGCAGCGCGGCGACGTGTACGAGTACGAGGGCGGCTACTCCGACTACGTCTTCGCGCGCGCGGAGCGCGAGCGGATCGCCGCCACCGAGGAGGTCAAGCGGCAGAACCTGATCCGCAAGGAGCTGGCCTGGCTGCGGCGCGGAGCGCCCGCCCGCACCTCCAAGCCGCGGTTCCGCGTGGAGGCCGCCAACGAGCTGATCGCGGACGTGCCGCCGCCCCGCGACAGCAGCGAGCTGATGAAGTTCGCCTCCTCACGGCTGGGCAAGACCGTCTTCGACCTCGAGGACGTCACCGTGCAGGCGGGCCCCAAGGTCCTGCTCAAGCACATCACCTGGCAGCTCGGCCCCGGCGACCGCATCGGACTGGTGGGCGTCAACGGCGCCGGCAAGACCTCGCTGCTGCGGGCCATGGCCGAGGCCGCGCGCTCCGAGGGCGAGACCCAGCCCGCCGGCGGGCGGGTCGCCGTCGGCCGGACCGTCAAGCTCGCCTACCTCTCCCAGGAGGTCGCCGAACTCGACCCCACCTGGCGGGTCCTGGAGGCCGTGCAGCGGGTCCGCGAGCGCGTCGACCTCGGCAAGGGACGCGAGATGACCGCGGGTCAGCTCTGCGAGACCTTCGGCTTCGGCAAGGAGAAGCAGTGGACGCCGGTCGGGGACCTGTCGGGCGGTGAGCGGCGCCGCCTCCAGCTCCTGCGCCTGCTCATGGACGAGCCCAACGTCCTCTTCCTCGACGAGCCCACCAACGACCTCGACATCGAGACCCTCACCCAGCTCGAGGACGTCCTCGACGGCTGGCCGGGATCGATGATCGTCATCTCCCACGACCGGTTCTTCGTCGAGCGCACCACGGACCGGGTGTTCGCGCTCCTCGGCGACGGCGCCCTGCGGATGCTGCCGCGCGGCATCGACGAGTACCTGGAGCGGCGCCTGCGCATGGAGGAGGCGGTCGCCGCCCAGGCCTCCGCCGCGGCGCCCAAGCCGGCCACGCAGGAGAAGAGCGCCGCCGACCAGCGCGCCGCCAAGAAGGAACTCCAGAAGATCGAGCGCCAGTTGGACAAGGTCTCCGAGAAGGAGTCCAAGCTGCACGCGCGGATCGCCGAGCACGCCACCGACTTCGCCAAGGTCGCCGAACTGGACGCCGAGCTGCGCGACCTGGCGGGCGAGCGCGAGGAGCTGGAGCTGCGCTGGCTGGAACTGGCCGAGGACGCGTAACCCGCAGGCAGGCGCACTTCTTCGGCGCGCGCGGCGTGAAAGTGCCGCGCGCGCCGTTGTTGCGCGCGCCGCGTGAAGAGGGCGTGAAGGCGCGTAACGGCGGCATCACAGCCCGGTTCTCCCTTGGGAACAGGCGTGGATCCAGGCCCCTGGGCTGTCGGTGCCGGGTGATAGAAAGAGCCGTCTGAGAACCGTATGAGTACGACCTGGGTCCGTGAGCGAACCTCGGGGCGTGGCTAAAAATCAGTGAACGAGGGGGAAGAGCGCTGATGACTCAGCCGCCCAACCAGCCGCCGCAGGGCGGCTTCGGAGCACCGCAGGACCAACCGCCGCAGGGCGGTGGATTCGGGGCCCCGCAGCCGCCGCCTCCGCCGGCCCAGCCGCCGCAGGCACCGGCCCAGCCTCCTCAGCCCCAGCCCGGCTACGGCTATCCCCAGCAGCCCGGCCCCTACGCCCAGCCCGGCCCCTACGGCGCGCCCGCGCCCGGCGCCCCGGGCCCCTACGGGCAGCCCCAGCAGGCCGGCCCGTACGCCCCGCAGCCCGGCTACGGCTACCCGCAGCAGCCGCCCCAGTACCCCGGCGCCCCCGGCGGTGCCCCCTACGGCGGGCCGCAGCCGTCCGCCGGCGGGAAGAAGACCGCGCTGATCATCGGTGCCGCGGCGGCCGCGCTGCTGGTGATCGGCGGCACCGTCTACGCCGTCACCAGCGGCGGTGACGACAACGGCAAGAAGCCGGTCGCCCAGCAGAGCGACGACGGCAAGAAGTCCGCCTCCGACGCGCCGGTCAACCCCGGCGACGGCAGCGGTGACGGCGGCTCCGACCCGGAGAACCTCAACGAGGGCCGCAAGCCCGGCGAGGCGAAGGTGCTCTGGTACAAGACGGCACCCGACGCCCCCGGCTCCGGCGCCGACGCACCCGGCATGTGGATCACCGGCAAGACCGCGGTGAAGGCGGCGTACAAGCAGCTCTTCGCCTACAACGTCGGTGACGGCAACCCCACCTGGGCCCCGATCACCTTCCCGCAGAAGATCTGCTCGGTCACCCCGCGGAAGTCGGCCGACGACAAGATCGTCGTGGCCTACATGAGCGGCGTCAGCGACCGCGCCAAGTGCAACCAGCTCCAGCAGGTCGACCTGGCCACCGGCAAGAAGGGCTGGAGCACCGAGGTCGCCGACGGCGCCCTGTTCGACAGCGCGATCAGCGTCGAACTGAGCGTCAGCGACAAGACGCTGATGGTGGGCCGCTCGCAGTCGGGCACGGCGTACGACCTGGACAGCGGCAAGAAGCTGTACGACAAGAAGAAGTACGGCGACGCCTGCTTCCCGACCGCGTTCGCGGGCGGCACGGGGCGGCTGGTCCAGGTGGCCTCCTGCAACGCGGGCGGCAGCAACGCGCACGAGGAGATCCAGGAACTCGACCCGGCCACCGGCAAGGTCAGGTGGACGCAGCCGGTCAAGAAGGGCTGGCGGGTCGCGCGGACCTACTCGCTGGAGCCGCTGGTGGTCTATCTGACCAACGAGAGCAAGAAGGCCTGGAACATCTCCACCTTCACCAAGGACGGCAAGTTCCGCTCCGAGGTCAAGGTGAACGAGAAGTTCGCGCCGCAGTGCGGCTGGGCGATCCTCGAACGCGACCTGCAGGGCTGCCAGGGCGTGGCCGTCGACGCCGACACGCTCTACCTGCCCACGAGCGCCACCAGCGGTGCCAACGAGATCGTCGCCATCGGTCTGGCCGACGGCAAGGAGAAGTGGCGTGTGAAGTCGCCGGCGGACGAGTCGATGTCCCCGCTGACGGCGGAGAACGGCAAGCTCATCGCCTACGTGGACCCGTCCTACGACGCGGGCGGCCAGATCGTGTCCGTGCCCACCACCGGCGGTTCGCACCCGACGACCAAGCTGCTGCAGAACCCGGCGGGCACGGCCCAGATCGAGAACGGCTTCTACGACGGTGCCGTGAGCTGGACCGACGGGCGCTTCTACATCTCCACCACCCGGCTGTCCGGCAACGACGACTCCAAGGAGAAGCTGATGATGGCCTTCGGCAAGTGAGACCCGGCCCTTCTCCCACCGTCCCCTCGCCGTCAGGCCCCGACCGCTTCACCGAGGTACCCCCGTCATGACCCAGCCGCCCCCGCCCCCGCCGAACCAGCCCCCGCCGCAGGGTGGTTTCGGTCCGCCCCAGGACCAGCCGCCCGCCGGCCCGGAGACTCCCGCCGACCCGGGAACCCCGGCCACCCCGGAGACCCCGCAGGGCCCCGCGACTGCGCCGGCGCCCCAGACGCCCCCCGGCCTGCAGAAGGGCCCGCAGCCCGGCTACGGCTACCCGCAGCAGCCCCCGGCACCCCAGGCCCCGCAGCCGCCCCAGCCCCAGCCGGGCTACGGCTACCCGCAGGCCCCGCAGCCCGGTTACGGCTTCCCGCAGGCGCCCCCGTCCCAGGCCCCGCAGCCGCCCCAGCCGCAGCCCGGCTACGGCTACCCCGGCGCGCAGCCGAACCCGTACGCGCAGCCGACCCAGCCCATGGGCCCGTACGGGCAGCAGCCGGGTTACGGATACCCGGGCGGACCCACCGTGCCGATGCCGGCGCAGCCCGGACAGCCCGGCGGAGGCGGCCGGAACAACACCGCCATGGTCATCATCGTCGCCGCGGTCGTCGCCATCGCGCTGATCGTCGGCGGCGGCATCTGGTACGCCAAGTCCTCCGGCGGCGACGGCAAGAAGGACGAGACCGCCAGCTCCAGCGGCGGCAAGGGCGGGACGAACGGCAAGGACGACACCTCCGGCGGCACGTCCTCCGGCAGCAAGGAGAAGGTGCCGGCGGACCCCGCGTCCAAGCTGCTCTTCCAGGTCGACATGCCCCAGACGAAGGACACCGTCGTCACCTCGGGCTCCTGGCTGACCAACTCGGTGTACGCCAAGAGCGGTGTCGCCGAGATCGTCGGTTACAACCCCGCCGCGGGCACCAAGATGTGGACCCTCAAGCTGCCCGGCCCGGTGTGCACGGCCAGCAAGCACGTCACCGAGGACAACAAGACCGCGGTCGTCTTCCAGCCGAAGATGCCCAAGAAGGGCTCCAGCGAGGGCTGCAGCCAGGTCGCCGCCATCGACCTCGACAAGGGCACCAGGATCTGGACCAAGACGGTCAAGAACGGTGACTACACGGCCAACCTGCAGAACGTGACGGTCTCTCAGCACACCGTCGCGGTCGGCGGCAGCAACGGCGGCGCCGCGTTCGACATCGGCACCGGCAAGGTGCTCTGGCAGCCCAAGCCGGAGGACACCTGCGAGGACGCCGGCTACGGCGGCGGCCCCAAGCTGGTCGCGGTGCGCAAGTGCGGCAGCTACGGCGAGCGCCAGCTCCACATCCAGACCATCGACCCGACGTCCGGGAAGGTCATCTCCGACTACAAGATGACCGCGGGCATCGAGTACGCCGGCATCGTCTCCACCGATCCGCTGGTGGTGGCCGCCGACGTCGGTGACAGCGCCGACGACGGCAGTGGCATCTCGGACTACTTCTCCATCGACAACAAGACCGGCAAGCTGCTCACCCGGATCTCCGCGCCCTCCGACACCTACTCCGGCCGCTGCGACAGCATCACCCGCGTCGAGGACTGCCGGGAGGTCGTCGCCGGCAACGGCAGGCTGTACGTGCCGACCGAGGAGCACGACGGCGACGGCGACTACAGCAAGACCAACGAGATCGTCGTCTTCGACCTCGCCACCGGCAAGCAGACCGGCCAGCGCGCCGAGGCGGGCGACGGCTACACGCTCTCCCCGCTGCGCATGGACGGCGGCAACCTGATCGCCTACAAGCACCCGCCGTACAACAAGGGCGGCCAGATCGTCACCCTCGGCGGACCGTCCTTCAAGGCGACCACGCTGCTGGAGAACCCGGCCACCGAGGACGTGCGCCGGGCCGAGACGACGATGCTGCCGGAGTACGCGGAGATCCTGTACGGGCAGGGCCGGCTCTACATGTCGGCCGTGTACGCGCACAAGACCACGTACGGCAAGGAGTACCTGCTGCTCGCGTTCGGCGCGGGCGGCTGACCGTCCGCCCCGGCGCGCACGCGGGCGCCGGGGCGAATGCGAGGGATTACCAGGGAGTGCCCCGGATTTCACTATCCGGGGCACTTCTCCTTCATAGGGGCAGCGCGACGTCGAACAAGCGTGTAGCTTCCGGGGGCATGAAGGGCGGGGTGCCGGGGGGCCCTCTGTCGTGGAGGACCGGTGGGCGTCCATAGTGGGGCATCCATGGGGAGGGCTGGGGGGTTGCTCAATGGGAGTGCGGCTCATGGTCGTCGACGACCATCGCCTGCTCGCGGAGGCGCTGGCGTCGGCACTGAAGCTGCGCGGACACCGGGTGCTCGCCTCGGCGGCGCCGGCCGCGGGCGCTGCGGACCTGGTGATCTCACGGGCGCCCGAGGTGTGCCTGCTGGGCACGGCGGCGCCGGCCGAGCCGGGGGCCTTCGACCCGGTGGCGAAGATCAAGCGGGAGCGGCCGCAGGTGGCGGTCGTGGTGCTGGGCCCGGTGCCGTCACCGCGGGGCATCGCGGCCGCGTTCGCGGCGGGAGCCTCCGGCTACGTACGGCACGACGAGCGCATCGAGGGTGTCGAGCGGGCGATCATGAAGGCGCGGGCCGGTGAGGCGGCGGTGGCGCCGCAGCTCCTGCAAGGGGCCTTCGCCGAGCTGCTGAACCCGGCGGCCCAGCCGGACGACGAGGGCCAGCGACTGCTGGAGATGCTGACGCCCCGCGAGGTGGAGGTGCTGGTCCGGGTCGCCGACGGGGAGGACACCCGGGTGATCGCGGCCGGCATGGGCATCGCACCGAGCACCGCGCGCACGCATGTGCAGCGCGTACTGATGAAGCTGGGTGTGGGCTCCCGCCTGGAGGCGGCGGCCCTGGCCGCCCGCACCGGCCTGCTGGACCGGGCGGGTCCGTACCTGGACGCCGACCCCGCCTAGGCGCCCGGCGGCCGGGCGGGGTGGGCTGACGGGCGGGGTTGGCCGCCCGGTGGCGCGGGGGACTGCGCGACCAGTCCCCACGCGTCCGCGGACGGGTTCGGCGATTACGCCGACTCCTTCTCCTCCGGCAGCCCCTTCGGAGGAAGCGGCGGCGGAGTGGGCCGCAGCTTCAGCCAGGCCAGGAAGAAGACGCCCAGCAGCAGCATGCCGATCCCGGTCCAGAGGTTGATGTTGACGCCCTGGGCCTTGTCGATGGCGGACTGCGAATCGGTGATGCCGACGATCGTGACGATGACGCCGTAGACGACGAACAGGCCGCCGATGATGCGGCGCAGGTCGAAGATGCGGGCGGCGGTCGCCGACTTGGTCTCGAGGTCGGTGACGTCTCGCGAGAGGTCGTCCTCGGTGTAGTGGTGGTGCCGGCCGGGGTGGTCGGGCTGTCCAGGCTGTTCGCTCATGATTTCCTCGGTCCTCCCGCGTCAGAACGAGAACGGGATGTAGCAGGCGGCGGCGATCACGACCGCGCCCCAGCCCAGCAGGGCAGGCTTGCGGTACCAGGCGTCGTCGCCCGGGGCGGACGGCTCGGCCATGCCGGGGGAGCGGGTGCCGTAGACCAGGCCCTGCAGCTCCTGCGCCGGCTTCGGCTTGGTGAACAGGGACACGGCGAACATGACGATCGCACCGGCGACGAAGCCGGCGATCGCGGAGACGAAGTTCGCGCCCTGGTCGGTGGGAAGGGAGATGATGCCCTTCTTGTAGAAGACGAAGTAGTTGACCATCGCGGTCACGGTGCCGGCGAGCAGCCCCCAGAAGCCGGACTTGGCGGACGCGCGCTTCCAGAACATGCCGACGATGAAGACGACGAACATCGGCACGTTGAAGAAGGAGAACAGCGTCTGCAGGTACGACATGATGTTCGAGAACGAGGACGCCAGGAACGCCGTGCCGACGGAGGCGCACACACCGACGACGGTGATCAGGCGGCCGAAGCGGACGTAGTACGCGTCGTCGCGGCCCGGCACCACGTACTTCTCCCAGATGTCGGTGGTGAACACCGTGTTGAACGACGACACGTTCGCCGCCATGCCCGCCATGAAGGCGGCCAGCAGACCGGTGACCGCGATGCCGAGCACGCCGTTGGGCAGCAGCTCCTGCATCAGGTAGGGGATGGCGTCGTTGTACTGGTAGCCGGAGGCCGAGGTGCCGAAGTTCGGGACGACCGCGGCGGCGACCAGGCCGGGGATCATCACCAGGAAGACGATGAAGATCTTCGGGTAGGCGGCGATCAGCGGCGTCCGCTGCCCCGCCGAGAGGTTCTTCGCGGACAGGGCGCGCTGGACCTCGGCGAAGTTGGTGGTCCAGTAGCCGAAGGAGAGCACGAAGCCGAGGCCGAGCACGATGGTCAGCCAGTTGGCGCCCAGCGGGTTGGAGCTGCCGATGCCGGTGCCGCCCCAGGCGGTGGTGAAGTTCTGCCCGTGCGCGGCGGTGAGCTTGTCGGTCAGTCCGCCCCAGCCGCCGACCTTCTTCAGGCCGAGGACGGTGATCGGGATGAGGGCGGCCAGGATCACGAAGAACTGGAGCACCTCGTTGTAGATCGCCGAGGACAGACCACCGAGCGTGATGTACGCGAGCACGAAGGCGCCGGCGACCACGATGGCGACCCACTGCGGCCAGCCGAGCAGGGCCTCCACCACGATCGCGAGGGCGTAGAGGTTGACGCCCGCGATCAGGATGGCGGCGAAGGCGAACAGGATCGAACTGAGCAGATGGGCGGCCCTGTCGAAGCGCAGCAGCAGGAACTCGGGGACCGAGCGGACCTTGCTGCCGTAGTAGAAGGGCATCATCACCAGGCCCAGGAAGACCATGGCGGGGATGGCGCCGATCCAGTACCAGTGCACGGTGTACGCGCCGTACTGGGCGCTGTTGGCGGCCATGCCCAGGATCTCGGTGGCCGCCAGGTTCGCCGAGATGAAGGCGAGGCCGGTGATCCAGGCGGGCAGCGAACGTCCGGAGAGGAAGAAGTCGAGGCTGGTCTTGACGGACCGGCGGGCCGCGAAGCCGATGCCGAGAACGACGATGAAGTAGATCGCCAGGATCGTGTAGTCCAGCCAGTTGGTGGGGAGCCGTAGCTCCGCCGCCAGATAGGTGGGGGCGTATGTGGGGGTTTGCATGAGAACTCGCTTCGTCGCGCGAACTGATCCAGAGCGGAACCTACGCCTCTGTGTTCAGCAATTGAACACTTCCGATGGTGTTCTTTGTTTGATTGTGATCGTGCGAGCTGTTGTCGGGTTGTGATCTGTTATGTTTGATTGTGTTGAGTGATTGGGTCCGGGACGAGAAGGAGTCCGGCGTGAAGAAGACCTCGACCCGGTTGGCCGACGGTCGTGAGCTGATCTACTACGACCTCCGGGACGACACCGTGCGGGACGCCGCCGACCGCCGCCCGCTGGACGCCACGGTCACCACCTCCGAGATCCGCCGCGACCCGCTGCTCGGCGACTCGGTCGCCGTCGCCTCGCACCGCCAGGGCCGCACCTACCACCCGCCGGCCGACCAGTGCCCCCTGTGCCCGACCCGGGGCGAGCGGCTCAGCGAGATCCCCGACTCCTCGTACGACGTGGTCGTCTTCGAGAACCGCTTCCCCTCGCTCGCCGGCGACTCCGGCCGCTGCGAGGTGGTCTGCTTCACCTCCGACCACGACGCCTCCTTCGCCGGCCTCGCCGAGGACCAGGCGCGGCTGGTGCTGGACGCCTGGACGGACCGCACCTCCGAGCTGTCGCATCTGCCCTCCGTCGAGCAGGTGTTCTGTTTCGAGAACCGGGGTGCCGAGATCGGCGTGACCCTTCAGCACCCGCACGGACAGATCTACGCCTACCCCTTCACCACGCCGCGCACCGCGCTGATGCTCCGCTCGCTCGCCGCCCACAAGGAGGCCACCGGCGGACAGAACCTGTTCGACGACGTCCTGGCCCGGGAACTCGCCGGCGGGCGGGTCGTCCTTGAGGGTGAACACTGGGCGGCCTTCGTCCCCTACGCGGCGCACTGGCCGTACGAGGTCCACCTGTACCCCAAGCGGCGCGTGCCCGACCTGCTCGCCCTCGACGAGGCGGCCCGCACAGAGTTCCCCCAGGTCTATCTGGAACTCTTGAAGCGCTTCGACCGGATCTTCGGCGAGGGTGAACCTCCGACGCCGTACATCGCGGCCTGGCACCAGGCCCCGTTCGGCGGGCTGGAGGAGTTCGACGGCGTGACGCGGGACGACTTCGCGCTGCACCTCGAGCTTTTCACCATTCGCCGCACTTCCGGCAAGCTGAAGTTCCTCGCGGGTTCCGAGTCCGGCATGAACGTGTTCATCAACGACGTGCCGCCGGAAACCGCGGCCGAGCGACTGCGAGAGGTAGCGAGTTCATGAAGTACCTGGTGACGGGTGGGGCGGGGTACGTCGGCAGTGTCGTGGCCCAGCACCTGCTGGAAGCCGGCCACGAGGTCACCGTCCTCGACAACCTCTCCACCGGCTTCCGCGCGGGCGTGCCCGCCGGGGCCGCGTTCGTCGAGGGCGACATCCGGGACGCCGCGAAGTGGCTCGACCCCTCCTACGACGGCGTACTGCACTTCGCCGCCTCCTCGCAGGTCGGCGAGTCGGTGGTGAAGCCGGAGAAGTACTGGGAGAACAACGTCGCCGGCAGCCTGGCCCTGCTCGGCGCGATGCGCGACGCGGGCGTGGGCAAGCTGGTCTTCTCCTCCACGGCGGCCACCTACGGCGAGCCGGAGCAGGTCCCGATCGTGGAGACCGCCCCGACCAGGCCGACCAACCCCTACGGCGCCACCAAGCTCGCCGTCGACCACATGATCACCAGCGAGGCGAACGCCCACGGCCTGGCCGCGGTGTCCCTGCGGTACTTCAACGTGGCCGGCGCCTACGGCACCCAGGGCGAACGCCACGACCCCGAGTCGCACCTGATCCCGCTGGTCCTCCAGGTCGCCCAGGGCCGCCGCGAGGCGATCTCCGTCTACGGCGACGACTACCCGACCCCGGACGGCACCTGCGTCCGCGACTACATCCACGTCGCGGACCTCGCCGAGGCCCATCTGCTGGCCCTCGACGCGGCCCGGGCGGGCGAGCACCTGATCTGCAACCTCGGCAACGGCAGCGGATTCTCCGTCCGCGAGGTCGTGGAGACCGTCCGCAAGGTCACCGGACACCCGATCCCCGAGGTCGTCGCGCCGCGCCGCGGCGGCGACCCAGCGGTCCTGGTGGCCTCGGCGGACACGGCCCGCGAGAAGCTGGGCTGGAACCCGTCCCGCGCGGACCTCGCGGGGATCGTCGCGGACGCCTGGGAGTTCGCACAGCACATCTCGAGGGAGCGGTAGTGGGGGCAGAGCAGGTCACCGGGCGTTTCACCGAGCTGTACGGCGCCGCCCCGGAAGGGGTGTGGGCGGCGCCCGGCCGGGTCAACCTCATCGGCGAGCACACCGACTACAACGACGGCTTCGTGATGCCGTTCGCCCTGCCGCACCAGGCCACGGCCGCGGTCTCCCGCCGCACCGACGGCGTGCTGCGCCTGCACTCGGCGGACATCGGGGGTGAGGCCGTCGAGCTGACGCTGGACACCCTCGCCCCGCAGAGCGACCGGAACTGGACGGCGTACCCGGCGGGCGTCGTCTGGGCGCTGCGCGAGGCCGGCCACCCGGTCACCGGCGCCGACGTCCACCTCGCCTCCACGGTCCCCACCGGCGCCGGACTGTCCTCCTCCGCCGCCCTGGAGGTCGTCGTCGCCCTGGCGCTGAACGACCTGTACGACCTCGGCCTGCAGCGGTGGCAGCTGGCCCGGCTGTGCCAGCGCGCCGAGAACGTCTACGTCGGCGCGCCCACCGGGATCATGGACCAGACGGCCTCGGCGTGCTGCGAGCAGGGCCACGCCCTGTTCCTCGACACCCGTGACCTGTCCCAGCGGCAGATCCCCTTCGACCTGGCCGCCGAGGGCCTGCGCCTGCTGGTGGTCGACACCCAGGTCAAGCACGCGCACAGCGGCGGCGAGTACGGCAAGCGCCGGGCCGGCTGCGAGAGGGGCGCCGCCCTGCTCGGCGTGGACGCCCTGCGCGACATCCCCTACGCCGACCTGGACGCCGCCCTCGCCCGCCTCGGTGACGACGCGGAGGTGATCCGCCTGGTCCGGCACGTGGTGACCGAGGACGAGCGGGTCGAGCGGACCATCGGCCTGCTGCGCTCCGGCGAGACCCGCGCCATCGGCCCGGTCCTCACCGAGGGGCACGCCTCCCTGCGCGACGACTTCCGCATCTCCTGCCCGGAGCTGGACCTGGTCGTCGACACGGCCCTCGCCGCGGGCGCCCTGGGCGCCCGGATGACCGGCGGCGGCTTCGGCGGCTCGGCGATCGTCCTGGCGGAGGCGGCGGACGTGGACACGGTGACGAAGGCGGTCCGCGAGGCCTTCGCCGCGGCCGGCTTCACGGCCCCGCGGGTCTTCGAGGCGGTGCCCTCGCAGGGGGCGCGCAGGCTGGGCTGACGGCCGGACGGGGCGGGGACCGGCCCGGATACGATCGGCCGGTTCTCACCCCAAGGAGCGAAGAACCGGTGACCGCCGTCCTCCCCCCTTCCACCACGACCGCCGGACCGCGCACCGCGCGGCTGCTGACCCGCTTCGAGGACGGTGAGCGGCTGCACGCCCTGCTCTGGCGGGCGGGTCCGGGGTGGCGGATGATCAGCAGCGCCGTGCTCGGCGGCGGTATCGGGGAGCGTGACTGGGTCCTCAACGCCCAGGTGGCGCACGGCTACCGGCGTACCGACCCGGACCGGCACCTGGCCGAACTGGCCGCCGGGGTTGGTGCGGCCGGACCGGGCGTCGGGCTGATGACGGCGGCGGACGTCTCCCGCCCCGGCCGCGCGCAGGACGGCGGGGCGGAGGCGGTCGTGACGGCCGGCATCAGCGTGCGCGGCTGGGCCGCCTCCCCCGCGGAGGGCACCGCCCTGCCCGCGCAGCCGGGCACCATCAACATCATCGCCGCCCTCCCCGTGGCACTGACCGACGCCGCCCTGGTCAACGCGGTCGCGACCGCCACCGAAGCCAAGGTCCAGGCCCTCCTCGACGCCGGCCACGACTGCTCCGGCACCCCCACGGACGCCATCTGCCTGGCCACCCGCACCCCGGCCCCCGGCGAGACCGTCCACCCCTTCGCCGGTCCCCGCTCCCTCTGGGGCGCCCGCCTGGCCCGAGCGGTGCACCGGGCGGTGGGCGAGGCCGTCACGACCGGGTGACGCCGGCGACTGCCGCCGGATGGGAACCCACCGTTCGTATTCGAGTCGCCAGGAATCCGGCCGCGCCTTCCGTACGGCCATCAGGTCACCGTTTCCGCGGACCTGAGCGCCTGGACGATCGACATCACCGGCCTGCTCCGATACAGCGCCGAGGACACGGATCGCCGCACAGGCCCGTAACGGCTGACTTTCGGCCACTGGAGCTCAGCGCTGAAGTACGCAGCCGCGTGCCGCACTTGGTGCCCGGTAACGTGCATGGCCGACGCGGCACCTTGCGGTGCACAGGAAACACGGGGGAGACACATGGCGTGGGAGGAGTGGGAGCAGCTGAAGGCCCAGGCGGCCGATCGGCATTCCACACGGATGCAGCTCAATCAGTATCCGGCTGATCGGGGAGGCGGCGGCAGCACCGCGGGAGATCTTGTGGCGGAGCACAAGGATCTCGAGGCCGTCGGCAAGGCGGCGCATGACCTGTTCGACGACTTCACCACCTACAGCGGACATGCCCGCGCCGCCTCCGAGGCGGCATCGGGCGGACTCAAGGGCGCCGGATTCGCCCTGGGTGGCGCGCTGGAGCATGTGACGCAGCGGTGGAGCGAGCAGACCAGAACGCTTGTCGAGGCCCAGGAGATGCACAGCGCGAAGGATCAAGGGCTGTACATGAGCGCCAAAGATTTGTATGCGATGCGCGACTCAGTCAACCAGCAGACGCAGTGGTCGACTGAGGATGCGCTCGCTCGGCATCATGTGAAGCTGCCCGAGGATGATGCCAATGATGTCGTTCGCAATGCTGTGAACGCGGGCTGGGACGCCAGCAGTGAGTATTTGAGTCACACGAAGGAGCGTCCCTAGTGGAGGATTCGCAGGAGGCTGGAAAGCAATCCTATGCATGGAAGAATGTGAGGGTCATATTTCTGTTCTTTGTGACTCTCGCGGTTTTCTGTGGCGCTGGATGGCTATTTCTGAACAAAGGCCTGTATCTACTGCCGGACGCAATGTGCGACGGTACTTTGCGGCGGGACGTGGTCAAACAGGTTCTGCCTCCGGCGCAGTCGGCCGACAGTGACTCCGACAGCCAGGGAGCAGGGGAAAGCCTCATCGTTTGGTGTGACGTCACCACCAGTGATGACGTGTCCCTCTCCGGGGAAGTGCGGGTCCAGTCCGTCTCCCGCGAACAATGGCTCGACTACTATCGAGGTTCTGGAGCGCAGCATCGGATCATCCGCGTCTCGGCGGACGGCGTGGAAGCTCTGGTCCAGATCGATGCCGGTGCGGACACGTCTTCGGTGTACGTACCCTGCGCTCTGCCCGGCCTCCGCGAAGACGATGCCCAGCAGCCCTTCGCGGTCGTCGGCGAGACCCGGATCCGCGGCCGTGCCAAGGCCACGGGCATGTCCTTGCGGCAGGCTTTGACCGACTTCGCCTACCGGCTCACCGAGCACGCCTACAAGACCGCCGAGTGCAAGCCCCCCCGCAGCTTCCCCAAGGAGCTGCCCCGGTACGAGAAGCGCTGATGAGGGACGACGATGTCCGGTCTGGTTTCGACGGGCGGGGGCGGGTCGAGTTCAGTGGTGGGGCGTCCGCGCAGGAGGGGGCCGAGCGGATTGCGTACGCGGTGGGGTACGAGTTGGTCCGCGTCGGGCGCAGCCGCGGTCCTGGCCGCTTTTCGGCCTTCCGGCTCCCGTCGCCGTGCGTCAGCCGAGCCGCTTAGTCAGGGTGTACTCCGTGAGGCCCGGCGGGTAGTCGGGGATCACGCACACCACGTCGTAGCCCTGTTTCTTGTAGAAGTCCGGGGCCTGGAAGTCCCAGGTCTCCAGGCGGGCGGTGGTGCAGGCGCGGTCGGTGCGGGCGAGGTGTTCGGCGTGGGACAGCAGCCGGGAGCCGAGGCCCGCGCCGCGGTGGCGGGCGTCGACCCACAGGTAGGTGACGTGCAGCCAGGTCGCCCAGGTGTGGCCGACCAGGCCGGCGGCCAGTTCCCCGGACTCGTCCAGCGCCCACACGTGCAGCGGGACGTCCCGCTCGCCGGGGGTTCCACGCAGGGCCGCGAGGACGGGGGATGCCGCCGTGTTGGTGTCCCGCAGCCGGGAGCGGAGCAGATCACGTCGGGCTCTGTCGACTTCCGCCTCAATACGAAACATGCGGCACACCATAAACGCGCCGGACGGCCAGTTCTGCGATTCGACTTCCGCCGCGTGCCCGCATCCGTACTCTGTGGAGCAACGCCGGTGGGGGCCGGTGCTGATCAGGGGGCGAGACAGACGGGTACGGCGCCCGCGGTGGGGGTAGCAGTGTCCGCAACGGCGATGGCCGTGCGGTCGGCGTTTTTCATCACAGGTGCCGGGTCCGCGCGCGTCGTCGTTCTCCGGACCTTGGTCGTCCCCTGCTCCACGCGGAGCCTGGGGAAGGGGGTTTCGTGGTTCGCATCCGAGTGCTGGTCGTCGACGACCACCGTATCTTCGCCGAGTCGCTCGCGGCCGCGCTGGCCGCCGAGCCCGACGTCGACGTCTTCGCCGCGGGCAGCGGCCCGGCCGCGCTGCGCTGCCTGGAGCGCGCGGCCGCCGAGGGCCGCCGTTACGACGTCCTCCTCGTGGACGCCGACCTCGGCGGCAGCCTGCCCGGCGTCCGCCCGGCCGTGCCCGTGCACGACGGCGACGAGGAGGGGCTGGTCGACGGGATCTCGCTGGTCGCGGGCGTCCGCTCGGCGCAGCCGGGGGTGCGGACGGTGGTCCTCGCCGAGAAGGACGATCCCCGCCGGGCCGCCCTCGCCCTGCAGGCCGGCGCCTCCGGCTGGGTCGCCAAGGACTGCTCGCTGTCCCGGCTGCTGACGGTGATCCGGGGCGTGCTGCGCGAGGAGACGCATCTGCCGCCCGCCCTGCTCACCGGCGTCCTGAAGGAGCTGACGGCCGCCCGCAAGCACCGCACCGAGAGCGAGCGGCTGGTGGAGTCGCTGACCCCCAGGGAGCGGGAAGTGCTGCGGTGCATGGTCGCGGGGCTGGGCCGCAAGGCCGTGGCCGAGCGGCTGTTCCTCTCCCCGCACACCGTGCGCACCCACATGCAGAACGTTCTCGGCAAGCTGGGCGTCCACTCGACGCTCGCCGCCGTGGCCCTCGCCCGCAGGGCGGGCGTGGGCCCGGCCGACCTAGCCGGGGATGTTGTCGAACGGGGCGGTCAACTGGCGTAGCAGTCCGGCGAGTTCGGCGCGCTGGGCGCGGGAGAGTTCGGCGAGGATCGCCCGCTCCTGCTCCAGCAGGCCCGCCAGTGCCTGGTCCGCGCGGTCCCGGCCGGTGTCGGTCAGCCGGACCAGCACGCCCCGCCGGTCGCTGGGGTCGGGCAGCCGTTCCACCAGGCCCTTCTTGGCGAGCCGGTCGATCCGGTTGGTCATCGTGCCCGATGTGACCAGGGTCTGGGTCAGCAGCTGTCCGGGCGAGAGCTGGTAGGGGGTTCCCGCGCGCCGCAGCGCGGTCAGCACGTCGAACTCCCAGGGTTCGAGCTGATGTTCGGCAAAAGCGAGCCGGCGCGCACGGTCCAGGTGCCGGGCCAGCCGGCTCACCCGGCTGAGTACCTCGAGCGGCTCCACGTCGAGGTCCGGGCGCTCCCGGCGCCACGCTGCGACCAGCCGATCGACCTCGTCCTCCATGGAGATCAGTGTAGTGGTTGTGTCGACATGAAGTCTCTTGATGTCGAGTCTCTTGACATCGAGACAATATTCTCGGGAGAGTGAACGGCATGACGACCCCCGGCTGGGACCCCGCCCAGTACCTCCGCCACGCCGGCCACCGCGCCCGCCCCTTCGTCGACCTCCTCGCCCGCGTCCCGGACCTCCCCTCCCCCCGGCCCCGCGTCGCCGACCTCGGCTGCGGCCCCGGCAACGCCACCACCCTGCTCGCCGGACGCTGGCCCACCGCGCACATCACGGGCTACGACAACTCGCCCGCGATGCTCGACAAGGCGCACGTCGACCACGAGGGCCCCACGGCCGGCGGCGGCCGGCTCGACTTCGCCCACGCCGACGTCCGCACCTGGACGCCCGGCGAGCCCCACGACCTGATCGTCTCCAACGCCACCCTGCACTGGGTGCCGGGCCACGCCGACCGCTTCGCCGACTGGATCGCGGGTCTGAGGCCGGGCGGCACCTTCGCCTTCCAGGTCCCCGACAACATCGACGCCCCGCTGCACGCCCTGATGCGCGAACTCGCCGCCGGCCCCCGCTGGAAGCCCCTCCTCGGCGACGTCCTGCGCTCCGAGGACTCCGTGCACACCCCCGGCGCCTACCTGGACCGCCTGGCCCGCCTCGGCTGCGCGACCGACGTGTGGCAGACGACGTACCAGCACGTCCTGACCGGCGAGGACCCCGTCCTCGACTGGGTCAAGGGCACCGGCCTGCGCCCCGCCCTGACCGTGCTCGCCGGCGACCCCGAGGCCCGCGACGCCTTCGTCGCCGAGTACCGCGACCTGCTCCGCGCGGCCTACCCGAGCACCCCGTACGGCACGGTCCTGCCTTTCCGCCGGCTGTTCGCCGTCGCCGTGAAGGGGGAGTGAGACATGCTCGTCGCGCTCGACCACGTCCAGCTCGCCGTCCCGCCCGGCTCCGAGGACACCATGCGGGCCTTCCACGCCGGTGTCCTCGGTATGACGGAGATCCCCAAGCCGCCGGTGCTCGCCGCGCGCGGCGGCTGCTGGTTCCGGGCGGGGGAGGTCCATCTGCACCTGGGTGCCGAGGACGACTTCCGACCCGCCCAGCAGGCCCACCCGGGGCTGCGGGTCACGGACATCGACGCCTGCGCGGCCCGGCTCACCGCTCACGGAGCGCCGGTCGTCTGGGACGGCGACCTGCCAGGCCACCGGCGCTTCTTCTCCGCGGACCCGGCGGGCAACCGGCTCGAGTTCCTGGAGCCCTGCCGGGACCCGGCGCCGGACGCCCCCTAGGCCTTCCGGTGCCCTATCAGCCGCGGCTTCTGCTCCAGGCCGTCCAGGCCGTGCCAGGCCAGGTTGACCAGGTGCGCCGCGACCTCCGCCTTCTTCGGCCGGCGCACGTCCAGCCACCACTGGCCGGTCAGCGCGACCATGCCGACCAGCGCCTGGGCGTACAGCGGGGCCAGCTTCGGGTCGAAGCCGCGGGACTTGAACTCGCGGCCCAGGATGTCCTCCACCTGGGTGGCGATGTCCGAGATGAGGGAGGCGAAGGACCCCGTCGACTGGGGGATGGGGGAGTCGCGGACCAGGATGCGGAAACCGTCCGTGTACTCCTCGATGTAGTCCAGGAGCGCGAAGGCCGCCTGCTCGCACAGCTCACGCGGATGCCCCGCGGTCAGCGAGCCGGTCACCATGTCCAGCAGCCGCCGCATCTCACGGTCGACCACCACCGCGTACAGGCCCTCCTTGCCGCCGAAGTGCTCGTACACCACCGGCTTGGACACCCCGGCCTTCGCCGCGATCTCCTCCACCGACGTGCCCTCGAAGCCCTTCGCCGCGAACAGGGTGCGACCGATCTCCAGCAGCTGCTGGCGGCGCTCGGCGCCGGTCATCCGGGTCCGGCGGGTCCGCCGCTGCTTGTCGTTGCTCGGAGTGCTGCTGGAGTCGGTCGCCACGGCGTCAATCATGCCGCCTCGGCTGCTTCCTTCCGGAGCCGGGAGTCTCCTTCACCGGTGTCGCGCCGCGAATCGATACGCGAGCGTGACGGCCAGCGCACGTCGTACGCCCAGCCGAGCAGCTCGAACCAGCGGATGAACCGCGCCGAGGAGTCGACCTGGCCGCGCATCACCCCGTGCCGCGCCGAGGTCGGGTCGGCGTGGTGCAGGTTGTGCCAGGACTCCCCGCACGACAGGACCGCCAGCCACCACACGTTGCCCGAGCGGTCCCGCGACTTGAACGGCCGCTTGCCCACCGCGTGACAGATCGAGTTGATCGACCACGTCACGTGATGCAGCAGTGCCACCCGGACGAGTGAACCCCAGAAGAACGCGGTGAACGCGCCCCACCAGGACATGGTCACCAGGCCGCCGATCAGCGGGGGCAGCGCCAGCGACACGACGGTCCACAGCACGAACTGGCGGGAGATCGCCCGCAGCGCCGGGTCCTTGATCAGGTCCGGCGCGTACTTCTCCTGCGGCGTCTGCTCCTCGTCGAACATCCAGGCGATGTGCGCCCACCACAGGCCCTTGATCAACGCCGGGACCGTCTCCCCGAACCGCCACGGCGAGTGCGGGTCACCCTCCGCGTCGGAGAACTTGTGGTGCCTTCGGTGGTCCGCCACCCAGCGCACCAGCGGCCCCTCGACCGCCAGGGACCCCATGATCGCCAGCGCGATCCGCAGGGGCCGCTTCGCCTTGAAGGAGCCATGGGTGAAGTACCGGTGGAAACCGATCGTGATGCCGTGGCACCCCAGGAAGTAGAAGAACACCAGCAGGCCCAGATCGAGCCAGCTCACCCCCCAGCCCCAGGCCAGCGGCACGGCCGCCACCAGTGCCAGGAACGGCACCGTGATGAACAGGAGCAGCGTGATCTGCTCGATCGAGCGCTTCTGCTCGCCGCCCAGCGTGGCGGAGGAGATGGAGGTGTCGTTGGCCTTACGGGCTTCGTCGATCACATCGGAACTAGAGGTCATGCGAGTCCCCTGTGGGGTCTAGGGTCGAGGCAGATGCCGGGCCGCCGGAACCGGCGGGGGATCGAGCGACCTTCCCTACGGTTCCGTAACCTACGGCATCGTAAGTATGTCAGCGTGCCGTCCGGCGGCAAGAGCCCGAGAGCCTGCGCGTCCGAGGGGACACCTATCCTTGAAGTCGGTCGGACAGCGCGGTCCGCTCTGATTCCTTCCCGGACCCCTCGGCCCGTATGCGGCACCCGCCGCGCGGTGGGCGGACGTCCGGGTTCCCTCCAGACGAGCTTCAACACTGCAAGGAGCCGCACCTGTGAGCAGTGCCGACGACCAGACCACCACGACCAGCAGCGAGCTGCGCGCCGACATCCGCCGGCTGGGTGACCTCCTGGGCGAGACCCTCGTACGTCAGGAAGGCCCCGAACTCCTCGACCTGGTGGAGAAGGTCCGCCGCCTCACCCGGGAGGACGGCGAGGCCGCCGCCGAGCTGCTGCGCGGCACCGAACTGGAGACCGCCGCCAAGCTGGTCCGCGCCTTCTCCACCTACTTCCACCTGGCCAACGTCACCGAGCAGGTCCACCGCGGCCGCGAGCTGCGCGCCCGCCGCGCCGCCGAGGGCGGCCTCCTCGCCCGTACCGCGGACCGCCTCAAGGACGCCGACCCCGAGCACCTGCGGCAGACCGTCGAGCACCTCAACGTCCGCCCCGTGTTCACGGCGCACCCCACCGAGGCCGCGCGCCGGTCCGTGCTCAACAAGCTCCGGCGCGTCGCCGCGCTCCTGGACACCCCCGTCCTCGACTCCGACCGCCGCCGCCACGACATCCGCCTCGCCGAGAACATCGACCTCGTCTGGCAGACCGACGAACTGCGCGTCGTCCGTCCCGAACCCGCCGACGAGGCCCGCAACGCCATCTACTACCTCGACGAACTGCACGCCGACGCCGTCGGCGACGTCCTCGAGGACCTCACCGCCGAACTCGAGCGCGTCGGCGTCAGGCTGCCCGACGCCACCCGCCCGCTCACCTTCGGCACCTGGATCGGCGGCGACCGCGACGGCAACCCCAACGTCACCCCCCAGGTCACCTGGGACGTCCTCATCCTCCAGCACGAGCACGGCATCAACGACGCCCTGGAGATGATCGACGAACTGCGCGGCCTGCTCTCCAACTCCATCCGCTACGCCGGAGCCACCGAGGAACTGCTGGAGTCGCTGAACGCCGACCTCGAACAGCTTCCCGAGATCAGCCCCCGCTACAAGCGCCTCAACGCCGAGGAGCCCTACCGGCTCAAGGCCACCTGCATCCGGCAGAAGCTGGAGAACACCAAGCAGCGCCTCGCCAAGGGCACCCCCCACCAGGACGGCCGCGACTACCTCGGCACCGGCGAGCTGCTCGCGGACCTCCGCATCATCCAGACCTCGCTGCGCGAGCACCGCGGCGGCCTCTTCGCCGACGGCCGCCTCGCCCGCACCATCCGCACCCTCGCCGCCTTCGGCCTCCAGCTCGCCACCATGGACGTCCGCGAACACGCCGACGCCCACCACCACGCCCTCGGCCAGCTCTTCGACCGCCTCGGCGAGGAGTCCTGGCGCTACGCCGACATGCCCCGCGACTACCGGGCCCGGCTCCTCGCCAAGGAACTGCGCTCCCGCAGGCCCCTCGCGCCCGTCCCGGCCCCCGTCGACGCCGCCGGCGCCAAGACCCTCGGCGTCTTCCAGACCGTGAAGAAGGCCCTGGAGGTCTTCGGACCCGAGGTCATCGAGTCCTACATCATCTCCATGTGCCAGGGCGCCGACGACGTCTTCGCCGCCGCCGTCCTCGCCCGCGAGGCGGGCCTCGTCGACCTGCACGCCGGCTGGGCGAAGATCGGCATCGTGCCGCTGCTGGAGACCACCGACGAGCTGCGCGCCGCCGACACCATCCTCGAGGACATGCTCTCCGACCCGTCCTACCGGCGCCTGGTCGCGCTGCGCGGCGACGTCCAGGAGGTCATGCTCGGCTACTCCGACTCCTCGAAGTTCGGCGGCATCACCACCAGCCAGTGGGAGATCCACCGCGCCCAGCGCCGGCTGCGCGACGTCGCCCACCGCTACGGCGTGCGGCTGCGCCTCTTCCACGGCCGCGGCGGCACCGTCGGCCGCGGCGGCGGCCCCTCCCACGACGCCATCCTCGCCCAGCCCTGGGGCACCCTCGAGGGCGAGATCAAGGTCACCGAACAGGGCGAGGTCATCTCCGACAAGTACCTCATCCCCTCCCTCGCCCGCGAGAACCTCGAACTGACCGTCGCCGCCACCCTGCAGGCCTCCGCCCTGCACACCGCGCCCCGCCAGTCCGACGAGGCCCTCGCCCGCTGGGACGCCGCCATGGACGTCGTCTCCGACGCCGCCCACGGCGCCTACCGCCGCCTGGTCGAGGACCCCGACCTGCCGACGTACTTCCTCGCGTCCACGCCGGTGGACCAGCTCGCCGACCTGCACCTGGGCTCCCGGCCCTCCCGCCGCCCCGGCTCCGGCGTCTCGCTCGACGGCCTGCGCGCCATCCCGTGGGTGTTCGGCTGGACCCAGTCCCGGCAGATCGTCCCCGGCTGGTTCGGCGTCGGCTCCGGCCTGAAGGCCCTGCGCGAGAGCGGCCTGGACACCGTCCTGGACGAGATGCACGAGCAGTGGCACTTCTTCCGCAACTTCATCTCCAACGTCGAGATGACCCTGGCCAAGACCGACCTGCGGATCGCCCAGCACTACGTCGACACCCTCGTCCCCGACGAGCTCAAGCACGTGTTCGACACCATCAAGGCCGAACACGAACTCACCGTCCGCGAGGTCCTGAAGATCACCGGCGAGGACGAACTCCTCGACGCCGCCCCCGCCCTCAAGCAGACCTTCTCCATCCGCGACGCCTACCTCGATCCCATCTCCTACCTCCAGGTCACCCTGCTCAAGCGGCAGCGCGACGCGGCCGCCGAGGGCGCCGCCGCCGACCCGCTGCTCGCCCGCGCCCTGCTCCTCACCGTCAACGGCGTGGCCGCGGGCCTGCGCAACACCGGCTGACCGCCCCCACCGCACACACGGGTGCCCCCGCGGTCGCACGACCGCGGGGGCACCCGTCCGTTCACCGTGGTCTCGGCGGTCTCAGCCGCGCCGCACCCGCCGGGCCACCAGATAGCCGCCCGCGCCGACCAGCGCCGCGGCGGCGGCCGACAACAGGCCCACCGGAGCGCCGTTGCCCGTCTTTGCCAGGTCGCCGGCGGCACCCTGGGCGGACGGCGACGAGGACACCGCCGGGGACGGCGAGCCGGACGCCGGCGCACCCGGCACCGAGCCGGACGAGGACGACGGCGAAGCGGCCGACGAGGAGCCCGGCACCGGAGCGGACGCCGACGCCGAACCGGACGGCGCGCCCGCGCCCCCCTCGGAGCCCGCGCAGTCCGTCCAGAACACCTTGTGCTTCGCCGCGCCCTTCTCGCCCTCGAAGTTCCAGAACAGCTTGTAGTGGCCGTCCGGCAGCGACAGATCCTCCGTACGGCCATGACCGCCGGCGTCCAGCGTGAGCGCGCCGGACTTCACGGTCGCGCCCTTCACGGACGCCGTCGGCGCCCAGGCCTCGATGTGCCAGTCGACCCGCTGCACGCCGTCGAAGCCGAAGGCGTCCAGGTAGAAGGTGCACACGTGCGGTTCGTTGCGGCGCGGTTCCTCGCCGGTCCGGGCATCGTGGATCTTTACGGTGCCGTTGTCACCGGGAGCGGTGGCGTGAGCGGCGGTGGGGACGGCGAACAGCGCCGCCGAGGCGACGGCGGTCAGAACGCCGACGCGGGTGGGGGTGGGCATAGGGCAGTCCATCTACGCGACAGGGACGGGAAGATGTGGAGGGGGCGGTTCAGCTTCCGGCCCGGCCCGACGCCTGGTCAATCACGAACGGACAACACACAGGGCCCCTACACATGTGAAGAACGGCCCAACCAAGTCACAGTGACACGAACGCCGCAGTCAGCAGCGCCGCACCCGCTCCGGCCAGCGCCCACGCCACCCGGATCCACCGCATGCCGCCCGCCACCACGACCGACGCCAGCAGCAGCGCCCCGCCGAACGGCACCCACGCGTACAGCACACCCGCGGGACCCGACCGCACCACGTCGGCCGACCCCGGCTTCACCACCACGTCGTACGTCCGGCCCTTGCGCACCGCGACCGTCCGCGCGATCTCCACGCGCGCGCGTGCCCCGGCCCCGGCGGAGGCCGGCGTGAACGGGCCGGAGCAGACGTCCTCCGCGCAGCCGGTGACCCGGATCGTGCCCCGCTCGCGCCCCTTGGTCAGCATCACGTGCTGCGCGGTCCCCCAGGACCCCCACACCCCGGCGAACAGGATCAGCACGGCTACGGCGCCCATCGCCGCGACCCGCCCGAACCGCAGCGCGGTCACGGAGGCCTGGCGGGCAGTGGTGGCTGAGGCGGGCATGGCGGGGATCATTGGCCATACCCCTACTGCCGGTCAACTCCGTTGGGAGCCAAGACCGGACAAGTCAGGAGTTGTAGGTGCTCTGCGCCCGCTCGAGCCCCTCCGTCACCAGGCACTCCACCGCGTCGGCCGCCCGGTCCACGAAGTAGTCCAGCTCCTTGCGCTCCGACGACGAGAAGTCCTTCAGCACGAAGTCCGCCACCTGCATCCGCCCCGGCGGCCGGCCGATCCCGAACCGCACCCGGTGGTAGTCCGCGCTCATCGCCTTCGTCATCGACTTCAGACCGTTGTGCCCGTTGTCGCCGCCGCCCAGCTTCAGCCGCAGCACCCCGTAGTCGATGTCGAGTTCGTCGTGCACCGCCACGACGTTCGCCGGCGGCACCTTGTAGAAGTCCCGCAGCGCGTTCACCGGGCCGCCCGACAGATTCATGAACGACATCGGCTTCGCCAGGATCACCCGGCGGTTCGCCGGCCCCATCGGACCGATCCGCCCCTCCAGCACCTGCGCCTGCGCCTTGCCCGCCCGCTTGAACTTCCCCCCGATCCGCCCGGCGAGCAGGTCCACCACCATGAAACCGACGTTGTGCCGGTTCATCGCGTACTCCGGCCCGGGATTGCCGAGCCCCACGATCAGCCAGGGGCCCTCTGCGGGAGTGCTCACGTCCATGTCTCCTTGATACGCGCCAGCCGCCGTCCCCCTCGGGGAACAGCGGCTGACGAAACGACGACTACGAGGATCAGGCCTCGGCGACCTCTTCGGCGCCTTCGGTCTCCTCGCCCTCCGGGGCCTCCTCGGCCTGCGCGGCCAGGACCTGAAGGACGACCGCGTCCTCCTCGACGGCCAGGGTCACGCCGGACGGCAGCGTGATGTCCTTGGCGTGGATGGAGGCACCGGCCTCCAGGCCCTCGACGGAGACGGTGACGGCCTCGGGGATGTGCGTGGCCTCGGCCTCGACCGGGAGCGCGTTCAGCACGTGCTCGAGCAGGTTGCCGCCCGGGGCCAGCTCGCCCTCGGTCTGCACCGGGATCTCGACCGTGACCTTCTCGCCGCGCTTGACCAGCAGCAGGTCGACGTGCTCCAGGAAGCCCTTGATCGGGTCGCGCTGCACGGACTTCGGGATCGCCAGCTCGTTGGTCTTGCCGTCGATGTCCAGCGAGATCAGGACGTTCGGCGTACGCAGCGCCAGCAGCAGCTCGTGGCCCGGCAGGGTCAGGTGCAGCGGCTCGGAACCGTGGCCGTACAGGACACCCGGGACCTTGTTGTCACGACGGATACGACGGGCGGCACCCTTGCCGAACTCGCTGCGCGTGGCGGCGGTGAGCTTCACCTCGGACATGCTGATCACTCCTCGAAAGACAGAGACGGACGTGGTCACCCGGCCACGAACGGCCTGCTACGAAGAGCGCGTCGATAACGGACAGCCGTACCCCGTGGAAACGGGAACGGCCTCCCTCGCCGAGCAACTGCAGCAGTCTACTCGGCAGGGGAGGCCGCCTCCAAAAGGATCTTCGGCTAGCTCACCGCGGTGGGTTGCAGAAACCTCACTGCTCGTCGAAGAGGCTGGTAACCGACCCGTCCTCGAAGACCTCACGCACCGCGCTCGCGATCGTCGGAGCGATCGACAGAACCTTGATCTTGTCCAGGTCCCCGGACAGCTCGCCCGGCGTCGGCAGCGTGTTCGTGAACACGAACTCGCTCACCCGCGAGTTCTTCAGCCGGTCCGCCGCCGGACCCGACAGCACACCGTGCGTCGCCGTCACGATGACGTCCTCCGCACCGTGCGCGAACAGCGCGTCCGCCGCGGCGCAGATCGTGCCACCGGTGTCGATCATGTCGTCCACCAGAACGCAGATGCGGCCCTTCACGTCACCGACGACCTCGTGCACCGTGACCTGGTTGGCCACGTCCTTGTCCCGGCGCTTGTGCACGATGGCGAGGGGCGCGCCCAGCCGGTCGCACCAGCGGTCCGCCACCCGCACCCGGCCGGCGTCCGGCGACACGACGGTCAGCTTCTCCCGGTCCACCTTGCCGCCCACGTAGTCCGCCAGCAGCGGCAGCGCGAACAGGTGGTCCACCGGACCGTCGAAGAAGCCCTGGATCTGGTCCGTGTGCAGATCCACGGTCAGGATCCGGTCCGCGCCCGCGGTCTTCATCAGATCCGCGATCAGACGCGCCGAGATCGGTTCACGGCCCCGGTGCTTCTTGTCCTGCCGCGCGTAACCGTAGAACGGCACGATCACCGTGATGGAACGGGCCGACGCGCGCTTCAACGCGTCGATCATGATGAGCTGCTCCATGATCCACTTGTTGATCGGCGCCGTGTGGCTCTGGATCAGGAAGCAGTCGGCGCCCCGCGCCGACTCCTGGTAGCGCACATAGATCTCGCCATTGGCGAAGTCGAAGGCCTTCGTCGGGACAACCCCGACACCCAGCTGCTGGGCGACCTCCTCGGCAAGCTCGGGGTGGGCGCGGCCGGAGAAGAACATCATCTTCTTCTCGCCGGTCGTCTTGATCCCGGTCACAGCACAGTCTCCTCAGAGGTCTCTAAAAGCCAGCCGGCTGCTCAAGCCACCACTCGGCTCGGCGCGAGAGGCCGAATCAGCTGGTAGGGGTGCGGTTGTCCACTTATCACGGTACGCCGTCTTCGACGCGCTCGTTTCCCGTCAGTCCTCGTCAGGGCCCTGCCGGGACGCCGCCTCGGCCGCCTTCGCGGCCGCGCTCCCGGGACGCTTGCGAGCCACCCAACCCTCGATATTCCGCTGCTGACCACGGGCCACGGCCAGCGAACCGGGCGGCACGTCCTTCGTGATCACGGACCCGGCGGCGGTGTACGCACCGTCCCCGACCGTGACAGGAGCCACAAACATGTTGTCCGAACCGGTCTTGCAGTGCGACCCGACCGTCGTGTGGTGCTTGCTCTCCCCGTCGTAGTTCACGAACACACTCGCCGCACCGATGTTCGAGAAGTCACCGATGGTCGCGTCACCGACGTACGACAGATGCGGAACCTTCGTGCCCTCGCCGATCGACGAGTTCTTCGTCTCCACGTACGTACCGATCTTGGCCTTCGCGCCGAGCCGCGTACCGGGCCGCAGATACGCGTACGGGCCCACGGACGCCCCCGCGCCGATCCGCGCGCCGTCCGACACCGTGTTGTCCACCCGCGCCCCCGCGCCGACCCGGGTGTCGTTCAGCCGGCTGTTCGGACCCACCTCGGCGCCCTCACCGATCAGCGTCGCACCCGACAGCAGCGTGTTCGGATACACCACCGAGTCCCGCTCGAACGTCACCGTCACGTCCACCCACGTCGACGCCGGGTCCACCACCGTCACGCCGTCCAGCATCGCCCGCGTCAGCAGACGGTCGTTCAGGGTGCGGCGCGCCTCCGCGAGCTGCACCCGGTTGTTGATCCCCGCGATCTCCCGGTGGTCGCCCGCCACCGACGCGCCGACCCGGTGCCCCGCCTCGCGCAGGATGCCGAGCACGTCCGTCAGGTACTCCTCGCCCTGGCTGTTGTTCGTCCGCACCTTCTTCAGCGCGTCCGCCAGCAGCCGCCCGTCGAACGCGAAGACCCCGCTGTTGATCTCGCGGATCGACCGCTGGGCCTCCGAGGCGTCCTTGTGCTCCACGATCGCCGTCACGGCACCCGACGCCTCGTCACGCACGATCCGGCCGTAACCGGTGGCGTCCGGGACCTCCGCGGTCAGGACCGTCACGGCGTTGCCGTCGGCGGCGTGGGTCTCCGCGAGCCGCCGCAGCGTGTCCGCGGTCAGCAGTGGGGTGTCCCCGCACACCACGACCACGGTCCCGTCGACCGGGCCGCCCAGCTCCTCCAGGCCCATCCGCACCGCGTGCCCGGTGCCGTTCTGCTGCTCCTGCACGGCCGTGCGGACGCCGGGGTCGATCTCGCCCAGGTGCGCGGTGACCTGCTCACGGGCGTGCCCCACGACGACGACCAGGTTCGCCGGATCCAACTCACGGGCGGCGGCCAGCACATGGCCCACGAGGGAACGGCCGCAGATCTGGTGCAGGACCTTCGGTGTGGCCGACTTCATACGGGTGCCCTCACCCGCTGCAAGAACGACGACGGCTGCCGGGCGAATGGCGCTCACGGGGTTGCCCTTCGGCTCTGGATGGGTGGGGGTGACAGCCGCAGGATACCGGGGCGCGTTGGGGCGGATATGAGTGCGGGCCCTGACGGTGCTGTCACCGGTCAGGGCCCGAACCTGGACCGTGTGTGCTGTGGCTCCCCCGCAAGGATTCGAACCTTGTCCTGCTGGTACCAAAAACCAGTGTGCTGCCAGTTACACCACGGGGGACAGCGTCTCAGACCATACCCGAGGAGGGTGGTGGCGTGATCCCGGAGACACCCTTCACGATGCCTCTCCACCAGCCGTCGATGCGACGGTACAGCTCTGCCCCCTGCAGAACATTGATCACAAGGCAGCCCCGGTAGTTCTCGCCCACGTTCTTGCGGACGGTCTTCGGGTTGTGCTTCTTGATGGTCGTCCGCTGGAAGGTGTCGGCTTCCACGCCCACGAGGTCGGCCCAGTACTGGATGGCGCCCTCGCCGTCACCTGTCGCGTGGATCATGAGACGGTACCGGCGCCGGTCGGGCTCCACGCCGAGCAGATCCAGCCAGGCCAGATAGACCCGGATCACGCCTGGATCGCTGTTGACGAACTGCACGTTCTCGCGCCGGGCATACGGCTTGTCCTTTGCACCCTCGGCCCAGTAGAGAGCGACGCCTGTCAGGAACAGATCCCGTTCGGACAGCTTGCCGACCGAGTCGGCTGCGGCCCGCTTCGTTGCTTCACGCTCGCGGTCCACGGCTGCGTATCTGCGTGCCAGTCCAGTGCGCATCAGTTCCTGTTGCTCCTCCGGTGTGTAGCGCGGAGCCGGCCTCGGCAGGTCGCGTACCCATAGCGACACCGAACTCCTGGAGCAGCCCAGCGCGACCTGGATCCGGTCGTACGTCCATCCCTTGAGGCGCAGTTCCCGCGCCTTCTCCCGGAGGTCGTCCTTGGCGTTCGGGCGTTTCGTCCATTCCGGGGGCGGTTCGCCCTTCACGAGCCGGTTGAGGATGTCGTTGTTGAAGACCTTCAGCTCGTCGCGGATCTGTCGGAGGCTGTGCCCCTCCCGGCGCAGCGCGATCGCTCGCTTCCGCAACGTTTCGAAGTCCTCGTACCTGCCGTTCCTGCTCGATGAATGTGTCATTGGCATACCGTCCGGGCGGAATGACCGGCTCCGGGGTCGAACGGGCGGGGTTCAGCTGTTCGAGGGATTCCGGGGGGTTCAGGTGTCATTCGATTACGGGGTGTGGTGTGTGGAGGTAGGTGAAAGTCACCGGAAATGGCACGGCCGCCGCCCGTAGGCTGGAGGCATGACCACGACGGGGGAAGAGCACACCAGGGCCCTGACCGGCCCGTGGTGGTGGGCCAGGTGGCGCAGTGCGGTGCTCGACGGGAGTCTCGCGCTGGTGTCGGCGGTGGAGTGCGGCGCGGAGGGGATTCCGTTCGCCCGGGACGCGGGTGTCCCGGTGTCGGTGGGGATCGTGTTCGGGTTGATCGCCGGCTCCGTGCTGCTGGTGCGCAGGAAGTGGCCGATCGCCGTCGTGCTGGTCGCGATCGCGATCACGCCGGCCCAGATGGGCTTCCTGATGGGCATCGTCGGGCTGTACACGCTGGCGGCGTGCGAGCTGCCGCGGCGGATCATCGTGGCACTGGCGGGGATGTCGCTGGTGGGCACGATGATCGTGACGTTCGTGCGGGTGCGCCAGGACATGGCGCGGGGTGATCTGACGCTGGGCGACTGGTTCGTGCCGTTCGCCTCGATCACGACGTCGCTGGGGCTGACGGCCCCGCCGCTGCTGCTCGGTCTGTACGTCGGCGCGCGGCGCCGGCTGATGGAGAGCCTGCGGGAGCGGGCGGACTCGCTGGAGCGGGAGCTCCAGTTGCTCGCGGAGCGGGCGGAGGAGCGGGCCCAGTGGGCGCGCAACGAGGAGCGGACGCGGATCGCCCGGGAGATGCACGACGTGGTCGCGCACCGGGTGAGTCTGATGGTGGTGCACGCGGCGGCGTTGCAGGCGGTGGCGCGGAAGGACCCGGAGAAGGCGGTGCGGAACGCCGCGCTCGTGGGGGACATGGGCCGGCAGGCGCTGACCGAGCTGCGCGAGATGCTCGGGGTGCTGCGGGCCGGGGAGGACGCGGGGCGCAGGGCGGCGGCGGTGCCGTTGGCGGCGGTCGGGGTGGCCGCGGCGCGGGCGGCTTCGGGGGCGGCCGAGGAGGAGGGGCCGTGTCTGTCGGAGCTGGAGGAGCTGGTGGGGCAGTCGGCCGCGGCGGGGATGGTGGTCGACCTGTCGGTGGAGGGGGAGGCGCGCTCGTACGCGGCGGAGGTGGAGCAGACGGCGTACCGGGTGGTGCAGGAGGCGCTGACGAACGTGCACAAGCACGCGGGGGGCGCGAAGACGTACGTGCGGCTCGCGCACCGGGGCGGGGAGATCGCGATGCAGGTGGAGAACGGACCGCCGCCGGAGCCGGGGTCCGCGTCGGCGGCTGGACTGCCGTCGGGCGGCAACGGCCTGCTGGGGATGCGGGAGCGGGTGCTGGCGCTGGGCGGGGTGTTCGTGTCGGGGCCGACGGACGTGGGGGGCTTCCGGGTGTCGGCGGTGATTCCGGCGGTGTGAGGGTGGCGCCGTTCTCGACCGAGGGGCGGCCGGTGCCCGGCGGTGTCGGGCGGTGGTGATGCCGCGGCGGGGGACGGTGCCGGGTGGGGTGGTCGTGTCGGGCCGACGGTCGTGGGGGGATGCCCGCGGGTGCCGGCGGGGTGAGGGTGTCCCTGTTCCCCGGCTGAGGCGGGTGCCGGGCCGGGTCAGGCCGTGGTGAGGCGGGCGGGTTCGGCGCCGGCGACGAGGGTCGACAGGGCCTGGTCGATGTCGGGGCCGAGGTACCAGTCGCCGGTGTGGTCGAGGGCGTAGACGCGGCCCTCGGTGTCGATGGCGAGGAGCGCGGAGGTGTCGGTCTCCTCGCCGAGGGGGCTGACCTCGGTGCCGAGGGCGCGGCCGAGGTCGCCGAGGGTTCGGGCGAGGTGGAGGCCGTGCAGGGGGTCGAGGTGCAGGGTCGCGGGGGCGACCCGGCGGCCGGGGCCGGTGGGGACGATGCGCAGTCCGCCGAACTCGGCCCACGCCTCCACGGCCGCCGGGAAGACGGTGTGCCGGTGCCCGGCGGGTGAGGTGTGCTCGCGCAGGGTGTCGGCCCAGAACTCCGCTTGCTTTATGTCCCAGCGCCCGGGCTGCCAGCCGGCGGCGCGCAGGGCGGCGTCGACGGGGACGGGGAAGCGGGATGGGGGTCCCCCCGGTCGAGCGAAGCCGAGACTGGGGGAGGAGCTGCGGTCGGGGTGCATCTGCCCTTCGATCGTCGTGCGTGCTGTGCGGGTGGTGCGGGGCGTTCTCGCCGGCCCCGCGGTGCGGGGCCGGCGAGGGTTCAGTCGTCGGCGGGGTCGACGACGCGGACGCCGAAGTGGGCGCTCAGGGCGGTGCAGGCGCGGCAGGGGGTGGCGAAGTTGCCGTGGAGCGGGTCGCCGTCCTCGCGTATACGGCGGGTGGTGAGTTTGGCCTGCTTGAGGACTTTGCGGGCTTCGCCGTTCGTCATGGGCTTGCGGGCGGCGCGCCTGCTGCGGGCCGCGTCGGCGGCGGTGATGTGCCGGGAGATGAGGATGGTCTCGGCGCAGCGTCCGGTGAAGCGGTCGCGCTGGGCGCTGGTGAGGGTGTCGAGGAAGTCCTGTACGAGGGGGTGCAGGGCTGGTGGCTGGTCGCCGCGGGCGGCGGTGCCCGTGAGGGTGGTGCCGCGGACGGAGAGGGCGGCGGCGATCGTGGGGAGGATGCCGTCGCGGCGGTGGTGGAGGGCGGGGGCGGCGGGCGCGTGGGTGCCGCTCCAGCCGATGCGCGGGTCGCCCGCCCGCACCTCGGCTCCTCCGGTCTGCGTCGCGTTCATGTGCGTTTTCCCTCCCCGGGGAGTGCCCCGAAGGACACAGAGTGCCAAATGCCGTGCCTGGTGCGGAAGCTGGGGCGGCGCGACACGCCCGGGTCGGGTGGTGCCGTCACGCTGGGATGACGGCTGGTCACGGAAGTGGAGGCGGGATGTTGCGGGGTGGGGCGGCGGGCCGGTGACCGGTGTGCCCGTACCGCTTAGGCTGTCGGCATCCGCGATCGACACCGCCGTTCAGGCCAGAGAGAACGCCGCAGGGGGCAACCGCCATGACGACAGGTCGGCTCGGGCTGGGGGCACCGCCCAGCCGCCAGGCTGGGGGACAAGCCGCGCCGCCGAACGCGGCTTATGCCGGGCAGGTCGTGCACTTCCCGGATCCGGTTCGGGCGGCACGTCACCCGAGAGGGGTACGGGTCGATGAGCATGGTTACCCGGATTTCTCGGCGTACGCGCGCGCGGCGGCGGAGATCGCCGATCCGCCGGAGGGTTTCGGGGTCGACGAGCTCCGGCTGACGGACTACGTGTCGGCGAACGCGGCACTGGCCGCGACGGGGCACGAGTTGTGGGACACGGTGCCGGACGTGGCGACGCCGCACGGCTGGACGTGGCATCACGTCGCGGGTTCGCGGCGGTTGGAGCTGGTCCCGGTCGACGTGAAGGCGCTGCTGCGGCATCACGGCGGGGTGGCGACGGCCCGGGTGGACCACGGCAAGCGCGGTACGCGGCCGTTGCAGGAGACGCGTCCGGCGCACTTCGGGCTGCCGAAGTCGGGCGTGGCGGTGACGGAGTCGCAGGTGCAGGCCGTCGAGGAGGAACTGGGGTACCGCCTTCCGGGCGCGTACCGCTCGTTCCTGAAGGCGGCGGGCGGCTGCGCGCCGGTGGGCGCGGCGCTGGACGCCGAGCTGGGGCTGTTGCTGGACCAGCCGTTCTTCACGGTGCGGGACGAGGCCGCCGTCAACGACCTGGTGTACGTCAACAAGTGCCTGCGCGACCACCTGACGAAGGACTACCTGGGCGTCGGTTTCGTGCAGGGCGGTCTGCTCGCGGTGAAGGTGCGTGGCGAACGGGTCGGTTCGGTGTGGTTCTGCGCGTACGACGACGCACGGGACGTGGATGCCTCGTGGCCGCCCGCGGAGCGGGTGGAGCGGTTGCTGCTGTCGTGCGGTGACGACTTCGACGCGTTCCTCTCCCGGCTGGCGGGCAATCCGCCGGAGTTGGAGACGGTGGCGAGCCTGATGGTGGACGGCGGTTTCGCGCGTGCCGTCCCGGTGTCTTCCGTGCCGGTGGGGGAGTGAGCTGCGAGCGATGGTGACCTTTGCGCAGGCGCAGGAGCGCGCCGAGGAATGGATCAACGGTGACGTGCCCGCGTACCAGCATCGGGAGGTGCGGGTGCGGGAGTTCGAGCTGGGCTTCGTGGTGTGGGGCGAGGACCGTGCCGAGGGGCCGCGGTCGGATGCGGGCGGGCAGCGTCTCGTCATCGCCCGGGACAGCGGTGAGGCGACGCTGTGGCCGGCGCTGCCGGTGGGTGAGGTGATCCGCCGGTACGAGGAGGAGTACGGGCGCGTCGACGAGGTGCGGGACGCGGTGCCGGCGCAGGCTCCGGCCCGGGTGGACCTGAATCAGACGTCGTTCCTGCTGACGCCGCCGGAGTGGTTGCAGGAGGCGGCGGACAAGATGGGCATTCCGGACCGCCGGTCGGGTGAGTCGTCCGGGACCGCGGCCGGCGCCGCGGATTCCGGTGCTGGCGCCGCCGGTTCGGGTGCTGTCGCCGGTTCGGCTGTCGCCGCCGGTTCGGGTGCGGTCGGCGGGGCGCTCGCCGAGACGCAGGCCGGGGTGCCGGCTGCGGGGCCCTCGGACGCGGTTCCGCCGGCGGCCGGCTCCGGCAGCGGTGCCTCGTGGCCGGCCGCCGGGGCGGGCGCCACGCCGGGCGCGGGCGTGCCCGGTCAGCCGAGCGCGCCTGCCGGTGGGCCCGTGGCGCCGAGCGCGCCCGGCGTGCCGAGCGCGCCGGAGGCACCCGTCGGGGCCACGCCGTGGGCGGGTACCGACACCAACGCGGATTCCGGCGAGGACCGTTCGGTGCCCTTGCCGGCAACGGTGTTCGCGCCGCCGCTGGGCGAGCCGGACGGCGACGCGCCGCGGCCGCCGGCCGCCGCGCCGGACGCCAAGACGGCGCTGATGTCCGGCGGCAGCGCGCTGCCGCCCACGGCGGTCGCGCCGGCGCTGGGCGCACCGGGCCGGCAGGGAGCCCCTGACGTTCCGCCGGGTGCGCCCGGTACTCCGCCCGCCGCCCCTGGCGCGCCGGGAGCCGGACCGGGTGCCGTCCCGCCTCCGGGCATGCCGTCGTACGGCCATCCGCAGCCGCCGGCGGCACCGGGTACGCCCCCGCCGCCCGGGCCGGGTGCCACCCCGCCGCCTCCGGGCGCCACGCCTCCGCCGCCTCCGGGCGCGCCGGTGTACGGCCATCCGCAGG
The DNA here is from genome assembly GCF_053593175.1 of Streptomyces sp. NPDC002386. Classification (NCBI taxonomy): domain Bacteria; kingdom Bacillati; phylum Actinomycetota; class Actinomycetes; order Kitasatosporales; family Streptomycetaceae; genus Streptomyces; species Streptomyces sp. NPDC002386. The sequence goes on from NZ_JBSFBX010000003.1 coordinate 413,797, forward strand.
CGCCGGGTGCGATGCCGGACGCGCCGCAGCCGCCGGCCTGTCCGGAGCGGCCGCTCGCGCCGAACGCCGGGGACATCGCGGACGCGGCGACCAGCAAGGCCGCGCCGCCGCCGCGCAAGCCGCGCGCCGGGCTGGGCGCGCCGCCTCCGCCGCCGGGTGCCCCGGGTGCGCCGGGCGCGCGTCCGGGGGGCACGCCCCCGCCGCCCGCGCCGGGTGGGCCCGCGGGCGGGTACGTGCCGACGCAGCTCGTGTCGGCGCTCGGCCCCGAGGGCCCCGGTGCTCCCGGTGCTCCGGCTGCTCCCCAGCCGCCCGGTGCGCCGGGTGTCCCCGGCGGTACGCCGCCGGGCGACGCCCCCCACGCGGCCACGATGCTGGCCACCCCGGGCATGCCGATGCCTCCCGCCCCCGGTGCGCCCCAGCCGCCGGGCGCCCCGGGCGTTCCCGGCGTGCCCGCCGCCCCTGGTGCCCCCGGTGGTGGGCGTGGCGCGGTGCACCACGCGGAGACCGTGCTGGCGGCGCCGCCCGTGGGCGGCCCGGGAGCGCCGCCGCCCGCGGCCGGCCCGCCCGGTATGCCGCCGGGCGCTCCGGGTGCCCCGGGCGTTCCGGGGCCGATGGGTGCCCCGCAGCCGCCGCAGCAGCCGATGCCTCCGCAGCCGATGCACCCGGGGGCGATGCCTCCGGGCGCGATGCCTCCGGGTGCGATGCCGCCGCCGGGTGGTCCGCTTCCCGGGCAGCCTCCCGCGTACGGCTATCCGCAGCAGGGGCAGCCGACGGTGGGTCCGGGGTACCAGGCGGTGCTGCGCTACCGCGCGCAGGACGGTTCGGAGCAGCAGCTGATCCGGCGTTCGGCGCCGGGCACGCCGCATCCGGAGTGGCAGATCTTCCATGAGCTGCGGGCGATGAACGTGCCGCCGGACCAGGTGCTGGAGCTGCACACGGAGCTGGAGTCGTGTGAGCTGCCGGGGGCGTACTGCGCGCGGATGATCCGGGAGCAGTGGCCGCAGGCGCGGATCACGAGCATCGCGCCGTACGGCACGGACCACGCGAGCCGGCAGCAGGGCATGCAGCAGTTGCTGGCGCACCAGGGCGAGCTGCACCAGGTCGCCGACGGCCCGGCCCGGCCGGCTCCGGTGCGGGCGCCGCTGCCGCCGGTGCAGCCGGCGCCGCCGGTCCCGCCGGAGGCGATCGGGCAGGAACTGGCGGCGGTGTTCGGGCCGGGCGTCTTCAGGTTCGAGCAGCAGGCGGTGTCGCGGCAGGGTGTGCCGCCGGTCGTGGCGCACACGCTGGTGGTGGCCGGACTCCCGGTGGACCTGGGGCCGTTCTTCTGGGCGCAGGCCCAGCCGGGCCGTCCGGTGCCGACGCTGGCGGAGCTGGCGGCGGAGCGCGGTGTGCAGCCGGCCCCGGACGCGGGGTCGTACCTGGTGATGGGTACGGACTTCGGCCGGGCGGTGTGTGTGCAGTACGGGACGGCGAACATCGTGGCCGTTCCGGTGGAGGCCGGGCCGGGCGGCGCTCCGGTGCCGCCGCAGTTCGTGAACACCGGTCTGCCGGAGTTCGCGCGGTGCCTGGCGCTGCTGGGGCGGATGTGGCGGCTGCGGCACGGGCTCAACCAGGAGCAGGCGGGCCGCTGGACGGTCGACTTCCAGGCGCAGCTGGCCGCGCTGGACCCGGCGGCGCTGGGGTCGCCGGAGAGCTGGTGGTCGGTGCTGCTGGAGCAGATGTGGGACGGGCTGCTGTAGCCCGCGCCCGCTGAGGCCCCCTCAACCTCAAGGCCCTCCACGCGTGTGCGTGGAGGGCCTGAGTGCTTTCCGCGCGCCGGCACGTGAGATCTCGCCCGTGACATCTCTGCGGAGTGTCGCGTTATGCATACTTACGTCCTGTCTAGCAGGATATGCGCGAAATCATTATGTCGTGTATGTCCGGCGGAGAGGGGCTCCCAGGGTGAGCAGCGCATCGACGACGCCGTACGGCCTCGAGACCGTCCGGGGGCGCGGCTACCGCCCCGATCAGGTCGACGCGTATCTGGAGGCGCTGTCGCAGGACCGGGACGCCGCGTGGGAGCGCGCCGCGCGGCTGACCGTGCTCGCCAAGGACATGGAGGCGGAGGCGGCGCGGCTGCGCGAGACCGTCGGGGAACTGGTGCCGCAGACGTACGAGTCGCTGGGGGAGCGGGCCGCGCAGCTGTACCAACTGGTGCTGCGGGAGGCGGCGGAGGTTCGCGAGGGTGCGCGGCAGGCGGCGCAGGACGAGATCATGGAGGCCGAGGCGTACGCCTCGGAGGTGCACCAGGCCGCGCGGGAGGCGGCGGACGTCTTGCGCGAGGAGGCCGTGGAGCACGCCCGCCGGATCGTCCTCGCCGCGCGCGCGGAGGCCGACGAAGTGCGGATCGGCGCACGGCGCGGGGTGAAGGAGCGGCGCGCGGAGGCGCTCGCCGCCCTGCGTGAGGTGCGCGAGCGCATCGACGGACTCTCCGCCGAGCAGGCCGGCGAGCAGTCGGAGCGGCTGGCGGCGGTGGAGCGCGAGGAGGCCGAGCGGCTGGTCGCGCTGGAGGCCTGCCAGGCCGAGCGGATCGCCGGCGCGGAGGCCCGGGTCGCCGAGGCGGAGCGGGCGCTCGGTGAGGCCGAGGAGGCCGCGCGCCGCTGCGAGGAGCGGGCGCGGGTGCGCGCCGTCGAGATCGTCGACGAGGCGCACACGGAGGAGAAGCGCATCGCCCAGGAGACCGAGCGGGTACTGCGCGAGCACAGCGAGATGTGGGACGAGGTCCAGACGCACATGGACTCCGTGCGCAACAGCCTCGTCACCCTGACCGGCAGGGTGGAGCAGGAGCAGGGGGTGCCGTCCGGCTCCGGGCTGCGTGAGCCGGAGGACACCCCCTGACGCGGTGGTTCGGCGCCGCGCCGCCCCGGCTCAGCCGCCCCTGCGGACCGCGCCCGCCAGGATCCAGCCCTCCACCGCCTCGTACTGGCGCCGCTGTTCCTCCGCCTTGCGGCGGCCGGAGACGACCGTGCCCAGCCAGCCGAAGAAGAAGCCGGCCGGGATGGAGACGATGCCGGTCGTGGTGAACGGGAACCAGTTGAAGTCGGCGCCCGGGAAGGCCGAGACGGGCGAACCGGAGACGAGGTTGGTGCCCGGCATGAGCAGCAGCACGGCCAGCGAGCCCCCGAGCAGGGTGCCCATGAGGCCGGCGCGGGTGTAGCGGCGCCAGAAGAGGCTGTAGACGAGGGCGGGCGCGAGCGCGGAGGCGCCGAGGCAGAAGGAGAGCGTCACCAGCGGCTGCAGGCTGTGGTGCTGCACCAGGGTGGCCAGCAGGATCGTGGGCACCCCGATGGCGAGCGCGGAGAGGCGGGCCAGGGCCATCTCCCGGCGGGCCGGCATCTCCTGCACCCGGGCGGCGAACACGTCGTGGGCCAGGGAGTTGGCGCAGGCGAGGATCATCCCGGCGACCGAGGCGAGCAGGGTCAGGAAGAGCGCCGTGGTGACCAGGGTGAACAGGAAGCTCTCCGTCGTGGAGACGTCCACGCCGAACACCGCCCGGGAGCCCAGCAGATAGGCGGTGTTGCCCTGCTGGTCGGCCGCCGCGATCGCCGTGCGGCCGACCAGGGCCGTGGCGCCGAATCCGATCACCGTGATGACCAGCACGAACAGCGCCACGAGCGACACCGCCCAGGACAGCGACCGGCGCACCTGGCGGGCGCTGGAGGCGGTGTACATGCGCATGGTGATGTGGGGCAGGCAGGCGCCGCCGAGGACGATGGTCAGCTCGGAGGTGATCATGTCCAGGCGGGCGTTCGAGTGCCCGGCGAACTGCAGCCCGGAGTGCAGGAAGGCCGGACCGGCGCCGCTCTGCCGTGCCGCCGCCTGGAACAGGGCGCCCGGGTCCCAGTCGAAGCGGTGCAGGATCAGTACGGCGACGACGGCGCCGGAGCCGAGCAGCATCACGATCTTCAGGATCTGGATGAGCGCGGTGCCCTTCATGCCGCCGATCGCCGCGTAGGCGATCATCAGCGCGCCGAGTCCCACGACGCAGCCGGTCTTGAGGGACTCGTTGGAGAAGCCCAGGAGGAACGCGATGAGCTGTCCGGTCCCGGCGAGCTGCACCAGCATCAGCGGCAGCAGCGAGGCGATCGTCACCACGCAGGCCGTGATCCGCACGGCGCGGCCGGGCATCCGGCGGGCCAGCGCGTCGCCCATGGTGAACCGGCCCGCGTTGCGCAGCGGTTCGGCCAGCAGGAACATCAGCAGCAGCAGCGACAGGGCGGTGCTGAGGGCGAGCACGACACCGTCGTAACCGCACAGGGCGATCACTCCGCCGGTGCCGAGGACGGTCGCCGCGGAGATGTAGTCCCCGGCGATGGCCAGGCCGTTGCGCAGCGGGGACAGGGTGCCGTAGCCGGTGTAGAACTCGTCGAGGTCGTCCCGGTCCGGGCCGGTCATCACGCACAGCAGCAGGGTGAGGGTGGCCACGGCGGAGAACGCGACCAGCGACATGGCCTGGGCGGAGCCGCTGAAGCCGGAGAGGTCCGCCGGGAGGGCGCGGGCGGTCACCGCAGCGCTCCCCGCCGCGCGTCCAGCTCGGCCTCCTTGCGGATGCGGTCGGCGAGCGGGTCGACATGGCGGCGCGCGGTGTGCTCGTACAGGGCGATCGCCAGCCAGGTGACCGGGAGTTGGAGCAGGGCGAGCAGCAGGCCGGCCGGGATGCCGTCGGCGATGTCCCGCGTCATGACGTCCGGGGCGTACGCGGACAGCACGAGGAAGAGCGTGAAGTAGCCGAGTGCGGTGAGGGTCGCGGTGCGGCGCTGCCAGCGGTAGGCGCCGCGCAGCACGCGCAGGTCGCTGTGGTGCCCGAGGGGTTCGCGGGCCGGGGCGCGCTGCGGGCGGGGCGGTTCGGGGGGTACCGGCTGCCAGGGGTAGGTGGGGTACGACGGGGAGTGCGGCGGGTCGTAGGACATCCCGGGGCTCCTTGCGTGGCTCGGGTCCGTGGCGGCGGACCGCAGGGAGGTAGGGGGTGGAAACGGAGTCACGCACGCTACTCGCGGGGTCACGGCCGCGCGGGCTTTTCACCGAACTGGCCGGTCGGTATGCGCTTCCTCCACCGAACCGTGTCCCGCCCGTGTTGTTACCCGCGTTAACCAGGGCGTTCGCGAGGCCGCGCCCGTACCGCCCGCCGGTGTGAGGCCGTTCCGCGCCCCGGCCACTTGAACCTGACGCGACGGGAGGGTGGAGCCTTTCCGGGGCGGAGGGTGGAGCGAACCCCGAGCGGGTCTCCACCCGACGGTGGACGACCCCTAGGGGTATCTCCGTACTTCGGGTCGGGGAGGGTTCGTCCCGGCGGAGGACGAGGAGGGCCCACCGTCGTCCTTAACCTGGCTTTACGCCGCCGGGGGGCGGCTGACCGAACCGGCGGGGGTGGGGTTTTCCCCCGCACAACAGGGGGCTTCGCACCAGCGCGCGGCACGTCCGCCGCACGCCAGACTCGGCGTCGTACCCGGAACAGGCGCACCGCGACCGGGGCGCACCACCGACCTGTCGACCGACATAGGAGACGTACCGTGACATCGGCTGTGACCATTCCCAGGCACGGGGGCACTGGAGGGCCTACGGCCGTCGCCGCGCGAGCCCGGCAGGTCGTCAAGGCGTACGGGTCCGGCGAGACCCGTGTCGTCGCGCTGGACCACGTCGACGTGGACATCGCCCGCGGCCAGTTCACCGCGATCATGGGCCCCTCGGGGTCCGGCAAGTCCACCCTCATGCACTGTCTCGCCGGCCTGGACACGGTGACGAGCGGTCAGATCCACCTGGACGAGACCGAGATCACCGGCCTGAAGGACAAGAAGCTCACCAAGCTGCGCCGGGACCGCATCGGGTTCATCTTCCAGGCGTTCAACCTGCTGCCCACGCTGAACGCGCTCGAGAACATCACGCTCCCCATGGACATCGCCGGCCGCAAGCCGGACCGGGCGTGGCTGGACCAGGTCGTGGAGACCGTCGGGCTGGCCGACCGGCTCAAGCACCGGCCCACCCAGCTCTCCGGCGGCCAGCAGCAGCGCGTCGCGGTGGCCCGCGCGCTCGCCGCCCGCCCGGAGATCATCTTCGGTGACGAGCCGACCGGAAACCTCGACTCCCGCGCGGGTGCCGAGGTGCTGGGCTTCCTGCGCCGCTCCGTCACCGAACTCGGGCAGACCATCGTGATGGTCACCCACGACCCCGTCGCCGCCTCCTACGCCGACCGCGTCCTCTACCTCGCCGACGGCCGGATCGTCGACGAGATGCACCAGCCGACGGCCGAGCAGGTCCTGGACCGCATGAAGGACTTCGACGCCCGGGGGCGCACGTCATGACCGTGCTCAAGACCTCGATGCGCAACTTCTTCGCCCACAAGGGCCGGATGGCGCTGTCGGCGATCGCGGTGCTGCTGTCGGTGGCCTTCGTGTGCGGGACGCTGGTGTTCACGGACACGATGAACACCACCTTCGACAAGCTGTTCCAGACCACCTCCTCGGACGTGCAGGTCAGCGCCAAGGGCTCCTCCGACACCGGTGAGACCACCTCCAACACCGGCAAGCCGCCGGTCATGCCGGCCGCCGTGGTCGACGAGGTGCGCGGGGCCCGGGGCGTCGCGAAGGCCGAGGGGACGGTGTTCTCCACCTCGGTCACCGTCGTCGACCACGACCTGGACAAGCTCTCGCCCACCAGCGGCGCCCCGACCATCGTCGGAAGCTGGAACGGCAACGACGCCCGCACCATGAAGATCACGTCCGGAGCGGCGCCCAAGGGCCCCGGTCAGGTCATGGTCGACGCGGACACCGTCGACAAGCACCACCTGAAGCTCGGCGACGAGATCGGGATCATCACCGCCGTCGGCACCCACCACGCGCGGGTGTCCGGCATCGCCGCCTTCACCGTCACCAACCCCGGCGCGGCCATCTTCTACCTGGACACGAAGACCGCCCAGCAGACCCTGGTCGGCCGGACCGGCGTGTACACCAACGTCAACGTCACCGCCGACAAGGGCGTCAGCGACGCACGGCTGAAGCGCGACGTCAGCGCCGCGCTCGGCCACGGCTACCGGGTGCAGACCGCCAAGGAGGTCGCCGACGCCAACCAGAAGAGCGTCCAGAGCTTCCTGAACGTCATGAAGTACGCGATGCTCGGCTTCGCCGGGATCGCCTTCCTCGTCGGCATCTTCCTCATCATCAACACCTTCTCGATGCTGGTCGCCCAGCGCACCCGCGAGATCGGCCTGATGCGGGCCATCGGCTCCTCGCGCGGCCAGGTCAACCGGTCCGTGCTGATCGAGGCGCTGCTGCTCGGCGTGATCGGGTCGGTGCTCGGTGTCGGCGCGGGCGTCGGCATCGCGGTCGGCCTGATGAAGCTGATGGGCCAGATGGGCATGCACCTGTCCACCGACGACCTGACCGTCGCCTGGACCACCCCCGCCCTCGGCCTGCTGCTCGGTGTGGTCGTCACCGTCCTGTCCGCCTACCTGCCCGCCCGGCGCGCCGGCAAGGTCTCCCCGATGGCCGCGCTGCGTGACGCGAGCGCCCCGGCCGACGCCAAGGCCGGGATCGTGCGGGCCGTCGTCGGCCTGGCCCTGACCGGGGCCGGCGCCGCGAGCCTGTACGCGGCCGCCTCCGCGGACCAGGCCAAGGGCGGCTCCGGCTGGCTGGGCCTCGGCGTGGTGCTGACGCTGATCGGCTTCGTCGTCATCGGCCCGCTGCTGGCCGGCGGTCTGGTCCGGGTGCTCGGCGCGGTCCTGCTGCGGATCTTCGGCCCGGTCGGCCGGATGGCCGAGCGCAACGCGCTGCGCAACCCGCGCCGCACCGGCGCCACCGGCGCCGCCCTGATGATCGGCCTGGCCCTGGTGGCCTGCCTGTCGGTCGTCGGCTCCTCCATGGTGGCCTCCGCCACCGACCAGCTCGACAAGACCGTCGGCACGGACTTCATCATCCAGAACGACAACGGGGCGCCGGTCGTCCCGCAGGCGGTGCGGGCCATCAAGGCGACGCCGGGCCTGGCGCGGATCACCGAGTACCGGCCGACCAAGGCGGTCTTCACCACCCCCGACGGCGAGACGCTCAAGGACACCGACATCACCGCGGCCGATCCGACGTATGCGACCGACCTGCGCAAGAAGACCGTCGCCGGTGATCTCAAGGACGCCTACCTGCCCGACTCGATGTCGGTCCACGAGAAGTTCGCCAAGGCCCACGGCATCCACATCGGTTCGAGGATCGGCGTCGCCTTCAAGGACGGGTCCGCCGCCCGCCTCACGGTCCGCGCGATCACCAGCAGCGACGAGGTGATCGACCAGGGCGCCAAGTACACGTCCATCGCCACGCTCGCCAAGTACGTGCCGGCCGACCGGATGCCGCTCGACCAGCTCGTCTTCGCCAGCGCCGAGGACGGCCGGCAGGACGCCGCCTACAAGGGACTGCGGTCGGCCCTGCACCAGTACCCGCAGTACACCGTCCGCGACCAGACCGACTACAAGCAGGCGCTGAAGGACCAGATCGGCCAGCTGCTCAACATGATCTACGGCCTGCTGGCGCTCGCGATCATCGTCGCCGTCCTCGGTGTGGTGAACACCCTGGCCCTGTCGGTGGTCGAGCGGACCCGGGAGATCGGCCTGATGCGGGCCATCGGCCTCTCCCGCCGCCAGCTGCGCCGCATGATCCGCCTGGAGTCCGTGGTGATCGCGGTCTTCGGCGCCCTGCTCGGCCTCGGCCTGGGCATGGGCTGGGGTGCGACCGCGCAGAAGCTGCTGGCGCTGGAGGGCCTGAAGGTCCTGGAGATCCCCTGGCCGACGATCATCACGGTCTTCGTCGCCTCCGCCTTCGTGGGCCTGTTCGCCGCCCTGATCCCGGCGTTCCGGGCGGGCCGGATGAACGTGCTGAACGCGATCGCGACCGAGTAGCCACCCCGGACGGGGGACACGGGGGCACGGGGGCCCGGCGCCGAGAAGTCACGGGGGACTTCTCGGCGCCGGGCGCTGCCACGCGGGCACGGTCACGGACTCGTACCGCCGCGTCCGGCTGCGGGCCTTCCGTGTCTCCACGGTGTCTCCAAGCCGGCTCCGCGCCCCTCGGCGGGGCGGCGTGTTCACTCCACCGGGTGACCGGGGCCCGGGCGACGTACCCTGGGAACCCCCGGCCCGCCCCGCGTGTCGGGTGGTTCGCGTTGCCCATACCCGGACGGAAAGCCTCTCCATGAGCCTGCACGGTCTGCTCGACGCCGTAGTCAAGGACCCCGCCCTCGCCGAAGCGATCGAGGCGGCGGCGGACGGCAACCGCATGCACGTAGACCTGGTCGGTCCCCCCGCGGCCCGCCCCTTCGCGGTCGCCGCCCTGGCCCGGGAGGCCGGCCGGCCGGTGCTCGCGGTCACCGCCACCGGACGGGAGGCCGAGGACCTGGCCGCCGCCCTGCGCACCCTGCTGCCCCCGCAGACGGTCGCGGAGTACCCCTCCTGGGAGACGCTGCCCCACGAGCGGCTCAGCCCGCGCAGCGACACCGTCGGCCGCCGCCTCGCCGTACTGCGCCGCCTCGCCCACCCCAGCACCGACGACCCCGAGACCGGGCCCGTCTCCGTCGTCGTCGCCCCCGTGCGCTCCGTGCTCCAGCCGCAGGTCAAGGGCCTCGGCGACCTGGAGCCGGTGTCCCTGAGAACGGGCCGGAGCGCCGACCTGAACGAGGTCGTCGAAGCCCTCGCGGCCGCCGCCTACGCACGCGTGGAGCTGGTCGAGAAGCGCGGCGAGTTCGCGGTGCGCGGCGGCATCCTGGACGTGTTCCCGCCCACCGAGGAACACCCCCTGCGCGTCGAGTTCTGGGGCGACGACGTCGAGGAGATCCGCTATTTCAAGGTCGCCGACCAGCGCTCCCTGGAGGTCGCCGAGCACGGTCTGTGGGCCCCGCCCTGCCGCGAGCTGCTGCTCACCGACGAGGTGCGCTCGCGCGCGCGTGCCCTCGCCGAGGAGCACCCGGAGCTGGGTGAACTGCTGAACAAGATCGCCGAGGGCATCGCGGTCGAGGGCATGGAGTCCCTCGCCCCCGTCCTGGTCGACGACATGGAGCTGCTGCTCGACGTGCTCCCCGGCGGCGCCATGGCCGTCGTCTGCGACCCGGAGCGGGTCCGCACCCGCGCCGCCGACCTCGTCGCCACCTCCCAGGAGTTCCTGCAGGCCTCCTGGGCCGCGACGGCGGGCGGAGGCGAGGCGCCCATCGACGTCGGCGCGGCCTCCCTGTGGTCCATCGCCGACGTCCGCGACCGCGCGCGCGAGCTGAACATGATGTGGTGGTCGGTGTCGCCGTTCGCGGCCGACGAGCAGCTCGACGCGGACACCCTCAAGCTCGGCATGCACGCCACCGAGACCTACCGCGGCGACACCGCGCGGGCCCTCGCCGACACCAAGGGCTGGCTCGCCGACGGCTGGCGCACCGTGTTCGTCACCGAGGGCCACGGCCCGGCCGCCCGCACCGTCGAGGTGCTCGGCGGCGAGGGCATCGCCGCCCGCCTGCACGCCGACCTCGGCGAGCTGAGCCCCTCCGTGGTGCACGTCTCCTGCGGCTGCATCGACTACGGCTTCGTGGACCCGGCGCTGAAGCTGGCCGTCCTCACCGAGACCGACCTCTCCGGCCAGAAGGCCTCCGGCCGCGACGGCGCCCGGATGCCGGCCCGGCGCCGCAAGACGATCGACCCGCTCACCCTGGAGGCGGGCGACTACATCGTCCACGAGCAGCACGGCGTCGGCCGCTACATCGAGATGGTGCAGCGCACCGTGCAGGGCGCCACCCGCGAGTACCTGGTCGTGGAGTACGCCCCCGCCAAGCGCGGCCAGCCCGGTGACCGCCTCTACATCCCCACCGACCAGCTCGAGCAGATCACCAAGTACGTCGGCGGCGAGGCGCCCACCCTGCACCGCCTGGGCGGCGCCGACTGGACCAAGACCAAGGCGCGCGCGAAGAAGGCCGTCAAGGAGATCGCCGCCGACCTGATCAAGCTCTACAGCGCCCGCATGGCCGCCCCCGGCCACGCCTTCGGCGCCGACTCGCCGTGGCAGCGCGAGCTGGAGGACGCCTTCCCCTACGCGGAGACCCCCGACCAGCTCACCACCATCGCCGAGGTCAAGGAGGACATGGAGAAGACGGTCCCCATGGACCGCCTGATCTGCGGCGACGTCGGCTACGGCAAGACCGAGATCGCCGTGCGGGCCGCCTTCAAGGCCGTACAGGACGGCAAGCAGGTCGCCGTGCTCGTCCCCACCACCCTGCTGGTCCAGCAGCACTTCGGGACGTTCTCCGAGCGGTACGCGCAGTTCCCGGTCAGCGTGAAGGCCCTCTCCCGCTTCCAGACCGACACCGAGGCCAAGGCCGTCCTGGAGGGCCTGAAGGAGGGCTCGGTGGACGTCGTCATCGGCACCCACCGCCTGTTCGCCTCCGAGACCAAGTTCAAGGACCTCGGCCTGGTCATCGTGGACGAGGAGCAGCGCTTCGGCGTCGAGCACAAGGAGCAGCTGAAGAAGCTCCGCGCCAACGTCGACGTCCTGACCATGTCCGCCACCCCGATCCCGCGCACCCTGGAGATGGCGGTCACCGGCATCCGCGAGATGTCCACCATCACCACCCCGCCCGAGGAGCGGCACCCCGTCCTCACCTTCGTCGGGCCGTACGAGGAGAAGCAGATCGGCGCCGCCGTACGCCGTGAACTGCTGCGCGAGGGCCAGGTCTTCTACATCCACAACCGGGTCGAGTCCATCGACCGGGCCGCGGCCCGTCTGCGCGAGATCGTCCCCGAGGCGCGGATCGCCACCGCGCACGGCCAGATGTCGGAGACCGCGCTGGAACAGGTGGTCGTCGACTTCTGGGAGAAGAAGTTCGACGTGCTGGTGTCGACCACGATCGTCGAGTCCGGCATCGACATCTCCAACGCCAACACCCTCATCGTCGAGCGCGGCGACAACTTCGGCCTGTCCCAGCTCCACCAGCTCCGCGGCCGCGTCGGCCGGGGACGGGATCGCGGATACGCCTACTTCCTGTACCCGCCGGAGAAGCCGCTGACGGAGACCGCGCACGAGCGCCTGGCCACCATCGCCCAGCACACCGAGATGGGCGCGGGCATGTACGTCGCCATGAAGGACCTGGAGATCCGCGGCGCCGGAAACCTCCTCGGCGGCGAGCAGTCCGGGCACATCGCGGGCGTCGGCTTCGACCTGTACGTCCGCATGGTCGGCGAGGCCGTCGCCGACTACCGGCGGCAGCTCGAGACCGGCGAGATCGAGGAGGAGCCGCCGCTCGAGGTCAAGATCGAGCTGCCCGTCGACGCGCACGTCCCGCACGACTACGCCCCCGGCGAGCGGCTGCGCCTGCAGGCGTACCGCGCCATCGCCTCCGCCAACTCGGAGGAGGACGTCAAGGCCGTCCGCGAGGAGCTCACCGACCGCTACGGCAAGCTGCCCGAGCCGGTGGAGAACCTGCTGCTGGTGGCCGGGCTGCGGATGCTCGCGCGGGCGTGCGGCGTCGGCGAGATCGTCCTGCAGGGCAACAACATCCGCTTCGCGCCGGTGGAGCTGCGCGAGTCGCAGGAGCTCAGGCTCAAGCGGCTGTACCCGGGCACGGTCATCAAGCCGGCCGCGCACCAGGTCCTCGTCCCCCGGCCGAAGACCGCGAAGGTCGGCGGCAAGCCGCTCGTCGGCCGCGAACTGCTGGGCTGGGTCGGCGAGTTCCTCGCCTCGGTCCTGGGGTCGTAGCAGTCGCGGGTGCGGGGCGGGAGGGCGGACCCTCCCGCCCCGCAGCCGTGCCGCGGCCGCCGACGGCGGAGCACGGAATTTCGCGGTGATCATCCCGATTGCGGACCGATCGCCCCTTTGAGCCCCATCTGCTGTGCGCCGTACGCCCGTTACGGTGGACGCCGACACGAGCCGCCCGCGCACAGGGCGGACAGGGCGAGCGAGGGGAACGCACCGTGACGCGTCTGAGGGGCGGGGCGGTCGCCGCGGCGGTCGTCGTGGCGGTGTCCGTGGCCGGCTGCAAGAGCGACCCGATCGGCGGGGCCCCGGGCCCCGTGGAGAAGGCGCACGGGGGAGCGGCCCTGTCCGCCGCCGACTCGCTGACCGTCAAGGGCCGGGCCCCCAAGACCGGTTACTCGCGCGAGCGCTTCGGCTCCGCCTGGGCCGACACCGACTCCAACTCCTGCGACACGCGCGACGACATCCTCAAGCGCGACCTGGAGCAGGTGAAGTACACCGACGGGGACTGCAAGGTCTCCTACGGCCTGCTGAAGCCCGACCCCTACTCCGGCAAGGTCATCACCTACCGGCGCGGCCGCAGCCAGGTCGACATCGACCACCTCGTCGCCCTCTCGGACGCCTGGCAGAAGGGCGCCAAGTACTGGGAGCCCGGCAAGCGCATAGCCCTGGCCAACGACCCGCTCAACCTCCTGGCGGTCGACGCGGGCACCAACCGCGGCAAGGGCGACGGCGACACGGCCACCTGGCTGCCGCCCGACAAGGGCTACCGCTGCGTCTACGTCGCCGCCCAGGTGGCGGTGAAGAAGAAGTACGGCCTGTGGGTCACCGCCGCCGAGAAGGCCGCGATGAAGAAGGTGCTCGCCACCTGCCCGGACCAGAAGCTGCCCACGGGCGGCAATCCCACGAACGCCCCGGAGCGCTTCAAGGCCCGGTGAGCGGCAATTCGGTTTCCCGGGGCGGTCCGCACCGCCTACGGTGACCCGCATGGACGTGAGGGTGAGCAGCGTCGCCGAGCGGCCCGACCGGCTCCCGGCGGTGTTCGAGATGGCCGACACCTGGCCGGAGTTCGTGACCAGCGACCCCGTGGGCAACGCCCACTACGGCCGCATCCCCACCGAACTGCCCGAGTACGCGCTGTTCGCCGAGGACGAGCGCGGCGAGGTCGTCGCACACGCCTTCAGCGTCCCCTTCTCCCTCGCCGCCGAGGGCCGGGGCACCCTGCCCGCCCGCGGCTGGGACCAGGTCCTGCTGTGGGCCTTCGCCGACCTGCGCCGCGGCACCCGCCCCGACACGGTCAGCGCGATCTCCGTGGTCATCGCCCCGCACGCCCAGGGGCACGGCCTGTCGGCCGTCATGCTCTCGGCGATGCGGGACAACGCCCGCGCCCGCGGCTTCCGAGAGGTCGTAGCCCCCGTCCGCCCCAGCGCCAAGCACCGCGAACCGCGCACCCCGATCGCCGAGTACGCCCACCGGGTCCGCCCGGACGGTCTGCCGGAGGACCCGTGGCTGCGGGTGCACGCCCGCGCCGGTGCCACCGTCGACTCCGTCGCCCCGGCGTCCATGACCGTCGGCGCCTCCCTCGAGGAGTGGCGCCGCTGGACCGGGCTGCCCTTCGACACCCGGGGGGACGTCGAGGTGCCCGGCGCGCTGGTCCCGGTCCACTGCGAACCGGAGCGCGGGTACGCCGTCTACGTCGAACCCAACGTGTGGATGCGTCACCCGCTCTGACCCGGCGCCGGGCCCCGGCCCGCTCTCAGCCGCCCAGGGCGTCCAGGTCGATGACCTTCCCGGCGGGCTTGCGCGCCGGCACCGGCTGGTCGAAGTCGCCGAAGGACAGGTGCACCGGCTCCTTGGCGCCGGGCGCGCTGTCGACCTTGAGCAGGTACGGCTTGCCCTCGGTCGCCACGTACAGCGTGTAGCGGTCCTTGCCGTCCTTCTCGTGCAGCACGATCGCCGGGGTGCCGTCGACGGTGGTGGTCTGCCCGCGGGTGGCGTCGGAGCTGACGTCACCCGCGCCGGCCAGCACCGAGTTCAGGTCGCAGAAGCCCGCGATGTCCTTGGCGTCCTGACCCTTCACCGCCATCTTGGTCCACTTGCCGGCCAGCATGTCCACGGCCGCGTCGGTGTCGGCCCTGGACTCGCCCTTGCTCTGGGCGCGCAGGAACGCCTCGTCGTACTTCATGTAGACGGTGCTGCCGGTCTTGACCAGGTCGGCCTTGCCCTGGCCGCCCATGCTCATCGTGCCGGCGCACTCGCCCTTCTTGTCCAGGGCCATGTCGAGCCCGATGGTGCCCGTGCTCTCGTCGTCGGCGACGTCGCCCTTCATCCGGAGCGACGAGGCCCCGGTGGTGGCCTTCAGCGCGCGGTCGGCGATCTCGCCGCCGCTCAGCCCGGCGAACGGGCCCTTCGGCTTGCTGTCCGCCTTGTCCTGCCCCGGCAGACAGCCGGTGATTCCCGCGGTGGCCGCGGCGATCAGGCAGAGGGCGGCAAGTGCGGTTCGGCGCATGACAGTTCCTTGCTGAGAGAAGTGGGGTGAGATGTGGTGAGGAGTGGAGCGGTGCGTGGTGGTGTGTGAGGTGCGGTGCGGGCGCGGTGCGCGGAGCGGTCGCGGTGCGTGGCGCGGTTGGGGGTGCGGTCGCGGGCGTGGCGCGGTTGGGGGTGCGGTGGCGGTGCGGTGCGGCGGCGGTGAACGGGGCGGTCAGGCCGTCTTCTTCCAGTTCCCGCAGCCGGTCGTCTTGAAGTAGGCGTCACCGGCGCCGATGGTGACGACGGCCGTGCCCTTCACGTTGTTGTTGGCGATGATCGAGTCGAGCCCGTGCTCGGCGTCCTTGGTGCGCTCCCAGTAGCAGGAGTCGTCGCTGTTGCCGGCCGACTTGTAGGTGCCCGGCGCGATGTCGCTGCCGACCTTGAACATGCCGCCGTCGCCGTCCATGGAGGACGCGGGCGAGCCCTTCGCCTTCGCGGCGACGGCCTCCCAGTCCGCGCAGCCGTTCGACTTGAACAGCTTGTCACCGGCCTTGACGGTGACGTAGCTCGTGCCCGAGACGTTGTCGTTGGCCAGGATGGAGTCCATCTCGCCCGAGGCGTCCTTGGCCCGCTCCCAGTAGCACATGCCGTCGGTGTTGCCGGTCGTGCGGTAGGTGCCGGGCTTGATGTCGGAGCCGACCTGGAACTCGCCGTCCCCGTCGAAGGCGGCCTTCTTCCTCGCCGCCGCCTTGCCTCCCGAGTCCTTCCCGGCACCCGTGCCCTGCTTCGAGCCGGGCCGGTGCGCGGCGGACGCCGAGGTGTCCTTGCCGCTGCCGGATCCGCCGCCCTTGCCGTCGTCGGCGTTGGCGGACACGGCGGCGATGACGACGACCCCGACGACGGCGCCCAGCGCGATCTTGCCCTTCATACCCATGACGGAACCCCTCCCCGATGCGGCGACCGCCCCCTCCGGCTGGCCGCTCGTTCGCTGGGTCAATAAGATCAGAGCCTGTGAACCGAGTCAACACGGTTCACAGACGTGAGTCGATACACGTCGTGAATGCCTGGATCCTGTGTACGCCGGTATGCTCGCCGCACAACGGGACGAGGGGAGCGTGGCCGGTGCAGGACAACGCGACAGAGGTGACCGCCGCCGGTATCGCGCGGCTCGCCGGAGTGGGCCGAGCCGCCGTCAGCAACTGGCGCCGCCGGCACGCCGACTTCCCGAAGCCGGTCGGCGGCACCGAGACCAGCCCGTCCTTCGCACTCGCCGAGGTGGAGGCATGGCTGCGCGACCAGGGCAAACTCGCCGAGGTCCCGCTGCGCGAACGCGTCTGGCAGCAGCTCGCCGGGCATCCCGATGGTCCGGTCACCGCGCTGGTGCACGCCGGCTGCGCGCTGCTGCTCATCCATGAGCGGCCCACCGTCTGGCTGGACGTGAGCGCCGGCTCCGACGAGCGCCTGGCCGCGATGCTGCCGGGCGCGCTGGAACAGGTGCTGGGTGTGAACACACCGCCCGCCGTGAACACCGGCACCCACGCTCACACCCCGCCCGTCGCTCACACCCCCGCGCTGCGTACCCCGACCGGCCCCCAGCTCCTCCCCTCCGTCCCCCTCCTGCGCGGCGCCGCCGAACTGGCCGCCGAGACGGGGGCGCGGCAGACCTTCGAGTTCCTGCTGGGCCGCCATCTGGACGCCAACCCGCGCCAGTACACGCTCACCCCGGCCGAACTCGCCCGGCTGATGGCCGACCTCGCGGGCCCCGCCCGCACCGTCCTCGACCCGGCCTGCGGCACCGGCGCCCTGCTGCGCGCCGTCGACAGCCGCCCCGACCAGGAGCTGTACGCCCAGGACGGAGCCCCCGACCTCGCGGCCCTCACCGCCCTGCGCCTGCGGCTGCAGTCCCGCGCCGCCGTGCACGCCGCCGCCGGTGACACCCTGCGCGCCGACGCCCACCCGGAGCTGCGCGCCGAGGCCGTGCTGTGCCACCCGCCGTTCAACGAGCGCAACTGGGGCCACGACGAACTCGCCTACGACGCCCGCTGGGAGTACGGCTTCCCGGCCCGCACCGAGTCCGAACTGGCCTGGGTGCAGCACGCGCTGGCCCGGCTCACCGACGGCGGCACCGCCGTACTGCTCATGCCGCCGGCCGCCGCCTCCCGCCGCTCCGGGCGCCGGATCCGCGCCGACCTGCTGCGCCGGGGCGCGCTGCGCGCCGTCGTCGCGCTGCCGGTCGGGGCGGCGCCGCCGTACAACATCCCGCTCCACGTCTGGGTGCTGCGCCGCCCCGACCGGACGCCCGCGGCCCCCGAGGTGCTGCTCGCCGACACCGGACGGTTCGCCGGCGAGGCGCGCGGCGGCCCCGACTGGCAGGCGGTGCGGGAGGCCGTGCTCGACGCCTGGCGCGCCTTCGAACGCGCCGGGCGGCTGACGGAGCGGCCCGGGCTGGCCCGGTCCGTGCCGGTCATCGAACTCCTCGACGACGACGTGGACCTGGCCCCCGCCCGCCATCTGCCGCCCGCGGCGGCCGCCGACGGCGCGGAGCAGCTCATGTCGGTACGCGAGCGCCTCGGCGAGACACTGCGGCTGACCGCCGATCTCACCCCGCCCCCCGTCGAACCGGCGCCCCCCGCGCGCTGGCCGCTCACCACCGTCGGTGAACTCGCGCGCGGAGGCACGCTGGTGCTGCGCACCGGCGGCACCGGCGGCCGCGCGCGCGTGCCCGTCCTCACCGACCACGACGTGCTCGCCGGAACGGCGCCCTCCGGGTCGCTGCCGGAGAGCGACGAGGAGGCCGTGCTGACGGAACCGGGCGACGTGGTCGTGCCGGTGCTCGGCGGCGGCTCGGTGGCCCGGGTGATCGGCGAGGCGACGCGGGGCGCCGCCCTGGGCCGCAACCTGGTGCTGCTGCGGCCCGATCCGGCGGCGCTGGACCCGTGGTTCCTCGCCGGTTTCCTGCGCGGGACGGCCAACCACCGCCAGGCCAGCAGCTATGCCTCCACGGCCACCCGCCTGGACGTGCGCCGCCTCCAGCTCCCCCGGCTCCCGTTCGACGAACAGCGGCGCTACGGCGCGCGGTTCCGCGCCCTCGACGAGTTCGAGCGGGCCGTGCGGCACGCGAGCCGGCTCGGGGAGCGGCTGGTGCGCGGGATGTACGACGGGCTCACGGACGGCACCGTCGCGCCGGATTGACGGTGCTCCCGGACAACGGTTCGGTACAACCCGGACCGCTTGTCCGTGCCGGGCCATATGCTCGAAGCGACCATCGCACGAGTGGTGTCAGCCCGGCGGAGCACACCGGGCGGACAGGCACGCCCATTTCAGGCATCAGGAGCAGCCATGCAAGGCCACGGCTACGCACAGCCGGTGAAGCAGCCGCCGCACAACGCGTGGCTGGTCCTCGTGCGGGTGCTGCTGGTGGCGTTCGGTGTCCTCAGCGCCGGCTTCCTGGCCTGGGCGATGCTGCTGCGGCTGGCCGCCGTCACCCGCAGGTCGCTGGACTGGGGCCTGTTCGTGGCCGGACTGGCGGCGGACTTCCTCGCCATCGTCCTGGTGGGCAGCGAACCCGGTGAGGAGGTCCACACCCCCGGCGGCTACCTGGGCATGACGCTGCTGCTGGGCGGCCTGGTGGTCATCACCGTGTACTACCTGGTCGCGGAGATCCGCCACTTCCAGCGGCTGCGCCAGACGCACGTGAACGGGACGGTGTCCGGCTACGGGTACCCGGGACCGGCGACGCCGTTCCACGCGACGGCCATGCGGCAGACCCCGGTGCCCGCGCCGCCCCCGGCGCACCACACACCCGTGCCGCAGCCCCCGCCGGTCGCCCCGCCGCCGCAGCGCCCCGCGCCCGCCCGCATCGACCAGGTGCGCGCCGAACTGGACGAGCTGAGCGACTACCTGCGCAAGCACGACGGCCACCACGACGGCGACGGCGTGCGGGACGCCGGCCACGAGGGCGGACGGTGAGCGTGGCGGCGGGACGCGTCGTCGCCGGCCGCTACGAACTGTCCACGCTCATCGGCCAGGGCGGCATGGGCCAGGTGTGGACGGCGTACGACCAGCGGCTGGACCGGCGGGTGGCGGTGAAGCTGCTGCGCCCGGACAAGGTGGCCGGGCAGGAGGCGGACGAGCTGCGCCGCCGTTTCGTGCGCGAGTGCCGGGTGACCGCGCAGGTCGACCACCCGGGCCTGGTCACGGTGCACGACGCGGGCAGCGAGGGCGAGGAGCTGTTCCTCGTCATGCAGTACGTCGACGGCGCCGACCTCTCCGACCACCTCGCCGAGCACGACCCGTACCCCTGGCAGTGGGCGGTGGCGGTGGCCGCGCAGCTCTGCGCCGTGCTGAGCGCGGTGCACGCCGTGCCGATCGTGCACCGCGACCTCAAACCGCGGAACGTCATGGTGAAGCAGGACGGCACGGTCACCGTCCTCGACCTGGGCGTGGCCTCCGTCATGGACACCGACACCACCCGTCTCACCCACACCGGCTCCCCGATCGGCTCGCCCGCCTACATGGCGCCCGAGCAGGCCATGGGCGGCGCGGTCGGCCCGTACACCGACCTGTACGCGCTCGGGGTGCTGATGCACGAACTGCTCAGCGGCGACGTGCCGTTCGCCGGCTCGACCGCGCTCGGCGTGCTGCACCGGCACCTGTACGAGCCGCCGGTGCCGGTGCGCCGCCTCCGTCCCGAGGTGCCCGAGGCGCTGGAGTCGCTCGTCCTGCGCCTGCTCGCGAAGGACCCCCAGCACCGGCCGGACTCCGCGCAGGAGGTGTACGAGCACCTGGCGCTGCTGCTGCCCGCGCGCGGCATGCCCACCGGGGCTCCGCTGGATCCGACGCGCCCCTTCCTGCGTCCGCACGCTCCCTGGCCGGACCGCGCGCGCACGCCCGCGCCGCAGCCCGCCCCCGTCGCGCCCGCGCCGCCCGTCGCCGAGAAGCCCGATGTCGCCGCCGCCGTCGACGAGGTCAAGCGCCTGCTCGGGGAGGGCCGCATCACCCAGGCCGTGGACATACTCGGCGCGATCCTGCCCGCCGCGGCCGAACAGCACGGCGAGCGCTCCCCGGTGGTGCGCACCCTGCGCAGGCAGTACGCGGCCACCCTGCTGGACGACGGCCAGTACCGGCGCGCGCTGCCCGAACTGCGCCGCCTCGCCGACGAGCGCGCCGCCGAGGCCGGGCAGGCCGACCCGCAGTCCCTGCGCTTCCGTTACGAGGCCGCCCAGTGCCTGGAGCAGCTCGGCGAACCGGCGGCGGCGCTCGCCGAGTACCGGGCGCTGCTGCCGTACTACGAGAACCAGTACGTCTCCGGCGATCCGCAGCTCGCCCACGACGTGCGCCGCCGCATCGGCCACCTGCTGCTCGCCGTCGGCGACCGGCCGGCCGCCCACGACACGCTGGCGCGGCTGCTGGTGGACGTCGAGCGCTTCCGCGGCCCCGGCGACCCGATGGCCGCGGAGATCCGCCGGACCCTGCAATGGCTGGGGCAGGTGCGCGGCTAGTCTTTGCCGTCGCCTGGGGGATTCTTGTGCTCTACAAGGGGTTGCGTTTCCCGAACGCATGATCGGCGCGGGATAGGTTGCGGTTCGTTTTCGCCACGCACTTTTGAGCAGGGGTGGGGTTTCCATGGCAGGTCATCGGCAGTCCAAGAGGCGCAGGTACATCACGTGGGCCGTGGCGGGCACGGCCGCCCTCGCGGGCGCGGGTCTCGCCGCGCAGACCTCGATGGCCGCCACGGCCTGGCCCGCGCAGAGGACGTTCACCGGCCGCGCCTTCGACACCTGCACCGCGCCCTCCAAGGCGACGATGAAGGCCTGGCACACCGGCTTCTACGGCGCCGCCGCCGTCTACGTGGGCGGCAGGAACCGCGGCTGCGCCCAGCCCAACCTGACGTCCTCGTGGGTGACGTACGTCAGCGGCCTCGGCTGGAAGCTCGTCCCGATCTACGTCGGCGCCCAGCCGCCCTGTCAGACCGGCTCCAACCCGGAGAAGCTCACCGCGTCCACCGCCGCCACCCTCGGCACCAGCGACGCCAACGACGCCGTGGCCAAGGCCGCCGCGCTCGGCATGAAGGCCGGCAGCGCGATCTACCTGGACATGGAGCCGTACGACGTCACGAACAAGTCGTGCAACGACGCCGTGCTCACCTACGTCCGCGCGTTCGACAAGGAACTGCGCGTCAAGACGTACCGCGCCGGCTACTACGGCTTCACCAGCTCCAGCGCCAAGGCCGTCGCGACCGCGAGCGACAAGACCGACCTGCCGGGCAACCTCTGGTACGCGCTGTGGGACAAGCAGAACACCACGACCGCCGACTGGCCCTGGGGTTCAACCCAGTTCACCGACCACAGCCGCGCCCACCAGTACATGGTCAACAGCAAGGAGTCGCACGGCGGCGTCACGCTCACCGTCGACCGTGACGCCTGGGACGCGCCGGTGGCCATCACCGGCTGACCCGTGCCCCGGCCCGGGGAGGCGCGGCGGTGCCCGAAGCGCGTGCGAATCGTTGGTCGAATGGGTTGGCCACAGGCTGCCCACTGCCTAACATCGATCACCGCAAGACTTTGTGCACCGCCGCACAAGCTCCCCCTGGAGGTCTCCTTGCACCGCCGCCGTCGCACCGCGCTCCTCCTCTCCGCCGCGATCGCCGCCGCGGCACCCGCACTCACCGCCTGCGGAAGCCAGTCGCACCCGGGCGCCGCCGCGGTCGTCGGAGGGGAGCGGATCACCGTCGCCCAGCTCGAGGGCCGGGTCAACGAGGTACGCCGGGCGCAGCGGTCGGTGGTGCCGGACGAGGCCCAGTACCAGCAGGTCCTCGCCTCCACCGGCAGCCTGACCCGCGACACCCTGCACAACATGGTCCTGGACCAGGTGCTGCATCGCGCCGCGCGGGACGCGGGGATCTCGGTCACCCGCAAGGAGGTCTCCGGGATGCGGGCCGGCCTGGAGCGGCAGGCCGGCGGCACCAAGGGCCTGGAGACCGCCTGGCTGCAGAAGTACGGCATCGCGCCCGGCCGCCTGGACGACAACCTCCGGCTCCAGCTCGAGGCGCAGAAGCTCGCCGCGAAGCTCGGCACCGACACCACGCAGCCCGCGTTCTGGAAGGCCCTGTCCCGGGCCTCCCAGGAACTCCACGTCGACCTCAACCCGCGCTACGGCGCCTGGGACGTGCAGAAGAGCGGCCGCGTGGACGCCAGGACGCCCTGGGTGCGGGAGGTCACGGCGACGGCGGCGCAGCAGCCGGCGTAGCGGTCGGCTACCGGTGGTCGGTCGTACGATCACACGTCGTCCCCGCCCTGTGGACAACCGATCCCGTCCTTTCCGGGCGTGGGTTACGTTCGGATCGTGAACGCAACCAGTCCCGAAGCCGGCCCCGGCCGCATCGTCCTGCTCACCACCAGCCACCGTGTCGCGCCCGGCCTGCTGTCCTGGCCTGCCTGGCAGGCGCTGCGCGCCGCCGACGCCGTGCTGTGCGCGGACGGCGCCCATCCGCAGCTCCCCTATCTGCGGGAGGCCGGGATATCCGTGGCGGAGGCGTCGCCCACCGCGCAGGAACTGGTCGACGCCTGCGCGGGCGGGCGGACGGTGGTGGTCGTGGCCACGGGGGAGGGGGAGCCCGCCCTCACCGACGGGCTCGCCCGCCTCGCCGGTTCCGGGCGGTTCCGGATGCCGGAGCTGGAGCTGCTGCCCGCCTCCTACGACCTGCCCGGCGCCCGGCTCCTCGACCTCGTCCAGGTCATGGACCGCATCCGCGTCGAATGCCCCTGGTCGTCCCGGCAGACCCACCTGGGACTGGCGAAGTACGGGATCGAGGAGGCGTACGAACTGGTCGAGGCGATCGAGGCCGGCGACCGGGAGGAACTGCGCGAGGAACTGGGCGACGTCCTGCTCCAGGTCGTCTTCCACTCCCGCATCGCCGAGGAGGACCCGGAGGCCCCGTTCTCCGTCGACGACGTGGCCGGCGGCATCGTCGCCAAGCTGATCCACCGCCACCCGCACGTCTTCGGCGACGAGACGGCCGAGACCCCGGAGGACGTCAAGGAGCACTGGCTGCGCACCAAGGCCGAGGAGAAGCGGCGCACCTCCGTCACCGAGGGCGTCCCCCTAGGC
This sequence comes from Streptomyces sp. NPDC002386, assembly GCF_053593175.1. Lineage (NCBI taxonomy): Bacteria > Bacillati > Actinomycetota > Actinomycetes > Kitasatosporales > Streptomycetaceae > Streptomyces > Streptomyces sp. NPDC002386. The sequence goes on from NZ_JBSFBX010000003.1 coordinate 437,112, forward strand.
CAGCCCGGCCTCGCCCTCGCCGCCAAGCTCGCCTCCCGCACCCGCACGGCGGGCCTTCGGGTGCCGCTGCCCGAGGGCGAGGGCGTCGGCTACGAACTGCTGGCCCTGGCGGTTGGCGCGGAGGCCGACGGAGTGGACCCGGAGGCGGCGCTGCGGGCGGCGGCCCGGGTGTACCGGGACGCGATACGGGCGGCCGAGAGCTGACACCTCCGCCGAGCCACTCGGTGACGGCGCCTCAGGTCAGTACCGTTGCCCCAGGGCACGCACGGACGGCCAGGGGGCACGAGTGGAACAGCAGTTGGAGGAGATGGCGGCCGAGGGGGCGGATGTCCTCGTCGACTGGCTGTGGAAGCGGCCCGGCGACGCAAGGGCCGTGGAGGTGTTCGCGGCGTGGTTCGAGCGCCACGGGCAGCCCGGGTACGCCCTGCTGGTCCGCGGTTTCCACAGCAACAGCGCGCCGTCCGACACCCGGACGGCGGCGCACGACCGGTGGAGCAGGCGCGTCGGGGCCGTGCTCGCCCAGGACGACGACGGACGGGCGACGGTCGAACTCGTCGAGATGGTGAAGGAGTGCAGGCTCCGCGCACAGCCGCAGCCGCAGCCGCAGCCCCCGGTCACCGCCGTTCCGGCCCCGGCCGTCCCCGCCGGCGATCACGTCGACTTCAGCCGGAGCACGTTCCACGCCCCCGTCATCGGGGTCCAGCACAACACCTACGGAACCCATCCCGGCGGTGCCGCCCTCCCCGACCCCGGGACCTGGCCGCGGACCGGCACGGCCGACTGCATCGCCCTGGGCGTCCACCGGGCCCAGCGCCTCGGCAGGGGCGACGAACTGCCCCCGTACGTCGGCCGGGACGCCGACCACCGGCTGGTCCGGCTGCTGCGCCGGGGCGGTCTTGTCGTGGTGACCGGCGAGCCGCGGTCCGGCAAGAGCCGCACGGCGTGGCAGGCGGTCCGCGGCGTCCTGCCGGAGGAGACACGCGTGTACGCGCCCGCACCGGGAACGGACCTGCGCGCGCTGCCCGGGGTGCTGCGCGAGCGCCCGGGCTCGTACGTCCTGTGGCTGGACGACCTGGACGGCCACCTGGGCGAACACGGGCTGGACGCGGGGCTGCCGGCCCAGCTCGCCGCCCTCGGCGTGCCGGTCGTCGCGACGATGGACGACGAGGCCTACGACGCGCACCGGTTCGGCGGCGGACGGGCGGCCCGGGTGCTGGGCCGGGCCGAGACGGTCGAACTCGCCCGGGAGTGGAGCCCGCGCGAGCTGGCGGCGCTGGAGACCGTGGACGATCCCCGGCTGGCCGGCGCCCGGGACAGCCGCGGCCGGCTGACGGTGACCGAGTACCTGGCGGTCGGTCCCGAACTGTGGGACGAGTGGCGGCGGGCGCGCCGAGCCGGCGCGCACCCCGCCGGTCACTTCCTGGTCCGCGCGGCGGCCGACGCCGCGCGGTGCGGTCTCACCGGGCCGCTGCCGGCCGACGTGCTGGGCGAGATGGTGGCCGCGTACTTCGCCGACGTGCCTCCGGAGCAGTGGCAGGAGCACGAGAAGGACTGGGAGACCCGGGAGGAGGGCCTGGCCTGGGCGGCCGCACCCCGGCTGGGTCTGACCGGCCTGCTGGTCCAGGACCCCGAGGACGCCGACGCCTACGAGGTCCACGGATCACTGCGGGCGGACCTCGAGGCCGACGAGGCGTACGCGGACATACCGGTGTACGTCTGGCTCGAGGTGATGAGCGTCGCCGGGACGGAGGGGGCCGACGTCGTCGACGCCGTGGCCCGGGCGGCGGACCGGGAGCTGTCCGGCAGGGCGGAGGAGGGCGACGGCGGAGCCATGTTCCTGCTCGGCGTCATGGCGGAGATCCGGGAGGACCGGGACGGCTGCGTCACCTGGCTCGAGAGGGCGGTGGCCGCGGGCCTGCCGAGCGAGCAACTGGTGCGGGACGTGAACGCGATGCTGGGCGACATGCTCGTCGAGGCGGGGGAGTACGAGAAGGCCGTGCCCTGTCTGAGGGAGGCCGCCGAGCACGGTGACACCAACGCCGCGTACGCCCTCGCCCGCGCGCTGCGCCAGTGGGCCGACCACTGGATCCGGCGGGCCGCCGCCGACGGGCACGCGATGGCCAGGCACGAGCTGGCTTCCGCGACCGATACCGTCGGGGAGTGACCGACCAGCCCGCCCCGCCCAGCACCGCACCCGAACTGTTCACCTGGGAGTTCGCCGCCGATCCCTACCCCGCCTACGCCTGGCTGCGCGAGCACGAGCCGGTGCGCCGGACGCGGCTGCCCAGCGGGGTCGAGGCCTGGCTGGTCACCCGGTACGCCGACGCCCGGCAGGCCCTCGCCGACCAGCGGCTGAGCAAGAACCCCGCGCACCACGACGAGCCCGCGCACGCCAAGGGCAAGACCGGTATCCCGGGCGAGCGCAAGGCCGAGCTGATGACACACCTGCTGAACATCGACCCGCCGGACCACACCAGGCTGCGCCGGCTGGTCAGCAAGGCGTTCACACCCCGCCGGGTCGCCGAGTTCGCGCCCCGGGTGCAGGAGCTGACCGACGACCTCATCGACCGGTTCGCGCGGACGGGCTCCGCCGACCTCATCCACGAGTTCGCCTTCCCGCTGCCCATCTACGCCATCTGCGACCTGCTCGGCGTCCCGCGCGAGGACCAGGACGACTTCCGCGACTGGGCCGGGATGATGATCAGGCACGGCGGAGGACCGCGGGGCGGCGTCGCCCGGTCGGTGAAGAAGATGCGCGGCTACCTCGCCGAGCTGATCCACCGCAAGCGTGCGGCGCTGCCGGCCGAGCCCACCCCGGGCGAGGACCTGATCTCCGGCCTCATCCGCGCCTCCGACCACGGCGAGCACCTCACCGAGAACGAGGCCGCCGCGATGGCCTTCATCCTGCTGTTCGCCGGTTTCGAGACGACCGTCAACCTCATCGGCAACGGCACCTACGCCCTGCTCACCCACCCCGGGCAGCGTCACCGGCTGCAGGACTCCCTGGCCCGCGGCGAACAGGGCCTGCTCGAGACCGGGATCGAGGAACTGCTGCGCTTCGACGGCCCGGTCGAGCTGGCCACCTGGCGGTTCGCCACCGAGCCGCTCACGCTCGGCGGGCAGCACATCGCGGCCGGGGACCCGGTGCTCGTCGTCCTCGCCGCCGCGGACCGGGACCCGGAGCGGTTCGCCGACCCCGACGTCCTCGATCTCGCCCGCGGGGACAACCAGCACCTCGGCTACGGCCACGGCATCCACTACTGCCTCGGCGCCCCGCTGGCCCGCCTGGAGGGCCGCACCGCGCTCGCCACGCTCCTCACCCGCCTCCCCGACCTGCGGCTCGCGGCCGATCCGGCCGATCTGCGCTGGCGCGGCGGCCTCATCATGCGCGGGCTGCGCACCCTGCCCGTGGAGTTCACCCCGGTCGCGGAGCAGGTCGTACAACCTTGAACATGAAGGACGTTCAACTCTGTGATCTTCACGTGATCTGTGCGGCATGAACTTGTGACAAGTGATCGTATGCCTATACGTTCACCCATCAGCGCGGCCCGAGCGTTGGGCGCCGCGCCGGTCCCGCTGTCGCACGAAAGGCTTCCGCATGCTCTCCGGGAACGGTCGTCACCGTCGCCCCCGTCAGGCTCCGGCTCTTCTCGTCGCGGCCGGAGTGACCGGCTCCGCCATCGCCATCCCGCTCCTCGGCGCCGCGAGCGCCAACGCGGCCGACGGAACCACCTGGGACAAGGTCGCCGAGTGCGAGAGCGGCGGCTCCTGGAGCGCCGACACGGGCAACGGGTACTACGGCGGGCTGCAGATCCCCCAGGACGACTGGGCCGCCTACGGCGGCACCAAGTACGCCCCCACCGCCGACCAGGCCAGCCGCTCGCAGCAGATCGCCGTCGCCGAGAGGATCCTCGCGGACAAGGGCACCACGCCCTGGACCACGTGCGCCCTGCTCTCCGGCCTGACCGCCGACTCCGGTTCCCTGGACGTCGACACGGGCGTCGGAGGCTCCGGGAAGTCCGACTCGGACCACGGCGGGTCGGGCGGCGCCACCGGCTCCACGGACCCGTCGGATTCCGCCGATGACTCCGACTCGTCCGGTCTGCCGGATTCATCCGCCTCGCCCGAGTCCTCCTCGGACTCGGCCGGCAAGCCGTCCTCGGACGCGGGCGAGGACGCCGGCACAGAGAAGTCGGACAAGGACCCGGAAACCCCCAAGTCCGACAAATCCGCTTCTCTGCGCACCGAGGAGTCGCAGGGGAGTGGGTCCGCGACCACGGATCCCACCGTGGAGGACTCGGACAATTCATGGCAGACCGGCGGTTCTTGGAGCCTGGTCGACACCGGGGCGCTCGGCAGTGGTGGACGTCACCGCGGCGACATCGCGGACGAAAGCGTGACAAACGGTCAGGAGGTCACGTCGTCGGGCAAGCACGCCTCGCGCGGAGCGGACACCTACACCGTGCGCGAGGGTGACACCCTCGCCTCCATCGCCGACTCCCTTGACGTGGACGGCGGATGGCATGAGCTCTACGCCCTGAACAAGAAGGCCATCGGTACCGACCCGAACCGCGTCTCCGCCGGTCAGACCCTGGAAGTCGGTAGCGAAACGGGCCAAAAGCAGCGGTAGTTGACGCCCGAATTGATCACTGATGTCCGTTTCGGTGAAAGTGTGGGATGAGTCTCAGAAGCCCTGATCGTCTTTGAAATTCCCTCGATCGCCTGTCTACGGTCATGACCGCTCGTCACCACGAGCCCCGGCTGTCGCAACGCCGAATCCTGCCAGCGGCCGTCCGGGAACAGTCGTCGCGTAAAGCGCCGTAGGCAGGAGCGGGGGACCCAAGGTAAGTGCCGGAACCGGCGATTCGCGCCGGAACCGGCTAGGGGTGGAGCCGCGGCCCGTGAAAGCGGGCCCGCGGCCGGGCAACTCAACCGGCCCGAACCCGACAGCTCACCTCGCAGGCGTCGGTGAGGGGATCCATTCATGCTGTTCTCCACCAAGGGCAAGCACCGTCGTCCGTCCAAGGCCACCCGTGCCATCGCGCTCGCCGGTGTCACCGGTGCCGCCGTCGCCGCCCCGCTGATGGCGGCCGGCAACGCCTCCGCCGCCACCACCTCCGAGTGGGACGCCGTCGCCCAGTGCGAGTCCGGTGGCAACTGGTCCATCAACACCGGCAACGGCTACTACGGCGGTCTGCAGTTCTCCGCCTCCACCTGGGCCGCCTACGGCGGCACCCAGTACGCCGGGCAGGCCAACCAGGCCTCCAAGGCCCAGCAGATAGCCGTCGCCGAGAAGGTCCTCGCCGCCCAGGGCAAGGGCGCATGGCCGGTGTGCGGCACGGGCCTGTCGAGCACCCCCAACAACGGCTCCGCCCCGAGCGGCTCCTCGCAGAGCACCTCCTCGGGCAGCGCCGCCTCCCGCTCCACCGACCAGCAGGCCGCCTCCCGCTCCAGCGAGCGTCCGGCCGCCGGCGCGAAGAAGACCGTCACCACGCCGACCGGCAAGAAGGTCAAGAAGGGCGACGGCGAGTACAAGGTGGTCAAGGGCGACACGCTCGGCACCATCGCCGCGAAGCACAAGGTCGACGGCGGCTGGCAGCAGCTGTTCAAGCTGAACAAGGACATCGTCGAGGACGCCGACCTCATCTACCCGGGCCAGCAGCTGCACCTGAAGTGACACCTGGCTCCGACCGGAACCACAGTGCCCTCACGAGGCCGTCCCCCAAGCCGAAGGCCGAGTGAGGGCCGTTCCCCCCGTCCCCCACGGGCTCCCCGCCCCGGTGCGTGTTCCCCCGTACGCACCGGGGCGGGGCTGTGTTTTCCCGGCCCTTCCCGTTCCGGTTCGCGATACCTCCCCCGAACCCCTTTGTTCCGGGCAGGAACAATGGGTACCGTCTCCCTGTCCACGGGACGGTCGGTCGGTGGCCGACGCCCCTGGGACGGTTAGGCTCTAGTCGCAAGGCAGAGCCGTAAGGCACCCCGCCCCGCACTTCCAGCGTCACATCCAAGAAGGAGATGCTCGTGCCGTCCATCGACGTCGTCGTAGCCCGGGAAATCCTGGACTCCCGAGGCAACCCCACGGTCGAGGTCGAGGTCGGCCTCGACGACGGCAGCACGGGTCGTGCCGCCGTTCCGTCCGGTGCCTCCACCGGTGCCTTCGAGGCCATCGAGCTCCGTGACGGCGACCCCAACCGCTACCAGGGCAAGGGCGTCGAGAAGGCCGTCCTCGCCGTCATCGAGCAGATCGGCCCCGAGCTGGTCGGCTACGACGCCACCGAGCAGCGCCTGATCGATCAGGCCATGTTCGACCTGGACGCCACCGACAACAAGGGCTCGCTCGGCGCCAACGCCATCCTCGGCGTCTCCCTCGCCGTCGCGCACGCCGCGTCCGAGGCCAGCGACCTGCCGCTGTTCCGCTACCTGGGCGGCCCGAACGCGCACCTGCTGCCGGTGCCGATGATGAACATCCTGAACGGCGGCTCGCACGCCGACTCCAACGTGGACATCCAGGAGTTCATGATCGCCCCGATCGGCGCGGAGTCCTTCTCCGAGGCGCTGCGCTGGGGCACCGAGGTCTACCACACCCTGAAGAAGGTCCTGAAGAGCAAGGGCCTGTCCACCGGCCTCGGCGACGAGGGCGGCTTCGCCCCGAACCTCGGCTCCAACCGCGAGGCCCTCGACCTCATCCTCGAGGCCGTCAAGGAAGCCGGCTACACGCCCGGCGAGCAGATCGCCCTCGCGCTCGACGTCGCCGCCTCCGAGTTCTACAAGGACGGCAAGTACCTCTTCGAGGGCAAGGAGCGCTCCGCCGCCGAGATGACGGAGTACTACGAGGAGCTCGTCGCGGCCTACCCGCTCGTCTCCATCGAGGACCCGCTGTTCGAGGACGACTGGGCCGGCTGGAAGATCATCACCGACAAGCTCGGTGACAAGGTCCAGCTCGTCGGTGACGACCTGTTCGTCACCAACCCCGAGCGCCTCGCCCGCGGCATCGACGAGGGCGCCGCCAACGCCCTGCTGGTCAAGGTGAACCAGATCGGCTCGCTCACCGAGACCCTGGACGCCGTCGAACTAGCCCAGCGCAACGGCTTCAAGTGCATGATGTCCCACCGCTCCGGCGAGACCGAGGACGTCACCATCGCCGACCTGGCCGTCGCCACCAACTGCGGCCAGATCAAGACCGGCGCCCCGGCCCGCTCCGAGCGCGTCGCCAAGTACAACCAGCTCCTGCGCATCGAGGAGATCCTCGACGACGCCGCGGTGTACGCCGGCCGCAGCGCCTTCCCGCGCTTCCGCGGTCACACCGAGGTCTCCAAGGGCTGACCCCCGCCGGGCCCATCCGGACAGGACGGCCCGGGTATCAGCCAGTCGTACGTACGTCCCCGTACCCGGTCCCGTACCGTGTGCGGGGACGTACGCACGTGGAAGGGGAGGCGGAGAGCCAGATGGCCGTCAAGGACCGGGACCGTTTCTCCACAACCACCAGACTGCGCGCCCTCGGCGAGCAGACCGCGGCCCGGGTCTACCGCTCCCAGACCAAACGGCAGGCCCGCCGCTCCCGGCTCACCGGCCGCGCGGCCCTGCTGGCACTGGTGCTGTGCTCGCTGATCGTCGCCCTCGCCTACCCGATGCGGCAGTACGTCTCCCAGCGCGCCGAGATCTCCGACCTCCAGCAGGAGCGGGGACAGGCCCGGCAGCGCGTCGAACAGCTGCGTGACCTCAAGGCGCGCTGGCAGGACGACGCCTACGCCGAGCAGCAGATCCGGCGCCGGCTGCACTACGTGATGCCCGGGGAGACCGGCTACGTCGTCGTCGACCCGGGCGGGGCCAAGCAGTCCCGCGCCGACCTCGGGGCCGCCCACCGGCCCTGGTACGCGAACGTCTGGGACGGGGTCGACAAGGCCGACGCCTCCGACCAGTGACCGGACCCCGGCCGGCCACCGGCCGCCACCAGTAACCGGCCCGCGGGCCGGCCACCGACAGAAAGCCACCCTGAAAGCAGTCATGGAAACGCCTCCGCCGCCCACTCCGCGCACCGAGCCCACCGACGCGGACGTCGAGGCCTTCAAGCAGCAGCTGGGCCGCCCGCCGCGCGGCCTGCGGGCCATCGCGCACCGCTGCCCCTGTGGTCAGCCCGACGTCGTGGAGACGGCGCCCCGGCTGCCCGACGGCACCCCCTTCCCGACGACGTACTACCTGACGTGCCCGCGCGCCAACTCGGCGATCGGCACGCTGGAGGCGGACGGCGTCATGAAGGAGATGACCGAGCGGCTCGGCACCGACCCGGAGCTGGCCGCCGCCTACCGGGCCGCCCACGAGGACTACATCCGCCGCCGGGACGAGATCGAGGTGCTGGCGGGCTTCCCGAGCGCCGGCGGCATGCCGGACCGGGTGAAGTGCCTGCACGTGCTGGTGGCCCACTCGCTGGCCGCCGGACCGGGGGTGAACCCGCTCGGCGACGAGGCGATCGCGATGCTCCCCGAGTGGTGGAGCAAGGGACCGTGCGTGACGCCGTGCGAGCCGGCCGGGGAGGACGAGAAGTGACCCGCGTGGCCGCCGTCGACTGCGGTACGAACTCCATCCGCCTGCTGGTCGCCGACGCCGATCCCGTGACCGGTGAACTCGTCGAGCTGGACCGGCGGATGACGATCGTGCGGCTCGGCCAGGGCGTCGACCGCACCGGCCGGCTCGCCCCCGAGGCGCTGGAGCGAACCTTCGCCGCCTGCCGCGAGTACGCCGAGGTCATCAAGGAGCACGGCGCGGAGCGGATCCGCTTCGTGGCCACCTCCGCCTCCCGGGACGCCGAGAACCGGGACGACTTCGTGCGCGGCGTCGTGGACATCCTCGGCGTCGAGCCCGAGGTCATCACCGGCGAGCAGGAGGCCGAGTTCTCCTTCACCGGCGCGACCAACGAGCTCAGGGGCCGCGACGACCTGCCCCGCCCCTACCTCGTCGTGGACATCGGCGGCGGCTCCACCGAGTTCGTCGTCGGCGACGACCACGTACGGGCCGCGCGGTCGGTGGACGTGGGCTGCGTGCGGATGACGGAACGGCACCTGGTGCACGAGGGCAAGGTCGTCGACCCGCCCACCGAGGAGCGGATCGCCGCCATAAGGGCGGACGTCGAGGCCGCCCTCGACCTCGCCGAGCGGACCGTCCCGCTGCGCGAGGCGCGCACCCTGGTCGGCCTCGCCGGCTCGGTCACCACCGTGTCGGCGATCGCCCAGGAGCTGCCCGAGTACGACTCCGCGCGCATCCACCACTCCCGCGTCACCCGGGAGCGCGTCCGCGAGATCACGGACGCGCTGCTGCGCTCCACGCACGCCGAGCGCGCGGAGATCCCCTCCATGCACCCGGGCCGGGTCGACGTGATCGGCGCGGGCGCCCTCGTGCTGCTCGCGATCATGGAGCGGACCGGGGCCGAGGAGGTCGTCGTCAGCGAGCACGACATCCTCGACGGCATCGCTTATTACGCGGCGGGCGAGGCACGTTGAGGGGAGATGCCCGGCGATACGGGTGTCGGGCGGGGCGTCACAGGTTGCGGTAGACGTCCCGCCGGTCGCCCACCTTGACGACCAGGATGACGAGCTCGCCGTCGTTGATTTGATAAGCGATCCGGTAGCTTCCGACCCGGAGCCGGTAGAGCCCGGATGGGCCGGTGAGCTTCTTGACGTCGGCGTCCTGGCGGTACGGGTCGTCACCGAGTGCGGTCAGCGCGGCCAGGATGCGCATGGCGTCGGGTCGGCTGATGGCACGGAGCTGTCGTTGCGCCGCCGTGGTGAACCGGAAGGCGTACTTCACGCCGCCTCGCCGTCCTGCTCGGTGAACAGGTCCGCCAGCAGTTCCGCCATGGTCACGGTGGCGCCGCCCTCGGCCAGCGCAGCTTCGGCCTCACGCGCCAGCATCACGTCGGCCGCTTCCTCCAGCGCTTCGAAGTCCGAGATGGGAACCACGGCCGCCACCGGGGCGCCATTGCGCGTGATGACGGTCGGGACGCCTTCCTCGGCCCGGTTGATGTGGTCGGCGAGGCGGGCGCGGGCTTCCCGCACGGTCACGGTGTTCTCGGTCATGAGCCCAGTGTACGCGTGCGCGTGTACACGTGGGCGCCTGTCGGGAGTAGCGGTCGTGAGCGATGCTCGACGGCATCGCCTTCAGCGCGGCGGAGGGCGGCGCCGTAACGGCCGGCGCCGAAGGGTGACGGCACCGGCGGCACGGGCGGCGGGCGGTGTGCGGCCCCGGCCGTGCCTTCCGGCCCGTGGGCGCCGGCTGTCCCCGCCGTCGGCCCCGTTCCACACCCCGTTCCCGGGGCACTTTCAGGCCTCGATGCTACTGATGAGTAGCCTCTGTTGAGCAGCTCGGATAACGTGTGAGCGAGCCGTTCGGCGCCCGAGGCGACACCCCGTCGGGAAAGTTCGTGAACTTCTTCACAAGGAATTCCGTCCCGTTCGGCCGGGAAAGAGGGCCGGTTGGCCCTTCCGGGGGTTCATCTGCCGTTTGAACATGTTCAGATGATGGGCGCACGGGGGGCCCGGGAAGGATGCTCCGAGGGTGTTTCCGGCTCCTCACGGACGCCTTGAATCGACAGAGAGGCAGCTCACGCGGCCTTGACAACGGGTCAGACCGCCCCACGGTTCCGGATCGGTGACATGACCTGTGTCACGTGGGCCGCGGAGTTTAGCACAGGGCATGCAAGAGCTTGTGAAGGGGCGCACGAGCAGCCCCCCTGAGCCGGGTGGATACTCGATGCCATGAGCACCACGGAGCGTCCCAGGATCCTCGTAGTAGGCGGTGGGTACGTAGGCCTGTACGCAGCTCGGCGCATCCTCAAGAAGATGCGCTACGGCGAGGCGACCGTCACGGTCGTCGACCCCCGGTCGTACATGACCTACCAGCCCTTCCTCCCCGAAGCCGCCGCCGGCAGCATCTCCCCTCGGCACGTCGTCGTCCCGCTGCGACGCGTCCTGCCGAAGGCGGAGGTCCTCACCGGTCGGGTCACCACCATCGACCAGGACCGCAAGGTCGCCACGATCGCCCCCCTCGTGGGCGAGGCGTACGAGCTGCCCTTCGACTACCTGGTCATCGCGATGGGCGCGGTCTCCCGCACCTTCCCGATCCCCGGCCTCGCCGAGCAGGGCATCGGCATGAAGGGCATCGAGGAGTCCATCGGCCTGCGCAACCACGTCCTGGAGCAGCTGGACAAGGCCGACTCCACGACCGACGAGGAGATCCGCCGCAAGGCGCTCACCTTCGTCTTCATCGGCGGTGGCTTCGCGGGCGCGGAGACCATCGGCGAGGTCGAGGACATGGCCCGGGACGCGGCCAAGTACTACAAGAACGTCTCGCGTGAGGACATGCGGTTCGTCCTCGTCGACGCCGCCGACAAGATCCTCCCCGAGGTCGGCCCCAAGCTCGGCCAGTACGGCAAGGAGCACCTGGAGAGCCGCGGTGTGGAGATCTACCTCTCCACCTCCATGGACTCCTGCGTGGACGGCCACGTCGTGCTGAAGAACGGCCTCGAGGTCGACTCCAACACGATCGTCTGGACCGCCGGCGTCAAGCCGAACCCGGCCCTCGCCCGGTTCGGTCTGCCCCTCGGCCCGCGCGGCCACGTCGACTGCGAGCCCACGCTCCAGGTCAAGGGCACCGACTACATCTGGGCCGCCGGCGACAACGCCCAGGTCCCGGACCTCGTCGGCCGCAAGGCGGGCAACGAGAACGCCTGGTGCCCGCCGAACGCCCAGCACGCGCTGCGCCAGGCCCGTGCCCTCGGCGACAACGTGATCTCCGGTATGCGGGGCTTCCCGCAGAAGGAGTACGAGCACGCCAACAAGGGTGCGGTGGCCGGTCTCGGCCTGCACAAGGGCGTGGCGATGATCGTCATGGGCAAGGTGAAGATCAAGCTCAAGGGCCGCCTCGCCTGGTACATGCACCGTGGCTACCACGGCATGGCGATGCCGACCTGGAACCGCAAGATCCGCGTCTTCGCCGACTGGACCCTCGGCATGTTCCTCAAGCGCGAGGTCGTCTCCCTGGGCGCCATGGAGAACCCGCGCGAGGAGTTCTACGAGGCCGCCAAGCCGGCCCCGGTCGCCGCCGCCGGCAAGACCGGCGAGAAGGCCAAGGCCTCCTGACCCACGGTCGTGCCGCCGGTCGCCGAACCGGTGCCGTGACCATCCCGAAGACCTCCCGCCATCCGTGGTGCGGGAGGTCTTCGGGCGTTCCGGCGGGTCTCCGGCAGGGCGGGTCCGCCCACCTGTAACTCCTTTGCGGGACTGCGCCGGAGGCCTCGCGGTGTTTACGTGGTATCGGACATCCGGGATCGTCGTCTTGGAGGTGTGCGCCATGGCCGACGCCGCGTCGCGGCTGAGGAATCTCGCCGAGCAGCTGCTGGGAGCACCGCTACCGGTGCGGATCCGCGCCTGGGACGGTTCGCAGGACGGGCCGCCGGGCGCCCCGGCCCTCGTCGTACGCAACCGCCGGGCCCTGCGCCGACTGCTCTTCAAGCCCGGCGAGTTGGGCCTGGCCCGGGCCTGGGTCTCCGGAGACCTGGAGGTCGAGGGCGACCTCTACCGGGTCCTCGAGGTCATGGCGGGGCTGGTGTGGGAGCGCGACGAGGACGCCCGCGGCCTGGCCGAGGCGCTGCGCGACCCCGAGGTGCGGGCCGCCGGGCGCGAGCTGTTGAGGCTCGCCGGGCCGCCGATCCCGCCCGCCCCGCCCCGCGAGGAGGTCCGCAGACGCCGGCACCTGCACACGCGGCACAGCGACCGGCGGGCCATCAGCCACCACTACGACGTCGGCAACGACTTCTACGAGGTCGTCCTCGGCCCGTCGATGGTCTACTCGTGCGCCTACTGGCAGGACGGCGGCACCCTGGAGTCCGCCCAGCGGGACAAGCTCGAACTCGTCTGCGCCAAGCTCGGCCTGACGGAGGGGCAGCGGCTGCTGGACGTGGGCTGCGGCTGGGGCTCGATGGCCATCCACGCGGCCCGGGAGCACGGCGTGCGCGTCGTCGGCGTCACCCTCTCCCAGGAGCAGGCGGCGTACGCCCGCAAGCGCGTCGCGGACGAAGGGCTGACCGACCGGGTCGAGATCCGCGTCCAGGACTACCGGGACGTCACGGACGGCCCCTACGACGCGATCTCCTCCATCGGCATGGCCGAACACGTCGGCGCCGAGCGCTACCTGGACTACGCGAGCGATCTGTACGCCCTGCTGAAGCCCGGCGGACGGCTGCTCAACCACCAGATCGCCCGCCGCCCGCGGCGCGACGAATCCTCTTACGAGGTCGACGCGTTCATCGACGCCTACGTCTTCCCCGACGGCGAACTCGCCCCGGTCGGCACCACCGTCACCCAGCTCGAGCGGGCCGGTTTCGAGGTCCGGGACGTGGAGTCGATCCGCGAGCACTACGCCCGCACCCTGCGCGAGTGGGTCACCCGGCTGGAGGCCGACCGGGACCACGCGATGCGCCTCACCAGCCCCGGCCGGACCCGTGTCTGGCTGTTGTACATGGCCGCCAGCGCGCTGGCCTTCGAACGCAACCGCATCGGCGTCAACCAGGTCCTGGCCGTCCGCGCCGCCGACTCGGGCGCCTCCGGGCTCCCCCTGCGCACCCGCACCTGGAACACCTGACGCACCGGGACACGACGAGGGGCCCCGCTCCGGCACGCGGAACGGGGCCCCGGTCGTCCGTTTCGGCTACTCGGCCTTGATGGCCGCCAGCATGTTCAGCCGTGCCGCCCGCCGGGCCGGCCACAGGGCGGCCAGCACTCCGACCACCCCGGCCAGCAGCAGGAAGAGCGCCATCCGGCCCCAGGGCAGGACCAGTTCGTACGTCGGCATCTTCGTGCCCAGCAGTTCGCCGGCCGCCCAGCCGAAGAACACCCCGAGGCCGATGCCGAGCACTCCGCCGAACAGGGAGATCACCAGCGACTCCAGGCGGACCATCCGCTTGACCGACCTGCGGTCCAGGCCGATCGCGCGCAGCATGCCGATCTCCTGGGAGCGCTCGAAGACCGACATGGCCAGGGTGTTGATGACGCCGAGGACCGCGACGATCACCGCCATGCCGAGCAGGCCGTAGACCATGTTCAGCATCAGCGTGAACATCTTCGCGATGTCGTTGGAGATGTCCTTCTTGTCCTGGACCCGGATCGCCGGGTTGGAGCCGAGGGCCTTCTCCAGCCGGTCCTTCGCGCCGTCGGACGCGCCGCCCTCGGTCCTGACCATCACCTGCATGTCGGCAGGGTCGGTCAGGTGCGGGGTGAGGACCTTGTTGTCGAGCATGATCCCGTTGAGCATGTCGTTGCCCTCGTAGATCCCGGCGACCGTGAGGGCGCGCGCCGCGCCGTCCTCGAAGTGCGCGGTGAACCGGGAGCCGACCCGCCAGCCGTGCTCCTCGGCCCGGTCCTTGTCCACGACGATCCGTGAGCCGCCCACGGTGAAGGAGCCGTCGTCCACCTTCAGGTCCGTCAGCCTGCCGATCGCCGAACCGTCGACGCCGGTCAGGTACTCCGTCTCGCCGCCGATCCGGGAGGCGCCGTTGCGCAGCGGGCTGCTGGCGGTGACACCGTCCGCGTCGGCGAGCCTGCGCGCCACGTCCGGGGAGAGCGGGCCGCGGTTGGCCATCGACACGACGTAGTCCGCGCGGATCGCCGAACTGGCCATCCGGTCGATCGACGTCTGCAGGCTGCCCGCCATCACGGTCATGCCGGTGATCAGCGTCAGGCCGATCATCAGCGCGGACGCCGTGGCCGCCGTACGGCGCGGGTTGCGCACCGAGTTCTGGCGGGCCAGCTTGCCGGAGACGCCGAACACGCGCAGCACGGGCGCGGCCGCCGCGATGAGCGGGCGGGACAGCAGCGGGGTCAGGATGAACACGCCGATGATGAGCAGGACCGCGCCGAGCCCCATCGGGCCCTGGGCCGAGTCGGTGTCCATCGTCGTGGCCGCGAGGACCACGGCGACGCCGGCCGCCGAGAACAGCGCGCCGAGCGTGTTGCGCAGCACCAGCGACTTGGTGGTCGCCTTGGCGTGCACGCTGCTCATCGCCGCCACCGGCGGGATCTTCGCCGCGCGGCGGCCCGGCAGCCAGGCGGCGAGCACGGTGATGACGATGCCGACGGCGAGGGCGGTCAGCACGGTGCCCGGTGTGATCACCAGCGGCCCGTCGGGCACGCTCGCGCCGAACGACCCCAGCAGCGACCGCAGACCCGCGCCGATGCCGATGCCCGCGGCCAGACCGGTCACGCCGGCGACCGTGCCGACCACCAGCGCCTCGATCAGCACCGAGCGGGTGACCTGCCGGCGGGAGGCGCCGACCGCCCGCAGCAGGGCCAGTTCCCTGGTGCGCTGGGCGACCAGCATGGTGAAGGTGTTGGCGATGATGAACGTGCCGACGAACAGGGCGATGCCGGCGAACACCAGCAGGCTCTGCTTCAGTCCGCTCATCGAGGAAGAAATCATCTCGGCCTGGTCGTCGGCGAGCCGCCGGCCCGTGGTGGTCTCCACCAGGTGTGCCGGCAGCGCCTTGTCCAGGGACGCCTTGAGCGCGCGCTGGCTGGTTCCCGCCGTCGCCTTCACGTCGATCTCGTCGTACGTGCCCTTCTTGCCGAACAGGGCCTGCGCGGTGGGCGTGTCGAACAGGGCGAGGCTGCCGCCGGCGGCCACGTTGCCGTCGTCGGTGCTGAAGACGCCGCTGATGCGCGGGGTGAGGACGGGGCCGTCCACCGAGAGCCGGACGGTGTCGCCGACCTTGTAGCCGGCCCGCTCGGCGGTCCTGGCGTCGATGAGCACCTCGCCCCTGCCGCGGGGCGCGTGGCCGGCGACCAGGGGGTAGCGGGCGTCCTCGGTGCCGGAGTAGTTGCCGCCCTCGGACTGCCAGCCGTCGCCGAGCAGCTTGCCGTCCTTGCCGGCGATCGCGGTGAACCCGGTCACGACACCGGTCGCGGAGGCGGCGCCGGGCGCCTTCGCGGCCCGGTCGAGCAGGGCCTGGGTCAGCTCGGGGGTCTTGCCGACCCGGTCCCCCTTGGAGTCCTGGTACTCGGGGCGTACGGCGACGTCGACCTGGTCGAAGCCCTTGGCGGAGCTCTTCTGGTAGGCGTCGGAGATGGTGTTGGTGAAGACGAGGGTCCCGGACACGAAGGCCACGCCGAGCATGACGGCGAGCACGGTCATCAGGAGCCGGGCCTTGTGCGCGGAGACGTTGCGCAGGGCGGTGCGGAACATCAGCTGGTACGGCCCTTCGCGTCGAACTGCTTCATGAGGTCGAGGACGGAGTCGGCGGTGGGGCCGTGGATCTCGTCGACGATCCGGCCGTCGGCGAGGAAGACCACCCGGTCCGCGTACGCCGCCGCCACCGGGTCGTGGGTCACCATGACCACCGTCTGGCCCAGCTCGCGCACCGAGTTGCGCAGGAAGCCCAGCACCTCGGCGCCGGAGCGCGAGTCGAGGTTTCCGGTCGGCTCGTCACCGAAGATGATCTCGGGCCGGGAGGCGAGGGCGCGCGCCACGGCCACGCGCTGCTGCTGGCCGCCGGAGAGCTGGGCGGGCCGGTGGCTCAGCCGTCCGGAGAGCCCGACCATCTGGATGACCTGGTCCAGCCACGCCTTGTCGGGCTTCCGCCCGGCGATGTCCATCGGCAGGGTGATGTTCTCCAGCGCGGTGAGCGTCGGCAGCAGGTTGAACGCCTGGAAGATGAAGCCGATCTTGTCCCGGCGGAGCTTGGTGAGCTGCTTGTCCTTCAGGGACCCCAGCTCGGTCTCGCCGATCCGCACGGACCCCGAGGAGAAGGTGTCCAGGCCCGCCACGCAGTGCATCAGCGTGGACTTGCCGGAACCCGACGGTCCCATGATCGCGGTGAACTCCGCCTGCCGGAAGTCGACCGAGACCCGGTCCAGGGCGACCACCCGGGTCTCACCCTGCCCGTAGATCTTGGACAGCTCGGTGGCGCGTGCGGCCACGGCCGTGGTCCGGCCGGCGGTGGGTGTGGTGGTCACGGGAGGGTGCTCCTGTCGGGACGGCGTCTGTTTCGGGGACTTGATCCATCGTCCCGGCCGCCGGCGCGCCTGTAGTCAGCCGCTGTTCCCGTTCAAGGGGGCGACTCCGGTCGGACGGAGCGGCTCCGCGTCATACCTGGGGAGGACGGGGGACCCTGACGCGCGCGGTGGCCGGAACAGGACGAGCGCCCTCGTTCGGTAGGTGAAATTCCGTCATTCCGTGTACGTGCGCACCCACGCCCCGTCACGCTGGTGGCAAGTGCGGATGGCGAGTTCCGAGTGCTGATGCACCCTCAGACATCAATAAAATAAGACAACATCGGGTCATCGCATCGTCTGTTCGAGGGATGCTCCCCGATAGGCTCGGAGCCTCGCAGCGGTGCCCATGGCCTGCCCGGATGGTGGAATGCAGACACGGCGAGCTTAAACCTCGCTGCCCCTTCGCGGGCGTGCCGGTTCAAGTCCGGCTCCGGGCACCAATCCTCTTCTTTCCGGCCCGCTCCCTTGTTTCCCACGCGTTCTGCCCCGTGACCGTTGACAGCGGCATGTGTGCGGCCGGAGACTCGCGGCGCAACCGAGTGAAAGAAACTTCACCAAGCGAACGCGAGCGGGGCAGAGGAGAGGGAGCGACCGATGCGCACCACCGTCGGGATCATCGGAGCCGGTCCGGCCGGGCTGCTTCTGGCACGGCTGCTGCACCGCGCCGGCATCGGCTCGGTCGTCCTGGAGAGCCGCGACCGCGCCTACGTCGAGCAGCGGCAGCGGGCCGGAATCCTGGAGCAGGGCACCGTGGACGTGCTGCGGGAGGCCGGGGCCGGTGACCGGATGGACCGCGAGGGGCTGCGGCACGACGGGATCGAACTGCGCTTCGACCGGCGCCGGCACCGCGTCGACTTCCCCGGCCTCACCGGCGGGCGGTCCGTGACGGTCTACGCCCAGACGGAGGTGTGCAAGGACCTCATCGCCCTCCAGCTGGCCGAAGGAGGCCCGCTGCTCTTCGAGGCGGAGGCGCTGGCCGTCGAGGGCGCGGGCGGCGGCCGGCCGCGGGTGCCGTTCCGGTACCAGGGGCGCGAGGACGTCCTGGAGTGCGACTACGTCGTCGGGTGCGACGGATTTTGGGGCGTGGCCCGCAAGGCCTTCCCCGCCGCGGTCTCGCGGGTGTTCGAGCGGACCTACCCGTACGCCTGGCTCGGCGTCCTCGCCGACGTCGCACCCTCGCACGACGAGCTCGTCTACGCCCGGCACGACCGCGGTTTCGCCCTGCTGTCCATGCGGTCGCCCTCCGTCTCCCGCCTCTACCTCCAGGTGCCCGCCGGCACCGAGGCCGGACAGTGGGGTGACGAGCAGATCTGGGCCGAACTGGACCGGCGCCTGGAGACCGGCGACGGATGGAAGCTGGAGCGCGGTCCGATCACCCAGAAGTCGGTCACCCCCATGCGGTCCTTCGTGCACGAGCCGATGCGCCACGGCCGGCTCTTCCTGGCCGGTGACGCCGCCCACATCGTGCCGCCGACCGGTGCCAAGGGGCTGAACCTCGCCGTCGGCGACGTCGTGACGTTCGCCCGGGCGCTCGTCCACGAACGGCGGACCGGGTCGCCGGAACTCCTGGACGCCTACTCCGCCACCTGTCTGCGCCGGATCTGGCAGGCCGAGCGGTTCTCGTACGACATGACGACGATGCTGCACAGCGCCCCCGGCGCGACCTCCTTCGACGCCCGCCTCCAGCGGGCGTCGCTGGAACGCGTCACCTCCTCCCGCGCGGCCGAGACCGATCTGGCCGAGGCCTACACCGGCTTCCCGCTGGAGTGAGCGGTTCCACAGGGGGAATCAGGGGTTCGCGCGGCGTGTTGGGCAACACCGCAGGGGAAAGATCCCCCTCAAGTAGTACGGCCGTTCTTTTGCCAATCCATTACTCTTGAGCCAAGGCCGCGCACGGTGGCCATGGAGGAGTGAAATGAGGAGCAGTAACCCGGTCTTCTCGCGACGGGGGTTCAGCCGCGACAACGGCTACGCCGGCTTCAACACCGCAGCGCAGGCCGGGTACGCACAGGGCAACCCGTACGCGCAGAACCCCTATGCCCCGCAGGACCTCCAGCAGGGTGCCCCGCCGCAGGCCCCGGCCGCCACCGGCCGGATGACGATGGACGACGTCGTCATGCGTTCGGCCCTCACGCTCGGCACGGTCGCCGTCGGCGCCGCCCTCGCCTGGATCCTGCTGCCGGTCTCCACGACCAGCTACGGCCTGGCCTTCGGCGCCGCCATCATCGCGATGGTCCTGGCGCTGGTGCAGAGCTTCAAGCGCACTCCGTCGCCCGCGCTGATCCTGGGCTACGCGGCCTTCGAGGGCGTCTTCCTGGGTGTCATCAGCGAGATGTACAACAGCCGCTGGAGCGGCGCGCCCTTCCAGGCGGTGCTCGGCACCATGGCCGTCTCGGCCGCGACCCTGCTCGTCTACAAGGCCGGCTGGGTCCGCGTCACGGCCCGCTACGCCCGCATCGGCATGGCCATCGCCATGGCCTTCATCCTGGTGATGGCGGTCAACCTGCTGCTGGTCGCGTTCGGCGTCGCCGAGGACGGCGGCCTGCGCAGCTTCGGCCCGCTCGGCGCGATCGTCGGCATCATCGCCATCGTGCTCGGCGCCTTCTTCCTCACCCTGGACTTCAAGCAGATCGAGGACGGCATCGCCTACGGCGCCCCGCGCAACGAGTCCTGGCTCGCCGCGTTCGGACTCACCCTCACCCTGGTGTGGATCTACGTCGAGATGCTGCGGCTGGTGGCGATCTTCAGCAGCAACGACTAGCGCGGCCGGCCCCAGCGGGCCGCCGACCGGGTGAAGTCGTGGGAAAGGGCCCCGGATCCGTCGCAGGCGGATCGCAGGGGCCCTTTGCCGTGTCCGGGTCGCCGCGCGCTCAGAGCAGCTTGCGGGCGGCCCTCCTCAGGTCGTACTCATGAACGATCGCCTTGGCGTGGCCGTACGCGAGGTCGTACTCGTGCCGGAGCCAGCTGACCTTCTCCTCGAAGCGGAACAGGGCGGGGCCTTCTTCGACGGTGCGCAGCCAGTCGGAGACTTCACGACCGGTGCAATGGGGGATGCGGGCGAGCAGGTTGCGGTGGGTCTCCTCGGAGAAGAGTTGGGACATCGGCGCCTCCGGATGCAAAGGGGATGTAAGCCGGTCCTTCACGTCACCGTGCCTGAGCGTTCGCGTATTGGCAACAGTGCGGCGCGTTACGCTCAGCCCGTGGTTGATACGACGCCCTTGACCCGAGCAGTGGATCACTTCGCCGACCGGTTGCGGGCGGCTCCGCAGAGTCGGCTCCAGCGCGGAGCCGCGGCGGAGGCGCTGGCGCTGGCCAACGAGTTGGCCCGGTGGGCGCAGCGCGTGGAGGAGCCGGACGCCGAGCCCCGGGACATGCCGGACGCGGGCATGTTCGCCGCCGCCGACCAAATCCTGGTGGCCGCGCACGACTTGTCGCTGGTGCTGCGCACCGACGACGAGGTCGGCGAGGCGGTCGGGCTGGTGGAGGAGGCGCGGAAGCGGGCCGGCGTCTGAGGCACCGCCACGGCTTCCGCCGCCGTCACAGGGACGCGATGACCCGGTCCGCCAGGATGTAGACCATGTCGCCGCCGCACGCGAACGTCAGCGTGTAGGCGCCGGAGATGCCCGAGCCGCCGAGCAGGTACGGCGTCTCGCCTTCCCGGACGGCCTCCGCCAGGCGCTCCGCCGTCTCCCGGTGGCCGGGGGTCATGCACAGGGTGGTGCCGTCGGCGAAGAGGTAGACGTCCAGGGTGCCCAGGGGGCCGGGCCGGACGTCGGACAGCTCGACCTGGTCGGCGGCGAGCTGCTCCAGGGCGGTCACCGTGCGCTCGTGGTCGTTCACCACCGGCGACTGCACCGGCACGAAGTCCGGGTGCGAGGGATGGCGGCGGCGGGCCGCGGCCAGTTCGGCGGACTCGCCCCCGGAGAATTCCTCGGTCTCCGTCACCGGCTCGGCGACCGGCTCCAGCGACTCGAGGCCCGCGAAGTCGGTCTGCCGGGGCAGGAACAGATCGTTCTCGGTGAGGTTCAGCAGGGACGGCGCGTCCGAGGCGTCGCGGGCCTCCTGCGCGGCCCAGAAGGCGCGGGCCTCGGCCAGTTCCCGCTCCCGCTCCTCTGCCAGCGCCTCGGCCACGGCCGCGCGTATCTCGTCCGCGTCGGCGGCGCGAGCGGCGGGCAGCAGCGCGCGCGTGGCGGAGGCCTGGTTCTCGGCGAGCTGCGCCTGCAGCCGGGTGAGCTGACGGCGCAGCTTCAGAACGGTCCGCAGAACGGCGACGCCCACGGCGCCCGTGGCGGCCGTGGTGAGCAGCAGGGCGAAAGGCATGGCGCTCACTGACGTACTCCCAGGTTCAAAGTCGACCCCCGACTTCCTACATCAGCTTGAAGGGCGGACTAACCAGCTGTCAGTGCGTAACGTCACGAAACGGACAGGTCTTTGGTGGTGCCGTTTCCCGACTCACGGCGCTGACCTGCAAGGACGCCTCCGCGAGGGATGTAGGTCACATCCTGAGGGAGATTGGATCACAAAACGGCCCAGAACCCGGGGCTTTCCCGGGTTCTGGGCCGCTGCCTGACGTAGGGTGCCGCGCCCGCTACCGAGGGTGCGTCAGCTCAGGCGCTCGATGACCATCGCCATGCCCTGGCCACCGCCGACGCACATCGTCTCCAGGCCGAACTGCTTGTCGTGGAACTGGAGCGAGTTGATCAGCGTGCCGGTGATGCGCGCGCCGGTCATGCCGAAGGGGTGGCCGACGGCGATCGCGCCACCGTTGACGTTCACCTTGTCCAGGTCGATGCCGAGATCGCGGTAGGAGGGGATCACCTGGGCGGCGAAGGCCTCGTTGATCTCGACGAGGTCGATGTCGTCGACGGTCAGGCCCGCCCGGCGCAGCGCCTGCTGGGACGCCTCGACCGGACCGAGGCCCATGATCTCCGGGGAGAGGCCGGAGACGCCGGTGGAGACGATGCGGGCGAGCGGGGTGAGGCCGAGCTCGCGGGCCTTGGTGTCGGACATGATGACGACCGCGGCGGCGCCGTCGTTCAGCGGGCAGCAGTTGGCGGCCGTGACGAGTCCGTCCGGGCGGAACACCGGCTTGAGGCCCTGCACGCCCTCCAGGGTGACACCGGCGCGCGGGCCGTCGTCCTTGGCGACGACCGTGCCGTCCGGCAGGGTCACCGGGGTGATCTCGCGCTCCCAGAAGCCGTTCTTGAGGGCCTCTTCGGCCAGGTTCTGCGAGCGGACGCCGAACTCGTCCATGTCCTGGCGGGTCACGCCCTTCCAGCGGGCGAGGTTCTCCGCGGTCTGGCCCATCGCGATGTAGGCGTCCGGGACGAGGCCGTCCTCGCGCGGGTCGTGCCAGGTGGTGCCCTCCTGCGCGGCCACGGCGGCGGTCCGGGCCTCGGCCTCGGCGAAGAACGGGTTGTGCGTGTCCGGCAGGCTGTCGGAGTTGCCCTTGGTGAAGCGGGACACCATCTCGACGCCGGCCGAGATGAAGACGTCGCCCTCGCCGGCCTTGATGGCGTGCAGGGCCATGCGGCTGGTCTGCAGCGAGGACGAGCAGTAGCGGGTGACCGTGCAGCCGGGCAGGTGGTCCATGCCCATCTGCACGGCCACGATGCGGCCGAGGTTGTTGCCCTGCTCGCCGCCCGGCAGACCACAGCCGAGCATCAGGTCGTCGATGTCCCTGGGGTCCAGCTCGGGAACCTTGGCCAGCGCCGCCTGGATGATCGTGGCGGTCAGGTCGTCCGGGCGCAGGTCCTTGAGGGAGCCCTTGAAGGCGCGGCCGATGGGGGAGCGGGCGGTCGAGACGATGACGGCTTCGGGCATCACGGCTCCAGAGGACGGAGTTGGGCAGGGCCGGTTGGGAAGTTACCCGGCCGTATGGTTCAGGTCACCGGTGTCGCGGTGTGACACTGGCCGCAATTTACTAAGCGCTTGCTTTGGCCTCCGCGGTCCGACGGGACGGTGCGGGCGGGTGGGGTGGCGGTTCCCCGGGCGTCCGGGCCGGCCGGCCCGGACGCGCCCGGACCGGGTGCTCACACCGAGGGCCGGGCCGGCTCGGCCTCGCTCACGCGGCGCCGACGGCGGCGTTTGAGCAGGGCCCAGGGGCCGCGGGGGCCCGTGGGCATCGCCGCCGTGACCTCGGTGCCCGCCTCCGAGGCCGCCTCCGCGGCCGCCCGGGCCACCGGCAGGAAGCCCTCGCGCCGGGACGCGTCCGGCCGCTCCTCCTCGGCCGGCCACAGGCCGAGAGCCGCGCACACCGTGGGCAGGACCGCCATCGCCGCGGTCGCGTACCCCTCCGCCGAGGGGTGGTAGTTGTCGGGGCCGAACAGCTCCCGGGGATTCGCCTCGAACTCGGGTCCCAGCAGGTCGCCCAGCGACACCGTCCGCCCGCCCTGCTCCACCGCCCCGATCGTCTGCGCCGCCGCCAGCTGCCGCGAGGTCCGGCGGGCCAGCCAGCGCAACGGCTGCTGCACCGGCTCGATGGTGCCGAGGTCGGGGCACGTGCCGACGACCACCTCCGCGCCGGCCGTGCGCAGCCGGCGAACCGCCGCCGACAGGTGCCGCACCGAACGCGTCGGCGGCATCCGGTGGGTCACGTCGTTGGCGCCGATCATGATCACGCAGACGTCCGGGACGGGATCGGCTGCCGACAGGATCAGCGCCACCTGCCGGTCCAGGTCGTCCGACTGCGCGCCCGGCAACGCCACGTTCCGCAGCTCCACCGGCCGTTCCGCCACCGCGGCCAGCCCCGACGCCAGCAGCGCCCCCGGCGTCTGGCCCGCCCGGTGCACGCCCTGCCCCGCGGCCGTGGAGTCGCCGAGCAGGGCCAGCCGCAGCGGCGGTTCACCGGGGAGGTCGTACGCGTGGCCGTAGACCCCGTCGGCCACCGGCACCCGGCCCGTGGTGCCGTTGCCCACATGGCGCCGGGCCAGTTGCATCTCCGCCAGCAGCAGGCCGACCGCCGCCGCTCCGACGAGCCCCACCCCGCCGCCGCCGTACGCCGCTCCGGCCGCGATCCGCCGGGCCACTCTCGCCCTCGACATGCTCGTCATCCGTCGCCGCCACCTCCTCGTAGCCGTACACCCACTCCTTGCCCCGTACAGCCCGTGTGCCAATCTCGACAGGGAGTGAACGCCCGGCCGGGGCCACCGGCGGGGCCGTAGGCTGGCGGAACCACTAAGACCAATGTTTTTGCAAGCAACCGGAGACAACGGTGCGATTCCACGACTCGATGATCAGCCTCGTCGGCAACACCCCGCTGGTGAGGCTCAACAACGTGACCAAGGGCATCCAGGCGACCGTCCTGGCCAAGGTGGAGTACTTCAACCCGGGCGGTTCCGTGAAGGACCGCATCGCCCTGCGCATGATCGAGGCGGCCGAGCAGAGCGGCGAGCTCAAGCCGGGCGGCACGATCGTCGAGCCGACCAGCGGCAACACGGGCGTGGGCCTGGCCATCGTGGCCCAGCAGAAGGGCTACAAGTGCATCTTCGTCTGCCCTGACAAGGTGTCCACCGACAAGATCAACGTGCTGCGCGCCTACGGCGCCGAGGTCGTGGTCTGCCCGACCGCCGTGGACCCCGAGCACCCGGACTCGTACTACAACGTCTCCGACCGCCTCGTCCGCGAGACCCCGGGCGCCTGGAAGCCGGACCAGTACTCCAACCCCAACAACCCCCTGTCGCACTATCACTCGACCGGCCCCGAGCTGTGGGAGCAGACCGAGGGGAGGATCACCCACTTCGTGGCGGGCGTCGGCACCGGCGGCACCATCTCCGGCACCGGCCGCTACCTGAAGGACGCCTCCGACGGCGCGGTCAAGGTCATCGGCGCCGACCCCGAGGGCTCGGTGTACTCCGGCGGCTCCGGCCGGCCGTACCTGATCGAGGGTGTCGGCGAGGACTTCTGGCCGACCGCGTACGACCGGACCGTGGCCGACGAGATCGTGGCCGTCTCCGACAAGGACGCCTTCCAGATGACCCGCCGCCTGGCCAAGGAGGAGGGCCTGCTGGTCGGCGGCTCCTGCGGCATGGCCGTCGTCGCCGCGCTGCGCGTCGCCGAGCGGCTCGGCCCGGACGACGTCGTGGTCGTCCTCCTCCCGGACAGCGGCCGCGGCTACCTCTCGAAGATCTTCAACGACGAGTGGATGGCCGACTACGGCTTCCTCGAGGACGAGGGCCCCAGCGCCCGCGTGGGCGACGTCCTGCAGGACAAGGTGGCCGGCACCATCCCGTCCCTGGTGCACATGCACCCGGAGGAGACCGTCGGCGAGGCCATCGAGGTGCTGCGCGAGTACGGCGTCTCGCAGATGCCGGTCGTCAAGCCGGGCGCCGGACACCCGGACGTGATGGCCGCCGAGGTCGTCGGCTCCGTGGTGGAACGCGAGCTGCTGGACGCCCTGTTCTCCCAGCGGGCCTCGCTGGAGGACCCGCTGGAGAAGCACATGAGCGCCCCGCTGCCCCAGGTCGGCTCCGGCGAGCCGGTCGGCGACCTGATGTCGGTACTGGGCTCCGCGGACGCCGCGATCGTCCTGGTCGAGGGCAAGCCGACCGGGGTGGTCAGCCGGCAGGACCTGCTGGCCTTCCTGGCCAAGGGCGGCAACAAGTAGCCGACCCCGCGGTGAACCGCCGGCAACGGCGGCGACCCGGGGGTGACTTGGGCCGGACCAGCCGTTCCGCAACTGGTACGAGCGTGTCACGTGCGCGCAGCACCCGCTTAACACGGGTCAGGCACATTGGTGGTGTCGGCAGGGCGGGAGCGGCTCCCCGCCCGGGCCGGCGCCATGCGGCGCCAAGGACCTCCGGAGCGGCTCCCGGACCATCCATGGACGCCCAGGACGCGCAAGCCCGGTCCTGACCCGGCCCGCGTCCTTCGCGGGGACCGCCGTCGTCCCGCCCCCCGGAAACGGGGGTGCGGCGGTCCCCGCGCACAACTCCTCCCCGGGCCCGGCCTCTTCCCGGGGCCTCGGCGTTTCCCGGCGCCTCGGCTCCTCGCGGAGCCTCCGCTCTTCGCGGACCTCACTCCCGCCCGGGTGTCAGTCGTCCCGGGCGGACCGCCCGGAGTCGCGCCGGCCGGTGATCAGCTCCGGGTTGAGGCGCACCGCCTGGGCCGCGTTCACACCCACGATCCCGAGCCAGGTGGCCACGATCCCGGTCATCCCGGCGAGGGCGCCGGAGATCGCGGACAGCGGGACGGCCAGCACCAGCGACGCGATCGCGAGGGCGTAGCGCTCCGCCCACGAGCCGGCCGCCCCGGACCGCCGGGTGCCGCGCGCGTCGGCCATCCGCTGCTCGGCCAGGTGCCGCCGTACCCGGCGGTCCACGGTGTCGTCGATCCGCTGCTCGACCTTCTCCAGGAACGAGTCGACGAGCGCGGAGTCGTACTCCTCGCCCAGTTCCCCGCGCGCCCGTACGGTGGCGTCCAGGTCCTTCTTGAGGTCGGTGTCCCGCGAGTCCAGTGCGCTCATGCGCTTCACGGTAGGGAGCGACGGTGCCCCGCGCACTGGGGTAAACCCCCCTCTTCGCCGCCCGGGGGGCCGACTGGGCCGGATCACGAGACGGACCTTGCCCGGCTGTATAGGGTCATGCAGAGTTCTAGATGTCTGAATAGGTCATGGGTTCACATCCGGAGGGGGAGCACAGCATGAGCGTCGACCGGAGCACGGACGTCACGGACACCCCGGCGACCCGTCTGCAGGCGCTCTTCGAGGGGCACCGGCTCACGCCGACCCAGCGGCGCATCGCGCACAGCATGGTGCGGCGGGCCGCGGACGTACCCTTCCTGTCCAGCGTGGAGCTGGCCGAACTGGCCGGGGTCAGCCAGCCCTCGGTGACCCGGTTCGCGGTCGCCCTCGGCTTCGACGGCTACCCCGCGCTGCGCAGGCACCTGCGCGAGGTCGTGCCCGCCGAGCAGGCCGCCGCCGGATCGGGCTCGTACAACGAGTACCAGCAGGCCGTAGAGGCCGAGATCGAGAACCTGAGGCACCTCGCCGAGCTGCTCGCCGACCCCCGGCCGGTGCAGAAGGCCGGCCGGATCCTGGCGGCCTCGCGCCCGCTGCCGGTGCTCGGGCTGCGCGCCGCCGCCTCCCAGGCGTACGGCTTCGCGTACTTCGCCGCCAAGGTCCATCCGGACGTCCGGCTGCTCAACGAGGGCGGCACGATGATCCAGGACCGGATCGACGCGGCCGTCCGGGCGGGCGCCACGGCCCTGCTGTGTTTCGCGCTGCCCCGGCATCCGCGCGAGGTGGTCGACACCCTCGCCTACGCCCGGGAGGCGGGCCTGACCGTCGTCACGGTCGCCGACTCCGCGTTCGCGCCCGTCGCCCGCCACTCCGACCTGCTGCTGCCCGCCGCCGTCGGCACCGGGCTGGCCTTCGACACCGCGTGCGCGCCGATGCTGCTCGGGCGGGTGCTGCTGGAGGCCCTGTGCGACGATCTGCCGGACGCCCAGGCCCGGTTGGAGCAGTTCGACGCGAACGCCGCCGCCCGGGGGCTGTTCGTGGAGTGACCCGACGCGCTCTCAGACTCGTCTCACGTTGTGCCGTTAGCGTCGTGCCCGGACCCAGGTGCTGGGTGGACACGCATACGTGACACGGGAGGCCGACGTGGCGCGCGGAGGGCAGGGACTGGCCCGGGTGGCCGTCGTCGTACGGGCGGGTGCCGCACCGCTGTGGTGGTTCGGGGTGGTGGCCGCCGGTATCGGAGTACTGCCGCCCGGGGTGACCGGGCGGCGGATCGGGGTGCTGGCGGGGACCGCGCTGTTCCTGGTCGCCCTGGCCGTCGTGGCACTGGTGCGCAGGAAGCGCTACACGGCGCCGGCCCGTGGGGCCGTCCGGGCGGGCAGGTACGACGTGCTGCAGGACCGGGCGGTGACCGTGCGCAACTGGCGCCGGGGACACCGGTGGTGGCTGCTCCTGGCGTTCGCGGTGGCGCTCGGGAGCTCGTTCGGGCTGCCCGCGGCCGGGGGCATGCTGCTGGCCGGGGCCGGCGCCGGGCTCAGGCTGAAGGCCGCGTGGCTCGGGCGCCGGGAGCGGGCCGGACAGACGCTGCTGTGGGTGCGGGTCGACTGGCTCGACCGGTGGGGCGGCGGCCCTGCGGCCGCGGCCGTGAAGGGCCTGCGCGCCACGGGCGTCGCGGCCGGCGACGCGACCCCCGGCGGGTCCCGCCGCCGTACCGCGGCACTGGTCTGACCTCGGGCGGCCCGGCGGGCCTAGACCTCCAGCTCCTCCTCGATCCTCTTGAGCTGGTGCCGGGCCATCGCCAGGTTGGCGCGGTTCTGCTCCAGGACGAGGTAGAGGAACAGGCCGTTCCCGCCGCGGCCCTTGAGCAGGCGGATCAGGTGGTACTGGTCCGTCAGCGTGATCAGGATGTCGTCGATCTCGGCCTTGAGGCCCAGCATCTCCATCGTGCGCATCTTGGCGCGGATCACGTCCGTGTTGCCCGCGGCGGCCACGTTGAGGTCGAAGGTCTTGCCGCCGCCCATCGTGCCCAGCGCCATGCCGCTGGTGTAGTCGACGAGTGCGACGCCGGTGGCGCCCTCGATCGAGGTCAGCGCCTCTTTCAGGGCGGTCTCGGTGTTGGCCATGGTGGTCCTCTCAGTTGTCGGTTGCGGTGCGCGCTTCGGTGGCCGTGGTGCGTGGCGCGCGCGTGGTGCGAGTACGTGCGGGTGTCGTCCGGGCGGGCCGTGCGGTGGGTGCCGCGGCCCGGGCGGCGGCCTCGGCGGCGTCGAGCAGTTCCCCGATACGGGCGCCGGACCGGCGGCCCTCCAGGTGGAGCCGGCCGACGTTCACCCGGTCCCGGGTGAGCAGGGTCAGCACGGCGGTACGGCCGGCCGCGTAGGTGGCGACGTAGCCGTGTTCGCCGCGCACCATCAGCTCCCGGAAGCCGCCGTTGCCGGTGGCGTCGGCGACCCGGACGGCCACGCCGAGGGCGGCCGCGGTGAGCGCGGCCAGACCCTCCGGGTCGACGCCGGGTGTGTCGTGGGCGACGACGAGCCCGTCGACGCCGGCCGTGAGGGCGCCGGTGAGCTGTGGGACGCGGGTGCGCAGCCGGCGCAGCTCGTCCAGCACGGTCTCCAGGTCGTGTTCGGGCACCATCAGCTCTCTCCTCTCGGCGGCGGGGTGGTGCCGTTCAAAGCGCCTCCAGCGCATCCCTGAGCCTCTTCAGCAGCGCGATGTCGGGGTCGGTGACCGTGAGCGGGGGAGCCGGCGGGAGCGGGGGCGGGTCGGGTGCCGTGGGCACCGGCCGGACCAGGCCGGCCGCTGTGAGCCGGCGTACGTCCACCAGCGTGTGGAACGCCTGCCTGCCCAGGTCGCGGGCGATCTCCGGGGCCGTACGGATGCCGTCCACCCGGTCCAGGACGGCCCGCCGGCGCGGGGTGACCTGCGCACCCGCGGCCGGGGCGGCGCGGATCAGCGGGGAGCTGTCGGCGGCCGGGTCCGGCCACAGCCGGTGCAGCAGCAGCCGGCGGCGCAGCGTCTCGCGTTCCAGCGCGATGACCGGAACCGAGGGCAGCGGGCCGATGCGGGGCGCGCCGTCGTACCGGAACCGGCCGGGGGTGCTGCTCGGCGCCAGGGCGAAGTACCCGGCGTCGTACAGCGCGTCCAGATGGCACAGCTCCAGCGCGCCCGAGGGCAGCAGCCCCGCGTCGAGCAGCAGCCGGGCGGCGCCCGCCGGCCCGCCGGCCCGCTCGGCCGCCCGCTGCCACGCGGCCGCCGCGAGGGTGCCGTGGGCGGTGAGCAGGACGTTCAGGCCGGGTGCGAGGGGGCTCTCGGCGTGCACGACCCGGCCCCGCGCGAGGTACAGGGTGCCGTGTTCCCGGACGAGCACGCCGGTGGCCTGCTCCTCGGCGAGCCGCCTGAGCATCGGCGACAGCGCGCCCGCGGTCCGGTCCGACGCGGCCGATCTGTCCCGCACCGGCAGCGGCGGAGGTGTGCCGACCATGGTCATCCCAGCACCAGCCGGTCCGCCATCTCGCCCAGCCGGATGCGGGCCAGGGCCAGGTTGCCCTCCTCGCGGCCCAGCCACAGGTGGAGGAAGACGCTGCTGTCGAAGGACGTGACCACGAACCGCAACAGGTGGTAGCTGTCGCGGTTGCTGATGATCACGTCCTCGACGGGCGGGCGTCCGTCCTCGGCGTCCCCGGCCGTGAAGGCGCCGTGCTCGGCGGCCAGCCTGGCCAGTTCGGCGGCCTCGGCCGCCGTCGTCTCGTGGTCACCGCCCGGGGCCTCCCCGACGGATCCGAGGGCCAGTCCGCTCGTCCAGTCCACCAGCGCGGCTCCCCGGGCACCGGGCAGCCGCATCGCATCCAGTAGGCACTCGTCGATTCCGGGCACGCCGGTTCCCCTCCCCGCCTGTACTCCGGTTGAGTGACAGAGACACTACGCAACGTGTACGTGGGGAGTGAGGGCTTTGGCATTTTCCGTTGGAACGTGCGCCCGGCGTACTAAGGTGGGTCAACTGACGGCTGTTTCCCGCCGGTTGGACCATTTGTTCGATGAAGCGCGGGAGTGTGTCAACGGCTCCCGGACGCGCTCAGGGTGGTGAGCGCGGACGCGTGCGCCCCTCCGGACTCGGCCACTACCTCCGCCACCGTCTGCGGCTCCCGTACGGTCGCGAAGGCGACGCCCCCGGAGCCGTCCGGCGCGAAACCGTAGATCCCGGGCCGGGCGAGGGAGTTGTAGGCGTAGTGGTGCGCGAAGTAGTACGCGCCCGTGTCCAGCGCCGCCGCGTAGTCGCCCTGCTCCAGCAGGGGCAGGGCGCGCCCCTCGGCGAGCAGGTCGCCCGAGAAGCAGGCCGGGCCCGCCACGTCCTGCGTCACCTCCGGGCCAGGCTTCGGCCGGCCCTTGGTGTCGTACGCGGCGATCCGCAGCGGCCAGGCCCCCGGCGCGTACACCGTGCGCGTGGCCACCTGCACGCCCGCGTGCGTCACCGCGATCCGCCGCCCGCCGGAGCTCTTCGCGTACTCCACCCGGGCCACCACCGTGCCGTGCTTGGCCAGCAGCGAACGCCCGAACTCGGTGACGATCCCGTACCGCCCGCCGAACAGCCCCGGCACCTCCTCCCGGAGGGTGCGCGCGTACTGGGCGTACGTCGGCGCGGTCGCCTCGCCCTCGAAGTTGACCGGCAGCCCGCCGCCGATGTCGAGCGTGTCGATCTGCCGCCGCCCGATCCGCGCGTTGATCTCCTCGGCCAGCGCGTACGTCTCCGCCACGCCCCGCGCCAGCAGGGAGAGCGGGATGCCCTGGGAGCCGGTGTGCGCGTGCAGCCGGGTCAGCCACGGCCGGTCCGCGTACGCCCGGACGACCCACTCGCGGGCTCCCTCGTCGCGCAGCGCCACCCCGAACTTCGAGGTCTCGGTCGCGGTCGAGGTCGCCCCGATGGAGCCGCCGCCGATCTGCGGGTTGACCCGGATGCCGAGCGGTGACCGGGGGGCGGCCGCCGGCCCGACCAGCGCGTCGAGCCGGTCCAGCTCCTGCGGGTTGTCCGCGTTCACGGCGACGCCCAGCTCCAGCGCCTCGCGCAGCTCGGCCGGCGTCTTGGCGGGGGAGTCGAGCACCGTGTTCCGCGGCGGCAGTCCGGCCGCCCGGGCCAGCGCCAGCTCGCCCGGGCTCGCCACCTCGGCGCCGATGCCCGCCTCGTGCAGCAGCCGCAGCACCGGCACCAGCGGGCTCGCCTTCACCGCGAAGGCGTGCAGCACCGGTGTCCCCGGCGCCACGGCCGCGTCGAAGGCCGCGCGCAGCGCGGCCGCCGACTCCCGGATGCCGGTGACGTCCAGCAGCCCCACCACGGCCGCGTCCGGCCCCAGCAGTCCCTGCTCCACCGCCGCGCGTACCGCCTCGTCGCGCCGGGCGGCCCGCTCCCGGGCCTCGCCGTCGGTGTCGTGGTCCACGACCTCTCCCCTCCTGTCGGCGTTCGTGTACTTCCAGCCAAACATCCGGGGCGCGCGGGTGTGAGCGCGGGGAGGTGTTGACTAGTTCTATTCAGAACGTCAGGATGTGAATAGACGTAGTAACAGGAGGAGGCAGCGATGTCGGGACCCCGCCCCGTACGAGCACCGCGCGGCACGGAACTGAGCACCCTGGGATGGCAGCAGGAAGCCGCCCTGCGGATGCTCCAGAACAACCTCGACCCCGAGGTCGCCGAGCACCCCGACAAGCTCGTCGTCTACGGCGGCACCGGCAAGGCCGCCCGCGACTGGCGCTCCTTCGACGCCATGGTGCGCACGCTGCGCACGCTCAAGCAGGACGAGACCATGCTGGTCCAGTCCGGCCGCCCGGTCGGCGTCATGCAGACCCACGAGTGGGCCCCGCGCGTCCTCATCGCCAACTCCAACCTCGTCGGCGACTGGGCCAACTGGGAGGAGTTCCGCCGCCTGGAGGCCCTCGGCCTGACCATGTACGGCCAGATGACCGCCGGGTCCTGGATCTACATCGGCACCCAGGGCATCCTCCAGGGCACCTACGAGACCTTCTCCGCCGTCGCCGCGAAGAAGTTCGGCGGCACCCTCGCCGGGACCATCACCCTCACCGCCGGCCTCGGCGGCATGGGCGGAGCCCAGCCCCTCGCCGTGACCATGAACGACGGCGTCGCCATCTGCGTCGACTGCGACCCGCGCGCCATCGAGCGCCGCATCGAGCACCGGTACCTGGACGTCCGGGCCGACTCCCTCGACCACGCGCTCCAGCTCGCCACCGAGGCCCGCGACGCCCGCCGCCCGCTGTCCATCGGCGTCCTCGGCAACGCGGCCGAGCTGGTCCCGCAGCTCCTCGCGATGGGCGCGCCGATCGACATCGTCACCGACCAGACCTCCGCCCACGACCCGCTGGCCTACCTGCCCGTGGGCGTCGCCTTCGAGGACATGGCGGACGCCGCCGCGAAGGACCCGGCCGGCTTCACCACGCGTGCCCGTGAGTCCATGGCGAAGCACGTGGAGGCCATGGTCGGCTTCATGGACGCCGGCGCCGAGGTCTTCGACTACGGCAACTCCATCCGCGGCGAGGCCCAGCTCGCCGGCTACGACCGCGCGTTCGCCTTCCCCGGCTTCGTCCCCGCCTACATCCGGCCGCTGTTCTGCGAGGGCAAGGGCCCGTTCCGCTGGGCCGCCCTGTCCGGCGACCCCGCCGACATCGCCAAGACCGACAAGGCGATCCTCGACCTCTTCCCGGAGAACGAGTCCCTGGCCCGCTGGATCAAGATGGCCGGCGAGCGCGTCCACTTCCAGGGCCTGCCCGCGCGCATCTGCTGGCTCGGCTACGGCGAGCGCGACAAGGCAGGCGAGCGCTTCAACGACATGGTGGCCTCCGGCGAGCTGGCCGCCCCGCTGGCCATCGGCCGCGACCACCTCGACTGCGGCTCCGTCGCCTCGCCGTACCGCGAGACCGAGGCCATGCTCGACGGCTCCGACGCGATCGCCGACTGGCCGCTGCTGAACGCCATGGTCAACGTGGCGTCCGGCGCGTCGTGGGTCTCCCTCCACCACGGCGGCGGCGTGGGCATGGGGCGCTCCATCCACGCCGGCCAGGTGACGGTGGCCGACGGCACGAAGCTCGGCGGCGAGAAGATCCGGCGGGTGCTCACCAACGACCCCGGCATGGGCGTCATCCGGCACGTGGACGCCGGCTACGACATCGCGGAGTCCGTCGCGGACGAGCGGGGGGTCCGGGTGCCGATGCGTGAGGGTGACGAGGCGTGAGTTCCGTTCGCGGCGGGGGCGGCGGCGCCTCGGCGGGGGCCGGGGTGCCGTCGCCGGGTGCGGGCGCGGCCGTGCCCGCCGCCCGCCGGGCGCCCTCCTTCCAGCAGATGTGGGCGGAGCTGCTGCCCATCGGACGGCACCCCGACTCCGGGGGGTACCGGCGGTACGCCTGGAGCGGGGCCGACGGCGAGTGCCGGGCCTGGTTCGAGGAGCAGGCCCGGGCGCGCGGGCTGGCCCACGAGGTGGACCGGAACGGGAACCAGTGGGCCTGGCTGGGCGACCCGGCCGCCGGGGACGCCGTGGTCACCGGATCGCACCTGGACTCGGTGCCGGACGGGGGCGCCTTCGACGGCCCCCTCGGCGTCGTGTCCTCCTTCGCGGCCCTCGACGAACTGCGCGCCAGGGGAGCGCGGCCCACCAAGCCCCTCGCCATCGTCAACTTCGGCGACGAGGAGGGCGCCCGGTTCGGTCTCGCCTGTGTCGGCTCCCGGCTCACCGCCGGAGAACTGACCGTCGAGCAGGCCCACCGCCTCACCGACGCGGACGGCATCACCCTGCCGCGGGCCATGGAGGCCGCCGGGTACGACCCCGACGCCATCGGGGCCGACCCGGAACGGCTGGCCCGGATCAGCGCCTTCGTGGAACTCCACGTCGAACAGGGCCGCGCGCTGGACCTGTCCGGCGACCGGGTCGGCATCGCCAGCGCCATCTGGCCGCACGGCCGCTGGCGCTTCGACTTCCGCGGCGAGGCCAACCACGCGGGCACCACCCGCCTGGTGGACCGGCGCGACCCGATGCTGTCGTACGCCGAGACGGTGCTCGCCGCCCGCCGCGAGGCCGAACTCGCCGGTGCCGTCGCCACCTTCGGCAAGATCGCCGTCGAGCCCAACGGCGTCAACGCCATCCCCTCCCTGGTGCGCGGCTGGCTCGACTCCCGGGCCGCCGACCAGGCGACGCTGGACACCGTCGTCGGCGGCGTCGAGAAGGCCGCGCGCGAGTACGCCGACGCCCACGGCATCGACCTGGACGTCGTCCGCGAGTCCTTCACCCCGGTGGTCGAGTTCGACCACGCGCTGCGCGACGAACTCGGCAGGCTCCTCGGCAAGGACACCGGCCTCAGGGTGCCCGTCCTGGGGACCGGCGCCGGACACGACGCGGGAATCCTCTCCGGCCGCATCCCGACCGCCATGCTGTTCGTGCGCAACCCCACCGGCGTCTCGCACTCCCCGGCCGAGTCCGCGGCCGAGGACGACTGCCTGGCCGGGGTGCGCTCGCTCGCCGACGTACTGGAAGGGCTGGCCTGCTCGTGACCGACACGACCTACTGGCTGGAGCACGCCTGGCTCGGCACCCACGTCGAGCCCGGCGTGGCGGTGTCGGCCGCGGACGGCCGGATCACCACCGTCCGCACCGGCGTCCCCACCCCGCCGCCCGGCGTCGAGGTGCTGCGCGGCCTGACCCTGCCCGGCCTGGCGAACGCCCACTCGCACGCCTTCCACCGGGCGCTACGAGGCACGGTCCAGGTCGGCAGCGGCACCTTCTGGACCTGGCGCGAGGTGATGTACTCCGTCGCCGACCGGCTGACCCCGGAGACCTACCACGCCCTCGCCCGCGCGGTGTACGCGGAGATGGCCCTGGCCGGCGTCACCTGCGTCGGCGAGTTCCACTACGTCCACCACGCCCCCGGCGGCACCCCCTACGCCGAGCCCAACGCCATGGGCGAGGCACTGATCGCGGCCGCGGCCGACGCCGGTGTCCGCATCACCCTCCTGGACACCGCCTACCTCTCCTCCGCCATCCGGAACGAGCACGCCGGCGAACCGCCCAACACCCACCAACTGCGCTTCTCCGACGGCAGCGCGGAGGCCTGGGCCGAACGAGCCTCGCTTCTCGAGGAACGGGACCACGCGCGGATCGGGGCGGCGATCCACTCCGTACGCGCCGTGCCCGCGGACCAGATGGCGACCGTGGCGCGCTGGGCCGAGGAGCGGCGGGCCCCGCTGCACGTGCACCTGTCCGAGCAGACCGCCGAGAACGAGGCCTGCCGGGCCGCGCACGGCCGCACCCCCACCCAACTGCTCGCCGACCACGGCGTCCTCGGGCCGCGCACCACCGGTGTGCACAACACCCACCTCACCGACGAGGACATCGCGCTGCTCGGCGGCTCGCGCACCGGCACCTGCATGTGCCCCACCACCGAACGCGACCTCGCCGACGGCATCGGACCGGCCGTCGCCCTGCAGCGGGCGGGCTCCCCGCTCTCCCTGGGCTCCGACAGCCACGCGGTCATCGACCTGTTCGAAGAGGCGCGCGCGATGGAGCTGAACGAGCGGCTGCGCACCCGCACCCGCGGCCACTGGACGGCCGCGGCCCTGCTGCGGGCCGCCACCGCCGACGGCCACGCGGCCCTCGGCTGGCAGGACGCCGGCGCCATCGAGGCGGGCGCGCTCGCCGACCTGACGACGATCGCGCTCGACTCGGTCAGGACGGCCGGGCCGCTGCCCCGGCTGGGCGCCGAGACGGCCGTATTCGCGGCGACCGCGGCGGACGTGCGGCACACGGTCGTGGGCGGCCGTCATGTCGTACGGGACGGGGTCCACGCCCTCGTCCCGGACGTGCCGAGAGCGCTCGCCGACGCGATCGAAGCCCTGCGCGGCTGACGCCCGCGCCGCCGCATTCCGCCGACCCCCGACCGGCCACCCACGAGGACACCATGAGCAGCACCGTCATCACCAACATCGCCACGCTGGTCACCAACGACCCCTCCCTGGGGTCGGGGTCCCCCCGCTCGAGCAAGTTCGAGAGTGGGGGAGGCTCCCCCCTCGGCCTGATCCAGGACGCGGCCGTCGTCGTCGACGGCGACCGCATCGCGTGGACCGGTGAATCCAGGAAAGCACCCGCCACCGACAACCGGGTCGACGCGGGCGGCCGGGCGGTGCTGCCGGGCTTCGTGGACTCCCACTCCCACCTGGTCTTCGCCGGAGACCGCACCCAGGAGTTCAACGCCCGGATGTCCGGCCGCTCCTACACCGCGGGCGGCATCCGCACCACGGTCGCGGCCACCCGCGCCGCCACCGACGCGGAGCTGGAGGCGAACCTCACCCGCTACCTGACCGAGGCCCTCCGCCAGGGCACCACCACCTTCGAGACGAAGTCGGGCTACGGCCTCACCGTCGAGGACGAGGCCCGCGCCCTGCGCATCGCCGCCCGGCACACCGACGAGGTGACGTTCCTCGGCGCCCACATCGTCGCCCCCGAACACGCCGACGACCCGGCGGCCTACGTCGCCCTGGTCACCGGCGAGATGCTCGACGCCTGCGCGCCGCACGCCCGCTGGATCGACGTCTTCTGCGAGAAGGGCGCCTTCGACGGCGACCAGGCCCGCGCGATCCTCACCGCGGGCCGGGACAAGGGCCTGCACCCCCGGGTCCACGCCAACCAGCTCTCCTACGGCCCCGGTGTCCAGCTCGCCGTCGAGCTGGACGCGGCCAGTGCCGACCACTGCACCCACCTCACCGACGCGGACGTCGACGCCCTCGCCCACAGCGACACGGTCGCCACCCTGCTGCCCGGCGCCGAGTTCTCCACCCGCGCCGAGTGGCCGGACGCCCGGCGGCTGCTGGACGCGGGCGTCACCGTGGCCCTGTCCACGGACTGCAACCCGGGCTCGTCGTTCACCTCCTCGGTCCCCTTCTGCATCGCGCTCGCGGTGCGGGACATGGGGATGACCCCGGACGAGGCGGTCTGGTCGGCCACGGCCGGCGGCGCGGCGGCCCTGCGCCGCACGGACATCGGCCGCCTCACCCCGGGGGCCCGCGCCGACCTGCTGCTGCTCGACGCCCCCAGCCATGTGCACCTGGCCTACCGGCCGGGCGTGCCGCTGACCGCCGGTGTCTGGCGGCGCGGCGTGCGCGAGGTCTGATCCGGGCGGCCGCGCGGGCCGCTCAGGCGGCCCCGGCCCGCCACCGCTGCGCCCGCTCACCGTCCAGCGGCCGCAGTACGACCCCGTCGCCGCCGTCCGGGGTCACCGCGGTGCCGGTGTCGATCGCCGGGCGGACGGTGCCGTCGGGGTCGACGCCGAAGCGGAGGTTCCGGCCGTTGCCGCCGTAGACCGAGTCGCACTCCCAGATGCCCACGCCCCGGTCGGTCGCGCCGCGGCTGTCCAGGCAGAAGTCGGAGTCGGCGGCCGAGCGCAGGACGCCCGGATCCGCGTCGACCCGCCAGCGCTGGGTGGCGGAGGAGTCGCAGGGCGCCATGACGACGTCGTTGCCCTTCCACAGCTCGCCGTCCCGGATGTCCAGGCAGCGGCCCGTGGCCAGGTTCACCACCTGGGCGAAGGAGCTGCCCGGCGGCGCGGGCGGCGGGGACGGCGGCGGGGCGCCGCGGGTGGGCGGCGGGGAGGTGGCCGGGCGGTGCGAAGTCCTGCTCGGTGACGGCGACGGCGACTCGGTGGTGCGCGACGGAGCCGGGGCGGCCGGCGGGGACAGCGAGACCGTGGCCGTCACCGTCACCGGCGGGGGAGCGGGCGTCGCCGCCGTCGCGTGCCGGTCCGAGGCCTCGGACGGGGAGAGCAGGAAGACCAGCAGGGGGGCCAGGGCGACACCCAGCGCGGCCGACGCCAGCAGGTAGCGGCGCCCGGGCGGCCGGCTCCGGAGCGCGGCACGCGGGCCGGGCGCGGGAACCGGACCGGCGGGCCGGAGGTACGCCGTCCCGTGCCAGGGGAGCAGGCCGTCCGCCAGGGTCTGCCGCGGGGCGTCCCGCAGCGCGGTCAGCTCCTCGACGGCGGCCGTGCAGTGCGGGCAGTGGGCGCGGTGGGCGTCCAGGTCCGCGCTGCGCCGGGGGCCGTCGGGCCGTACCGCCTCCTCGATCAGCCGGCGGAAGTCGGCGCAGCGCGGGTCGTCCGAGCCGGCCAGACGGTGCCGCAGGCAGGCCTGGGCCAGCGCCTGCAGCGCCTGCGGGGTGTCATGGGTCACGTCCACGCGGCTCAGGCCCAGACAGGTGGCGGTGCGCTCGGCGGGCTCCGCTTCGAGGACGCCGTACCAGATCAGGCCCTGGGTGCGGGACGGGAGCGTCTGGAACGCCGGGAGGAGTGGCGGTACGGGTCCGTCGGGCAGGCCGCCGGCGTTCAGGACCAGCAGCAGGCCCGCGTCGACGCCCGCGGAGCGTTCGTCGGCCGCCCAGGCGGCCGCCAGCCGGGCGGTGAGCAGCAGGAGCTGATGGCGCAGGGGCACGTTGGGCTCCCGGCCGCGGGCCGTCTCGCGGGCCGCCTCGGTGAGGGTCTCCGCCGCCAGCCTGCGGGCGGCCGACTCGCTCGCGGTGCACAGCCGGGCGTAGGCGAGGACCGCCGGGTGGTGCCGGCGGCGCAGTTCCTGAAGGGCCGGGAAGGCCGTCGGGGACGGGGTGCGCAGCAGTGCCGTCAGCCGCGCGTCCGGCGCCTCGGCGAGTCCCGTGTCCGCCTCGGCCCCTTCGCCGCCCTGAGCCATCGTGTGCCCTCCGTCCCCCCGAACTCTCCGGCGTACCGGCCGGTTTGGGGGCTCATGGTGGTGGAGCGACACTGATCGGGAAAGACGTTTCCCGGGGTAACCCCGGTAACGGTTCGCGCATGACGGGGGCGCGCGGATCCCGGAGAGCGACCCGAGAGCGGGCCGGGTTGAGGGCTGGGGCCCCGGGTACCCCCCATCCGGGGAGGTCCGTCCCGTGAACAGCGAAGCGGCCCGGCCGTCACGGGCCGGGCCGCCTGGCACGCGGCACCAAAGGGATCACTCCTCGGTGGTGGTCACTCCTCGACGGTCAGCCCCTTGCGCAGCCGCACGAGCGTCCGCGACAGCAGCCGGGAGACGTGCATCTGGGAGATGCCCAGTTCCTCGCCGATCTCCGACTGGGTCATACCCGCGACGAAGCGCAGTGACAGGATCTTCCGATCCCTGGAGGGGAGTTCGGCGATCAGCGGCTTCAGCGACTCGACGTACTCGATGCCTTCCAGCCCGTGGTCCTCGTACCCGATGCGGTCCGCGAGGGCGCCCTCGGAGTCGTCCTCCTCGGGCTGGGCGTCCAGGGAGGAGGCGGTGTAGGCGTTGGAGGCGGCCATGCCCTCGACGACCTCGTCGTTGGAGATGCCGAGCCGCTCGGCGAGTTCCGCCACGGTGGGGGCGCGGTCCAGCTTCTGCGCCAGCTCGTCCCCGGCCTTGGCCAGGTCCAGCCGCAGTTCCTGCAGCCGGCGCGGCACCCGCACGGACCAGGAGGTGTCACGGAAGAAGCGCTTGATCTCGCCGATGATGGTCGGCATCGCGAACGTGGGGAACTCCACACCGCGGGAGAGCTCGAAGCGGTCGATCGCCTTGATCAGGCCGATGGTGCCGACCTGGATGATGTCCTCCATCGGCTCGCTGCGGGAGCGGAAGCGGGAGGCGGCGAACTTGACCAGCGCGAGGTTCAGCTCGACGAGCGTGTTGCGCACGTACGAGTAGTCGGGCGTCCCCTCCTCGAGCGACTCCAGGCGCTCGAAGAGCGTCCGGGACAGCGCCCGGGCGTCGACCGGGCCTACCTCGTCGAAGGGCGGGATCTCCGGGAGTCCCTCGATCGCTTCGAGGGGATTGATGGGATGATCCAGTTCCGGTGGGGGTGTCGACGTCGCGATCGGGGTATGCGATTCGTCGAGCCGGGGTGACATGGGTGTCCTCCATCGTTCTCGGCATATGGCTGCCGAAGCCAAAAAACGTGCACGTACGGTGTGCGGCGCCTCCGAAGCCGGCTGTAGGGCTGTGTGTCCTTACTAGCCCTACCTGCTTCACCGAGCACGTCGCAAGTGCGTTCTGTAGTGATATGTCCGATTGTGGGAGGTTGTTCGGGTGTCGGAGTGCGATTGAAAGGCGTAATGTTCGAGGGCATCAGCAGCCACGACCTCGGGAGAGAGACGGCATGGACCACGGGACGGTCGGCAGCGCACAGTCGGGCCGGCTTCTGGTGGAGGTGCGGGAAGAGGGTCCCAGCGCCGTAGTTACACCTGCGGGTGAACTGGACCACCACACCGCCGATCTTCTGCGCGAGCCGCTCGACGACCTTCTGGAGAAGGGGTTCTCACGGCTCGTGGTGGATTGCTCGCGGCTTGAGTTCTGCGACTCCACGGGACTGAACGTTCTGCTCGGGGCGCGGCTCAAGGCGGAGGCCGCCGGCGGCGGCGTCCACCTGGCGGGCATGCTGCCGGTGGTGGCACGCGTATTCGAGATCACCGGGGCCGAGGCGGTCTTCACCGTCCACGACTCCGTAGAGGCCGCACTGGCCGGCGACTCCGACTGAAGCCTTGCTCCCGCCGCTCGCGGACGCCCGATATCTGTACGGGGCACCGTTCATGTCCAAACGGGGGGTGTTCCGCCGGATCCGTCGGGCAGGAGTCATCCTGAAAGCCGTCGACCGCGGGCACGCCGGGCCGTCCGGGAACCGATGAACGGCCTGGGCGCGACGTACGTGCGAGGGACGGACGACGGAGGAGTCGTGGGCGGACTGTGTACGGACCGCCCGGCACCGACCGGTGCCGGAATGTTGAACTGTGAACTGGTGGATCGGTGAGGTGAAGCGCTGATGAGCACCACCCGGCCTTACTCGCCGGGCGACCGCGGCCCGGAGCCCAGCGGCGCTTCCGGGGCGTCCGAAGGGGGTGCGCCGGAGCCGGGCGCGCCCGCGGGGGCAGCCGCGCCGTCCGTGCCGTCCGAGGGTGCGCCCCCGGGGCGGGGGCGGCAGGTACGCACGCTGCGCCTGGACGGCGAGAGCGGCGTCGTCCCGCTCGCCCGTGACTTCACCCGCCAGGCGCTGTACGCGTGGGGCTGGCTGCCCGCGGCCGGCGCCGATCAGCGTGCCGCCGCCGAGGACGTGCTGCTCGTGGTGTCCGAGCTGGTCACCAACGCCTGTCTGCACGCCGAGGGCCCGGACGAGCTGCTCCTCGCCTGCGACAACAAGGTGATCCGGCTGGAGGTCTCCGACCGGGGCACCGGCCAGCCGGCCCCCCGTACCCCGCACCGCGCCGGCCGCCCCGGCGGCCACGGCATGTTCATCGTGCAGCGGCTCTGCCTGGACTGGGGCGTCCTCCGCGTCCCCGGCCGCGACGGCAAGACCGTGTGGGCGGAACTGGGCGCACCCGCGTAAACCGCCGAAGGGTGTCGGCCGCTCCGGCGGCCGTCCCGGCGTCACCCGCCCGCGCGGGCCCGCTCCCGGTGCCGACGCGTCGGCACGGCCACCGAGCGATCCCCTGCGGGGCACGGGCGCTCCCACCGATCGCGGCCACGCGCCAAGACGCCGTCACGCCACCGAGCGATCCGCTCGCGTCACCGGCATCCCCACCGGCCGCCCGCCGGCGTTGCCGCCCCGGCACAGGTCTTCTCCTGATCGCCCCTGCCGCGCCCAGGCGCCCCGCACCTCAGATCTTGCTCAGAACCCCCCAGGTGATTTGCCTCCAAGATCAAATACGGCATAGCGTCCCCGTCGTTCGTGCAAGCAAAGCGAACAAGCACGCTGCCCGTCGGGCGAATCCGCAGTTGAGCGATTGACCATCGCCTGCGATGCCCGGCGGAGGAAAGAGGAGCAAATGATCTGGGGGAAGAAGGTGGCGGGCGGCGCGCTCGCCGCCGTCCTCATGGCGACGGGGACCGGCCTGGCCACCGCGGGCACCGCGGAGGCGGCCGGCGCCAAGTACAAGTGCACGGCCGTGGTCCACCTCGACCTGGGCCGGCCCAAGGCCACGTCCACGTGCAAGAAGTCCGCGTCGGGCAAGAAGGTGGCCCGGCACCGGGTGAAGCTGGTCTGCGACGTCGTCCGCGGCCGGGGCACCCCGCACGAGATCCCGTGGTACGTCTGGGGGCCCTGGGTGAAGCCGGGTCAGAAGTCCACCGTGATGTGCGGCTTCAGCAGCTTCACCCGGTCCTGGTCGGTCGAGACGAAGTCCTGACCACCTGGTCCGGGGACCCGGACAACGACGGAGG
Source organism: Streptomyces sp. NPDC002386 (assembly GCF_053593175.1). NCBI lineage: Bacteria > Bacillati > Actinomycetota > Actinomycetes > Kitasatosporales > Streptomycetaceae > Streptomyces > Streptomyces sp. NPDC002386. The sequence goes on from NZ_JBSFBX010000003.1 coordinate 479,808, forward strand.
GCCGCCGCACACGATGTGCGGCGGCCCTCCGTCCTTGCGTATGGGGGTGCGTCAGCGCACGTCGCCCATCAGCGACTTCACCTTCCGGCGGTACATCCACACCGCGAATCCGGCGAGGGCCGCGAGGGCCGCCTCCCCGAAGACCGCGCCCGTGCCGCCGAGGTCGACCCCGGCTATGGCCGGGTTGGACAGCAGGCTGGTGATGGAGTCGCCCGCGGTGACCGCGAGGAACCACACGCCCATCATCTGGCTGGCGTACTTGGCCGGGGCCATCTTCGTCGTCACCGACAGGCCCACCGGCGACAGGCACAGCTCACCGACGGTCTGGATGAAGTAGATGCCGACCAGCCACATCGGGCTGACCGCGGTGCCGTTGGCGGCCATGCCCAGCGGGATCAGGAAGAAGAAGAACGACACGCCGATCAGGACCAGGCCCATCGAGAACTTCACGATGGTGCTGGGCTCCTTGCCCTGGCGGTTCAGCCACATCCAGACCCAGGCGAAGACCGGGGCCAGCGCCATGATGAACAGCGGGTTCAGCGACTGGTACCAGGAGGACGGGAAGTCGAAGCCCAGCAGCGCGCCGGAGGCCTTGCCCTCGCCGAACGCCTGGACGGTGGACGCGCCCTGGTCGTAGATCATCCAGAACACGGCGGCCGCGACGAAGAACCAGATGTAGCCGGTCATCTTCGACTGCTCGGTGGACGAGAGCTCCTTGTCCCGCTTGATGCGCATCAGCACACCGGCCGGGATGATCAGACCGATGACGGTCAGCGGGATCATCGCCCAGTTCAGGGTGAAGTGGCCGGTGAAGCCCACGACGCCGTAGAACACGGCCGCGATGATGAGCCAGGTCAGGCCCTTGCGCAGCCAGGAGGAGCGCTCCTCGGTGCTCAGCGGCTTCGGGACGACGTTGCTCTGCGGGTTCAGGTGGCGGGTGCCGAGCAGGAACGCGGCCAGACCGACCGCCATGCCGACCGCGGCCATGCCGAAGCCGAGGTGCCAGTTGACCTCCTGGCCGACGGTGCCGATGGCCAGCGGGGCGAAGAAGGCGCCCGCGTTGATGCCCATGTAGAAGATCGTGAAGCCACCGTCACGGCGCGGGTCGTCCGGGCCGTCGTACAGGTGCCCCACCATCGTGGAGATGTTGGCCTTGAGCAGACCCGAACCGGCCGCGACCAGCGCCAGACCGGCGAAGAACGGGGCCTGACCGCCGGGCAGGGCCAGCACGATGTGGCCGGACATGATCGTCACAGCCGCGATGGCCACCGTCTTGCGCGGACCCCAGACGCGGTCGCCGAGCCAGCCGCCGGGCATGGCGAGCAGGTACACCATCGCCGAGTAGACGGACACGATCACCGTGGTGGTGGCCACGTCCATGGCCAGGCCGCCGCCCATGCTGCCCTTGCCGGCGTCGGGGCCGCCGGACAGCAGGTAGACGGTGAGCAGGGCCTTCATGCCGTAGTAGGAGAAACGCTCCCACATCTCGGTCATGAAGAGAGTGGCCAGTCCGCGGGGGTGGCCGAAGAAGGTCTTCTCGGACCCGGGGGTGCCCGGGCGGACCGAGTCCTTCGTCAGGCTGGACGCCATGGTCGTTCCTTGCTGGTCGGGACGCGCGATGGAGCGTTGCGCGCCCGGTGGGGGGTGGCCGGCACCGGCAGGGTCGCTCGTCCACCCCCACGCCCAGGGGGAGCCCGCTCCGGATCGCGGAGCGGCGGACGGAGACCACCGGGATCCACGCCCCGTACGCGTCACTGCGTCCGGAGCCCGGCCAGAGGTCATTCCTTTCAGGGCTGATCTTCGTCAGCCCGCACACAAAAGAGACCTTCAGCGACAACTGCCCGCCAAAGGTCCCCGGTGTGCTACAGGCGTTCACGTCACTTTACGTCAGGACAGTGCCGGATATGGAAGGACTTGAGACACGGATCACAGGTGTCGAGGGAACCGTGGGGCCTGATTCGAAGGTCTCCTCTACGATCGCATCCCTCAGGCAATGGTTCGTACCACTGGCCCGGCAAGGTAAGAATCCCGGGAAGCGATCACACCCCGGCACCGAGCGCGGGCGGTCTACCATCACCTCATGACCCGTGTACTGCTCGCCGAGGACGACGCGTCCATCTCGGAGCCGCTGGCCCGCGCACTGCGCCGGGAAGGTTACGAGGTCGAGGTGCGCGAGGACGGACCCACCGCACTCGACGCCGGCATCCAGGGCGGTGTCGACCTGGTCGTGCTCGACCTGGGCCTGCCCGGTATGGACGGCCTGGAGGTCGCCCGCCGGCTGCGTGCCGACGGGCAGTCCGTGCCGATCCTCATCCTGACCGCGCGCGCCGACGAGGTGGACACCGTCGTCGGCCTCGACGCGGGCGCCGACGACTACGTCACCAAGCCCTTCCGGCTCGCCGAACTGCTCGCCCGGGTACGGGCCCTGCTGCGGCGCGGCGCCGCCGAGCCCCAGCAGCCCCCGGCCACCCACGGGGTGCGCATCGACGTCGAGTCGCACCGCGCCTGGATGGGCGAGGAGGAACTCCAGCTCACCGCGAAGGAGTTCGACCTGCTGCGGGTGCTGGTGCGGGACGCCGGACGCGTGGTCACCCGGGACCAGCTCATGCGCGAGGTCTGGGACACCACCTGGTGGTCGTCCACCAAGACCCTGGACATGCACATCTCCTGGCTGCGCAAGAAGCTCGGCGACGACGCGGCGAACCCCCGCTACATCGCCACCGTGCGCGGAGTCGGATTCCGCTTCGAGAAGAGCTGAGCCCCCCACCGGGGGACCGGCACCGCTTCAGGTAACGAGGACATGCGCCGACGTCTCATCCAGTCCACCCTCGCCGTCGTCCTCGTCGTGATCGCCGTGTTCGGGGTCTCCCTGGTGATCGTCGAGACGCGGACCATCACCAGCAGCGCCCAGGAGCGGGTCGAGTCCGAGGCGGTGCGGCTGGCGAGCATCGTGGACAGCCGCATCCTCGCGGAGGAGAACGTCAACTCCGAGGTCCTGCGCAACCCGGTCAGCAAGGACCAGTACGCGGTCATCAGCGTCCCCGGCCGGACCCCGATCGAGATCGGCAGCAAGCCCGAGGGCGACGTCATCCACGCCACGCAGCGGGGCGAGGAGGGCGAGACGGTCACCGTGCAGGAGCCGCGCTCCGCGGTCACCCGGGAGGTCGGCCGCACCCTGCTGATCATCGGGCTGGTGGCGCTGCTCGCGGTGGTCGCCGCCGTACTGCTCGCCGTCCGCCAGGCCAACCGCCTCGCCTCCCCGCTGACCGACCTCGCCGAGACCGCCGAACGCCTCGGCTCCGGAGACCCGCGCCCGCGGCACAAGCGGTACGGCGTCCCCGAGCTGGACCGGGTCGCCGACGTCCTGGACTCCTCCGCCGAGCGGATCGGGCGCATGCTGACCGCCGAGCGGCGCCTCGCCGCCGACGCCTCCCACCAGCTCCGTACGCCGCTGACCGCGCTGTCCATGCGGCTGGAGGAGATCACCCTCACCGACGACCCGGACACGGTGAAGGACGAGGCGACGATCGCGCTGACCCAGGTCGAGCGGCTGACCGACGTGGTGCAGCGGCTGCTGACCAACGCCCGCGACCCCCGCACCGGCTCCGCCGTCACCTTCGACCTCGACGAGGTCATCCAGCAGCAGCTCGCCGAGTGGCGGCCCGCCTACCGCAGCGCCGGCCGGGCCGTGGTCTCCTCCGGCAAGCGGCACCTGAACGCCGTCGGCACCCCCGGCGCGGTCGCGCAGGTGCTGGCCGCGCTGATCGAGAACTCCCTCATGCACGGCGGCGGGACCGTGGCCCTGCGCACCCGGGTCACCGGCAACCAGGCGGTCGTGGAGGTCACCGACGAGGGGCCCGGCGTCCCGGCCGACCTCGGCGCGCGGATCTTCGAGCGCACCATCAGCGGCCGCAACTCCACGGGCATCGGACTGGCCGTGGCCCGCGACCTGGCCGAGGCCGACGGGGGCCGTCTGGAGCTGCTCCAGGCCCAGCCGCCGGTGTTCGGCCTCTTCCTGTCCCGCACGCCCCCGGCCCGCGAGCCGGACGAGAGCGGGCCCACGGTCCGCTAGCGGCAGCCACCGCCTGAACCGGGCCACGGGCGGACCGGCCGGTCCAGCGGAACCGGCTACGAGCGACCGGCCGCGGCAGGCGGCCCGCCGCGCGACCGGCTACGGAACGCGCTGGCTACGGAACGCGCTGGCGGGGCTCGGACGCCTGCGCGGGCGCGGGCTTCTTGGGCTGCTGCGCCAGGATCGACTCCGCGCCCGCCACCGCCTCCCGGGCGGGCATGGCACGGAACACCCAGCTCCGGTACGACCAGAAGCGGAACAGGGTGGCGACGCCGATGCCCACGAACTTGAAGACGTTGCTCTGCAGCGGGCTGTCCCAGCCGAAGCCGTAGGTCGCCAGGTACAGCACACCGTTCTCGATCACCAGGCCGATCGCGCTGAACAGCAGGAACAGCGTGAGCTCCCGGGTGCGCCCGCTCTTCTCGCGGTCCCGGTACGTCCAGTAACGGAACCCCACGTAGTTGAAGGCGATGGCGACGACGGTCGCGATGATGCTGGCGCGCACCACCGGCAGGTCGGAGACGTGCCGGACCAGGTTGAACACGCCCAGGTTGACGAGGACACCGGCACCGCCGACGGCACCGAACTTGGCCACCTCGCGTACGAGCCGTTGCAGCCCCGAGGAACGTAGTTCCATGGCTGTGCAGCTCCCGTCCGTAGGTTTCGTCAGCCAAGCCATGCTATCCAGGCCGCACCCCGGGCGCCTGCGGACGAGGCCACAGCTTGGGAACGCGTCGGAAAGATCCGGGAAAGCCCAGGGTAAGAGCGGGTGCGAGGCCGGTAAGCCGGGCGGGTCGGCGTGGCCGATACGCTAGGGGGGTGACGTTCCCGGTAGTCGGCATGGTCGGCGGGGGGCAGCTCGCGCGTATGACGCACGAAGCCGGCATCCCGTTGGGCATCAGGTTCAAGCTCCTCAGTGACACCCCTCAGGATTCCGCGGCACAGGTCGTGAACGATGTCGTCGTCGGCGACTATCGCGACCTGGACACGCTGCGTGAGTTCGCGCGCGGGTGCGATGTGATCACCTTCGATCACGAACATGTACCCACCGAGCACCTCAGAGCCCTGGAGGCGGACGGCATCCCCGTGCGCCCGGGGCCCGACGCGCTCGTGCACGCCCAGGACAAGGGCGTGATGCGGGCGAAGCTCGACGCGATCGGCATCCCGTGCCCGCGGCACCGCATCGTGAGCGACCCGCGGGACGTGGCCGCCTTCGCACGCGAAGGCCTCGCCGACGGCGCCGAGGGCGACGGCTTCCCCGTCGTCCTGAAGACCGTCCGCGGCGGCTACGACGGCAAGGGCGTCTGGGTCGTCGACTCCGTCGAGGAGGCCGCCGACCCGTTCCGCGCGGGCGTGCCCGTCCTCGCCGAGGAGAAGGTCGACTACGTCCGCGAGCTCGCCGCCAACGTCGTACGCTCCCCGCACGGCCAGGCCGTCGCGTACCCGGTGGTCGAGTCGCAGCAGGTGAACGGCGTCTGCGACACCGTCATCGCGCCCGCCCCCGACCTCGACGAGGACCTCGCGCTGCGGGCCGAGGAGATGGCCCTGACCATCGCCAAGGAACTCGGCGTCGTCGGCCACCTCGCCGTCGAGCTGTTCCAGACCCGCGACGGCCGCATCCTCGTCAACGAACTCGCGATGCGCCCGCACAACTCCGGCCACTGGACCCAGGACGGCGCGGTCACCTCCCAGTTCGCCAACCACGTCCGCGCGGTCCTCGACCTCCCGCTCGGCGACCCGCGCCCGCGCGCCCCGTGGACCGTCATGGTCAACGTCCTGGGCGGCGACTACCCGGACATGTACTCCGCGTACTTGCACTGCATGGCCCGCGACCCCAAGCTCAAGATCCACATGTACGGCAAGGACGTGAAGCCCGGCCGCAAGGTCGGACACGTCAACACCTACGGCGACGACCTGGACGACGTGCTGGAGCGCGCCCGTCACGCTGCCGGCTACCTGAGAGGCACCATCACCGAATGAGCCCCGTTGTTGGCATCGTCATGGGGTCGGACTCCGACTGGCCCGTCATGGAGGCCGCCGCCAAGGCGCTGGACGAGTTCGAGATCGCCTACGAGGTGGACGTCGTCTCCGCCCACCGCATGCCGCGCGAGATGATCACGTACGGCGAGCAGGCGGCCGACCGCGGCCTGAAGGCGATCATCGCCGGCGCCGGCGGTGCCGCCCACCTGCCCGGCATGCTCGCCTCCGTCACCCCGCTGCCGGTCATCGGCGTCCCGGTCCCGCTGAAGTACCTCGACGGCATGGACTCCCTGCTGTCGATCGTGCAGATGCCGGCCGGCGTCCCGGTCGCCACCGTCTCCGTCGCCGGTGCCCGCAACGCCGGTCTGCTCGCGGCCCGCATGCTCGCCGCGCACGACGAGGAACTGCTGCAGCGGATGCGCGACTTCCAGCAGGAACTCAACGACCAGGCCACCGAGAAGGGCAAGCGCCTGCGGACCAAGGTCGAGGGCGCGGGCAGCGGCTTCGGCTTCGGGAAGTGACGCGCATGCCCTCCCTGGACGAGGCCCGCGAGCTGCTGCGTGAGTTCCCGGTGGTCGACGGCCACAACGACCTGCCGTGGGCCCTGCGTGCCCAGGTCAACTACGACCTGGACGCCCGGGACATCGCCGCGGACCAGAACGCCCACCTGCACACCGACCTCCCCCGGCTGCGCGCCGGCGGCGTCGGCGCACAGTACTGGTCGGTCTTCGTGCCGTCGGACCGGCCCGGCGCGGTGCCCGCCACGCTCGAGCAGATCGACTGCGTACGGCAGCTGATCGAGCGCTATCCGGCCGACCTGGCCCCCGCGCTGACCGCGGCGGACATGGAGGCGGCGCGGCAGGGCGGCCGTATCGCCTCCCTGATGGGGGCAGAGGGCGGTCACTCCATCGCCAACTCGCTCGGCACCCTGCGCGGCCTGTACGCACTCGGCGTGCGCTACATGACGCTCACCCACAACGACAACAACGACTGGGCGGACTCCGCGACCGACGATCCGAACGTCGGCGGCCTGTCGGCGTTCGGCCACGAGGTCGTGCGCGAGATGAACCGGCTCGGCATGCTCGTCGACCTGTCCCACGTGGCGGCGACGACCATGCGCGACGCGCTGGACACCTCCACCGCGCCGGTGATCTTCTCGCACTCCTCCTCCCGGGCCGTCTGCGACCACCCGCGCAACATCCCGGACGACGTCCTGGAGCGGCTGCCCGCCAACGGCGGCATGGCGATGGTGACGTTCGTGCCGAAGTTCGTGCTCCAGGCGGCGGTCGACTGGACGGCGGCGGCGGACGCGAACCTGCGCGCCCACGGCTTCCACCACCTCGACACCACCGCTGAGGCCATGAAGGTGCACCGCGCCTTCGAGGAGAGCACCCCGCGCCCGGTCGCCACGGTGTCCACGGTCGCCGACCACCTCGACCACATGCGCGAGGTCGCGGGCATCGACCACCTCGGCATCGGCGGCGACTACGACGGCACGGCGTTCACCCCGGACGGCCTGGACGACGTCTCCGGCTATCCGAACCTGCTCGCCGAACTCCTCGACCGCGGCTGGTCCCGCCCCGACCTGGCCAAGCTGACCTGGCAGAACGCGGTGCGCGTACTGGGCGCGGCGGAGGACGTCGCCCGCGACCTCCGGGCCACCCGCACCCCGTCCAAAGCGACGATCGAGTCCCTGGACGGCGCCGGGGCCTGACGGCGGCCGGCCGGACGGCGGGCCCGCCCGGCGGGCCGTCCGTCCGGCGGTCCCGCCTGTTCGCCGGGTCGGCCGTCCTGGCCACCCGGCGCATCCGCGAACGGACGCGACCGACGGCACGGCTCTCCCGGTGGTCGGGTGCGGCCGGTAATTCCGCCTGGCCGTCGGTAGCTCTCGGCCGGCGCCCCGGTCCGTCCTGCGGTCCGGCCGGTACTACGGCGCCGCCCGGCCCGTTCGCCGGCTCCGCCCTGCCCGCCGCCCTGGGCGGCCGCCGTCCGGCGGGTCCGCCGAGCGCGACCGCGTCCGGTCCTGCGGCGGGCTCTTCTGCGGGCCCGTCGGCGCTGTCCGGCGTGACTGCGCCCGCCTGGTCGTGCGTGTCGGCCGTGTCCGCCGACCGCGTCCGGTCCTGCGGCGGCCCTTCGGCGCCGTCCGGCGTGGCTCCGTCCGCCTGGTGGTGCGTGGCCGTCCGGCGGTCCGGGAGGGAGCCGGCCGGAGGGGCAGGGGTACCCCCGAACGCCTTACTCACCAGGAAAGATCCTCCAGCTCCGTGGGACGGTGGCCCTACGCCGGTCACCTCACGCGCAGCTCACGGCCGGCGTCGCACACGACGATGTACGGAGCCCGCCATGACCGACCTCCAGGACGACACGCCCACCACGACCGAGGTCGGCGAGAGCGACAGCCTGCCGGACGGCACCTTCCCGGCCGCACCGTACGAACCGGACGGCCCGGGCACCGAGCACCTGGAGGACGCCCGCGTCCTGCTCGCCGACCACCCCGTCGCCGACGGGCACAGCGGACTGCCCCGGGCTCTGCGCCGGCTGCCCTGGTACGAACTGGAGCTGGGCGACACCTCCCTGGACACCGACGTCCCCCGGATGCGCGCGGGCGGCGTGGGCGCCCTGTTCTGGTCGCTGCACCTGCCCGAGGGGCTCGGCGGGGACCGGGTGGTGAGCGCCACCCTGGAGCAGCTGGAGTTCGCCCGCTCGGTGATCGACGCCCACCCGGAGAGCCTGCGTCCGGCGCTCACCGCCGGGCAGGTCATCGACGCCCGCAACTGCGGCCGCGTCGCCGTCGTGCTGGGCCCGGCCGGGGCGGCCGCGCTCGGCGACTCCCTGGGCATCCTGCGTCTCCTGCACACCCTCGGCCTGCGCGTCCTCACCCTGACGGGCACCGACTGGGCGGGCGCGGCGGGGCTGACCCGGTTCGGCGAGGAGGTGGTCCGCGAGATGAACCGCCTCGGCGTGCTCGCCGACCTCTCCGGCGCCGCCGACGCCACCGCGCGCCGGACCCTGGCGCTGTCGCGGGCGCCGGTGCTGTGCACCCGCTCGGCGGCCCGCGCCCTGCGCCCGCACCCCGCCAACCTGCCCGACGACCTGCTCGCCGGCCTGGGCGCGGCCGGCGGCCTGTGCATGGTGCCGATGACCGCCGAGCAGACCGGCCCGACCGTCCGGGACGTCGCCGACCATCTCGACCACGTGCGCGATGTCGCCGGTCCCGAGTCCGTGGGCCTGTCCGGCACCTATGACACCGGAGCCGCCCACCCCCGCGGCCTGGCCGACCCCTCCCGCTATCCCCAGCTGATCGCCGAGCTGCTCCGCCGCGGCTGGGCCGAGTCCGAGCTGGCCCTGCTGACCTGGCAGAACGTACAGCGGGTGCTGCGCAGGGCGGACTTCGCCGCCAGGACCGCGCAGCACCGCAGGGGCCCGTCGACCGCGAGCATCACCGAACTGGACGGCTAGACCCGCCCGGCGCCCTTCAACCCGCCCTTACGGCGCCCTTCGGCCCGCCCTTACGGCGCCGCTCGGTCCAGCCCGTCCGGCCGCTCGATCCGGCACAGGCAGAAGGGATGCCCGGCCGGATCGGCGTACACCTGGAAGTCCTTCTTCTCGCGGTCCTCCAGATCCAGCGGCCGGGCCCCCAGCGCGAGGACCTTCTCGTGGGCCGCGTCGATCTCCGCCCAGGTCGGCCCCGCGTCGAAGTCCAGGTGGAACTGCTGCGAGTCCCGGTCGGCGTGCGGCCACCGGGGCGGGGTGAACCCCTCGGCCCGCTGGAAGGAGAGCCGCGGCCCGTCGGGGACCCTCAGGACGACCCATCTGTCGCTCTCGGCCTCCGGGGTGCCTCCCGCCACCGCCGCGTAGAACGCGGCCAGGGCGTGCGGGTCGGGGCAGTCGAGCACGACGGTGCGCAGACGGGCGACGGCCATGGGTTCTCCCTGATGTCGGCGGACGGTGTCAGCAGGCGCAGAGACAGAACGGATGCCCGGCCGGGTCCGAGTAAACCCGGAAGCCCTTCCCGCCCTGCTCGGCCAGCGGCTTCGCGCCCAGCGCCAGCACACCCCGCTCCGCCTCGTCCAGGTCCTCCACCACCAGGTCCAGATGCAGTTGCTGGGAGGCCTCCGGCGACGGCCAGCGCGGCGGGACGTGTCCCGGTGCGCGCTGGAAGGCGAGCGCCTGCCCGCCCGGCACCTTCAGGTCCACCCACTCCACGTCCCCCTCGGGGGTGCCGCCCAGCACCTCGGCGTAGAAACCGGCGAGCGCGTGCGGGTCCGGGCAGTCCAGTACGACCACACCCAGCTTGGCGAGAGCCATGACTTCCTCCACGACGTCCGAGTTACCGTTGAAGCCGGTCATCCGGTAACGGTTACCGCATGCTCCCGCATGGCGGGTAACGTCGCAACCGGATTGCGGAGGTGGAAGGCGGACATGACCGAGCGATCACCCGCCCCGGAGGGCCTGGCGCTGATCGAGTCCCTGGTGAACACACTCGACGTGGAAAGCGGCCGGGACACGCTCGACACGGCCGACGGCCTGCGGCTCTTCGGGCTCACCGAGGACGAACGGCCCGGCGCCCAAGTCCTGCGCGAGTCCCTGCGGGCCACCCTGCTCGCCCACGCCGGCCACCCGCCGCACCGCGCGGTCACCCCGCTCGGCGAACTGCTGGCCCACGCCGCCCTGCGCGTCACCGTCGACCCCGCCGACGGCTCGGCGGGCCTCGCCCCCGCCGACACCGGCCCACTGCTCTCCCGGGTCGCGGCGGCCGTCGCCCAGGCACTCGTGGCGGGCACCTGGACCCGGCTGAAGGCCTGCGCCGCCGAGACCTGCCACTGGGCGTACTACGACCGAAGCCCCGCCGGCCGCGGCCGCTGGTGCTCCATGCAGGTGTGCGGAGCGCGCGCCAAGATGCGCCGCTACCGGGCGAAGGAGCCGTACACCACAGAGAGTTCGACGGCCACGTAGCCTCCCGGTGGGGCAGAATGCGGGAAGACGCCGGTTCGGCCGACTGAGCCTCGGCCGAACCGGCGTCGCCCGGAGAGCACTCGGGAGCCGGCGCTACGCGGTCGGACGGCCCATCGCCCGGTACGTCCACCCGGCCCGCCGCCACATCTCCGGGTCCAGCGCGTTGCGCCCGTCCAGGATCAGCCGGGCCGCCGCCACCTCGCCCAGCGCCGCCGGGTCCAGCTCGCGGAACTCCCGCCACTCCGTCAGGTGCAGCACCACGTCGGCGCCCCGGACGGCCTCCAGCGCGGAGTCCGCGTACCCCAGCGTCGGGAAGACCCTGCGGGCGTTCGCCATGCCCTTCGGGTCGTACACGGTCACCTGACCGCCCTGCAGATGGATCTGCCCGGCCACGTTCAGCGCCGGCGAGTCCCGTACGTCGTCCGAGTCGGGCTTGAAGGCGGCGCCCAGCACCGCCACCCGCTTGCCCAGGAACGAGCCGCCGCCCAGCGCCTCCCGCGCCATCTCCACCATCTGGCCCCGCCGGCGCATGTTGATGGAGTCGATCTCCCGCAGGAAGGTCAGCGCCTGGTCCGCGCCCAGCTCACCGGCGCGCGCCATGAACGCCCGGATGTCCTTCGGCAGGCAGCCGCCGCCGAACCCGATCCCGGCGCGCAGGAACTTCCGCCCGATCCGGTCGTCGTACCCGATGGCCTCCGCGAGCTGCGCCACGTCACCGCCGCCCGCCTCGCAGACCTCCGCCATCGCGTTGATGAACGAGATCTTCGTCGCGAGGAACGAGTTCGCCGCGGTCTTCACCAGCTCGGCCGTCGGGAAGTCCGTCACCACGAAGGGGGCGCCCTCGCCGACCGGCGTCGCGTACACCTCGCGCAGCAGCTTCTCCGCCCGCTCGCTGCGCACGCCGACCACGATCCGGTCCGGGTGCAGCGTGTCCTGCACCGCGAAGCCCTCGCGCAGGAACTCGGGGTTCCAGGCCAGCTCCGCGTCCGCGCCGGCGGGCGCGTGCTCCGCGAGATAGGTGGCCAGCCGGTCCGCCGAGCCCACCGGCACGGTCGACTTGCCGACCACCAGCGCCGGGCCGTGCAGATGCGGGGCGAGCGAGGCGACGGCCGCGTCGACGTACGACATGTCGGCCGCGTAGTCGCCGTGCCGCTGCGGGGTGTTCACGCACACGAAGTGCACGTCGCCGAACTCGGCCACCTCGGCCCAGTCCGTGGTGAACCGCAGCCGCCCCGAGGACCCCTCGAAGCCGGTCACGTGCCTGCGCAGCAGCTCCTCGAGTCCCGGCTCGTACATCGGGGTCTCGCCGCGCTCCAGCATGGCGATCTTCTCGGGCACCACGTCGAGCCCGAGTACCTCGAAGCCCAGCTCGGCCATGGCCGCGGCGTGCGTGGCGCCGAGATAGCCGGTGCCGATCACGGTGATCTTCAGGCTCATGGGTGCGCTCCAGCTCGGGGACTCGGTCGTGCGGTGCCTGAGCATAGTCGGGCCGCCCGGCGGGCAATTTTCCCGCTGTCGCCAAGCTCACGTAGGCGGGTTACGGGCGGCCCACTAAAATTTGAGTTACTTAACGGTAATTAGCGTCAGTATCACAGCGTCTTTGGAGCGTGAGAGACCGTGGCCGGAACGGCTGACTTCGACCTGTACCGCCCGTCCGAGGAGCACGACATGCTCCGGGACGCCGTCCGCTCGCTGGTCGAGGCGAAGATCGCGCCGTTCGCCGCGGCGGTCGACGAGGAGGCCCGCTTCCCCCAGGAGGCCCACGACGCGCTCGTCGCGAACGACCTGCACGCCGTGCACGTACCCGAGGAGTACGGCGGCGCGGGCGCCGACGCCCTCGCCACGGTGATCGTGATCGAGGAGGTGGCCCGCGCCTGCGTCTCCTCCTCCCTGATCCCCGCGGTGAACAAGCTGGGCTCCCTGCCGGTGATCCTCTCCGGCGGCGAGGAGCTGAAGAAGAAGTACATGACCCCGCTCGCCAAGGGCGACGGCATGTTCTCGTACTGCCTCTCCGAGCCGGAGGCGGGCTCGGACGCGGCCGGCATGAAGACCCGGGCGGTCCGCGACGGCGACCACTGGATCCTCAACGGCGTGAAGCGCTGGATCACCAACGCGGGCGTCTCCGAGTACTACACGGTGATGGCGGTCACCGACCCGAGCAAGCGCTCCAAGGGCATCTCGGCGTTCGTCGTCGAGAAGTCGGACGAGGGCGTCTCCTTCGGCGCCCCGGAGAAGAAGCTCGGCATCAAGGGCTCCCCGACCCGCGAGGTCTACTTCGACAACGTCCGCATCCCCGCCGACCGCATGATCGGCGAGGAGGGCACCGGCTTCGCCACCGCCATGAAGACCCTGGACCACACCCGCATCACCATCGCCGCCCAGGCGCTCGGTGTCGCCCAGGGCGCCCTCGACTACGCCAAGGGCTACGTCCAGGAGCGCAAGCAGTTCGGCAAGCCGATCGCCGATTTCCAGGGCATCCAGTTCATGCTCGCGGACATGTCGATGAAGATCTCCGCGGCCCGCGCCCTCACCTACCAGGCCGCCGCCGCCTCCGAGCGCGGCGACGCGGACCTCACCTACCTGGGTGCCGCGGCCAAGTGCTTCGCCTCGGACACGGCGATGGAGGTCACCACCGACGCCGTCCAGCTCCTCGGCGGCTACGGCTACACCCGCGACTACCCGGTGGAGCGCATGATGCGCGACGCGAAGATCACCCAGATCTACGAAGGCACGAACCAGGTTCAGCGGATCGTGATGGCAAGGAACCTGCCGTAGCCGTTCCCGGTTCCACGGTCTTCGGAAGGCGTCCCCCGGGGCGCCTTCCGTGCGTTGCGGGGCGCCTTACGACCGGTCGGTCACATGCGGGCCGGGATGGGTGGGCGTAGGACGGAAGCACACAGGGCCCGATCCGGGCCCCAGCCTTCCCAGGAGGAGCCATGACCCAGCCCGGAACCATGACCCCGATGAGCAAGGAGATGCAGGACTGCGTCGAGGCCTGCATGACGGCGCACACCATGTGCGAGGAGGCCATGAGCTCCTGCATGCACATGGGCGGCCAGCCCCAGATGCAGATCATGCGCGCGCTCATGGACTGCTCCGAGATGACGCGCATGTGCTCCGACATGATGATGCGCCGCTCGCCCATGGCCCAGGAGATGTGCGCGATGTGCGCCAAGGCCTGTGACATGTGCGCCGAGGCGTGTATGTCCATGCCGGACGACCAGCAGCTCATGCGCTGCGCCGAGGCGTGCCGCCGCTGTGCGGAGATGTGCCGGACGATGGCGGGCGCCCGGATGTGACCTCGCGCGCCCGCGTGTGATCAAGGGCACCTTCCGGGTGCCCTTGATCTTTTGTGCGGCAGGGTGGGCGCATGACCGAGACGGATGCGACGGCGGCCTTCGACGCCGCCGAACGGACCATGTGGGCCGGGCGGACCGAGGCGTACGCCAGGAGCTTCGGGCGCCTGTGCGCCCACACCGTGCCCACCCTGCTGGACGCCGCCGGCGTCGGCGCGGGGACCCGGGTGCTCGACGTCGGCACCGGGACCGGCACGGCCGCGCTGGCGGCGGCGGAGCGGGGCGCGCTGGTGCGGGCCGTGGACGCCGATGCCGGGATGGCCGCCGAGGCGCGCCGGCGCGGGGTGGCCGCCGAGGTGGCGGTGCTGCCCGAACTGCCCTTCCCGGACGATGAGTTCGACGCGGTCGTCGGCAACTTCGTGCTCAACCACGTGGGCCGGCCGCGCACCGCCCTCACCGAGCTGCGCCGGGTGCTGCGGCCGGGAGGACGGATCGCGGTGGCTCTGTGGGGCGCCCGGCGCGGGGGCGGACAGGAGCTGCTGGGTGCCGCGTGCGCGGCGGGCGGCGCCGTACCGCCGTCGTACCTGCCCCGGCTCGCTCCGGACGAGGACTTCGAGCGGACGCCGCGGGGCCTGGCCGGGCTGCTCACGGAGGCCGGCTTCGGCGGCGCCGGGGCGGAGGAACTGGAGTGGGACCACCGGGCGACCGTCGAGGAGTGGTGGGGCGGCGCGGCCGGCGGTGTCGCCACCGTCGGCCTGGTCGTGACCTCGCAGGACGCGGAGACCACCGGCCGCATCCGGCGTGCGTACGAGCGGCTGTGCGCCCCGTACGACAACGGGGAAGGGCTGCTGGCCCTTCCCCATGTCGCGCTGCTGGCCTCCGGGACCGCCTAGTTGCCGGAGACGGTCACCGTCTCGTCGTTCTTCAGCTCGTCCACGAGGGTCTTCACCTTCGCCTTGTCCCAGACGAGGTTGCCGCCGGAGGAGCCGGAGACCGGCATGTTCATGGACTTGCCGTCACCGCCGCTGACGCCCTTCATCGCCCAGAACATCGACGCCAGGTCCCACAGGCTCATGTCCTTGTCGACGGTCAGGGAGTCCAGGCCGGCGCCCATGGTCGGGTAGAACTTGAACGGGTTGAGGACCGTCGACGGGGTGGCCACCTGGTGGGCCAGCGCGGACAGGAACTTCTGCTGGTTCTTGGTGCGCTGCAGGTCGCTCGCCGCGAAGGCGTGCCGGGTGCGGACGAAGGCCAGGGCCTGCTCGCCGTTCAGGGTCTGCTTGCCCGCCTTGAAGTCGGCGCCCGACCACTTGTCCTTGAAGCCCTGGTCGAGGTTCATCTCGACACCGCCCACCGCGTCCACGATCTTCGCGAAGCCGCCGAAGCCGATCTCCACGTAGTGGTCGATGTGCAGGCCGGTGTTGAACTCGATGGTGCGGACCAGCAGCGTCGGGCCGTCCTCGGCGTAGGCCGCGTTCAGCTTCGTGTGGCGGCCCTGGTTCGGGTAGACCTTCCCGGACGTCGACCCCTTGTAGGAGGGGATCGCCACGTCGGAGTCGCGCGGCAGCGAGATCAGGGTGTCGCCGTTGCCGCCGACGTGCAGGATCATCATCGAGTCCGTGCGCTGGCCCGGCGCCGAACCGGTGTGCAGCTTCTTCTTGTCCTCGGCCGTCATGCCCTTGCGGCTGTCGGAGCCGACGATCAGGTAGTTCGTGCCCTCGCCGGTCTCGGGCCGGTCGATGACCTTGGAGAGGTCGACGTCCCGGTTCAGCTTGGAGTCGGCCCAGAAGTAGGTCGCCACGGATGTGACGATGAGCACGGTCACCAGCGTCAGGGCCGTCAGCTTGATCCGCCGCCGCCAGTTCGGGGCGGGGCGGGCGCCTCGGCCGTAGGGGTCGTCGGGGCCGCCCGGGCCGCCACCGCCGTAGACCTGGCCGGTGTTGTAGCCGCTGTCGTAGTCGTCGTATCCCTGGCCGTCGACGTACGACGGCTGCTGCGGGACCCCGGCGCCGTAGCCCGCCGACGGGCCGGGCGTGCCGTACGGGCGCTGGCCGGGCGGTACCGCCGAGCCGCGCTGCACCTGACGCATGACGCGGGCGCCTTCCGGCTGCGCGCCGCCGCTGCCGCGTCCGTAGCGCGGGCCTCGGTTGTCGTCGGACCATCCCTGGGGCCAGTCATTCATGCGCCCCAGTGTGCAGGTCGGGGCCGTGTGCCCCACAAGGGTTGTCGGAAAATAAGGGCGCCGCTGTTGCGAAGCTGACACAAATTCCGCGAATGTCACTTCGTCATAAGGTAGGGGTCATGACAGATCAGGCCCCGGACGCGGATCCGGACATCCCGGGCAAGCCCACATCCGCTTCCCGCACCACGCTCAGCCACATCATGACCCACAACGACACCAACCTGCTGGGGACGGTGCACGGCGGGGTGATCATGAAGCTGGTCGACGACGCCGCGGGCGCCGTGGCCGGCCGGCACTCCGGCGGTCCCGCCGTCACCGCGTCCATGGACGAGATGGTGTTCCTGGAGCCGGTCCGCGTGGGCGATCTGGTGCATGTGAAGTCGCAGGTCAACTGGACCGGCCGGACCTCTATGGAGATCGGCGTGCGGGTGCTCGCCGAACGCTGGAACGAGTCCGCCCCGGCCACCCAGGTGGGCTCGGCCTATCTGGTCTTCGCGGCCGTGGACGCCGACGGCAAGCCGCGCCGGGTGCCTCAGGTGGTCCCGGAGACCGACCGCGACCGCCGCCGCAACCAGGAGGCGCAGATCCGCCGCACCCACCGCCTGGCCCGCCGCCGCGCGATCCGCGAGCTGCGCGAGAAGCGCGCGGCGGAGGGCTTCGAGGACTGACCCGGCGCGGGCCCGGCGCCCGGCCCGGCGGCGGGCGGTCCGCCGCCCTCGCGCCGGTGCGCCGGTCACCGCTCCCGCGCCGCCCGGTGCTCGCGGGTCAGGTGCCCCGCGAGCACACCACCTCGTTGCCGCGCACCACGTTCTGCTCCGGCCTCGGCGAGGTGCCGGTCCGCACCGCGCGCACCTTGCGGGCGTCCAGGAAGTCGGACCCGGTGGTCACCTTCATCAGCGGCCCCTGCCCGCGCACCGCGCGCAGCTCGCTGCCGGGCAGGGCCGCGGCCAGGGAGCGGGCCGAGCGGTCCCAGCGGGGGTCGTAGGAGATCACCGTGCGCGAGGCGTCGTGGACGGCCGCGGTGACCGGCCGGTGGGTGGCGGCGAAGCCGGCCGCGGCGAGCGCCGCGTCGAGCCGTTTGGCGACCCCCTCGGTGCGGGTGCCGTTCTCCACCTGGACCCGGATCTGCCGCGGGTCGACCTCCACAGGGACCGGCCCGGCGGCGGGCCGCGGCCGTTCCGCGCTGAGCGGCTTGTCCTCGCGCAGCGCCGCGAAGAGTCCGCCGGACGCCGCGTCGTCCCACTTCAGGGTCGAGCCGAGCCCCTTGACCTGGTAGTTCATCTGCCCGATGGGCACGGTGGTGAACTCCGAGGAGGACGGGGAGAAGTTCCGCATCGCCCGGCCGAGGTCGAGCAGCTCGTCGGTGCCGAAGCCCACGTCGGCGCGGACCGAGCCGAGCACCGCCCGGGTCACGTCGCGGAACCGCATGGGGTTCAGCAGCACCCCCGAGGAGGTGGCCCGGTCGATCAGCGAGGCCAGGAAGCGCTGCTGCCGCTTCATCCGGCCCAGGTCGCTCGCCCCGTCGACGTGCCGGGCGCGGACGTACTGCAGCGCCTGCCCGCCCATGAGGGTGTGGGTGCCGGGAGCGAGGTCGAGTCCGGTGTACGAGTCCTTCAGCGGGGTCGCGGTACAGACCCGGACGCCGCCGAGCACGTCCACGGTCCGCATGAAGCTGGTGAAGTCGACCTCCAGATAGTGGTCGATCTTCACGTGGGTCATGTTCTCCACGGTGCCGATGGTCAGCTGCGGGCCGCCCTCGGCGTAGGCCGCGTTCAGCCGGGCCGGGTGCGCGGCGCGCTGCCGGCCGGTGGCCGTGTCGGTGTGCGCGGGCACCTCGGCGTAGGAGTCGCGGGGCAGGCTCACCACGCTCGCCCGCTCCCGGTCCTGCGAGATGTGCACGATCATCATCGTGTCGGTGCAGTGGCAGGGCTGGCCACCGAGGTGGTAGGCGCGCCGCTCCCGGTCGCCGATCTTGTCGCGGCCGTCGGTGCCGACCAGCAGGACGTTCATGCCGTGCCCCGCCCGGGGCCGGTTCTTCATGTCCTTGAAGGCGTCGATCCGGGTGATGCCCGCGTCCAGGCTGGTGACGACCGCGTGGCCGATCCCGGCCGAGGCGAGGACCACCACTGACAGCGTTGTCACCGCGCGCATGGCCCAGCGCGGCCGCCTGGGCCGCATCGCCCGCGCGGTGGGCCGGCCGGGCCTGGGCGGCCCGGGCGGCCTGGGCACGCGAGGGGACGGCTGCGGCCGGCGCTGCGGCCTGGGGGCGTCCCCCACGCCCTTGGCGGCGGGGGAGGGGGACCGAGGCGGGCTGGGCAAAGGGAACCTCCGGACGACGGCCGTACGTGGGATCCGTGAGCACGGTAGGGCGATACGATCCTCAGCCCGGCGATCGGTCCCGGCGGCGCGCACCGGTGTCCCCCGTTCGCGGTAACGTGAGCCCCCTATGAACACCAAGCCCGACGTGCGGCACCCCGCCGTGTCTGTGATCATGCCCGTCCTCAACGAGGAGCGGCATCTGCGCGGGGCCGTCCAAGCGATCCTCGCGCAGGAGTACGCCGGCGAGCTGGAGGTCGTGATCGCCCTCGGTCCGTCCACGGACCGTACGGACGAGATCGCCGCCGAGCTGGTCGCGGAACATCCCCGCGTACACACCGTCCCGAACCCGACCGGCCGCACCCCCGCCGCGCTCAACGCGGCGATCAAGGCCTCCCGGCATCCGATCGTGGTCCGCGTCGACGGCCACGGCATGCTCTCGCCGAACTACATCGCCACCGCCGTGCGGCTCCTGGAGGAGACCGGCGCGCAGAACGTCGGCGGTGTCATGCACGCCGAGGGCGAGAACGACTGGGAGCACGCGGTCGCCGCCGCCATGACCTCGAAGATCGGCGTCGGCAACGCGGCCTTCCACACCGGTGGCCAGGCGGGCCCCGCCGAGACGGTCTACCTCGGGGTGTTCCGCCGCGAGGCCCTGGAGCAGCAGGGCGGCTACAACGAGGAGTTCATCCGCGCCCAGGACTGGGAGCTGAACTTCCGCATCCGTGAGGCGGGCGGCCTGATCTGGTTCTCGCCGGAGCTGCGGGTGTCGTACCGGCCGCGGCCGAGCGTGAAGGCCCTGGCCAAGCAGTACAAGGACTACGGCCGCTGGCGCCATGTCGTGGCCCGGTACCACGAGGGCTCGATCAATCTGCGTTACCTCGCCCCGCCGACCGCGGTGTGCGCCATCGCCGCGGGTCTCGTGGTGGGCGCCGCGCTCACCCCGTGGGGCCTGGTGATACCCGGCGGCTACCTGGCGGCGATCCTGGCGGGCTCGGTCCCGGCGGGCAAGGGGCTGCCCCTCAAGGCAAGGCTGCGGATCCCGGTGGCCCTGGCGACCATGCACATGACGTGGGGCTGGGGCTTCCTGACCAGCCCCAGGTCGCTGGCGAAGCGGGTGATCGCCTCGCGGCGTCCGGCGGTGCTCGAACCCCGCTGACGACGGCACGAAGAGGGCCCCACCTGTCCGAGGTGGGGCCCTCTTCTCATCCGCTCACCGCGGCTACCACTGGTAGGGCTTGTACACGTCCATGCACTTGGAGGTGTCCGAGCCGTTGATGGCGTCGGCGTTGTCCGGCACGTCACCCGCCTTCGGAGCCGACTTCCTCGGATAGAGCGAGCCGGTGCGCCAGTCCGCGCCCACGACGACCGTGACCCCGGACACGTCGGTCGACCGCTCCACCTGGCTCGCCGGGATGCCCAGCGACTTGGCCACGGCCTGTGCGTCGCCCTGCAGTTCGGCGCTCGGGTAGCGCACGACGGTCTCGTCCGCCGAGCTCGCCGCCGAGGTGTCGGTGTCCGCCCTGCCGTACCCGTGCTGCACGAGGACCTGGCCGATCGCGCGCGCCCGGCCCTGCACCGCGGCCTCGGTCGAGGACCGGGTGGCGTTCTGCACCAGCACCCCGAGCCTGGCCGCGTCCGTCGAAGGGGTCCTGGCCGGTTCGGCCTTGCCCTTCTTCTTCGCCTTCGCGCCGTTCTTGTCGAAGGGCACGTCGTCGCGGAGCATCCGCCACATCTTGTCGGCGCCGGTCTTCTCCGGCACCACGTGCTGGCCGTTCGCCGGGTCCTCGACGTTGGGCATCGTCACCGACGTGATGCGGTTGGCCGGCACCGACTTGAGCTCCATGCCGAGGTCGTAGAGCTTCTTGACGGTGCCGATCTCCTCCGACACCGTCAGCGACTTGGTGGCCGCCTCGGCCAGGTCCGTCAGCCGGCCGGTGTCGGTGAAGACGCTCTGCTGCCGCAGCGTCCGCATCATCGAGTTCATGTACATGTGCTGGGCGCGGGCCCGCATCAGGTCGCTGCCCCAGGCGTGCCGCGTGCGCAGCCACTGCAGGGCCTGCACGCCCTTGATCTTCTTCCGTCCGGCCTTCAGCTTCAGCCCCGAGCCGCCCCGCTGACTGGGCGTCGAGCGGTCCCAGACGTTCTGGTTCACACAGACCTCGACGCCGCCGATGGCGTTCGTCATGCGCACCACGCCGGCGAAGTCGATCGTCATCCAGTGGTCGATGTAGACCCCGGTGAGGTTCTCCCAGGTGGCCAGCGTGCAGCCGGCGCCGCCCCGGGCCAGCGAGGTGTTGATGATGTCGTTGGTCGCCGGGTACGACTTCCCGGTCTTCGGGTCCTCGCACTTGGGGATGTCGACGCGGGTGTCCCGCGGGATGCTCACCATCGCGGCGCTCTTGCGGTCCGCGGAGAGGTGGACGAGCATCTGCACGTCGCCGAGCGGCGGGTTCCCCCGGTTGTCCTTGCTGCCGCCGAGCGCCACGTTCGCGTCGGAGTTACGGCTGTCGGAGCCGATCAGCAGGATGTTCAGCGGTGTCTGGCCGGCCGCGTTCGGGCGGGTCCGCTGCGCCTTGGAGTCGTCGGCGTTGCTGCGTCGGCCCTTCTGAAGATTGCCGTTGAGGTGCTCGTAGTACAGATAACCGGCCCCCGCGGTGCCGAGTATGACCACGGCCAGCACGATCGCCGACCAGCGCAGCGCGCGCCTGCGCCGCGGCCGCCGGTCCGTCTTCGGGCCGCCGCCACGGCGCCGCCCCCCGCCATGCCGTCCGGACCCCTCCGGCGCGCCCTCCGTCCGCGGAGTGAGCGACATCGTGTCCTCGACCGCGGGAGGCTCCCCCCGCACACTGCTCTGCGACAACTCCCTGCCCCCCACTTGCGCCATGCAACGGGTCCGTCCCGCGTCGGGTTAGACGCACGACGGACCCGTTGGGTTACCTGTCGACCGCGCGGAACATGAACCGCCCGGACTGCCGACGGTCCCCGCGGGCACCTCGGACTACGAAGCGCACTCCACCTTGTCCGCGGTGGACTGCCCGTCCACCTCCGGCGCCTTCGTCGGTGCGGTCAGTGAGACGCCCGCGCCCTTGAAGTCCTTGCCCAGGGTCAGCGTCATCGCGGGCAGGCCCTGGGAGTTGGTCACACTCTTGCCGGGCTTCAGGGCCGAGCCGGACAGGCCCATGACGGCGGCGAGCCGGCGTGCCTGGGCCGCCTGGTCGGGCGCGTACTCGAGCGTGGTCCTGCTCAGCGCGGCGGGGGCGTTGCCCCCGTTCTCGGACTTGAGCACGCCCGCGTTGTTCTGCAGCCAGTTGAGCTCGGCCTGGGCGCTGCCCTGCGCGGCGCCGCCGTTGAGGATCCGTACCCGCACCTCGGAGGGGTCGGACTTGGCGCCCTTCAGCCGGGCGGCCGCCTCGTCCTTGGCCTTGGCCTTGGCCGCCTTCTGCTTCTTCTTCACGTCGGTGAAGGAGACGTCGTTCTTGATGGCGTCGAAGACCGCGGGGCCCTTGTTCTGGTCGACGATCACCGTCTTGTGGACGACACCGTCGGCCGGATTGTCGAGGACGGGCACCGTCACGAACGAGATGTTCTTCGGCGGCACCTTCTTCAGCTCCAGCGCGACGTCCTTGAGCGTGCTCACCGAGTTGATGCCCTGGTCGACGGTCAGCGCCTTGGTGGCGGCCTCCGCCAGCTTCAGCAGCTTCGTCGGGCTGGTGAGCGTGTCGCCGGAGGACATCTTGCGCATCAGCGAACCCATGAACTGCTGCTGCACCTTGATGCGGTCCAGGTCGCCCTGGTTGCCCCAGCTGTGCCGGGTGCGGACGAACGCCAGCGCCTGCTCGCCCGCGACCTTCGAGGGGCCGGCGGGCAGGTCGAGATGCGAATCCGCGTCCTTCACGGCGTGCTTGAGGCACACGTCGACACCGCCGACCGCCGTCGTCAGCGTCTTCACCGCGTTGAAGTCGACCATCATGAAGTGGTCCGGCACGATCCCGGTGACCGCCTTCACGGTGTTCATGGTGCAGCCCGGGTCCCGGCCGTCCTGTCCCAGGCTGGTGTTGAACCGGACGTCGCTGGTGCCGGCGACGACCTTCTTGCTGCCGTCGGACTGGATGGTCTCGCAGTCCGGGACGTCCACGATCAGGTCGCGCGGGATGCTCAGCGCGGTGGCGTTCGTCCGGTCCTTGGCGACGTGCAGCAGGATGTTGGTGTCCGCGTGGCCGACGCTGCCCTTGTCGCCGTAGCCCCCGTTGCCCTTACCGGTCCGCTTGTCGGTGCCGATGATCAGGATGTTGAAGGCGTCGTCCTTGCTGAAGCCGTCCTTGGCCGCGCTCGTCTCCGTCGTGGTGACGTTGCCCTCGAGGTGCTTGAGGTAGAGGTAGCCGGCCGTGCCGACGGCGACGAGGACGAGCGCCGTGCCGCCCGCGGTCCAGGCCAGCGCCTTCTTCGCCGTCGACTTCTTCTTCACCGGCCGCCGGTTGCGCCGCCCCTGCGGCGGCTCGGGCTCGGGCTCGGCGCCCCGCCGCCGGCGCGGGGCCGGTACGTCCGCGCCGCGCGCCTGACGCATCTCGCGCGTCCCGCCCGCCGCCGAGTCGCCGCGCCCGCGCGCCGCGCCACCGGAGGCCCGGGAACCCGCTCTGCGCGGGCCGGGCACCGCCGACTGCGGTGCGGAAGGGCTCAGTCGCAGTTCGTATTCACCGGTGTTCGGATTGAGCACCCACTGGTCTGCGGGATCGATGTTGTCCGCCCGCCCACGGCCTTGCGCGTCCACGGTTGTCCGAATCCTCCGTCGGGGCCACGCGGCGCCTTCCCCCTCAAAGGCGCTCGGGTCTCGGTAAAACAGTGCACGACCCCAGGACAGACCTCGCGGCCGGGTGCACCGGATCGCTCACACTATCCGCCCAGTTCAGCGTGGAGCCACGGCGGTGACAAATTCCACGTTCCTACAACCGGGCAATCCCCCTCATATTTCTGAAGGAAAGTTTGTAGGCCCGGCCGTGCGCCCTACTCGCAGGAGTGCTCGTCGGCGGTGTTCCCGCGGAAGGTGGGCGTGGGGGAGGGGGCGTTCTTACGGTTTTCTTCCCCGCCGCCGCCGGGAACCTGCCGCGAGACGGCCTTCACCGCCACCGGCTGGTCCGCGCGCAGCCGCGCGAACAGCTTCTCGGCCTCCGGCTCCACCAGTTGATCGCGATTCGCGTCGTAGACGTACGACTCCCGCGGCACGGTCAGGAACTGGACATGTTCGGTGGGGATGTCGCGCAGTCCGCGCACCAGCTGGTACAAACCGCGCAGACTCGCCAGTTCCGGATCGGTGGTGAGCGAGGAGGTCGCCGCGTCCAGCAGCGGGTAGAGCTTCACCGGGTTCAGCAGTACGCCGTTGCTCTGCACCTTGTTGACGAGCGCGCCGAGGAACTGCTGCTGCCGGTCGATCCGGTCGGTGTCGCTGCCGTTGCCGAGCGACTTGCGGGCCCGTACGTAACCGAGCGCCTGCTCCCCGTCGAGCGTCACCTTCCCGGCCGGCAGCCTGAGTTTGGCGGCCTCGTCGTCGATGGGCTCCCGCAGGCACACCCGCACCCCGTCGACGGCGTCCACCATCTCCTTGAACCCGTTGAAGTCGACCACCATGTGATGGTCGACGCGGATGCCCGTCAGCTTCTCGACGGTGCGGACGCTGCAGGCCGATCCGCCCACCTGGAAGGCCCGGTTGAACATCGCGAACACCGGTTCGCTCCGGCTGCCGTCCGCCCTGCGGCAGCCGGGGATGTCCACCATCAGGTCCCGCGGCAGCGAGACGGCGGTGGCGCTGCGCCGGTCGGCGGCCAGGTGCAGCAGGATCGTGGTGTCCGACCGCTCGCTGCCCACGTCCCGCCCGTACTCCCGGTTGCCCCGGCCGGCCCGTGTGTCGGAGCCGATCAGCAGGATGTTCTGCGCGCCCCGCACCAGCGAGGTGGGCCGCTCCCGCTCGTACCGGGCGAGTTCGGCGGCGGCCGCCTCGTCGGCGGTGATGTTGCCGTTGAGCTTGGCGTAGACGACCCAGCCGATCCCCGACGAGGCCATCAGGAACGCGGTCACCCCGAGCGCCGTGCCCCACACCCAGCGCCGCCGGTGCCGTCGTGCCAGGCCCTCCCCGTCCGCCGAGGACCCGAGGCCGGGGCCGAGGGGCTTGCCTGCGCTGTCGGGCACGTCCGGTCACACCCCTCCATGGCGTACGAGCGTCACGTGCTGCTCCTACGACGATGGCGGGACGGGACCGGGGGAGCCGCCCTTTACTACTCCGTTCGGGTGATGGCCGCGGCGCCGGGCCGGGCCCGCGCGGGGGCCGTGTCCGGCGGGCTCAGTGGCGGGACGCGGTCACCCGTTCGCTCTCGATCCGCTTGGCCAGCCCCTCGCCGTCCAGCCGGTCCAGGTTCCGGCACAGCACCACGGACCCGCCGACGGCCAGCGGCGCGTAGAGCCCCGCGCTGAGCCCCTCCCACGTGTCGTACGGCAGCCCCGACAGCAGCCGGGACCCGGGGCCCGTCAGATCCAGCGACGGCGCCTCGGACAGCGCCCGCTCCACCACCTCGGCCCCGCTGAACTCCGCGCCCGCGACGATCAGCGCGGGCTCCTCGGGGTCCACCGGGGCGAACGGCGCGAACCGGTCGCCCTGGCTCGGCGCCTCCACGGCGTAGTCGACGAATCCGTCCGGCGTCCGCGGGAAGCGCCCGCCGAGCGGACGCAGCGCGAGCGCGACCCGCTCGCCGCGGCAGGCCCGGGCCGCCTCCAGGGTGTCGGGTCCGCTCACCACGACATCGGCGGAGGCCGGGTCGCCGGCCATGTCCGCGACCACTCCCACCGACGAGCAGGCGAGCAGCCACACCGCCGTCTGCCAGTGGGCGGGCAACAGCAGCGCGACCCGGTCACCGGGGCCGGCGGCCAGGTCGCCCTGCAGCAGGTTCGCGGTCTTGGCCACCCAATTGGCGAAGGTGGCCACGGACAGTTCCACGCGTTCGCCCGTGGCGTCGTCGTAGAAGGTCACCAGGGGGCGTCCGGCGTCCGCGGCGAGCGCGGAACGCAGCAGGTCGGCAGGGGTGCGATCGGTGGCGTTCACCCGCGCAAGAGTACGCCGGGGCGGTCGCCCGCACCGAGTGCCGGGACCACCGGTTCGGCGCAACGGCCGCCGACGCACCGTCAGTTCCCCGATGGCGGGCCGCGCCGGCCGTGTCCAGGATCAAGGGCATGCGTGGATTCCTCACCCTCTCGGTCGGCGCCACCTCGATCGGCGTCACCTGCGCGGCCGCCCTCGTCCTCCCGGCGGCCCTGCCCGCGGCCGCCGCGTCCCCGCGCCCGGGGAGTCCGGCCGGTACCGCCGTCCCGGGCAGCACCCAGTCGCTGCCGCTGGCCCCGCTCGACCAGGAGCGCACCCCCGGTACCGCCCCCGATCAGGGCCTGTACCGCACCGGCGTACGGCACTTCTCGCTCGTCGGCGTCATCTGGGACGACCCGGACGCCGCGCTGCGCGGCTCGGTGCAGGTGCGGACCCGGTCGGCGGCGTCCGGCAAGTGGTCCGGCTGGCAGGACGTCGAGACGCACAACGAGGACCACGGCGCCGACCCGGCCTCCGCCGAGCGCTCGTCGGGGCGGGTGCGCGGGGCCACCGCGCCGCTCTGGGTGGGCGACTCGGACGGTGTGGACGTGCGGGTGCGCGCCGAGGCGGTGCCGGGCCGGGCCGCCGCCGACCGGGGCCGGGGCGGCGACCCGAGCCCGCCGCTGCCGTCCGGGCTGCACCTGGAACTCGTCGACCCCGGCGGCCTGACGACGGCCCAGGGACCGCAGGCCGACAGCCCCGCCGCCCTCCCCGCACTGAACCGGCGCGACACCGAGCGGGAACTGGACCGCCTGCGGGCCGAGGGCGACCTGGACGCGGCGGACGACGGAGCGCCCCGGGTCAAGCCCTACATCGGGCCCCGCCCCGGGATCGTGACACGCCGGGGCTGGGGTGCGGACGAGTCACTGCGCGAGCGCGGGTTCGTCTACACGAAGAAGATCAAGGCCGCCTTCGTGCACCACACCGCCACGGGCAACAACTACTCCTGCTCCCAGGCCCCGTCCGTCATCCGCGGCATCTACCGCTACCACGTCAAGAGCATGGGCTGGCGGGACATCGGCTACAACTTCCTCGTCGACAAGTGCGGAACCATCTACGAGGGCCGCGCCGGGGGAGTGACGAAGGCGGTGCTGGGCGCCCACACCCTCGGGTTCAACAGCAACAGCATGGGCATCGCCGTCATCGGCAGCTACGGCTCGAGCAAGCCGGCCGCCGCCGCGGTGAAGGGCGTCGCCAAACTCACCGCGTGGAAGCTCGGCCTCTACGGCGCGAATCCGCGCGGAAAGACATACCTGACCTCGGGCGGTGGCAATCTCTACCCGAAGGGGAAGAGCGTACGACTGAACGTGATCTCCGGACACAGGGACGGATTCGCCACCGACTGCCCGGGCAAGCGGCTCTACGCCAAGCTCGGCTCGGCCCGGTCCAGCGCCGCGCGGTACCAGGGCCGCTGAGTCCCGGGACGCGGGCACCGTCGCCGGGAGACACGCGCAGTGGAGGGAATCCCGGCGCCGATCCCGCCCGACACCGCGCGGCCGTCGAGGGCATCGCCGGCCGGTCTGCATACACTGACCGGCCGAAACGAGAAGTACGGCCGGGTCCCGGCCGGAAGCGGAGACGACAGGTGACAGAAGCGATCCTCCTGGTCGGCGGCAAAGGCACCCGGCTGCGTCCGCTCACGGTGCACACGCCCAAGCCCATGGTCCCGGCGGCCGGGGTGCCGTTCCTCACGCACCAGCTCGCGAGAGCGAGAGCGGCGGGCGTGGAGCACATCGTCCTCGCCACGAGCTACCTCGCCGAGGTCTTCGAGCCCTACTTCGGCGACGGCGCCGCGCTGGGCCTGCACATCGAGTACGTCACCGAGGAGGAGCCGCTCGGCACCGGCGGCGCCATCCGCAACGTGGCCTCGCGTCTGCGCTCCGGGTCCGACGACCCGGTACTGATCTTCAACGGCGACATCCTGACCGGCCTGGACATCCGGGCCCTGATCGACACCCACGAGTCGACCGGCGCGGACGTCTCCCTGCACCTGACGAAGGTGACGGACCCGCGCGCCTACGGGCTGGTCCCCACCGACGACACCGGCCGCGTGCTCGCCTTCCTGGAGAAGCCGCAGACGCCGGAGGAGATCGTCACCGACCAGATCAACGCGGGGGCGTACGTCTTCCGCCGCTCGGTGATCGACACCATCCCGGCGGGCCGCCCGGTCTCGGTGGAACGCGAGACCTTCCCGGACCTGCTGTCCGCCGGGGCCCATCTGCAGGGCATGGTGGACTCGACGTACTGGCTCGACCTCGGTACCCCCGCCGCCTTCGTGCGGGGCTCCGCCGACCTGGTCCTGGGCCGGGCTCCCTCACCGGCCGTCCCCGGCCGCTGCGGCGACCGGCTGGTGCTGCCCACGGCCGTCGTCGCCCCGAACGCGAAGCTGACCGGCGGCACGGTGGTCGGCGAGGGCGCGTTCGTCGCCGAGGACGCCCGGGTCTCCGGCTCGACGATCCTGCCCGGCGCGGTCATCGAGCCCGGCGCCGTCATCACCGACTCCCTCATCGGCAGCCGTGCCCGGGTGGGCGAGCGCTCCGTCCTCACCGGCGCGGTCGTCGGCGACGGCGCCGTGGTCGGCTCCGACAACGAACTCCGCGAAGGGGTCCGCGTCTGGTGCGACGCCCACATCCCCCCGGCCGCCCTCCGCTTCTCCTCGGACCAGTGACGGACCCTGGACCTGCGTCCGGACCGCGGGCACCGGGCCCACGCCATGACACCCCGTCCCAGGGGGCGTCTCCCCGATCTTCGTGGGTCCGCGACGACTGCCACGGCACCTCGCCGCACGGCCGAACCGCCCACGTACGCCCGGTACGAGGGCGAATCGGCCGCACGCCGAGGCACCGCACCGGACGCCGCGGCCTGATCCACGAAGATCGGGGAGACACCCCCTAGAGCAACCCGATGTCCACCCGAGGCATCTTCGGTGCCCGCCGCGCCGGTCCCTGCCCACTCAGCAGGATCAGCCGGGCCGCCCGATGCCGCTGCCCCGCATACGGCTCCAGCAACCGCAGCATCTCCGCGTCGTCGGCGTCCCGGTTCCGGCCCAGCACCCACCCCACGATGCCCGGCAGATGCAGATCCCCGACGGTCACCGCGTCAGCCGCCCCATGACTGCGCTGCACCACCTCGGCCGACGTCCACGGCCCGATCCCCGGCACGACCTCCAGCCGCGCCCGGGCCTCCACCGCCGGCATCCCCACCGCCTGCTCGAGCCGCGCGGCGACCCGCACGGCCCGCAGGATCGTCGAGGCACGCTTGTCGTCGACCCCGGCCCGGTGCCACTCCCAGGAGGGAATCAGCGCCCACGTCCGCGCCGGGGGCATCACCCACATCGGCCGTTCGAACGCGCCCGCGGGGCCGGGCGCCGGCTCCCCGAACCTCCGCACCAGCAGCCGCCACGCCCGGTACGCCTCGTCGGTCGTGACCTTCTGCTCCAGCACCGACGGGATCAGCGACTCCAGCACGAGCCCGGTCCGCGTCAGCCGCAGCCCCGGCCGCCGGTGCCGGGACAGCGCCACCACCCGGTGCCGGGGTACGAAAGCGTCCGGATCGTCGGCGGCACCCAGCAGCAGCGGCAACTGCTCCAGCAGCCACGGCGCGCCCGGTCCCCACGCCTCACCGAGCACCTCACCGCCGTACGCGCGCACCCGCAGGGTTCCCGGGCCGGCCGGTGTCAGGGCGGCCCGCCACACGGAGCCGTCCGGTGTGGTCCGGAACGTCGGATCCCCGGGCCCGCGCCGCAGCGGACCCAGCACCAGCCCGAGATCGAGCGGTCCCTCCGGCGTCCAGCGCCGCACCCGCGCCGGCCCCGCGGCCTGCCGCGGTATCCCCGCGGCGGCGCCGGCGGGTACGCCGACGTGCCCGCCGCGCACGGTCGTACGCGTGGGACGCGGAGCGAATCGTCCTGCCACTGGTGGTTCCTAGGGTGCCGGGGCCGTCCTAAGAGACTAGGCGGTCGCCGGGGGCGCCGGAGGCGACCGCGCACACAGGTCTCACCGGACCTCGATGAAGGACTCCGCGTCCCGCTCCGGCCGCGGCCGCGGTTCCCCGGCCGGATGGCCGACCGCCACCGCCCCCATGGGGTCCCAGTCCGCGGGCAGTCCCAGCACCTCGCGCACCGTGTCCCGGCAGAACATCGTCGACGACACCCAGGCCGAGCCCAGCCGCTCGCCGGCCAGCGCGACCAGGAGGTTCTGCACGCCGGCGCCCGTCGCGACCACGAACATCTCCCGCTCGGCGGCGTCCCGCCGCGCGTCCCCATAGGTGTGCGAGCCGTCCATGACCAGGCACGGCACGACCAGGTAGGGGGCGTTGCGCAGCACGTCCCCGCGCCGGACCCGCTTGGCGATGGACTCCTCGCTCTTGCCGTCCCGGCGCAGGTCGGCGATCCAGGCGTCCCGCATCGCGTCGAGCAGCCGTACCCGCGACTCCCGGGACTCCAGCAGCACGAACCGCCAGGGCGTGGTGTGGTGCGGGGCGGGCGCGGTGACCGCGGCGGCCACCGCGCGCCGGACCGCCCCGGGGTCCACGGGCTCGTCGGTGAAGGCCCGTACGGTACGGCGCTGGGTCACGGCCTCCCGCACGGCCTCGGACGTGCCGAGCCGGAACATGTCGTCCCGCGCGGTACGCACCAGTGCCCGCGCACCCTCGCCGTCCTCGCCGTCCACCACGTGGGGCAGCCCGCGCACCACGGCGAGCGGGAGTCCGGCGGCCTTGCCCTTGACCAGGTCGCCCGCGGCGGCCAGTTCGTCGGCGGTGGCGACGACGGTGGCGCTGAGCGGGTTGCCGTGCGCGTCCGTGCCCCCGCGCAGATCGTCCAGCACACGCACTCCGGCGGCGCCGATCGCGACGTCGGTGAGTCCCGAGCGCCAGGGCCGGCCGAAGGTGTCGGTGACGACGACACCGACCCGGACGCCGAGGGTGTCGCGCAGTCCGTCGCGGATCGCGCGCGCCGAGGCGTCCGGGTCCTCGGGGAGCAGCAGCACGGTGCCGGAGGGGGTGTTGGAGGCGTCGACGCCGGCGGCCGCCATCACCAGGCCCTGGCGGTTCTCGACGATGCGCAGGGGGCCGCGCCGGGCCACCACCCGCACGGTCTCCGCGTCGATCGCGGACTCGCGGTCGTCCGCCCGGACGACGCGGCCCTCCGCCTTCGACACGATCTTGGACGTGACGAGCAGCACGTCCCCGTCGGCCAGCCCGGGTTCGGCGGCGGCGATCAGCTTGGCCAGGTCGTCGCCCGGCTGCACCTCGGCGATCCCGGACGGGGCCCAGACCCGGTACTCCGGGCGCTGACCGCTCACGCTCCCCGCACCTCCTCGGCCAGTGCCAGCGCCTCCCGCGCCATCTGCGCGGCCGCGTCCACGTCGGTCATCATCAGCGGCACGGCCCGGCAGCGGATCCCGTCCGCCTCGACCCGCTCCACCACGCCCGCGTCGACGGTGTCGACCAGCCAGCCGTCCAGCAGTCCCGAGCCGTAGTGCTCGGCGACCGCGGCGGCCGTGGACTCCACACCCACGGCGGCGAGCACCTTGTCGGCCATCCCGCGCACCGGCGCGTCCCCGACGATCGGGGACAGGCCCACCACGGGCACGCCCGCTTCCGCGATCGCCTCACGGATGCCGGGCACGGCCAGGATGGTGCCGATGGACACGACCGGGTTGGACGGCGGGAAGAGGATGACGTCCGCCTCCGCGATGGCCTCCAGGACGCCCGGTGCCGGCTTGGCCTGCTCGGCGCCGACCGGCACGACCGCCTCGGCCGGGACCGAGGCGCGCAGCCGCACCCAGTACTCCTGGAAGTGGATCGCCTTCCGTTCGCCGTCGATCTCCACGGCCACGTGCGTCTCCACGCGGTCGTCGGTCATCGGGACCAGTCGCACCCCCGGCTTCCAGCGGTCGCAGAGCGCCTCGGTGACCGCGCTCAGCGGGAAGCCGGCGCCCAGCATCTGCGTCCGCACGATGTGGGTGGCGAAGTCCCGGTCGCCGAGCCCGAACCACTCCGGGCCGACCCCGTAGGCCGCCAGTTCCTCCTTGAGGTGGAACGTCTCGTCCGTCCGCCCCCAGCCCTGCTCCTCGTTGATGCCGCCGCCCAGCGTGTACATCACCGTGTCGAGGTCCGGGCAGACCTTCAGCCCGAAGAGGTGGATGTCGTCGCCGGTGTTGCCGATGACCGTGACGTCCGCGTCCGGCACGGCCCGCTTCAGACCGCGCAGGAACCGGGCACCACCGATGCCGCCTGCCAGAACCACAATGCGCATGGGCCGATTCTCGCAGGCGGGTACGGCATCGTGTCAGGCAGTCACCGGACGCGGTCCGGTCCGTGCCTCGCAGTGCGGGGAGTCGTGCATCGGCATCTCGGTCAGGCCCGGGTGGTAGATGTGCAGGCTCACCGCGGGCTCCAGCGCGTCGTTCACCACGTCGTGCACGTAACCGGGCGCGAACACCCGCTGGGCGCCGGCCGCCAGCGCGCGCGTGCCCCGTCCGGTGCGCTCGGTCAGCGTCCCCTCCAGAACGGTGAGGACACCGGAGGACCGGCCGTGGTCGTGCGGACCGCTGCCCTGTCCGGGCACCCAGGACAGCAGCCAGACCTCGTAGCCGGGGCCGGTGCGCAGCCGGTGGTACCAGCGGGTGGTGGCGTCGTAGCGGACGAGGTGCGCCCACTGGGAGCGGTCGGCGGCGATGGCGCGGGCGAGGCCCACGAACTCGGCGACGGTGGCGGGGTGCTCGCGCGGCGGCTGGAGCAGGTGCGGGACTTCGAGGATGTCGCCGGCGATCTGGAGGTCGTTGTCGCTGTTCATCGGGTGAGGGGGTTCCTCGGCGGAGAGTGGGGGCTGGGTGTCGCTCTGCGTCCGCCCGGGTCACGGGCGAGGAGAGGTGTCCCGGATGAGGGTCAGGGACAGGGAAACGCGGCCGAGCCGGGATGGACTCGGGAGCAGCCGGAGCGCGATGGGCTCAACAGCTGGGACAGCAACAACAGCTACAGCGCGCGCGTGCGGCACCGAGGGACCCGGCGGTGCGGGTCGAGACGGGTGCCAAGTTCGCGAGCATGCCCACTAGGACAGCGGCTGACACCCGGACTGTCAACTCGACGCCCGGAAAGTGCGACATGGTTCACCTCATCCGGTTCATCTGTCAGGTGAAAGGTTTGTTCACCCGGATCCCGGGACACATGGCGCACAACCGAGCGCTCGAGCCTCGCCGGAACGGGATCGAACGCGGGGGCGTCCTTCTCCGTACAGGGAACCGTGCGGGTCCGTCGCCCCCTCCGGGCCTTTTTCTGTGTGTCAGGGTTTATGGCGATTTGAACACTTTCCGCATGGCCTTGGTTCCGCAGAGTGAATAACGGGCTCAATAGCAGATCTCGGCTTGACTCGCCCGGAGCAGCACACTTGTAATTTCACTCGTGTCGTTCAGCCGAAATCGGTAGCGGCTACGCACGGGGACGTGAAGACAGACGAGGGGCGCACATGACCGAGCTGGTGCAGCAACTGCTGGTCGACGACGCGGACGAGGAACTCGGCTGGCAGGAGCGCGCACTGTGCGCCCAGACCGACCCCGAGTCCTTCTTCCCCGAGAAGGGCGGCTCGACCAGAGAGGCGAAGAAGGTCTGCCTCGCCTGCGAGGTGCGCTCCGAATGCCTCGAGTACGCCCTCGCCAACGACGAGCGCTTCGGCATCTGGGGCGGTCTGTCCGAGCGTGAGCGCCGCCGGCTGAAGAAGGCCGCCGTCTGACCGGCGCCCGGTCACCCTTCGGCCGCCGCACCGGCGAGCGGCCGGACGGCGCCCCCGCATACGTCGCGAACGGCCCGTCGCTCGTGGGTTATCCACAGGCGGCGGGCCGTCGTCATGGTCAGCCGATAGTGTGGTCGCTCGTCCGAGACGCCCCGCTGTCCCCTCGGGGCACAGGCGTCCACCGCAGTCCATCGAACCGGGGCCCGTACCTCGATGTCCGTGCACAGCCATACGGCAGCTCAAGACCCGGCTGCCCACCCTGAGTTCCCGCGTCATGTGGTGACCGCGGTCCTCGTCTCCCACGACGGCGCCCGCTGGCTGCCCGACGCGCTGGCCGGGCTGCTCGGCCAGGAGCGCCCCGTCCAGAACGCGGTGGCGGCCGACACCGGCAGCGCGGACGACTCCGCCCAGCTGGTCACCGACGCCCTCGGCGACGACCGCGTGCTGCACCTGGCCCGGCGTACCGGCTTCGGCCAGGCGGTGGAGGAGGCGAGCCGCATCGCCCCCCTCCTCACCCCCGACGAGCTGCCCTACCTCAGGCGCCCCAGCGGCTGGGACCCGGTCACGCGCTCGTGGCGCGACGACGCCTACGACCTGCCCGAACTGCCGCACGGCGAACCCGTCCAGTGGCTCTGGCTGCTGCACGACGACTGCGCCCCCGAACCCGACGCCCTCGCCCAGCTCCTCCGGGTCGTCGACAACGAACTCGAACTCGGCCGCGACGACGTGGCGATCGTCGGCCCCAAGCTGCGCGGCTGGTACGACCGCAGGCAACTGCTGGAGGTCGGCGTCTCCATCGCCAACTCCGGCCGCCGCTGGACCGGCCTGGACCGCCGGGAACAGGACCAGGGCCAGCACGACCACGTCCGCACCGTGCTGTCCGTCTCCACCGCCGGCATGCTCGTCCGCCGCGACGTCTTCGAGCAGCTCGGCGGATTCGACCGCCGGCTGCCCCTGATGCGCGACGACGTCGACCTGTGCTGGCGGGCCCACGCGGCCGGCCACCGGGTCCTCGTCGCACCCGAGGCGGTCGTACGGCACGCCGAGGCGGCCTCCCGCGAGCGCCGCACCGTCGACTGCGTGGGCCGCACCGCCGCCTCCCCGCACAAGGTCGACAAGGCCGGCGCCATCTACACCCTGCTCGTCAACACCCGCACGGCCGCGCTGCCCTGGGTGCTGCTGCGGCTCGTCCTCGGCACCCTGCTGAGGACCGTCGCCTACCTCGTCGGCAAGGTCCCCGGGCAGGCCGTCGACGAGATCCGCGGTCTGCTGGGAACCCTGCTGCGGCCCGAGCGGATCCTCGCCGGACGGCGCCACCGCGGCCCCTCCCGGATCGACAGGACCGAGCTGCGCCGGCTCTTCCCGCCGCCCGGGGCGACCATCCGCGCCACCGTGGAGCAGGTCGCGGGCAACTTCTCCGGCGGCTCCGACAGCGAGACCTCCTCCGCCGGCCGGCACGGCGGCGCCGTGGAGTCCGGGCCCGGCGGTGACGACGCCGACTTCCTGGAGATCGAGCAGTTCGCCCGGCTGAAGCGGATCGCCCGCAGGCCCGGCCCGGTGCTCTTCCTGGCCCTGCTCCTGGTCTCCCTCGTCGCCTGCCGCGCCCTGCTCGGCGGCGGCGCCCTCGCGGGCGGCGCCCTGCTGCCCGCCCCGGCGAGCGCCGGCGACCTCTGGTCCCGCTACCTGGACGCCTGGCACCCCGTGGGCGCCGGCGGCACCGCCGCCGCACCGCCCTACCTCGCCGTCGTCGCGACCCTCGCCTCGATCCTCTTCGGCTCCACCGGCCTCGCCGTCACCGTGCTGCTGGTCTGCTCGGTTCCGCTGGCCGGCCTCACCGCCTACTTCGCCTCCCGGCCCCTCGTCACCTCCCGCCTGCTGCGCGCCTGGGCCGCGATCGCCTACGCCTTCCTGCCCGCCGCGACCGGCGCCCTGGCCGGCGGCCGCATCGGCACCGCCGTCCTCGCCGTGCTGCTGCCGCTCATCGCGCGCGCGGGCATCGCCGCGAGCGGCCTGACCCATGCCTCCGGCGCGCGCGGAAGCTGGCGCGCGACCTGGGCGTACGCGCTGCTGCTCACCATCACCACCGCGTTCACCCCGATCGTCTGGCCCATCGCGCTGATCCTCGGCGTCGGTGTGCTGGTCCTGCGCCGCGGCGACCTCGTCGCACACGGCCTGCGCTTCCTCGCCCAGCTCGGCACCCCGCTGCTGATCCTCGCCCCCTGGTCGCTGACCCTGCTCCCGACCGGCTTCTTCACGGAGGCCGGCCTGGAGTACGGCGCCTCCAGCGCCTCCGCGCTCGACCTGCTTGGCGCCGGCCCAGGCGGCCCCGGGACCGTCGACGGCCTGATGCTCATCGGCATCGTCCTCGCCGCCCTGGCCGCACTGCTGCGCTCCGAACGTCAGCTGGGCATCCGGACCGCCTGGGCGGTCGCCCTGGTGGGCCTCGTCTTCGCCGTCCTGTCCAACCACTCCACGTGGGCCGGACCGGCCACCCTCGTCTACGGCATCGCGCTGCTGGCCGCCGCCGCGCTCGGCGCCGACGGGGCACGCGCGCGCGTCGCCGAGCAGAGCTTCGGCTGGCGCCAGCCCGTCGCCGCCCTGATCGCCTTCGCCTCGGCCGCGGGCCCGCTGCTCGTCGCCGCCGGCTGGATGATCGGCGGTGCCGACGGCCCGCTGGAGCGCCGCGACCCGGTGCAGGTCCCCGCGTTCGTCGCCGAGGACGCCGCCACCCGCGACCAGGCCCGCACCCTGGTCCTGGACAGCGACTCCACCGCACACGTGCGCTACAGCCTGGTCCGCGGCTCCGGCGCCCGTATGGGAGACGCCGAACTCGCCGCCACCGACGGGGAGAACGCCAGGCTCGACAAGGTCGTCGCCAACCTCGTCGCCGGCTCCGGCGCCGACCAGGCGGGCCAGCTCGGCGGCTTCGCCGTGCGCTACGTCCTCGTCCACAAGGGCGCGCCCCGCGAGATCACCCGCGTCCTGGACGCCACGCCCGGCCTGAGCCGGCTCAGCCAGCAGGACGGCAGCGCCCTGTGGCGCGTCGACCAGCAGGTCTCCCGCGCCACCATCGTGCCCGCGGGCGGCACCGGTACCGCCCGGTCAGTCGCCGCCGGGCCCGTGGAGATCCACACCACCGTCCCCGCCGGCTCCGGCGGCCGGGTCCTGCGCCTGGCCGACGCGGTCTCCGACGGCTGGACGGCCACCCTGGACGGCGAGCCGCTCACGCCCACCACGGTCGACGGCTGGGCGCAGGGCTTCCAACTGCCCTCCAGCGGCGGCCGGCTGGACGTCGTGCACGACGACCCGATCACCCACACCGCCTGGCTGTGGGCCCAGGGCGCGCTCGCCGTCGTCCTGATCGTCCTCGCCCTGCCCGGCCGTCGCCGTGACATCGACGACGACCTGCCCGAGGAGCAGCCGCCGCCCGCCCAGGCCACCGCCGGCGAGGGCCGCCGCGCCCGCCGGCTGCGCGCCCAGGCCGAGGAGGCGGCCGTCCCGGAGCAGCCCGCCCCCGACGAGATGCCGCCACCTCCGCAGGAGGTCCCGGCGGCCGTCCCCCAGCAGCCGGCGTACGGCGAGTGGGACTACGCGGGCAGCGACTACGCCCACTACGGCACGGGCCAGTACCAGGACGCCGGGCAGTACCCGGCCGAGGCCTACGACCAGCAGGCGTACCAGCCCGACCCGTACCAGAACGGCCAGTACGACCCCTACGCCCACGGCGGCACGGCCGAGCAGCAGGGCTACGACCAGCAGGCGTACCAGCAGGGTTACGACCCGGCCCAGCAGCAGTACGGCACCGGCAGCGAGCGCCCCGACGGGAGCCAGCAGTGAACCGCACCACCCTGTCCCTGATCGCCTGCACGACCGCGCTGGCCGCCGTCACCGCCTTCGCCGCGCTCGACACCCCGTCCGCGTCCGGCTCGGCCCCGGCCGGGGCCGCCGCCGAACTGCCCGTGGAGCGCACCAGCCTGCTGTGCCCCGCGCCCAGCTCCTCCGACATCGCCGACACCTCGTACACGTCGTTCACGCCCGTCACGAAGGGCACGGCGAGCGGCGGCAAGGCGCAACTCCAGGCGGCCACCGAGCAGTCGGCGGACGGCACCAGCGGGTCGAAGAAGGGCGGGGATGCCGAACGGAAGCCCGCCAAGCCGCTCCTGACGCCGAAGAACCCCGGCGCCCCGGCCACCGGCGACACCTCGGGCTCCGACACCCCCGCCCAGGTCGGCACCGCCGACGGCAGGTACGCGCCCGGCTGGACCGTGCAGGAGACCACCGAGGTGGTCGCCGGTACGGGCCGCGGCCTGCAGGGCGTCAACTGCACCGCCCCGGACACCGAGTTCTGGTTCCCGGGCGCCAGCACGGCCGCCGACCGCACCGACTACGTGCACCTCACCAACCCCGAGGACTCGGCCGCCGTCGTCGACATCGAGCTGTACGGCAAGGACGGCGCGATCAAGTCCTCGGTCACGGACGGCTTCACGATCCCGCCGCACGGGAGCGAGCCGATCCTGCTCTCCACGCTCACCGACGAACGGCAGACCGATCTGGCCGTGCACGTCAGCGTGCGCAGCGGCCGGGTCGGCGCGGCGGTCCAGGCCCTGGACGACAAGGTGGGCGGCGACTGGCTGGCCGCGGCGGACGATCCGTCCGGCAGCCTGGTCCTGCCCGGCATCCCCAAGGACGCCACCGATGTCCGCCTGATCGCCTTCACCCCCGGTGACGCCGACGCGGACCTCAAGGTCCGCCTGGCCTCGCCCGACGGCCTGATCACCCCCGCCGGGAACGAGACCCTGCACGTCAAGGCCGGGATGACGACCGCGGCCGACCTCGGCGACGTCACCCGTGGCGAGGCGGGCTCCCTGGTGCTCACGCCCACCGACCAGTCCGTACCCGTGGTGGCGGCCCTCCGGGTGGTCCGGGGCAAGGGGGCCAAGCAGGAGACGGCCTTCATCCCCGCCACGGCCCCCGTCGGCAAGCGGGCCACCTCGGCCGACAACCGCGGCAAGACCTCGACCCTCTCCCTGACCGCGCCCACGGCCACCACCACGGTCAAGGTCACGGCGTCGGCGGGCAGCGAGGGCGGCACCCCGGTCACGAAGACCGTCACGATCAAGTCGGGGACCACGCAGGACATCCCGGCCCTGGTCCCGTCCGGTCTGAAGGGCACCTACGCCCTGACGGTGGAACCGGTCTCCGGAGGCCCGCTGTACGCCTCCCGCACCCTCACGTCCACGGCGGCCGGCGTCCCCGCCTTCACCGTCCAGACCCTCCCCACCGACCGAGGCCTGGTCTCGGTCCCCCGGACGGAAGAGGACCTGTCCCTCCTCCAGAAGTGACCCGGGACGCGCACGCCCGCGCGGCCACGGCCGTCCGAGCCGCCCGGCCGCGCGGGCACGCATGCTCCCGGGCGGGCTGCGACGCGGGGCCCTACAGGCCCGGTCCGGCGGGCCCGTCCGGCTCCGGGGGCCTCAGTCCTCCCCGTACCGGGGGTCGACCGTCTCCGGGGTCAGCCCCAGCAGCTCCGCCACCTGCTCCACCACGACCTCGTGCACCAACGCGGCCCGCTCGTCCCGCCCCTTGGTCCGGATCTCCACCGGTCGCCGGTACACCACGACCCGGGCCCGCCGCCCGTCCCGCGCAGGGATGATCCCGCCCAGCGGCACGGCCTCGTCGGCCCAGACGTCCGTACCCCGCCCCTCCAGCCGAGGCACCTCGAGCACCAGGAAGTCCATGTCCGCCAGCTGCGGCCACCGCCGCTCGAGCCGCTCCACGGAGTCCTGCACCAGGTCCGCGAACACCTCGGCCCTGCTGGCCGCCAGCGGCACCTGCGGCGGCGCGATCGGCCCACGCATGCCCCGCCCGTGGCGATCACGGCGACGGGGCCCGGGGCCGGTGGCGCGGGGCGGTACACGGTTGTCCATCACCGCAGAAGCCTAGTCCCCGCACGCTCCGCCCGCCCGACCCCACGCGGCAACCGGCCACCGGCACTCCGTGCCCCCCGGCGCGGCACGACGCGTGTCACCGGACCTGTCAGATGTTGAACATTCCAGCCAAGGTCTGGCCAGTTTCCGTAACCCTCCAAGACCGGTTGACTCAAGGCAATTGACGATGTTTGTGCCGAGTCGTGACCCAAGGCCTCCTCGCCCATGACCCCGCCCGGTCCCGTCCCCGCAGGTCAGCAAGGCATGTTGAGAGGTGCCTGTGGGGCGTCTCACAGTTCGACACGGTGGCGTGACCTGGAGGAGAGTCGTCGCGGCCCGCTCAAGAGTGCGGTACCGTCCATCGTCGTGAGCCCTGTACGTCGCTGTTCGCGCACCGCCTGCGGCCGACCCGCCGTCGCGACGCTGACGTACGTCTACGCCGACTCGACCGCGGTCCTCGGCCCGCTCGCCACCTACGCCGAACCCCACTGCTACGACCTGTGCGCCGAGCACTCCGAGCGTCTCACCGCGCCCCGCGGCTGGGAGGTCGTCCGTCTCCTCGACGGCTCCGCCCCCGCGCGGCCCAGCGGGGACGACCTCGAAGCCCTCGCCAACGCCGTGCGCGAGGCGGCCCGCCCCCAGCAGCGGGCGGCCGAGGCGGGCGGCGGCGGGGCCCGTACCCCGGACCCCATGGAAGTCGCCCGCCGCGGGCATCTGCGCATCCTGCGCTCGCCGGACAACTGAGTCACCGCTCCGCGGAGAACCGATCCGGCACCCACCGGGGCGGCCCACGCGCCGACTTGCCCGCCCCTTGCCGCCCACTTGCCCGTCCGCCGGGTGTCCGCGCACCTGCCACTCACCCCCGACGGGTAGTTTGTGGGCACCCATAGGACTTCAGGAGGGTTGGCCGTGACTGCTGATCTGTCGCAGATCGTGAAGGCGTACGACGTACGCGGAGTGGTCCCGGACCAGTGGGACGAGCCGCTGGCCGCCCTCTTCGGCGCCGCCTTCGCCGAGGTGACGGACGCGACGGCCATCGTCGTCGGCCACGACATGCGCCCCTCGTCCCCCGGCCTGTCCCGCGCCTTCGCGCGCGGCGCCGCCGAACGCGGGGTGGACGTCACCGAGATCGGCCTGTGCTCGACGGACCAGCTGTACTACGCCTCGGGGGCGCTCGACCTCCCGGGCGCGATGTTCACGGCCTCCCACAACCCGGCGCAGTACAACGGCATCAAGATGTGCCGCGCGGGCGCCGCCCCGGTCGGTCAGGACACGGGCCTCGCCCAGATCCGCGAACTCGTCGAGCGCTGGCTGGAGTCGGGCACCCCGGAGCCGGCCGCCGAGCCGGGAACCCTCACCGCGCGCGAGACGTTGGAGGACTACGCGGCCTATCTGCGCTCCCTCGTCGACCTCACCGCCGTCCGCCCCCTGAAGGTCGTCGTCGACGCCGGCAACGGCATGGGCGGCCACACGGTCCCCACGGTCTTCGCCGGCCTGCCCCTGACCCTCGTGCCGATGTACTTCGAACTGGACGGCACCTTCCCGAACCACGAGGCCAACCCCCTCGACCCGGCCAACATCGTGGACCTGCAGAAGCGGGTCCCGGCGGAGGGCGCCGACCTCGGCATCGCCTTCGACGGCGACGCCGACCGCTGCTTCGTCGTGGACGAGAACGGCGACCCCGTCTCCCCGTCCGCGATCACCGCCCTGGTCGCGGCGCGCGAGCTGGCCCGCACCGGCGGCGAGGGCACCG
The DNA here is from genome assembly GCF_053593175.1 of Streptomyces sp. NPDC002386. Classification (NCBI taxonomy): domain Bacteria; kingdom Bacillati; phylum Actinomycetota; class Actinomycetes; order Kitasatosporales; family Streptomycetaceae; genus Streptomyces; species Streptomyces sp. NPDC002386. Next base: position 521,145 of record NZ_JBSFBX010000003.1, read on the forward strand.
TCATCCACAACCTGATCACGTCCCGCACCGTCCCGGAGGTGGTGAGGGAGAACGGCGGCACCCCCGTCCGCACCCGCGTCGGGCACTCCTTCATCAAGGCCGAGATGGCCCGCTCCGGCGCGATCTTCGGCGGCGAGCACTCCGCCCACTACTACTTCAAGGACTTCTGGAACGCCGACACGGGCATGCTGGCCGCCCTCCACGTCCTCGCGGCCCTCGGCGGTCAGGACGGCCCCCTGTCCGCCCTGACCGCCCAGTACGACCGCTACCGGGGCTCCGGCGAGATCAACTCCACCGTCGCCGACCAGGCCGCCCGCCTCGCCGCGATCCGCGCCGCCTACGAGGGCCGGCCCGGCATCACCCTCGACGACCTCGACGGCCTCACGGTCTCCGCCGCCGACTGGTGGTTCAACGTCCGCCCGTCCAACACGGAGCCGCTGCTGCGCCTGAACGCGGAGGCCAAGGACGAGGCGACGATGACCAGGATCCGCGACGAGGCCCTGGCGATCATCAGGGCCTGAGCCACCCGCCCGCCCCGCATCGGGGCGGGCGAACCCGGGTCCAGCGGGCAGCGCGCCCCCGGCCGCACCCGCGGGCCCGGCCCGACACCGCCACCAGCGGTACGCTGACCAGCACATCGGCAATTGAACTTCCGCCCCCGAAGGGACACCCTCATGCCGCTCGAAGCCGGCCTCCTGGAGATCCTCGCCTGCCCCGCCTGTCACGCCCCCCTCAAGGAGCAGGACACCGAGCTGATCTGCACCGGCCAGGACTGCGGCCTGGCATACCCGGTCCGCGACGGCATCCCGGTCCTGCTCGTCGACGAGGCCCGCCGCCCCGCGTAACCGAGGCGCTCCCGCCCCGCACGCACCGCGGCGCCACCGCCGCGCACCGACGAGGCGCCCACCCCGCGTTCGAACCCCGCACAGGACCCCGGCGATCGGAGGCTGCCGCCCATGCTCGACGAATCGCTGCTCGACAGTCCGGAGGGACTCGCCGACGCCGACCGCCGCGGCCTCCTCCGCGGCGCGGCGGAGGCCGGCGCCCGCGTACGCACCGCCGTCCGGCACGCCGCCGAGGCCGGTGTGGCCGAGCTCAAGCCCGACGGCCGCCCCCGCGCCGTGCTGATCGCGGGCCCCGGAGCCGCCGCCACCCAGACCGCCGACCTGCTCGGCACCCTGGCCGGCCCCGGCAGCCCCGTCATCCGGCTGGCGCCCACCGGCGTCGCCCCCGCCGCCGGCGCCCTGCGCTGGGAGATCCCGGGCTGGGTCGGCTCCGTCGACCTGCTGCTCATCGCCACCCCGGACGGCACCGAACCCAGCCTCTCCCTGCTCGCCGAGCAGGCCTACCGCCGCGGCTGCTCGGTCGTCGCCGTCGCCCCGGCCGGCACCCCGCTCGCCGAGGCGATCGCCGCGGCGCACGGAATGTTCGTACCGATGGCGACGGCGCCCTACGACCAGGAAGAACCCCTCGCCGCGTCCTCCCCGGGCGTGTTCTGGGCCCTGTTCACCCCGCTGCTCGCCCTGCTGGACCGCATCGGCCTGCTCGGCGCGGCGCCGGAGGCCCTGGAGAAGGTCGCCGACCGCCTGGACCACATCGCCGAGCGCTGCGGCCCCGCCATCGCGGCGTACAGCAACCCGGCCAAGACCCTCGCCGCCGAACTCGCCGACGCGCTCCCCGTCGTGTGGACGGAGGGCCCCGGGACCGGTCCGGCCGGCCGCCGTTTCGCCGCCGCCCTCGCCGAACTCGCCGGCCGCCCCGCCCTCGTCGCCGAGCTCCCCGAGGCGCTCGCCGCGCACAGCGCCCTGCTGGCCGGTCCGCTCGCGGCCAGCGCCGACCCGGGCGACTTCTTCCGCGACCGAGTGGAGGAGCCGCCCGCGTTGCACGCGCGCGTGGTGCTGCTCCGCGACCGCCCGATCGGCGGCCTCACCGCCGCCCCCGCCGCCCGCGACCTGGCGCTCAGCCACGACACGCCGATCAGCGAACTCGAACCCGAGGAGGGCGACGAGCTGGAGACCCTCGCGGAACTGATCGCCGTCACGGATTTCGCCGCCGTTTACCTGGCGCTCGCTTCCGGGGCCTGATCTGGCTCAGGGCGTCGCACCCGGGCCCGCCCGGACCGACCGCCCGCGACCCACCAGCGGAACACCGGCCGGCACCGGCGCACCACCCGGTGCCGGCGCCGGCCGAGCAGCGTACGTACGGAGACAGAGAAACCACATGGACCGCCTCGACAACACCGTCCGCCCCTACGCCTGGGGTTCCACCACCGCCATCCCGCACCTCCTCGGCGTCGAACCGAGCGGCGAACCGCAGGCGGAGATGTGGATGGGCGCCCACCCGGGAGCTCCCTCGCGCACGGCGCGCGGGACGCTCGTCGAGGTGATCGACGCCGGCCCGGAACGGGAACTGGGCGCCGCGGCGGTCGCGAAGTTCGGCCCGCGGCTGCCGTTCCTGCTCAAGATCCTCGCCGCGGGCGCGCCCCTCTCCCTCCAGGTGCACCCCGACCTGGAGCAGGCCAGGGAGGGTTTCGCCGACGAGGAGCGGCGCGGCATCCCCGTCGACGCCCCGCACCGCAACTACAAGGACGCCAACCACAAGCCCGAACTGATCTGCGCGCTCACCGAGTTCGACGGCCTGTGCGGGTTCCGCGCCCCGGCCGAGGCGGCCGCCCTGCTCGACGGGCTCGGCGTCGACTCCCTGAAGCCGTACGTCGACCTGCTGCGCGCGCACCCCGAGGACGCGGCACTGCGGGAGGTCCTCACCGCCGTCCTCACCGCCGACCCGCAGGAAATGGCGCACACGGTCGCCGAGGCCACCGCCGCCTGCACCCGCCTCGGCGGGGACTACGCGCCCTACGCCGGCCTCGCCCACCACTACCCGGGCGACCCCGGCGTCATCGCGGCCATGCTCCTCAACCACGTCCGCCTGCAGCCCGGCGAGGCGCTGTTCCTCGGCGCCGGCATCCCGCACGCCTACCTCGACGGCCTCGGCGTCGAGATCATGGCCAACTCCGACAACGTCCTGCGCTGCGGCCTGACCCCCAAGCACGTCGACGTCCCCGAACTGCTGCGCGTCGTCCGCTTCGAGGCGGGCGACGCGGGCGTGCTGCGCCCCGAGGCGTCCCCGGACGGCGAGGAGGTCTACGAGACCCCGATCGACGAGTTCCGGCTCTCCCGGTTCGCCCTGTCCGAGGGCGGCAGCGCCCACGACCTCACCCTCGACACCCCGCAGATCCTGCTCTGCACGGCCGGGTCCGTCCAGGCCGGTGAGCACGAGCTGGCCCCCGGCCAGTCGGTCTTCGTCCCGGCGGGGGAGAAGGCCGAGGTGTCCGGTGCGGGCACCGTCTTCCGGGCCACTGTGATCGTATGACCGGGACTGTGGACACCTGACGCGCCGCCACCCGGACGGGCTGCAACAATGGCCCACCGGCAAAGCACGGGCAAAGACGGGTACACGCCTGGACGGCGTAGACGGACGAGGGCGAAGGGACAACGCGGACACATGAGCGCGTCAGGCGGTACCAGGGCGATCGTGGCGGCACTCGGTGCCAATCTCGCGATCGCGGCATCGAAGTTCGTGGCGTTCGCGTTCAGCGGCTCGTCGTCGATGCTCGCCGAGGGTGTCCACTCGCTCGCCGACTCCGGCAACCAGTTCCTGCTGCTCATCGGCGGCAAGAAGGCACAGCGCGAGGCGACCCCCCAGCACCCCTTCGGCTACGGCCGCGAGCGCTACATCTACGCGTTCCTCGTCTCGATCGTCCTGTTCTCCATCGGCGGCATGTTCGCCATCTACGAGGGCTACGAGAAGATCACCCATCCCCACCCGGTCGAGCACTGGTACTGGCCGGTGGGGGTCCTGGTCTTCGCGATCATCGCCGAGGGCTTCTCCTTCCGCACGGCCATCAAGGAGTCCAACGAACTGCGCGGAAGGCTGTCCTGGTCGCAGTTCATCCGCCGCGCCAAGGCCCCCGAACTGCCCGTCGTCCTCCTCGAGGACTTCGGCGCGCTCATCGGTCTGGTCCTCGCCCTGGGCGGCGTCGGCCTGGCACTGATCACCGGCAACGGCGTCTGGGACGGCATCGGCACCGTCTGTATCGGTGTCCTGCTGGTCGGCATCGCCCTCGTGCTCGCCGCCGAGACCAAGTCGCTGCTGCTCGGCGAGTCCGCGGGCATCGAGGACGTCAAGAAGATCGAGGCCGCGATCGTCGACGGCGCCGCCGTCACCGGCGTCATCCACATGCGCACGCTCCACCTCGGCCCCGAGGAACTGCTGGTCGCCGCCAAGATCGCTGTCCAGCACGACGACACGGCCGGCGAGATCGCCAACGCCATCAACGCGGCCGAGGCCCGCATCCGGGCCGCCGTCCCCATCGCCCGCGTGATCTACCTGGAACCCGACATCTACAGCGAGGCCGAGGCCGCCAAGGGCCCGGACCCGGAGGCGACCCCGGGTGGCCCCACCCCGCACGCCGCCGGCCACTGATTGACGGGAACTCTTCGAAGGCGGACTGGGGGCTCCCCCGTCTCCCGGTGTAGCTTGGGACGGAGCCAGACGTCGCTGCTGATGGCGGTCGGGCGGTCCCGCAGCGGACCGGCCGAGGGAGAGAGGGCCTCCGACGGACTGCGCTGCGCGTACGCGGGCATGCCTGTGTCCTCTTCTCGGGCACCCCTGTGTCCGTCGCCGCGCAGACCAGCCGTACCCACCTCGCCCCAACCCCGAGGAGCAGCTCGCAATGACGACTGTCGACAACCGACAGGACTTCAAGGTCGCCGACCTCTCCCTGGCCGAGTTCGGCCGCAAGGAGATCACCCTCGCCGAGCACGAGATGCCGGGCCTGATGGCGATCCGCAAGGAATACGCCGAGGCCCAGCCCCTCGCCGGCGCCCGCGTCACCGGCTCCCTGCACATGACCGTGCAGACCGCCGTCCTCATCGAGACCCTGGTCGCCCTCGGCGCCCGGGTCCGCTGGGCCTCCTGCAACATCTTCTCCACCCAGGACCACGCGGCCGCCGCCATCGCCGTCGGCCCGAACGGCACGCCCGACAACCCGCAGGGCGTCCCGGTCTTCGCCTGGAAGGGCGAGACCCTGGAGGAGTACTGGTGGTGCACCGAGCAGGCGCTGACCTGGCCTGACAGCGCCACCGGCGGCCCGAACATGATCCTCGACGACGGCGGCGACGCCACCCTCCTCGTCCACAAGGGCGTCGAGTACGAGAAGGACGGCAAGGTCCCCGGCCTGGAGACCGCCGAGTCCGACGAGCACCGCGTCATCCTCCAGCTGCTGCACCGCACCCTGGGCGAGAACCCCCAGAAGTGGACCCAGCTCGCCTCGGAGATCCGCGGCGTCACCGAGGAGACCACCACCGGCGTCCACCGCCTGTACGAGATGCAGCGCGACGGTGTCCTCCTCTTCCCGGCGATCAACGTCAACGACGCCGTCACCAAGTCGAAGTTCGACAACAAGTACGGCTGCCGCCACTCCCTGGTCGACGGCATCAACCGCGCCACCGACGTCCTCATCGGCGGCAAGACCGCCGTCGTCTGCGGCTACGGCGACGTGGGCAAGGGCTGCGCGGAGTCCCTGCGCGGCCAGGGCGCCCGCGTGATCATCACCGAGATCGACCCGATCTGCGCCCTGCAGGCGGCGATGGACGGCTACCAGGTCACCACCCTGGACGAGGTCGTCGAGACCGCTGACATCTTCGTCACCACCACCGGCAACAAGGACATCATCCTCGCGTCGGACATGGCGAAGATGAAGCACCAGGCGATCGTCGGCAACATCGGTCACTTCGACAACGAGATCGACATGGCCGGCCTCGCCCAGATCCCGGGCATCGTCAAGGACGAGGTCAAGCCCCAGGTCCACACCTGGAAGTTCCCCGACGGCAAGGTCATCATCGTGCTGTCCGAGGGCCGCCTGCTGAACCTGGGCAACGCCACCGGTCACCCGTCGTTCGTGATGTCCAACTCCTTCGCGGACCAGACCCTGGCCCAGATCGAGCTGTACACCAAGCCCGACGAGTACCCGACCGGTGTCTACGTGCTGCCCAAGCACCTCGACGAGAAGGTCGCCCGCCTCCACCTGGACGCGCTCGGCGTGAAGCTCACCAAGCTGCGCCCCGAGCAGGCCTCCTACATCGGCGTGGAGGTCGAGGGCCCGTACAAGTCGGACCACTACCGCTACTGATCCGCGGCCCCGCCCGCCGGGGAGCGCACCGGCCCGCCGCCGCGCTCCCCGCCGGCAGGCCCGCAGAACCGCAGAGGCAGGCCCCCGCACCCCCGTGCCGGGGGCCTGCCCCTTTGGCCCCGGACCGGACCAGCAGCCTCAGCCGGACCGCCGGCCCGTCACGACCCAGGACCCCCATGCCACGCGGCCGATATTCGCTCCACGATCCGCACGATCACACCCCCGTCGCGGAAGAGCACTTCCAGTGCGCGCCCGGCCCCTCCGGCTGGCGCTACGTCTCCCAGCTGACCACCCCCGCCGGCGACCACCGCGGCTCGGTCGACCTCACCCTGGACGACCTCGGCCGCCCCATCCGCCTCGAACTGCACGCGGGTGGCTGGCAGGTGCGAGGCGCCGCCCTCGACGGCGTCACCTGGGTCCGCACCGACGCCACCGGAACCGAGGCCACCGAGGGCAATGTGCGCGCCCACGCCTTCACCGGCACGTCCCCCGCGTTCCTGGTCGCCACCGCCCGTCTCCTGCGCCTCACCCCCTCCACGGCGACCCGCGTGCGCCTCGTGTCCTTCACCGGCCCGGTCCTCGCCCCCCGCACCCTGGACCAGTCCTGGACCTTGGTGGACAGCGAAGCACACGCCACTGACAACGGGCCCCTGGCCGTGGACGAATACCAGGTCACCGACCTGGACACGGGCGAGAGGCACACCGTGCACATCGCCGGGGACGTGGTCCTGTCCGCGCCCGGGATCGAGCTGGAGGACCTCCAGTCACCGCCGTCCTTGTTCGACTGAGCGGACGCGGGCGCCTCAGGCCGGCGGCGCGAATCCGGTGGCGGGGCGGTCGGCCGGCGGCTCGTCCGGGCGCACCGGGGCGGACGGCGCGGAGGGCGTGACGGGAACCCGCGGCTCAGCGCCGGCCGGGGACTGATCGGCCGGGTACCGGTACGTGTTCGGCGCGGGCGGCTGCGCGGCCGGCGGCCGGAAGCCGGAGGACGCACCACCGCCGACCGCCGAGGACCCCACGGGCTCCGTGGGCGCTCCGGAGGCAGAGGGGGAGGACGAGCCCGCCGCCGCGGCGGACCCGGCCGCGCCGAACGCCTGCCGGGCCTCGCGGGACTGCCGTTCCTGGACCACGGCCGCCAGAAACGCCGCCGGGTGCTCGCCGTGCGGCGCGGGCGCGCCCGTACGAGCCGCGACGTCCGCCGCGAGCCGCTGCGCCATCTCCCAGGACACCCGCGGATCCAGCTGCCCCATCCGCGTCAGGTACTGCCGGACCGCGAGCCACAGCCCGTCCGGTACGGCCGACAGATCCAGCTCGGCGAACCGCCCCGCGAGCCACGGCGGCGGCGGAGGCACCTGACCCGCCTGCCCGGCGGGAACCCGTTCGCGCACGACCAGGGTGCCCGCGAACACGTCGCCGAGCCGCCGCCCCCGCGCCGACACCAGGGAGGCGATGCAGGCCACCACCCCGAAGGTCATCAGGATCTCGACCACGCCGATGGCACCCCGCACCAGAGCGTGCCGGAACCGGACCGGGCCACCGTCGTCCCGAACCACCCGCAGTCCGAAGACGACCTTTCCCAGCGAGCGGCCGTGACTGAGCGTCTCCACCGCGATCGGCCCGCCCACCAGCACCAGCAGGAAGGTGGCGATCGACAGAGCCACCTGAGCGGCCTCGTCGAGGGAGGACGTCGCCGCCACCAGCGCCAGAGTGGCGGCGATGTACACGAGCACGGCCACGACCAGGTCGAGCAGCACCGCCAACGCCCTGCTCGGCAGCTTCGCGGGCCGCAATTCGAGCGCCACCGCCTCGCCGGTCACCAGCTCACTCACGCCCGTCGTCCTTCCCCTGGCCTGCCCCGTGAACCGCAAGTCTGCCAAGCTGAGGGCGCATCGCGCCGCAGTACGACAAGCTGACGGCACTCAGAGGATCCACGACGAGCTGTGGACGACCAGCCGAGGAGCAGGCGGACCCCATGGACCTGGACGTCTTCGTCTCCGCGCACCGCGCCGAATGGGACCGCCTCGACGCCCTGCTCCGCCGTGGGCGCCGTCTCGACGGAGCCGAGGCGGACGAGCTCGTCTCCCTCTACCAGCGCACCGCCACCCACCTCTCCCTCATCCAGTCCAGCGCTCCCGACCCCCAGCTGACGGGCCGGCTGAGCCAACTGGTGGCACGCGCGCGCAGCGCCGTGACCGGCACCCGCCGCGCGTCATGGCGCGACGTCACGCGTTTCCTGGGGCGGGGATTCCCCGCCGCGGTCTATCGCGCGCGTCGCTGGTGGGTGCCCACCGCGCTCGTCTCCACCGCCGTCGCGATACTTCTGGGCTGGTGGATAGGCACCCACCCGGAGGTGCAGTCGACCATCGCGGCCCCCAGCCAGCTGCGGGAGCTGACCCGCCCCGGCGGCGAGTACGAGACCTACTACTCGAGCCATCCCGCGGCGTCCTTCGCCGCCCAGGTCTGGACGAACAACGCCCAGGCGGCGGCGATGTGCCTGGTCCTGGGGATCTTCCTGGGTCTGCCCGTGCTCTTCATCCTCTTCGAGAACATGCTCAATCTGGGCGTGGGCATAGGCCTGATGTCGTCCGCCGGCCGCCTCGACACGTTCCTCGGACTGATCCTTCCGCACGGCCTGCTCGAACTGACCGCGGTCTTCGTCGCCGCCGGCACGGGGCTGCGGCTCGGCTGGACCGTCATCGACCCCGGGCCGCGCAGCCGCCGCGTGGCGCTCGCCGAGGAGGGGCGGGCCGCGGTCGGCATGGCGATCGGCCTCGCTCTCGTCCTCTTCGTCTCCGGCGCCATCGAAGGCTTCGTCACCCCGTCGGGCCTGCCCACCTGGGCGCGTATCGGCATCGGTATCGCGGCCGAGCTGGCATTCCTGGCGTACGTCTTCGTCCTAGGCGGCCGCGCGGTGCGGGCCGGCGAGACGGGTGACATCGAGGCGGCCGAGCGCAGCTCCACCGTGCCCACGGCCGCCTGATGTGCATCCACGGCCTCTGAGCTGCTAGTCTCTCCATCGCCCCGCAAGAGCCGTTGACACGGACGGAGTGGGGAGGTAGATTTGAACAGTTGCCTAGAGCTGGACAGGCTCGGGGCTGATCGTTTAGAATCTACTAGCTTCCCGAGAGTCGCGGACGCGGCCCAGAGAAGCACCCTTCCGAATTACTCAGAAATGAGCAGCCGGTCAGACCGGCCGAAAACTTCTGATAAAGTCGGAACCGCCGGAAAGGGAAACGCGAAAGCGGGAACCTGGAAAGCACCGAGGAAATCGGGTCGAGAAAAGATCTGATAGAGTCGGAAACGCAAGAACGAAGGGAAGCGCCCGGAGGAAAGCCCGCGAGGGTGAGTACAAAGGAAGCGACCGTTCCTTGAGAACTCAACAGCGTGCC
>NZ_JBSFBX010000004.1:0-504623 GCF_053593175.1 Streptomyces sp. NPDC002386
CAGATGCTGGAGACGGGGTATCAACATATCTGGCGTTGATTTTTGGCACGCTGTTGAGTTCTCAAGGAACGGTCGCTTCCTTTGTACTCACCCTCTCGGGCTTTCCTCTGGGCGCTTCCCTTCGGTGTTCCAAACTCTATCAGTGTTTTTCCGACTCCCTGACCGCCTCTCCGCGAACATGCGGAAGCGATCCCGAGAGAGGATCTGACCAGTTTGGTTGCTGCCGGGCTGCGACACTTTCGCGCCGCACCGCCCCAAGCAGGAGTACGACAGTACACGGGGCCTCAGAGGCCATGCAAATCGGCGGTGTTGGTGGTCTAGACCACTTGCTGGTAGGTTCCATACGGAACCGTCACTTCCTTTGGCATACGCTGCTGCTCAGCGCGCCGTTTACGGGACAGGCAGTGACGGCCCCACCCGCAGCTCCACTCCTGGGAGGCTTCCCATGACCACCGTGACGTCCCCTCTCGCCGGTCGGGCCATCGGACTGGCCGAAGTGCCGGATCCCGTCTTCTCCGGGGCCATGGTCGGCCCGGGTACCGCGATCGATCCCGTGCGTGAGCCCTCCGAGGCCGTCGCGCCGGTGGACGGCGTCATCATTTCCCTGCACCCGCACGCCTTCGTCGTGGTCGACGGATCCGGGCACGGTGTGCTCACCCACCTCGGCATCGACACCGTTCAGCTCAACGGCGAGGGTTTCGAGCTGCTCGTCAGCAAGGGCGACACCGTGACGCGTGGGCAGAGCATCGTGCGCTGGGACCCGGCCGCGGTCGAGGCTGCCGGCAAGTCGCCCGTGTGCCCCGTCGTGGCTCTGGAGGCCACCGCCGAGTCCCTCTCCGAACTGCGGGACAGCGGTGACGTGAAGGCCGGCGACAGCCTCTTCTCCTGGAACTGACGGCAGGGCCGCCGTCCGGCGGCGTACTGGAAGACCACCGCGGCGGCGGTCCCGCCGCACTATCGGAGACGGTGAGATGGAGACAACGCTGCGAGGCGTCGGCGTGAGCCACGGTGTGGCGATCGGCGAGGTTCGGCACATGGGAACGGCGGTACTCGAACCGCCTGCCAAGCAGATACCCCCGGACGAGGCGGGTCGCGAGCAGGGACGGGCCCGCCAGGCGGTGGACGCCGTGGCGGCCGATCTGATGGCACGCGGCAATCTGGCCGGCGGCGAGGCCCAGGCGGTGCTCGAGGCGCAGGCCATGATGGCCCAGGACCCCGAGCTGATGGCGGACGTGGAACGGCGGATCGCCGTCGGCAGCACGGCCGAGCGTGCCGTGTACGACGCGTTCGCCGCGTACCGCGAGCTGCTGGCCGGCGCCGGGGAGTATCTCGCCGGGCGGGTGGCCGACCTGGACGACGTCCGGAACCGGATCGTCGCCCGGCTGCTCGGCGTCCCGATGCCGGGAGTCCCGGACAGTGACAGGCCCTATGTACTGGTGGCGCGCGATCTGGCGCCCGCCGACACGGCGTTGCTCGACCCCACACTCGTCCTCGGTTTCGTGACCGAGGAGGGCGGGCCGACCAGCCACAGCGCCATCCTGGCCCGCGCCCTGGGCGTGCCGGCCGTCGTGGCGCTGCCGGGCGCCGGGGAACTCGCCGAGGGGAAGGTGATCGCGGTCGACGGCAGCAGCGGTGACGTCTTCGTCAACCCGAGCGCCGAGAAGAGGGCCGAGCTGGAGTCGGCGGCCGCCGAGCGCAAGGCGGCGCTGGCGGCTTCCACCGGTCCGGGTGCCACGGCCGACGGGCACAAGATGCCGCTGCTGGCCAATGTCGGCGGCCCCGCGGACGTGCCGGCCGCCGTGGAGGCCGGCGCCGAGGGTGTCGGTCTGTTCCGCACGGAGTTCCTGTTCCTGGACGACAGCAAGAACGCGCCGTCCGAGGACAAGCAGGTGGAGGCCTACCGGCAGGTGCTGGAGGCGTTCCCCGAGGGCCGTGTGGTGGTCCGGGTGCTGGACGCGGGCGCGGACAAGCCGCTCGAGTTCCTGACCCCGGCGGACGAGCCGAACCCGGCTCTGGGCGTGCGGGGTCTGCGGACGCTGCTGGACCACCCCGACGTCCTGCGCACCCAGCTCACCGCGCTGGCCAGGGCGGCGGAAGGGCTGCCCGTCTATCTCGAGGTCATGGCGCCCATGGTGGCGGACCGTGCGGACGCCAGGGCGTTCGCGGACGCCTGCCGCGCGGCGGGGCTCCGGGCGAAGTTCGGCGCGATGGTGGAGATCCCGTCCGCCGCGCTGCGGGCGCGTTCGATCCTTCAGGAGGTCGAGTTCCTCTCGCTGGGGACCAATGACCTCGCGCAGTACACCTTCGCCGCTGACCGCCAGGTCGGTGCGGTGTCGCGGCTCCAGGACCCGTGGCAGCCCGCGCTGCTCGACCTGGTGGCGCTGTCCGCCGAGGCGGCCAAGGCCGAGGGCAAGAGCTGCGGCGTGTGCGGCGAGGCGGCGTCCGATCCGCTGCTGGCCTGTGTGCTGACCGGTCTGGGTGTCACCTCCCTGTCCATGGGCGCGGCGTCGATTCCCTACGTCCGGGCGACGCTGGCGAAGTACACGCTGGCGCAGTGCGAGCGGGCCGCCGCCGCGGCGCGGGCGGCTGACAGCGCCGACGAGGCCCGCGGTGCCGCGCAGGCGGTACTGTCCGGGGAGTAGTCGGTCCCGGCTCGTACCGGATGGCCGGTTCAGGGGCGTCCCGCCGTCGGTGGGGCGCCCCTGGCGCGTTCAGTGGCGGTGTTCCGGTGGCGTGTCCTCCTGTCCGAGGTCGGGCGGTGCGCAGTAGTCGACGCCGGGTTCGGGGCTGATGAGGTCGCCGGACTCGGCGTCCGTGCAGTAGGCGTCGAAGACCTCGGCGGCGCTGAGGGCCACGAGGCCGCCGCCGCGCAGTCGCCAGCCGTGCACGCGGTCGGCCGTGCCGGGCGAGCTGACGCGCATGACCAGGCCGCCGGGACTCCTGGTGGCCAGGCCGAGGGCGAGGACACCGATGAATTCGAGGGCTTCCGCCTCGTCGAGTTCGGTGGCGTCCCCGGTGCCCTGGTCGGCGTGGAGGACGGCGACGAGGGTCTCCGCCGGCGCCGAGACGCTGCAGACGAGGTGGCGGTCGCCGGGCGGGGCGGTGTCGAGCATGCGGGCGACGAGGTCGGAGGCCCGGGTGAAGGCGGCGCGGCCGATGTCCTCGCCGCAGGTGGCGCAGGGGCCGAGGCGGGTCAGGAGGATGGTGGCGTACTCCCAGGTGGCCTGTCGTACGGCCTCGTCGACGAGGTCGGGCAGGAGTGCGGTGAGAGGACGGCCGTCGTAGGGGACGGTGGGGCCGGTGGCGGCAAGCCGCGCGGTGAACCGGGCACGGCTGGCGGATGCTTCGGGGTCGAGGCCGGTTTCCGCGCAGAACGCCGCGTAGTCCTCCGGGTCGAACAGGGCCAGCGTGGTGTGGCCGCCCCGGGCCGCGCGGCTTTTCAGCAGGGACTCCACCTGTCGCAGGTAGGTGGAGTGGTCGTCGAAGACGAAGCTGCGGTAGCGCCGCATGACGCTGAAGTCGTGTTCGTCGGTGAGCAGGCCGATGGTGCCGGCGATCTCGCGGTGCAGGACGCGTCGCATCGCCCGCTGGTCGGTGTGCGCCATGTTTCCCCCAAGTGCGCTGTCGATCAATGCTCACTCACAGTAACCGTGGGCACTGACAGCGACCTTCAGGGAGGCGTCGGGCCCCGGACTTCGCCGCCTTGCGGGCGGTCCGGGGCCGGACGCGGGTGCACGCGGGGTCAGGCGCGCTTGCGGGCCAGTTCCTCGTAGAAGCCGAGCAGCGTGAGGTTGTCGATGGAGCCGGGGTTGACGGCCTTCTCCAGGGGGGTGCCCTGCAGCAGGCGCTTGACCGGGACCTCGATGCGCTTGCCGGTGAGGGTGTGCGGGATGCCGGGGACGGCGATGACCTCGTCGGGCACGTGGCGCGGGGAGAGCTGTTCGCGGATGGCCTGCTTGATCCGGGTCAGGAGCGCGTCGTCGAGGACGGCGCCGGGTGCCAGGTGCACGAAGAGCGGCATCCAGTAGCCCCCGTCGGGCTGCTCGATGCCGATGACGAGGGACTCCTTGATCTCGGGCAGCCGTTCCACCACCTCGTAGATGTCGGCCGAGCCCATGCGTACGCCCTGCCGGTTGAGGGTGGAGTCGGAGCGGCCGTGGATGACCACCGATCCGCGCGAGGTGAGGGTGATCCAGTCGCCGTGCCGCCAGACGCCCGGGTAGGTGTCGAAGTAGCTGTCGTGGTAGCGGTTCCCGTCGGGGTCGTTCCAGAAGTGGATCGGCATGGACGGCATGGGGTTGGTGACGACCAGTTCTCCCACCTCGTCGACGAGGGGTTTGCCGCTCGGGTCCCAGGACTGCAGATCGGTGCCGAGACCGGGCGCCTGGAGCTCGCCGGTGTACACCGGCAGGGTCGGTACGGCGCCCGCGAAGCAGGAGCAGACGTCCGTGCCACCGCTGACGGAGGCGATCCACAGGTCGTCGCGGACCTCGTCGTGCAGCCAGCGGAATCCGTCCGGCGGCAGCGGTGAGCCGGTGGTGGCGACGCACTTGACGCGGGAGAGGTCGAAGTCGCGGGAGGGGTGCACGCCCGCCTTGCGGCAGGCCATGACGTAGGCGGCGGAGGTGCCGTAGAGGGTGGCGCCGGTGCGCTCCGCGATGCGCCACTGGGCGCCGGTGTCCGGGTAGCCGGGGCTGCCGTCGTACAGGACGATCGTCGTTCCCGTGAGCAGGCCGGAGACGAGGAAGTTCCACATCATCCAGCCGGTCGAGGTGTACCAGAAGAAGCGGTCCTCGGGGCCGAGGTCGCAGTGCAGGCCGAGCTGTTTGAGGTGCTCCACCAGGATGCCGCCCTGGGACTGGACGATGGCCTTGGGCAGGCCGGTGGTCCCGGAGGAGTACAGGACCCACAGCGGATGGCCGAACGGAACCTGTTCGAAGACGGGCTCGGTGTCGGCGGCCGTCAGGGCCGACCACTCCAGGGCGCCCTCGGGTGCTTCGGTGCCGAGGAGCGGGACGTGGACGACGGCGCGCAGGGTGGGCAGCTCCCGGCGCAGTTCGGCGACGGCCTCGCGGCGGTCGTGCTCCTTGCCGCCGTAGCGGTAGCCGTCGACGGTGAACAGGACGACGGGTTCGACCTGCTGGAAGCGGTCGAGGACGCTGCGGGCGCCGAAGTCGGGGGCGCAGGAGGTCCACACGGCGCCCACGGCGGCCGTGGCGAGGAGGGCGACCACGGCCTCGGGGATGTTCGGGAGGTATCCGCTGACCCGGTCGCCGGGGCGGACGCCGAGGTCGCGGAGTTCGGCGGCGAGGGAGCCGACCTGGCGGCGCAGCTCGGCCCAGGTCACCGGGCGCGGTTCGTGGGTCTCGTCGACGTGGAGAAGCGCCGGCTCGTCGGGGCGGGCGGCCGCGGCGCGCAGGGCGTGCTCCGCGTAGTTGAGGGTGGCGCCTGGGAACCACTCGGCGCCGGGCATCGAACGGTCGCCGAGCACGCGCGTCCAGGGCGTCGAGAATCCGACGTCGAACCAGTCGGTGACGGCTTTCCAGAACGTGTCCAGCTGCTCGACGGACCACTGGTGCAGTGCGGCGTAGCCGCCTTCGGCCGGGGCACCGTGGTGCTCGGCGGCCCATGCCTGGAACTCGGTGATGCGGGCCTGGGCGATCCGCTCGGGATCGGGCTGCCAGAGCGGTTGGGGGTTCGCTGTCGACATGGGGCGGCTCCCGGGCTGTGCGCGTCGTGTGCGTCGGTCCGCGCACGGGCTGGGGTGTGCGCGTGACGCGGCTGACAGGGACGATGCCATGTGATCGACTTCCGCACCAGGGCGGACCCCACATAGTCCGTGTCGTGAAGATGTGGCCGGGGCACGGGTGAACGGCAGTTGAACGACACGCGCGCGCGGGGCGATCAGTGGCAGGGTGAACAGCATGGACGGTCGTGACCTGGTGCGTTCGGTGAGTGCGGGTGGTTCGGGGCGGGCGGCTCAGGGGTTGCGTACCGTGCGGGCGGCGTGGCGCAGACGGCGGATCGACGCCGCCGGGCTGCCCCCGCGGGGGGCCGAGCGCGCTCGGGTCCCGGGCCGGGTGCGGGGGGCGGAGCCGGGGCCGGGGGGCGGTCTGATCCGGTTCAGCCGGTCCGAGCTGCGGATCACCGTGACGGTCAGCGGAGCGGTGTTCTGGGGCTGGGACGGGGCGGCTCCGGAGCCGTCGTACGCCCTTGCCGGGGTGTGCCCGGAGCCCGATCCGCGGGCCGTGCTGGAGCCGGACAAGGACGGCGGCTGGCGGGTGGTGGCCGAGCGGGTGACCGTCGTCGTCTCCCGGCACGGGGCGCTGCAGGTGTGCACCCCGGGCGGTGTCGTGCTGCGGCGGGAGATGCCGCCTCGCTGGTGGGAGCCGGAGGCCGGGGGGCCGGCGCGGTGGACGCAGCGGTCCGAGGTCGCGGCGGACGCTCGGTTCTTCGGTCTGGGCGGGCGCGCGAGCGGCCCGCGGTTGCGCGAAGGCACCTACCGGCTGTGGAACACCGATCCGGGCCGTGCGTTCGGTCCGGGGGACGATCCGCTCTACGTGACCATGCCGGTGCAGCTGGTCGTCGCGGACGCCGCGACCCATCTGATGTTCCACGACACCACGTGGGACGGCACGGTGAGCCTGCGGGAGGGCGAGGAGGGCGCCGGGTCCGGACACGACCGGGCGGGACGCTGTGAGCTGCGCATGGACGGGGGGCCGCTGCGCTGCTGGGTGATGGTGGGCACGCCCGCGCGCGTGCTGCTCACCTGGGCCTCGCTGACCGGAGCGCCCGCCCTGCCGCCCGCTTGGGCGCTCGGCCACCAGCACGCGCGGTGGGGCTTCGGCGATGAGCAGGAGGTGCGCCGGATCGTCGCGGGGTACCAGGAGCGCGATCTGCCGCTGGACGCCGTGCACCTGGACATCGACCACTTGGACGGCCATCGGACGTTCACCGTCGACCAGGAGCGGTTCCCGAAGCTGCCGGTGCTCGCGGAGGAGCTGCGCCGGGGAGGGATCCGGCTGGTGTCGATCGTCGACCCGGCGGTGAAGGCCGTGCCGGGTGGCGCCGTGTACGACAGCGGTTCGGCCCTGGACGCGTTCGTGCGGGACGGCTCGGGGCGGACGGTCCGGGGCGAGGTGTGGGCCGGCGAGTCGGTCTTCCCGGACTTCACGCACGCGCGCGTGCGGAAGTGGTGGGGCGGGCTGTACGAGGAGCGGCTGGCGCAGGGCTTCGCCGGGTTCTGGCACGACATGAACGAGCCGACGTCGTTCAGCGCCTTCGGTGAGACGACGCTGCCCCGTTCGGCGCGGCACGCGGTCGAGGGGCGCGGTGGCGACCATCGCGAGGCGCACAACGTGTACGCCCTCTGCATGGCCAGGGCGGGCTACGAGGGGCTGCGCGAGCTGTCACCCCGCGAGCGGCCGTTCCTTTTCTCCCGGTCCGGCTGGGCGGGCATGCAGCGCTACGGCGGCACCTGGTCCGGGGACGTGGCGACGGGCTGGCCGGGGCTGCGGGCCTCGCTGGCGCTGGTGCTGGGGCTGGGTCTGTGCGGGGTTCCCTACTCGGGGCCGGACGTGGGCGGCTTCGACGGCAGTCCGTCGCCGGAGCTGTATCTGCGCTGGTTCCAGCTGGGCGCGTACCTGCCGCTGTTCCGGACGCACGCCGGTCTGCGCGCGGGGCGCAGGGAGCCGTGGGAGTTCGGTGCCGAGGTGCTGGGGCACGCGCGCGCGGCGCTGCTCGAACGCCGGCGTCTGCTGCCGTACTTCGTGACGCTGGCGCACCTGGCGCGGCGCACCGGCGCGCCCTACGTGCGGCCGGTGTGGTGGGGGGCGCCCGAGGACCGCGCGCTGCGCGACTGCGAGGACGCCTTTCTGCTCGGTGACCAGCTGCTGGTGGCGCCGGTCCTCGATCCCGGTACCGGCCGGCGCGCGGTGCGGCTGCCGCGGGGCCGGTGGTACGACACGGTGACGGAGCAGGCGTACGAGGGTCCGGGGCGGGTCTTCCTGGACACGCCGCTGTCGCGGATACCGGTGCTCGCGCGCGCGGGGGCGGTCGTTCCCGTGCGGGGCGAGGACGGCGGGCTGGGGCTGGAGGTGTGGGCGCCCGTCCACGGGCGGACCGGGGGCGGGCTGGTCGTCCAGGACGCGGGGGACGGCTGGGACGAACCGGTGATCGAGCGCTATACGGCCCGCCGGCAGGGCCGGCGGGTGGCGGTGACCTGGGAGCGGGAGGAGGGCTCGGCGGAGCCGCCCCACCCGGTGCGGGTACGGGGACTCGGCTGAGCGGGCGGCTCAGATGTAGCGGCCCTCGAACCAGCCTCGTACGGCGAGCGTGTGCAGCGGGAAGGCGAGTTCCTCGGGGCGGCGCAGCAGGTGCCAGCCCTCGGTCTCTTCCGTGGCGCCGGACGGCGGGAGTCCTTCGGCCGGGCGTTCGGGCAGGAGCCCGAACAGCAGCAGGTGCCCGTCGGGTGAGCTCATGGCGTCCACGAGGCGGACGTCACGGGCGGCGGCGTCGATGCCCGTCTCCTCCTTGAGTTCGCGCACGACGGCCTGTTTCCAGTCCTCCCGGTCGTCGATGTAGCCACCGGGCAGGGCCGTTCCTCCGCGCGCGGGGGCGATGGTGCGGGTGATGACGACCAGGGCGGTGCCGGTGGTGTCGTAGACGGGCTGGAGCGCGACGGCGACCGGCAGCGGGTTGCGGTAGGCGACGGTGCCGCAGGAGGGGCAGGTGCGCGGCCAGCCCGTCACGCCCTCTCCGTAGGGCGCCCCGCAGCTGGAACAGTGGGATCCAGGCGCGGAGTTGGCGGTTGAATGCTGATTTTCGGACACGCGCGGACTGTATCCGATCAGAGGAGCGACTTCTTCCGGCACTGACGAACAGGCAGCCGACGTGGAACCGGGGAGCCCGGTCGGCAGGTCACGGGCGCGCTCCCACCGCCCGCCCTCCACGCTCCGTGATCGCCCTGGAATGCTGCGTGAACGTCTCATGAACTGGGCCTGGGCGCTTTTCGGCGGCGCCATCATGCTCCCGTGCACTCCTGGACGGATACTCTCCGCTTCGCCTTCCAGCCGGTGGTCAACCTGAGGACCGGCGCGGTCGCCGCACTGGAGGTGCTCGCCCGCCCGGAGACCGGCGACGTGCTGGCCGAGGCTCGCCGGGACCCCGAACTCGACGCCGTGCTGGCCGTGCTGGCGCTGCGCGCGGCGACACGCAAGGAGACGCTGCTGCCGCTGCACCTCAACGTCTTCGCGGCCACCCTCGCCGACCTCGGCGGCCTCGCCCGGCTGCACGACGCCGTCCGCGCGGCGGGCCGGATGCCCTGGGAGGTGACCCTCGACATCGTGCCGCCCTGCACCCATGTGCCGCAGCGGGCGCTGCTGGAGGCGGTGGGCGCGCTGCGCGAGCAGGGGTTCCGGATCAGCGCGGACGGCATCGGGGACGGGGACGTGCCCCTGCGGCTGCTCACCGACCTCTCCCCCGACCTGGTCAAGCTCGACGCCTCGCTGCTGGCCCGGCCGGCCGCCGTGCGGGCGATGCGGACCCTGTGCGAGCAGCTGGGCGCCCTGGTGGCGGTGGAGGGCGTGGAGACCGAACTGCACTGCACGGCCGCGCTGTCGGCCGGTGCGCAACTCGCCCAGGGCCAGCTGTTCGCGCCGCCGGCCCGGATTCCGGCGGCGGACGTGTACGTTCCGCCCCACTCCCCCGCGGCTCCGGCCCGGCAGCGGCCGGGGCCGCCGGTGCGGGAGTTCGTGCGCCCCGCGGCCGTTCTGCCCGTGACGGCTTCGGCGGGGCAGGTCCGCGCGCTGCTGACCGGTACGCCGGAGGTCTCCGGGGTGCTGCTCGTGGACCAGGCCGGGGTGCCGGTCCGTTCGGTGCACCGGTCGCGCTTCCTGCTGTCGATGTCCGGCCGGTACGGGCACGCCCTGTACGCGGACCGGCCCGCGTACAAGCTGGGCGACGCGCCGCGCGCGGTCGGCGTGGACGCCACCGCCTGGGAGGTGCTGGACGTCGTCGCGGTCGGCGGCAGCGACCGCACCTCGGACGACGTGGCCGTCGTCGACCACCGCGGCCGGTGCGTGGGCGTGGTGCGGCTCGCGGACCTCGTCCGGGCGCTGGCCGAGACCCGGGTGGAGGAGGCGGCCGGTCTGAATCCATTGACCCGGCTGCCCGGTTCGGACGCCATCACGGGCGAGGTGGACCGGCGGATCGCCGAGGGACGGGCGTTCGCGCTCAGCTGGCTGGACATCGACCACTTCAAGCAGGTCAACGACGGGGCCGGATTCGCCGCGGGCGACGAGCTGATCCGCTCGGTGGGCCGGGCACTGCAGGAGGCCGCGGCGGGGCACGCGCGCGTGGGCCACATCGGCGGGGACGACTTCCTGGTACTGGCCGAGGAGGAGGCCCTGGAGCCACTGGCCGAGGCCGTGCTCGACGCTCCCTGGTCGGCCGGCGGCCGACCGGTCACGCTGTCCCTCTCGACCGTGGTGTGCCGGCCCGGGAGCGTGTCCGACCACCGGCAGGCCGCCGCTCGTCTGGCGCCGGTGAAGAGGGCCGCGAAGGCACTGGCCGGGACGAGCTGGGTGCTCGCGCGCGCGGGGCTGCCCGGGCAGGAGATCCGGCGCGGCCGCGGCGCGGCACCGGCCCGGGCGGGCCGCGCGACGGCCGAGCCGCTCGGGTGAAATACCCGGCCGTACACGGCCGTTCGAGCCCCGACCTGCGGGAAGGGAGCCGCCGGAACGCACGCCTGGGCGACCGCTGTCACCGTTGCCGTCGGCGACCTTGACGGCCTCCCGGCGCCGGTGAACACTTCCCGGTGTCAGCCGACATCGCCGTACATTCATGGCGTATTCAGGCACTGCGCCACGGGTGTTTTCCCTGCCCACCGGCCTGCCCCTGGAGGCGATACGGCTGCGACGGCACGCTCGTCACGGACGCCGGGCGGGGCGCGGGGCCCTCCCTGCTCTCGGCTGAAGTCGCCAAAGGAACCGTTCCTGCACGGAGGGCCGGGGCTGTTCGCCCCAGGCCGGCGTCAAGGGAGCCGCCATGAGCAACGGAGACATATTCGTCGGCGAAGTCATCGGAACCGCGATCCTGATCCTGTTCGGTGCCGGTGTCTGCGCCGCCGTCACCCTCAGACACTCCAAGGCGCGCGCCTCCGGGTGGGTGGTCATCGCGTTCGGCTGGGGATTCGGCGTGCTGGCCGGCGCCTACACCGCCGCTCCCCTGTCCGGCGGGCAGCTCAATCCCGCGGTCACCATCGGCATCGCCGTGGACACCGGCAAGTGGGACAAGGTCTGGGTCTATCTGCTGGGCCAGATCGTCGGCGCGATGCTCGGCGCCGTCCTCGCCTACCTCGTGTATCTCGCGCAGTTCCAGGCCAATGTCCGCAAGGAGGGCACGACGGAGGGAAGCGGCGACGAACCGGTGCCCACGCTGGGCATCTTCTCGACCATCCCGGAGATCAGGAGTCCGGTCGCCAACCTCGTCACCGAGATCATCGCGACCATGTCGCTCGTGCTGCCCGTCCTCGCCTTCGGGCTCACCAAGGGGCTCGGCGAGTCCGGCACGACGGTGCTGATCGTCTCGCTGCTCGTCGTCGGTATCGGGCTCTCCCTCGGCGGCCCCACCGGATACGCCATCAACCCGGCCCGCGACCTCGGCCCGCGCATCGTGCACGCCTTCCTGCCGATCCCGAACAAGGGCACGTCCGACTGGGGTTACTCCTGGATCCCGGTCGTCGGCCCGCTGATCGGCGGCGCGCTGGCGGGCCTCGTCTACAACGTCGCCTTCTGACCGGGCGACCCGACCGCGCACCGCGCGCGGGGCCCGGCCGTGAAGGCCCGATCCAGCGACCCGACCCAGCGACCCAGGGACACCCATGACGGACACCGCCGAGAAGTACGTCGCCGCCATCGACCAGGGCACCACGTCCAGCCGCTGCATCATCTTCGACCACGATGGCGCGATCGTCGCCGTGGACCAGCGAGAGCACCGTCAGATCTTCCCCAAGCCGGGCTGGGTGGAGCACGACGCCACCGAGATCTGGTCCAAGGTGCAGGCCGTGGTGGCCGGGGCGCTGGCCAAGGCCGGGCTGCGCGCCGACCGGCTCAGCGCGCTCGGCATCACCAACCAGCGGGAGACCACGGTCCTGTGGGACCGGGCCACGGGCAAGCCCGTGCACAACGCGATCGTCTGGCAGGACACCCGTACCGCCGCCCTCTGCCGTGAACTGGGCGGCACCGACGGGCAGGACCGCTTCCGGGAGCCGACCGGGCTCCCGCTGGCCAGCTACTTCTCCGGGCCGAAGGCGGCCTGGCTGCTGGACAACGTGCCGGGGCTCAGGCAGCGCGCCGAGCGCGGTGAGATCGCCTTCGGCACCATCGACTCGTGGCTGATCTGGAACCTCACCGGCGGTCCGGACGGCGGCCGGCACGTCACCGACGTCACCAACGCCGGCCGCACCATGCTGATGAACCTGAACACGCTGCAGTGGGACCCCGCCATCCTCTCGGCGATGAACGTGCCGGAGGCGGTCCTGCCGGAGATCAGGTCGTCCGCCGAGGTGTACGGCACCGCGGTCGGTCCGCTCGCCGGGGTACCGGTCGCCTCGGCGCTCGGCGACCAGCAGGCGGCCGTGTTCGGGCAGGCCTGCTACGACGTCGGCACCGCGAAGAACACCTACGGCACCGGCAGCTTCCTGCTCCTCAACACCGGCGACCGGCCGGTGGCGTCCAAGAGCGGTCTGCTGACGACCATGGGCTACAAGATCGGCGGGGAGGCGCCGGTGTACTGCCTGGAAGGGTCCATCGCGATAACGGGCGCCCTGGTGCAGTGGTTCCGCGACCAGCTCGGCATCATCCGCGACGCCGACGAGATCGAGACCCTCGCGGCGAGCGTCGAGGACAACGGCGGCGCCTACATCGTGCCGGCCTTCTCCGGACTGTTCGCGCCCTACTGGCGCTCCGACGCGCGCGGTGTCGTCACCGGCCTGACCCGCTACGTCACCCGCGCCCACCTCGCGCGCGCGGTGCTGGAGGCGACGAGCTGGCAGACCCGGGAGGTCGTGGACGCCATGTACCAGGACTCCGGGGTGCGGATCACGACCCTGAAGGTCGACGGCGGCATGACGAAGAACAACCTGCTCATGCAGCACCAGGCCGATGTGCTGGGGGTTCCGGTGATCCGGCCGCGGGTCTCCGAGACCACCTGCCTGGGAGCCGCCTACGCGGCCGGTCTGGCGACCGGCGTGTGGAACGACTTCGACGAGCTGAAGTCGCACTGGCAGCGGGACGCCGAATGGATCCCCGCGATGGAGGCACAGGCGCGCGACCGCGAGTACCGCAACTGGCGCAGGGCGGTGGAGAAGAGCTTCGGCTGGCTCGAGGACGACGACGTGTAGGGGCGAGGACACCCGGCACGCGCGCGTACGAGGCGCGTGAGACCCTCACGCGCGTGCCGGGCGTCCGCGGGGACCGCGGCCCGTACCCCTGTCGGCGGGGGTACGGGCCGTGCCGCGGTCCGGGGCGGCATCAGGTGGCGACGGACCGTCGA
Organism: Streptomyces sp. NPDC002386; assembly: GCF_053593175.1. Lineage (NCBI taxonomy): Bacteria > Bacillati > Actinomycetota > Actinomycetes > Kitasatosporales > Streptomycetaceae > Streptomyces > Streptomyces sp. NPDC002386. The sequence continues at coordinate 13,555 of NZ_JBSFBX010000004.1, forward strand.
CGACCGGCCGCGTACTCCATCGCGTGCTGGACGACGCCGATGAGCACCTCCTTGACCGACTCCCGGTCGCGTGCGTCGCACAGCACGACCGGCACCTCCTCGTCCAGGTCGAGGGCCTGCCGCACGGTGTCCGCGGGGTAACGGTCCGCGCCCTCGAAGCAGTTGACGCCGACGACGAAGGGGATCGAGCGCCGTTCGAAGTAGTCGACGGCGGCGAAGCAGTCCTCCAGGCGGCGTGTGTCCGCGAGGACCACGGCACCGAGCGCGCCCTCGGACAGCTCGTCCCACATGAACCAGAAGCGTTCCTGTCCGGGTGTCCCGAACAGGTAGAGCACGAGGTCCTCGCGCAGGGTGATGCGGCCGAAGTCCATGGCCACGGTGGTCGTGTGCTTGCCCTCCACGCCGCTGGTGTCGTCGACCGGACGCCCGGCCTCGGTGAGCAGTTCCTCGGTGCGCAGCGGCCTGATCTCGCTGACCGCGCCGACGAGTGTCGTCTTGCCCACGCCGAAGCCGCCGGCCACCAGGATCTTGAGCGTGACGGGCTCGACCGGTGGCTTGCCGCGTTCAGAACGCCCGAAGATCATCCGTCTCTTCTCCTGCTTGATCGTGTTCGGGTGACGGCCGGCCGTAACCGCCGCCACCAGGGGTTTCGATGACGAGAACGTCGCCCGGACCTACGTCCGTCGAGCCGCTCCCACCGAGATCGGTGACCGTGCCGTCAGCCCGTTCCACCCGGTTGGCGCCGAGCGCTCCGGGCTCTCCGCCGGCCATGCCGTACGGCGGTACGCGGCGGTGCTGGGAGAGCGTGGAGACGGTCATGGGCTCCAGGAACCGGATGCGGCGCACGGCACCGTCGCCGCCGCGCCGGCGCCCCGCACCGCCGCTGCCCCGCCGCACGGTGAACTCCTCCAGCCGGACGGGAAGCCGCCACTCCAGCACTTCGGGGTCGGTGAGCCGCGAGTTGGTCATGTGGGTCTGCACGACGTCGGCACCGGGGAAGCCGTCGCCGGCGCCGGATCCGGAGGCCACGGTCTCGTAGTACTGGTGGCGTTCGTTGCCGAAGGTGACGTTGTTCATCGTTCCGGAGCCCTCGGCCTGCACGCCGAGCGCGGCGTAGAGGGCACCGGTGATCGCCTGGGACGTCTCCACGTTGCCGGCGACGACGGCGGCGGGCGGCTCGGGGGCGAGCATCGAGCCGGGCGGTACCACGATGTCCAGCGGGCGCAGACAGCCGTCGTTGAGCGGGATCTCGTCGGCGACCAGCGTGCGGAAGACGTACAGGACGGCCGCGTCGACCACCGAGGAGGGGGCGTTGAAGTTGGTCGCCAGCTGGGCGGAGGTGCCGGTGAAGTCGATGGTCGCGCGCCGCTCTGCGCGGTCGACTCGCACCCGGACGCGGATGACGGCGCCGGAGTCCGTCTCGTAGGCGCACTCCCCGTCGTCCAGGGCGTCGACGACCCGGCGGACCGCCTCCTCCGCGTTGTCCTGGACGTGCCGCATGTAGGCCTGGACGACGTCGAGGCCGAACTCCTCGATCATGCGCCGGACCTCGTCGACGCCCTTGCGGTTGGCGGCGATCTGCGCGCGCAGGTCGGCCAGGTTGGTGCGGACGTTGCGGGAGGGGTGGGGGGCCTCGGTGAGCAGGCGGCGGGTCTCCTCCTCGCGGAAGCGGCCGTCCTGGGCGAGCAGCCAGTTGTCGAAGAGGACGCCCTCCTCGTCGATGGTCCGGCTGTGGGCGGGCATGGAGCCGGGGGCGATGCCGCCGATCTCGGCGTGGTGGCCGCGGGAGGCGACGTAGAAGAGGATCTCGGGCGCACTCCGCGTGACCGTGACGTCCTCGGTGTCGAAGACCGGGGTGATCACGGTGACGTCGGGCAGATGGGTGCCGCCGTGGTACGGGTCGTTGACGGCGTAGGTGTCGCCAGGGCGCATCGAGGTGCCGCAGCGGCGGACGACCTCCTTGACGCTGGTGCCCATGGAGCCCAGGTGGACCGGGATGTGGGGCGCGTTGGCCACCAGGTTCCCGAGGGGGTCGAACAGGGCGCAGGAGAAGTCCAGCCGCTCCTTGATGTTGACGGACTGGGCCGTGGACTCCAGCCGCGCACCCATCTGTTCGGCGATCGACATGAAGAGGTTGTTGAAGACCTCGAGCAGAACGGGGTCCACTTCCGTGTCGGATTCGGAACTCTCCGTGACCGTCGTGCGTTCCATGACCAGATGCCCGTCGTGTCCGGCCGCGGCCCGCCAGCCGTCGTCGACGACGGTCGTCGCGCCGGGCTCGGTGATGATCGCCGGTCCGGTGACGGTCTCGCCGGGCGGGAGGGCCTCCCGGCGGTGGAGCGGTACGTCGTGCCAGGCGCCGCCGGTGTGCAGCCGGACGTCTCGCGGTGCGGCGCGGTGGCCCTCGTAAGGGGCGAGGGAGGAGAGATCGGGGGGTGCGGTGATGCCGGTGGCTTCGACGGAGAGGGCCTCGACGACGACCGGGCGGTCCAGGGTGAAGGAGTACGTGGCGCGATGACGTTCTTCGAAGGCGTGCGTCATGGCGCCGGGTTCGGTCAGCTCGACGGTGAGGGTGGTGTCGGTGCCGTCGTAGCGGAGCTGGGCACGGCGGGTGACCTCGATGCGGTCCTCCGGGACGTCCTCGGCGCGCAGTTCGGCGCGGGCGGCGCGCTCCAGGGCGTCGGCCATCTCACGGACGCCCGGCATCGAGGCGGCTTCCAGGGGGGTCTCGACGGACTGTTCGCGCATGGCCGTGGTGTCGGCGAGGCCGATGCCGAGCGCGGAGAGCACACCGGCCATGGGGGGTACGAGAACGGTGCGGACGCCCAGGGAGTCGGCGACGCGGCACGCGTGCTGGCCGCCCGCGCCCCCGAAGGTGGTCAGGGCGTAGCGGGTGACGTCGTGGCCCTTCTGGACGGAGATCCGCTTGACGGCGTTGGCGATGTTGGCGACGGCGATCCGCAGGTAGCCCTCGGCGACCTGCTCGGGCGTGCGGTCGTCGCCGGTCCGCTCGCGGATCTCGTGCGCGAGGGCGGTGAAGCGGTCGCGTACGACGGCGGCGTCGAGGGGCTGGTCGCCGCCCGGGCCGAACACCGCGGGGAAGTGGGCGGGCGGGATGCGGCCGAGCATCACGTTGGCGTCGGTGACGGTGAGCGGTCCGCCGGCGCGGTAGCAGGCGGGCCCGGGGGCGGCGCCTGCCGAGTCGGGCCCGACGCGGTAGCGGGAGCCGTCGAAGTGGAGCACGGAGCCGCCGCCGGCGGCGACGGTGTGGATGTCCAGCATCGGGGCGCGCAGCCGTACGCCGGCGATCCGACTGGTGAAGACGCGTTCGTACGCGCCGGCGAAGTGCGAGACGTCGGTCGAGGTGCCGCCCATGTCGAAGCCGATGACGCGGTCGAAGCCGGCCCGCTGCGACATGCGGGCCATGCCCACGATGCCGCCGGCCGGTCCGGAGAGGACGGCGTCCTTGCCGCGGAACTGCCCGGCCTCGGTGAGCCCGCCGTTGGACTGCATGAACATCAGCCGCACACCGTGCAGTTCGTCGGCGACGTGACGTACGTAGCGGCGCAGCACCGGGGACAGGTAGGCGTCGACGACGGCGGTGTCACCGCGCGGGACGAGCTTCATCAGCGGGCTGGTCTCGCTGGACAGCGAGATCTGCGGGAATCCGGTGCGGGCGGCGAGGTCGCCGATGGCGCGTTCGTGGGCGGGGTAGAGGTGGCTGTGCAGGCAGACGACGGCCACCGCGCGGATCCCGTCGTCGTACGCCTGCCGGAGCGGTCCGGCGAGCGCGTCGAGGTCGGGGGCGCGCAGCACGGTTCCGTCGGCGGCGACGCGTTCGTCGGCCTCGACGACCCGCTCGTACAGGAGCCCGGGCAGCCGGATGTGGCGGGCGAAGATGGCGGGGCGGTTCTGGTAGGCGATGCGCAGCGCGTCGCGGAAGCCGCGGGTGATCACCAGCAGGGTGCGCTCGCCCTTGCGTTCCAGCAGCGCGTTGGTGGCGACGGTGGTGCCCATGCGCACGGCGTCGACGGGCTCCCGGGAGCCGTGCAGCAGCTCCCGTACGCCCGCGACCGCCGCGTCGGCGTACCGCTCGGGGTTGTCGGACAGCAGTTTGTGCGTGAGCAGCCGGCCGTCCGGGCGTCGCGCGACGATGTCGGTGAAGGTGCCGCCTCGGTCGACCCAGAACTGCCAGCCAGTCACGTCGTCACTCCGCTTCCGCGCCGGTCACAGCGCCCGGAGGCCGTTGATCACATCGCGCAGAATACTCTCGTCCGGCAGCTCGGCCGGGGGCACCGGGCGCGTCACGTGGACGAGTTCCGCGTGCACGAGATCCCCGATCAGGACGCGCACGACGCCGATGGGCAGGTCCAGTTCCGCGGCGATCTCGGCGACGGACTGCGGTGCCCCGGCGCAGAGCCCGACGATCTCCACGTGCTCGGGGGCGAGCGTCGGGTCCGTCTCCGGGTCCTCCGCGCCCGGCTCGGTGACGACCACCGCGATCAGATCGAGGCGGTGCTGTCCCTCGCTCGTGGTGCGGCCGCGCGTCATGGCGTACGGGCGGACGACCGGCCCGGCATCGTCGTCGAACCAGTGGCTGCTTCCCTGACCGTCTCCGCTCATGTCATCCCACTACCCGCCTGCGGGCAGATCGGTGCGCGGTGCGGTGATGAGGTGCACGCCGACCCGCTTGACCAGCAGTGTCATCTCGTAGGCGACCTGTCCGACGTCGGAGTCGGCGTCGGACAGGACGGCGAGGCAGCTGCCGTCCCCGGCGGCGGTGACGAACAGGAAGGCGTCGTCGAGCTCGACCACGGTCTGCCGGACGCTGCCCGCCTCGAAGTGGCGGCCCACGCCCTTGGCGAGGCTGTGGAAGCCGGACGCGACCGCGGCCAGGTGTTCGCTGTCCTCCCGGGTCAGGTCCTTGGAGACCCCCGTGGGCAGGCCGTCGCCGGAGAGCACGACGGCCTTGCGGATGCTGGCGACCCGGTCGACGAGCTCGTCCAGGAGCCAGTTCAGCTCGCCCTTGTTCGGCTCCGTGTGGCCGGTGGCCTTCGGTGCGGTCATCGACCGTCCCCCTTAGTCGTTCCTTGTGCTGTGCCGTTGCGTGTGTCGTCGCCCGAGGTGTTCTCCTCCCGGCCGCGCTGCCAGCCGCGCTGCAGCGACGCCATCCGGTTGCGGACCTCGTCGGCGTCGCGGTCGGCCGGTTCCTCGGCGCGCTCGGGGCGCGGCGTGGGTTCCTGCTTCAGCTGCGGGGCCAGGCTGGCCTGCCGCACGCGCCGGGGCAGTGGCCCGGCACCGCCCGCGGTCTCCGGGCCGGGGCCGTCGCCCGCGGGTGGGGCGCCCCCGCCGGGACCGCGGCCGGAAGCGGCCGGCGCGGGCCGGGGCCGCCGGGGCAGCGCCGGGACCTCGGGGGTCCGCTCCGCCCGGTCACCGGGGAGGACCGTGTATTCGTCCGCGCCCTCGGGGAATGCGGGCGCTCGCCGGGCCGCCGCGCCGCGCCGGCGGGCGGGCAGCGGGGCCGGACCCGCGGCGTCCGTGCGGCGCGGGCCGGGCCCGGGCTGGTCGTCCGGGTCGCCGCGCCGGTCGCGCTGTTCGACGACGGGCCGGCCGTGCGAGCTGACCAGCTTGGGCGTCTGGCGCCGCGGCGGCGGTACGGGGCCGCCGGTGCGGTCGGGGTCCGGGCTGTCGGCGGCGCGCGGCGGGACCGGCTGGTGCGGCTCGTCCGCCAGTGCGATCCGCCGTTCGTCCGCGTGGTCGCGGGTACGGCGGGAGCGGAACAGGCCGCCGCGCTCGCTCTCCTCGTCCGTCAGGGCACCGGGGAAGTCGTCGACGATGGCGTCCAGGTCCACCGGCGCCTCCAGCTCGACCGGGCCGTCCAGCAGCGAGGTCGGCAGGCCGGGGAGCTGTACGGCGGTCTGGGACCGGGCGGGGCCGAGGCCCAGGGCCGGTCCGGCCTCCTTGGCCGGGCGTTCGCGGTCGAGGCGGAAGCCGATGCCGTTGGTGTCCGGCACGTCGTCGGACAGCAGCAGGTCGGGGATGAGGACGACGGCGGTGGTGCCGCCGTAGGGAGAGGGCTGCAGGGAGACCCGGACGTTCTGGCGCTGGGCGAGACGGCTGACCACGAACAGGCCGAGCCGGTCCGTGTCCGAGAGCTCGAACTCGGGTGTCTCGGCGAGCCGGAGGTTGGCGTCCAGCAGCGCCTCGGCGGTCATTCCGAGACCCCGGTCGTGGATCTCCAGGGTGAAGCCGTTGGCGACGCGCTCACCGAGGACCTGTACGGCGGTGTGCGGCGGGGAGAAGACCGTGGCGTTCTCGAGGAGCTCGGCCACCAGATGGGTGACGTCGGCGACGGCCGGGCCGGTGACGGCGACCCGCGGCAGGCGCCGGACCTCGATGCGCTCGTAGTCCTCCACCTCGGCGACGGCGGCGCGGACGATGTCCATGAGCTGCACGGGGCGCCGCCACTGCCGCGACGGTGCAGCGCCGGAGAGGATCACCAGGCCCTCGGCATGGCGGCGCATGCGGGTGGTGAGGTGGTCCAGACGGAAGAGGTCGGCGAGTTCGTCGGTGTCCTCGGTCCTGCGCTCCATGGTGTCGAGCAGGGTGAGCTGCTTGTGCAGCAGGACCTGGCTACGGCGGGCGAGGTTGACGAACACCTCGGAGACGCCGGAGCGCAGTTCGGACTGCTTCACCGCGGCCTCGACGGCGGCGCGCTGGAGGGTGTTGAGGGCCTGGCCGACCTCGCCGATCTCGTTCTTGTCGTACTCCAGCCGCGGTACCTCGGTCTCCACGTCGACGTGCTCACCGGCGGAGAGGCGGCGCATCACGCTGGGCAGCCGCACGCCGGACGCCTCGTGCGCCTCCAGGCGCAGCTTGCGCAGGTCCCGTACGAGGCTGCGGCCGACGCGCACGGAGAGGACCAGGGACAGGAGGAGGGCGACGAGGCCGAGGACGCCCGCGACGGCCGCCTGCACGATCACGCCGACCGCGACGGGCCGCATCCGGTCCTGGAACCGGTCGCCGGCCTGGTCGTCGAGGGTGCCGAGTTCGTCGAGGACGCCCGCCGCGGTGGAGTCCCAGCTCCGGGCGGTGACGCCGCGCGGGGTTCCGGGACCGGTGCCGGTGACGGACTGTTCGGCCGCCAGCAGCGGGGCGGTGGTGGCGTTCTCCCAGAAGCGCTCGTACCGGTCGCGTTCCGGTGCGGGGAGCAGCGGCAGGCTGATGTCGTAGAGCAGGTCGCGCTGGGCGACGAGGTCGGAGATGTCGCGGGCCTCGTCGCGGGAGACCTTGCCCACCACCAGCGCGGAGCCGAGCAACGCGTCCTCACGGGAGAGGAGTTCGCGGGCGCGGGAGAGGTTGACGAGGGCGCGGGCCTGCTCGTTCATCTCGACGCTGTCGATGCCGTCGAGAGAGGCCAGCAGGGTGTAGCAGGGGTCGACGAGGCGGTTGTAGCGGTCGAAGGCCTGGGCGCGGCTGACGGTGCGCGCCTCGACGCCGCGGCGCAGGGAGTCGAGGCCGTCGAAGGCGTCCAGGACCGTGGTCAGACGCTCGCTGTCGTCCCCGTCCATGCCGTCGCGGACGTCCCGCTCCCGGGCGTGGTCGCGGATCTCCGCGAGGGAGCGGTCGGTCGCGGTGCGGGTGCGATTCAGCGCCGAGAGGGCGTCGGCCGCGCGCGGGTCGGCGAGGTAGACGAGGGTCTGACGGCGTTCCTGCTGCAGGCCGCGGGCGGCGTCCTCGGTGGGATAGCCGATGTCCTGCACGATGTCGGACACGGTGAAGAGCCGGGTGACCTCACGACCCGTGAGTACCGTGGCGAAGCCCCAGATGGCGGTCAGGGACACCAGCGGCACGAGAAGCAGCGCCACGATCTTCCGGCGGATCGACTTCCCGCGAAAGCGCATGGCCTCCCCCAGCTCGACCCCCGGCGGTCGGGGGTGCACATGTGCGTCAACAAACGGCGCGAGCCTACTACCGCCGCACGGATAACTCGAAGACGCGTGTGGCGTGCGAACTTCCGCACCGGAGGCGGTAGATGACGAGTTGTCCGGGCATTGCGGGACTTTGCGCCCGGGGTGCGGGGGCCCGCCACCGTACCGGCCGGAGCAGTACGGACAATTGGTTGGCCGGAACTTTTCGCCGAAGGGAATCTTCGCGGCTTGTCACGCGTCTTTCCTCATGGGAAATGGGGGCGGAATCGGACGCAGGAGCCGCATCCCGCATCCCGGCGGCGTAAATGTGCGCATGCCGGGCAGCCAATGGGAGTCGGCGTCTTCGGACATCGGGGCAAGGGGCCCGCCGGCGGTGGGGAGTGACACGGTGATGGGCACGGCGGAGCGGCGCGGAACGACCGTGGAGAGCGTGGCGGAGCGCTCGTCGGCGCGGCGGCACCTGGAAGCACCGGATCGCGACATTCCGGCACAGGAGCGCGCCGAGGAGCACACCGGCGAATTCCGGCAGCGGCAGTTGTGGGTCGACGAGCCGGCGAAGCGACGCCGGCTACCGGATCCGGTGCGTACGGCGGCGGTGCGAGCGGTGCTGATCGCCTCGGTGACGCTGATCCAGGCGGTGGTGGCGTTCCTGTGCACGATGGCCGGCTCGTGGCTGGCCTTCCCGATGGTGATCAGCACTGTGGCCAGCACGATCGTCGCCACGTGGGGCGTCGCCGACGTCTGGGTGACCCGTCAGGTGTGGAACCAGCGGTACGGCGTCGTCTCCGAGCCGAGCAGCACGGCCCGGGCGCTGCGCCGTGAGCGCCGGTCCCGCCGGCGCCAGGAACGGGCCACCCTGCGGGAGCAGGCGCGGATACGCCGGAGGGGCGGCGCCGGGCAGCTGTCCCACTCCTGACGGAGCCGTCGGCCGGTGCGGGGCCGGTCCGGCCCCGCACTTCCGGTCAGGAGCTCGCGGAGGCCGGCCGTTTGAACATGCGGGTGGCCGTGATCTCGCTGTGCACCGCCTCACCGGCCCGCGGCTGCTGCGGCAGACCGGGCCGGAGGTGCTCCTCGACACTGATGTACTTCAGCCCCGCCCTGAGGTCGGCGTCGTTGCGGAGCCGGATGACCAGGGGGAACTCGGCCAGCGCGGTCGTGTCGAACAGGCCGGTGGTGTACAGCAGTTGCACGCCCAGGGCGTCGGACACCGCGCGCTGGAGTTCCAGCAGGTAGGTGGCGTTCGCGCGGCCGATCGGGTTGTCCAGGAACAGCGTCCCCGCGTGCCGGTGCTTGTCCCGCCCCCGGTCGTTGGAGCGCAGGGCGGCCATCGTGCAGTACAGGGCGATGGCGGCGGTGAGGAGCTGCCCGCCGGAGAACACGTCGCCCATCTGACCGACGGGGACGCGTTCGGCGCGCAGTACGGCGTCCGGCTTGAGGATCTCCACGGCCACACCCTTCGGCTGCAGCGCGGCGGCCACTCCGCGCAGCAGCAGCGACATGCCGTCGCGCCGCAGGTCGGAGTTCTTCTTCACGGCGGCGCGGGTGGCCTCGTCGATGACCTCGCCGAGCCGTTCGGTGAGCGTCGCCTGGTCGGGCTCCTCGAAGCGGATGCGCAGGAACTCCTGCCCGGACCACTCGCCGAGTCCTTCCGGGAGACGGGAGAGCCGCTGGGCGGAGCGCAGAGTGGCGAGGGCCGACTCGACCAGTCCCCGGAGCCGGTCGACGATCGAGTCCCGGTTGCGCTCCAGCTGGGCCAGTTCGTCGGTGAGGACACGCAGGCGGGGCGCGAAGGCGTCCGCCCACTTCTGGGCGTGCTCGGGCAGCGCGGAGGCGGGCAGTTCCCGGATCTGCTGCCGGGCCGGGGTGCGGACCTGTTCGTACCGCGTGGAGTTGGCGTGCCGCACGAGCACGTCGCTCGCCTCGCGCACGGCCGTCTCGGCGGCGGACAGGTCGGCGGCGCAGCCGCGCAGGGAGCGCCGGGCCTCGGCGGCCGAGTGCCGGGCTTCCTCGGGGGTGCCGGGGTAGGGCTCCGGCTCCTCCTGGTCCTCGTCGGCGGCGTGCTCGCGCAGCAGGTCGCGGAGCATCGCGGCGATCTCGTCGAAGCCGCCGGCGGCGTCCTCGGCGGCCCGGTGGGCGTCCAGCAGTTCGGCATGCGCGTCCCGGGCCTCGGCCAGCGCCTCGGTGCGGGCGGCGAGTTCGGCCGTGGCGGTGCGCAGCAGGGCCTGGGCGTGCTCGGCGTCGCGCGGCGTGAGCTCCTCGGACAGCTCGGTGTGTGCCTCGCCGTCCTCGGGGGCGTGCCGTTCGGCCTCACCGCGCAGCCGGCCGAGCTGCTCGCTCGCGGTGGACATGCGGGTCTCCAGGAGCTGCACCAGCTCCTCCGCGCGCGCGGCGGCCGCCTGCCGGGAGGGGCCGTCGGAGCCGTCCGGTGACTGGAGCAGCTGCTCGGCGCGGGTGCGGACCTTGTTGCTGAGGCGGTCCAGTTCGGCGCGGGCGGCGCTCTCGTCGCTCTCCGCGCGGGCCTGCTCGGCCCGCAGGTCGGCGCCGACGCCGACCTTCTCGTACACCTGGGAGGCGGCCCGGTAGGCCTCGCGCAGGGCGGGCAGGGAGGCCTTCGGGGCGTCGGTGTCACCGGCCGGGACGTCGTCGGGGGCACCCGCGATCTCGGAGCGCTCGGCGCGCAGCGCACGCGCGGTGCGCCGGGCGTCGTCGGCGGCCCGCTGCGCGGCGCGGCGGTCCTCGTCGGCGGCGCGGGCGCGCTCCAGACAGGCCTGCGCGCGGGCCTCCGACTCGGCGGCCTCGTCGGCCAGTTCGCGGAGCCTGACCTGCCAGCCGGCCCGTTCACGCAGCCGGAAGGCGAGCCCGGCGAGGGCGTCGGCGGCACGGCGGGCCCGCTGCGCCGCCTCCTGCCGCTCGTCGCGGACCTGCGTGGCCTCGGCGGCGGTCTCGTCGGCCTCCGCGCGCGCGGTGCGGGCCTCGGCGAGCTCGGCCTCGCTCTCCTCGGCGAACCCGCGTGCCTCCCGGGCCGCCTCGCCCAGTTCGGTGAGCCGTCCGGCGGGGCAGCCGGTGCGCCAGGAGGTGAGGCGGGCCGCCAGCTCGCGGTCCCGGCCGAGCCGGGCGGCGAGCGCGCGGATCTCCTCGTCGCGCTCGGTGGCCCGCGCGCGCAGGGCCTGCCGCTCCTCGTCCGCGGCGTGCTCGTCGTGCATGGCCGGGTTCGGCGGCACCAGGAAGACGTCGCCGGGGGTGGCGCCGGGTGCCGGGGTCGGGGCCAGCAGGGCCGCCGCAGTGCCGACGGCCACGGCGGAACGGGGCAGCAGGGCGGCGTCGCCGAGCGCCTCGCGGGCACGCGCGTGGGTGCCGGGGTCGGTGATGATCACACCGTCGACCAGTTCGGGTCGGGCGGCGAGCACGCGCGCGTGGTCGGCCGGGTCGACCGCCTGCGCGAGGTAGCGCCATCCGGGCAGCGCGGGGATGCCGTGCTCGCCGAGGAATTCCACGGTGGCCAGCACGTCGGGTCCGGGCGGCAGCAGCCCGCCGTCGCCGAGGGCGCCGAGGATGCGGGAGTCGTCGGCGGCGGCCGTCCGCAGGTCGAACAGGTGCCGTTCGGCGGTCGCGACGGCGTCGTCGAGGAGTTCGCGCAACTCGTCGGCGAAGCGGTCGAGTTCCTCCGGTCCCAGCGGGCCCTCGGCGCGCGAACGGGGGGCCGTGACCGGATCGCCCGTCCGCGCCGACGGGTCGGCGCCCTCGCTCCTGGGCGCCGGCACCCCGGGCCGGGCCGCCCCGGCCGCGGCCGGCAGGCTCAGCAGCTCGGCGAGCCGGTCCTCGGCGGCCAGGGACTCGGCGAGGCGCAGTTCGGCTTCGTGGGCGCGTTCGGCCGCGGTCGCGGCGTCCGCCGCGCGGGCCGCCGTCAGCTCGGCGCGCGCCTCGGCGGAGGCCGCCTCGCGAGCGTGCTCGGTGGCCCTGCGGGCGGCCTCACGGGCCGTGTCCCAGGCGGCGACGGCGGTCTTCTCGGCGTCGCTCGCGGCGAGCGCGGCGCGGGCCGGGTCGGCGTCCGGAGCACTGTCGTCGAGCCACCCCGCGCGCACCGCCTCGGCCGTCTCCTGCTCGACCTCGGCGAGCCGCTGGCGCAGGTGCCCCGCCTCGCTGCGGGCGCGCTGGCCCTCGGTGGCGGCGGCGGTGGAGTCGCGGTAGCCGATCTCACCGACCTCCTGGAGGGCCGCGGAGCGCTCCTCCCCCTCGTTGGCGAGGCTCTCGGCGCTCTCGGCGGCCGCGTGCAGGGCCCGTACGAGGTCCACCGCGGCCTTGGCGCGGGCGGCGAGCGCGGGGGCCGCGTCCCGCTCGGCCTCCTGGATGGCGGCGGACACGCGCGCGACCCGGTCGGCCGCGGCGCGGTGCCGCAGTACGACCTCGGCGGCCTGCCAGGCGGAGTGCAGGGTGCGTGCGTCGGCCAGCTCGCGCTTCTGCGCGGCGGCGGCCTTCTCGGCGGCGGCGAGCGCCAGGGACGCGTGCCGGTAGGCGAGTTCGGCGGCGACGAGCGAGCTGCGCTCGCGCGCCCCCTCGGTGTGCGTGACGGCGTAGGCGGCGGCGGTCACGCGCTGCGCCAGGTCGGCGGCGCGCACGCGTTCCCGCACGGCGCGCCCGGACAGCCGCCGCGCCAGGGTGCGGGTACGGCGTTCGGCGCCGGAGTGGACGTCACGCGCGCGTGCGCGTGTCCCGGCGGCCTCGACGATCCTGCCGAGCAGGTCGACGGAGCCCGCGGTGAAGTCCCGCTCCGCGATCAGTTCGGCTCGCCGGCCGAGTTTGTTGCCGAAGCCGCTGACCAGGTCGGCGAGGCCGTCGGTGTCGCGGGTGTCGGTGACCGCGCGCAGCAGCAGGTCGGTGAAGTCGGAGTCCTTCTTGACCGCGAAGAGGCCCGCCGCCTCGCCTTCGTCGGCGTTCATCTCCCGCTGGTAGCGGAAGAGTTCGGGGTCGAGGCCGAGGTCGCCGAGGTGCTCGATCCAGCGGTCGTGGATCTCCTCCCAGTGCACCTCGAGGTGGGGGTAGGCCTTGCCGGACTCGGTGAGGGCGTCGCGGAACCCCTTCATGGTGCGGCGCCGGCCCTGGGCGCCCGAGCTGCCCTCGACGGGCGGCCGGACCGCGGTGGACTCGGCGACGGGCAGGTTGTCCAGGCTGAGTCCGGGGCCGGGCCGGAAGGAGTACCAGGCCTCGGCGAACTTCCGCGGATCGCTGGAGACCTGACGTCCGCGCCACTCGCTGGCCTTGCCGACGACGACGCACTCGCCGGTCTGCACGTGCTGCCACTCCAGCGCCACGTGCCCGCAGTCGTCGGCGAGCAGGAACTTGCGCAGCACGCCGGAGCTGGCGCCGCCGAGAGTGTTGCGGTGGCCGGGCAGCATCACCGAGAAGATCAGCTTGAGCAGGACGGACTTGCCGCCGCCGTTCTCCAGGAAGAGCACACCGGCGGGCGCGGGCCGGCGCGGCGGGCCGGACGGCTCCTCCGCGAAGAACTCCGCCTGTGTGGGCGCGGGGTCGGGCACGGGCCCGCCCACGCCCCGCAGGTCGAGCACGGTGTCGGCGTAGCGCGCACCGGCCGGCCCGATGGAGTAGAGGCGGATCCGGGACAGCTCGTACATGGCGGACTCTCGTAAGTCTGGTCAGGAATGCGGTGGATCAGGAGTGGAACGGCAGCCCGGCGTCGGCCACCAGGTCCAGGTCTTCGGTGTCCTCTGCGGCGAGCAGGCTGGCCGAGCCGTCGGTGACCGGGACGACGCCCAGCTCCAGCAGCTCGGCCATCGCGGCCCCGCCGGCCAGGTCGCGCACCTGGAGCTGGTAGCGCGCGGTGGTGCGGTAGGTGCCGCCGTGCTCGTCCCCCGTGCGCTGCAGGAAGCCGGATTCGGTGAGGAAGGCCGCGGCCTTGGCGACGATGCCCGTGGTGGAGGCGGCCGGCCGGCGCGCGTCCTTGGTGGCGCCGGTCGCGCTGCGCCGGGCCCAGATCCGCCAGGCGGCCTCCAGGCCGGGCGCGTCGGTGGCCGGGTCGGTGTTCTCGCCGCGCTCCTCGGCCCGTTCCTCCAGCCGGCGGCAGGCCTGCCGGACGAAGGCGTCGACGCCGTTGACGGTGATCCGGCCGATGTAGGCGTCGTCGGCCAGGTCCTCCGGGCGCGGGAACGCCAGGGCGGCGACGGCCAGATGGGCCAGCCCGTGCAGGAAGCGGTCCCCTGAGTCGGCGGTGGTGCGACGCGCGTAGTCGCCCATGCGGACGGCGAACACCGAGTCCTCGGCGGCCGTCACGGCCATCCCCGCGCGCGGGGACACCTCGAGCACGATCAGGCCGAGGCCGGCGGCGACGGCGTCCGCGAGCCGCGCGAACGCCGGTTCCTCGCGGTAGCGGCGCAGCAGGTCGGTGTACTCCTGGTCGCGCGCGGGCTGCAGTCTGGGCTGCAGCCCGAAGGCGACGAGCCGCGCCGCGTCGGCGGCGTCGGCGGGGGTGACGGCGGCGGACGCCGACGGGGCCGGGGCCTCCGTGTCACTCCACTCGACGTGCTCGGTCACGGTCTGGGCTCCTTGTCGCGGTCTCGCTCACTCATGCTGCTTCCGTCCGGTCGGCGGCCATTCCCGCCGCGTCCAGCAGCGCCGTTCCGACGATGAGGTCGGCCCCGCCGAACTCGGGATCGTCCAGTTCCGTCCCGTCGTCGACGGCGAACAGCAGCTTCCGCTCGCCCTGCCGGTAGGCGGTGCCGACCGCGGGGCTGGCCGCGTGCACGGCCAGCAGCGCCACCAGGTAGGGCAGTTCGGGGTCCTGTCCGCGTGCTTGGGCCAGGAGTCCGGACAGCCTGCGCGGGGCGTCCGCCGGCAGGTCCAGCAGTTCCATGGCGGCGGCGAGCTGTTCCTCGCTGAACCGGCTGTCGTCCGGTGTCGCGATCAGGTCGGGCTCGGGCATCTCCGCGCCCAGGTGCTCCCGTTCCACCGGCGGCGTCAGCAGTATGTCCACGAGGTCGCCGACCCGCACCGCCACAGGGGTGCGCAGCCCGGTGGCGCTGGCGAAGAAGGCGTCCGTGACGCGGACCGCCCGCTCCAGCGGCAGCGGCAGCGCGGGCGCGAGGAGGTGGCCGTACAGATCGGTCCCGGAGGTGGACGCCGCCGGGGCGAACGCCTGCCTGTCCTGTTCGGCGCGGAACAGCGGGCCCGCCTCCAGCAGCCGGGACTGCAGTTGGGTGTGCCGGCGGATGCAGTCCTTGACGATGTCCACCAGCTCGGCCGCGCGGCGCTTGTTCCCGGAGTCCTCGGTCTCGTCGCGGGCCTTGCGGATGTTGGTGAGGATCGCGTTCTCGTGCCGGTAGCGGTCGGCCACGTGGTCGAGGGCCTCGGCGATCATGTCGGGCACGGCGTTCAGCCAGTCGACCGCGCGGACGTTGCGCCGGGTGGCCTCCAGGGCGCGGCGCAGGGTCTCCGAGTACTGCACGGTGCGGTAGCGGGCCTGCTCGGCGGCGAGCTGGGCGTCGGCGAGGCGGCCCCGGTTGATCAGCACCTCGAGCTTGACCTCGGCGGCGATCTGCGCACTGGTCACGTCGGTGTCCAGGGCGCCGACGAGGACGTTGACCGCTTCGTCGGTCGTGCGCAGGTAGACCGTGCCGCCGGGGCCGGGGACCTCCTCGATCAGCTTGAAGTCGTAGTCGCGGCGGACGTAGGTGCCGTCCGGCGCGAACGTGCCGTACACCGCGCGGAAGCCGCGGTCCACGCTGCCGACGTTGATCAGGTTCTCCAGGACCCAGCGGGCCACGCGCTCGTGCTCGGCGGCGGGCCGGTGCGGGGCCTGGGCGGCGATCCGCGGGACGAGCCGGGCCACGATCTGCTCGTGGTCGGCGCCCGTGTCGAAGTCCATGTTCAGCGTGACCAGGTCGATGGCGGCCAGGGCCACCTCGGCCATGCCGTACACCGAGTACTCGCCGGCCAGGTTGGCCTTGCGCGCGTCGAGGTCGTGCAGCGGCGCCGTGCAGGCGAGCGCGCGCAGCCGCCGCGCCAGCCCCTCGTCGGCGGCCGGGCCCGGTGCCGGGCGCGGTCCCGCGCTGAGCTGGGCCGGAACGCTGTCCGTCGATGCAGGCGAAGTCACGGTGCACAGACTAGGTCCTCGGTCTGACAACGACCCAAACGACGCAGAAGCGACGGCCGTCACAGACGCTCGACAGATGCCGGGGGCGGGTTCCACGGACGCCGCGGGAGGCGCGGCGGAGCGTGGGCGATCCCGGCGGGGCCCGCGTCCGGGGGGGAGGGGTGCCAGGGGAGGGGTCGGAGCCCGCCGTCAGGACGAGGGGTCCTCGCCGACCCGGCGCCGGTACACCTCCACGACCCGCTCCAGCGAGTCCGCGAGGTAGGTGCTCAGCAGCCGCTCGGCCTCGCGCCGGTCCCCCGCCTGCAGGGCCTGCAGGATCTGGCGGTTACGGGTGAGGTACGGCTCGTGCAGCCGGCGCGGGTGGTCGACGACGTGGAAGGCGAGCCGCAGCTCGGCGAAGACGCTGCGCATCAGCTCGTCGGTGCGCTCACTGCCGGCCAGCGCCACCAGTTCGCGGTGGAAGTGGATGTTGGCCGTGCCCAGCGCTTTCCAGTCGTTCTCGTGGGTGGCGAGCTGCCCCTCGGCGACGGCCGCGGCCAGCCCGTCGAGCGCGTACGGCGGCTCGCCGAGGCCGCGGACCACGGCGCACTCGACCAGGGCGCGGATGCGGTAGATGTCCTCGACGTCCTCCACGGTCAGGACCCGGACGAAGACGCCGCGGTTGAGTTCGTGGACGAGCAGACGCTCGTGGGTGAGCAGCCGGAACGCCTCGCGCAGTGTGTTGCGGGACACTCCGAGCGCGCCGCCGATGGCGTCCTCGGACAGGCGGGTGCCCGGCGGGAAATAGCCCTCGGCGACACGGCTTCGGAGGATGTCGGAGACCCGTTCGGCGGTGCTGGTGCGCCCCAGGAGGGCACGGTCGTCGGCCAGTCCCGTCAGCTGCTCTGCCATGCCCGGAATTCAATCGCAGTCGAGGGGACGAGACAACAGGGGTATTGAAGGATCGTTGAACGATCCTCTACGGTGCTCGGCACGGCACAGCGCCCGCACGGCACTGCTCAATTCCCCGCACCCTCCGTCCCCCCTCTCTGCGAGGTGCCCATGAGCACGACCCCTCCGCCCCGGTCCGCGACACCGGACCTGCGACCGGCACCAGGTGAACGCGCCGCCGAGGACGGCGCGTTCGGCT
Source organism: Streptomyces sp. NPDC002386 (assembly GCF_053593175.1). NCBI lineage: Bacteria > Bacillati > Actinomycetota > Actinomycetes > Kitasatosporales > Streptomycetaceae > Streptomyces > Streptomyces sp. NPDC002386. Next base: position 30,719 of record NZ_JBSFBX010000004.1, read on the forward strand.
GGCTGCGCGCGCTCGGCCCGCGCGGCCGCCAGGCGTTCGCCGGAGCTTTCGGCGGATATGCCCTGGATTCCTACGACTACTTCACGCTGCCGCTGAGCATGGTGGCGCTCGCGGCGTACTTCGGTCTGGACAGCGGCCAGACCGGCCTGTTCACCACCGTCACGCTGGTGGTCTCCGCGGTCGGCGGGGCCGTCGCGGGAATCGTCGCGGACCGGCTGGGCCGGGTCCGGGCGCTGATGATCACGGTGGTCACGTACGCCGTCTTCACCGTTGCCTGCGGTTTCGCGCCCAACTACGAGACGCTGCTGGTCTTCCGCGCTCTGCAGGGCCTCGGCTTCGGCGGCGAGTGGGCGGTGGGCGCCATCCTGGTCGCCGAGTACGCGAGCGCCCGGCACCGGGGACGTACCCTCGGCGCGATCCAGAGCTCCTGGGCGGTCGGCTGGGCGCTGGCGGCGGTCGTCTACACGCTGGTCTTCTCCGTCGTCGGCGACGACCTGGCCTGGCGGATCATGTTCTGGACCGGGGCGCTGCCCGCGCTGCTCGTGGTGTGGCTGCGCCGCCGGGTGCACGACGCCCCCCAGGCGACGGCGGCCCGCGAACAGAGCCCGCGGCGCGGCTCGTTCGCGGCCATCTTCCGGCCCGCCTCGGACGGCGATCCGGGGCTGCTGCGCACGACGCTCTTCGCGAGCCTGCTGTCCACGGGCGTGCAGGGCGGCTACTACACGCTGGCGACCTGGGTACCGACGTACCTGAAGAGCGAGCGCGGCCTGTCCGTGGTGGGCACCGGCGGCTACCTTACGTTCCTGATCTCCGGGGCCTTCCTCGGCTACCTGACCGGTGGATACCTCACCGACCGGCTCGGACGGCGCCGCACCATCTGGCTGTTCGCGCTGCTCTCGGCGGTCTGTGTGCTGGCCTACGCCCACATCCCGCACGGCGCCGACACCCTGCTGCTGGTGCTCGGCTTCCCGCTCGGCTTCTGCATGTCGGCGATCTTCAGCGGATTCGGCTCCTACCTCAGCGAGCTGTACCCGACGGCGGTGCGCGGCACCGGTCAGGGCTTCACGTACAACACCGGCCGCGCGGTGGGCGCCGTCTTCCCGACCCTGGTGGGCTTCCTGGCCGACAGTTGGGGCGTGGGCGGCGCGCTGGTCTTCGGCGCGGTCGGCTACGGCCTGGCGGCGCTCGCCCTGCTCGGGCTGCCGGAGACGCGCGGGAAGGAACTGGCGTGACGCGGACGGACCGTACCTCCGACCGGCCCGTGGCCCTCGTCGACGAGCACGCGCACGCGTGGAGCCCGCGGACCGCGCGGGCCCGCTTCCGGGAGGGCCTCTCCGGACCCACGGCGGGTGTGTCGGCCGGGCACACCCAGGCCAACCTGATCTCGGTGCCGGCCGACTGGGCCTACGACATGCTGCTGTTCTGCCAGCGCAACCCCAAGCCCTGCCCCGTGCTGGACGTCACCGACGCGGGTTCCGCCTCGACCGTGCTCGCCCCGGGCGCGGACCTGCGCACCGACCTGCCGCGCTACCGGGTCTGGCGGGACGGCGAACTGGCCGAGGAGCCCACGGACGCGCGCGCGTACTGGCGGGACGACCTGGTGTCGTTCCTGCTGGGCTGCAGCTTCACCTTCGAGTGGGCCCTGGCCGGGGCGGGCGTCCCGATCCGGCACGTCGAGCAGGGCCGCAACGTGCCGATGTACGTGACCGGCAGACAGTGCCGTCCGGCGGGCCGGCTGCGCGGGCCGATGGTGGTGTCCATGCGTCCGGTGCCCCCGCAGCACCTGCGCACCGCGATCCGGGAGAGCGGCCTGCTGCCGGCCGTGCACGGCGGCCCGGTGCACTGCGGCGATCCCTCGGCCCTCGGCATCGAGGACCTCGGCCGGCCCGACTTCGGCGAGCCGGTGGACGCCGCGCCCGACGACATCCCGGTGTTCTGGGCCTGCGGGGTGACCCCGCAGGCGGCGGTGATGGCGTCCCGGCCGCCGTTCGCCATCACCCACGCACCGGGGCAGATGTTCCTGACCGACGCGCGGGACGAGCAGTACCGCGTGGTCGGCGTCGACTGACGCCGGCGAGCGGCACGCCCGGCACGAGGAACCGGGCGGCACCCGACACGAGGACCGGAAGAGCACGAGGGGACCATGACCGCGATCGATCTCAACGCCGACCTGGGTGAGGGCTTCGGCCGCTGGCGGCTGACCGACGACGAGCGACTGCTGTCCGTCGTCACCAGTGCCAACGTGGCCTGCGGGTTCCACGCCGGCGACGCGGCCACCATGCGCCGGGTGTGCGAGCTGGCCGCCGCGCGCGGGGTGACGATCGGCGCGCAGGTCTCCTACCGGGACCTCGCCGGGTTCGGGCGGCGCGCGATGGACGTGCCGCCCGCCGAGCTGGCGGCCGAAGTGGCCTACCAGATCGGCGCCCTGGAGGTGTTCGCCCGGGCCGCGGGCGCGCGCGTGGCGTACGTCAAACCGCACGGCGCGCTCTACAACCGGGTGGTGCACGACGAGGACCAGGCCGCGGCGGTGGTCGACGGCGTGCTGCTGGCCGACGCCTCGCTGCCGGTCCTGGGCCTGCCCGGCTCGCGGCTGCTGGAGCTGGCCGGGAAGGCGGGCCTGCCCGCCGTCCCGGAGGCGTTCGCCGACCGCGCCTACACCGACGCCGGCACGCTGGTGCCGCGCGACCGGGACGGTGCCGTGGTGAGCGATCCGGATACGGTCGTGGAGCGTTCGGTGGGTCTCGCGCGCTCCGGCTCGGTGATCGCGCACTCCGGCGCGCGGATCCAGGTGCGCGCCCGCTCGCTGTGCCTGCACGGCGACACGGCCGGCGCGGTGGACCTGGCCCGCCGGGTGCGGGAGCGGCTGACGGCGGCGGGCGTCCGGGTGGAGGCGTTCGCGTGAGCCGCGTGACGGCCCTCCCCGTCGGCGACGACGCCCTGCTGGTCGAGGCCGATTCCGGCGCGCAGGCACAGGCGCTGCACGCGGAGTTGCTGCGTCGCCGGGCCGAGGGTTCGCTGACCGTCCGCGAGATCGTCCCCGCGGCCCGTACGGTCCTGCTCGACGGCCTAGCCGACCCGGCCCGTCTGGCAGCCGAACTGACCTCCTGCGAAGCACCCGACGCTCCCCCGCACACGCGGGAGCGGGTCGAACTCCTCGTGCGCTACGACGGCCCGGACCTCGCGGAGGTCGCCGCCCACTGGGGCGTGCCCGTGAGCGAGGTGGTCCGCATCCACGCGGACACCGAGTTCACGGTGGCCTTCTGCGGGTTCGCGCCCGGCTTCGGCTATCTCACCGGGCTGCCCGCCCGCTACGACGTCCCGCGCCGGGCCACCCCGCGCACGGCGGTACCGGCCGGCGCCGTGGCGCTGGCGGGGCCGTACACGGGTGTCTACCCGCGTTCCTCGCCGGGTGGCTGGCAGCTGATCGGCACCACGGAGGCGGTGCTGTGGGACCACACACGCGTACCGGCCGCGTTGCTCTCACCGGGCACGCGGGTGCGCTTCACACCGGTGGAGGACGCGTGACGGCGTACGCGCGCGTGTGCCCGGCACCCGGGGAGGACGCATGACCGACCGAGCGCTCGTGGTGGTGCGGGCAGGGGCGCTGACCACCGTGCAGGACCACGGGCGACCCGGGTACGCCCACCTCGGCGTGCCCCGCTCCGGGGCACTGGACCCGCGCGCGGCGGCCCTGGTCAACCGGCTGGCCGGCAATCCGGCGGACGCGGCCGTCCTGGAGACCACGGTCAACGGCTGTGCGCTGCGCCCGCGTTCGGCGGTGACCGTCGCCGTCGGCGGTGCGCCGTGCCCGGTCACGGTGGACGGCCGGCCGGCCGCCTGGGGCGCCCCGGTCACCGTGCCCGCCGGTGCGCTGCTGGAGGTGGGCACGGCCGTGGCCGGCCTGCGCTCCTATGTGGCCGTGTCCGGCGGCATCGCCGTGGAGCCCGTCCTCGGCAGCCGCTCCCGTGACCTGCTGTCCGGCCTCGGTCCGGCGCCCCTCACGGACGGCGCGGTGCTGCCGCTGGGCGCCCCGGCCGGCCCTCCCGCGCGCGTGGACGCCGTCCCGCAGCCGGGGCCGCCGGCCGAACTGGTGCTCCGCGTGACGACGGGCCCGCGCGACGACTGGTTCACGGCCGGCGCCCTGCGGGCGCTGACCACGCGCGCGTACCGGGTGTCCCCCGCGAGCAACCGCATCGGGCTGCGCACCGAGGGGCCCGCCCTTGAGCGGGCCCGCGGCGGCGAACTCCCCAGCGAGGGCATGGTGCTGGGCGCGGTCCAGGTGCCGCCGGACGGCCGCCCGGTGGTGTTCCTGGCCGACCATCCGACCACCGGGGGCTATCCGGTGATCGCCGTGGTGCGCGCGGCCGACTTGCCGGCGGCCGCGCAGGCGGTCCCGGGCACCCCGGTGCGGTTCGTCGCGGTACGGCGCCGCTGATCCCCGGCGGCGGTCCGGCCGCCCTCGCCCCGCCGGGGTGCGGGCGGCCGGCGCCTGTGACACCGCGGCGGACGCGCGCGGGTCGCGGCCCGGGTCCTCGGTGAGGGCGGCGGCCGGCCGGGCGGTCCGGCCTCGCCAGGCCTACCCAGCGGATCGCCCGCGCTCTCCGTCAGCGCGTCGCCCAGCCCACGAAGCGGGACGGGTCTCACGCCGCGCCCTCCCGGGTGGCGGGACGGGCCGGAGCGTCCGCACGCCCGAGCACCTCCGCGTCGTGCGCGGCGAGGAACGCCTCCACGGCCGCGCCCCAGCCGAAGCACTCCGCACGCGCGCGTGCCGCCTCCCGCCGCTCGGGCTCGGGGCGGGCCAGCAGCAGTTCCACGGCGTCCGCGAAGGCCCCGCCGCGGTCGGCCGCCGCCGCGCCGGCGGACCCGAGCACCTCGGGCAGCGCCGAGGACGCGCTCGCCACCACGGGCGTCCCGCACGCCATGGCCTCCAGGGCGGCCAGTCCGAAGGTCTCCGCGGGCCCGGGCGCCAGGCACACGTCGGCGGACGCCTGGAGCGCGCCGAGGTCCGTGCGGTCCGCGACATGGCCCAGGAAGGTCACCGGCAGTCCGCGTTCGCGGGCCCGGTGCTCCAGCCGCGTCCTCAGCGGCCCGTCCCCGGCCACCACCAGCACCGCCGGCCGGCCGCGCCGCAGCAGCGCCTCCAGGGCGTCCAGCGCGGTTCCGGGCCGCTTCTCCACGGACAGCCGCGAGCACATGACGAGCAGCGCCTCGTCGCCGCGCGCGTGGAGAGCCCGCAGCCCGGGGTCCCGCAGGACCGGGTGCCGCTCCGTCAGGTCGACCCCCAGCGGGGCGCGTACGACGTTGCGCGCGCCGATGCGCACGAACTCGCGCTCGGCGAACTCCGTGGTGCAGAGCACGCGCGCGTAGACGTGCGCGGTGCGGGTGTTGAGGGCGTCGGCGGTCCGCCGGGCGAGGTGCTCCGGCAGGCCCCAGGTGCGCAGCACGCCGTCGGCGGTCTCGTGGGAGACCATGACGGCGGGCACGCGCACGCGGCGCGCCCAGCGGCCGGTCCAGCGCAGGGTGGTGCGGTCGGAGACCTCCAGGCGGTCCGGGGCCAGTCGCTCGAGGAGTGCGGCCAGGCGCCGCCGGTCGGCCAGGACGCGGTAGCCGCCCGTGCCGGGCAGCACCGGTCCGGGCAGGGTGATGACCCGGCCCTGCTCCGTGTCGCGGTCGGTGTGCCGCTCGCCCGGCACCACCAGCACCGGTTCGTGGCCCGCCGCCCGGAACCCCTTGCCCAGCTCCCGCAGGGCGGTGCGCAGGCCCCCGGAGGCCGGGGTGACGAAATTGGCGAGCCGGACGATGCGCAGGGGCGTGCCGGTCATGCCGCCACCGCCGTCCTCCGGGTGGCGAGCACGTCCTCGTAGTGCGCGATCAACCGGTCGCCGACGGCGGCCCAGGTGCGTCCCTCGACAGTCGCCCGCCCGGCGGCGCCGTACGAGGCCCGCAGACCCGCGTCGGCGCCCAGGGTGCGCACGGCCTCCCGAACGGCGGCGTCGTCGCACGGCGGGACGAGCAGCCCGGTGCGCCCGTGGGCGACCAGGTCGAGCGGCCCGCCGGCGGCGGGAGCCACCACGGGCACGCCGCTGGCCATGGCCTCCTGGACGGTCTGGCAGAACGTCTCGAAGGGGCCGGTGTGCGCGAACACGTCAAGCGAGGCGAAGATCCGGGCCAGTTCGTCGCCGGTGCGCCGGCCCAGGAAGACCGCGCCCGGCAGGGCCTCGGTCAGGTGTGCGCGGCTGGGCCCGTCGCCGACGACCACGACCCGCACGCCCTCCAGCCCGCAGACACCGGCCAGGAGGCCGACCTGCTTCTCGGGGGCGAGCCGGCCGACGTAGCCGACGATCAGCTCACCGTTCGGGGCGAGTTCACGGCGCAGCGCCTCGTCCCGGTGGGCCGGCCGGAAACGGACGGTGTCCACGCCGCGCGGCCACAGCCGGACCCGGGGCACACCGTGTGCCTCGAGGTCGCGCAGGGCGGCGCTGGACGGGGCGAGCGTGCGGTCCGCGGCGGTGTGCACGGAGCGGATCCGGCGCCAGGCGGCCGCCTCGCCCGCACCCATGTAGGTACGGGCGTATCCGGCCAGATCGGTCTGGTAGACGGCGACCGCGGGTATGCCGAGCCGGGCGGCGGCCGCCATGCCCCGGACACCGAGGACGAAGGGGCCGGCCAGGTGGACCAGGTCGGCACGGTGGCCGGTGAGCGCGGCGGCGAGCCGCCGGCTGGGCAGGGCAACGCGGACCTGCGGGTAGCCGGGCAGCGGGAGGGAGGGGACACGGACGACGGGACACGGCTCCGCCAGGGCGTCGGCACCGGTGCCGGGTGCGGTGGCCGGAGCGACGACGAGCGGGTGGTGACCGCGGTCCACGAGGTGGCGGGCGGTCTGGAGCGCGCAGTGGGCGACGCCGTTCACGTCGGGGGGAAAGGATTCGGTCACGATGACGACACGCATACGGGTGTTGTCGCCGTGCCGGACGTGGCCGCGTCAACGTCGATCTGTCCGGCCGGGGAACGTCCCGTGAGCGTTGGACCGCGCACCCGCGCGGGTCGGACGGCCGCCATGCCCGCCTGTCCCGCGGGTCACCCGGTGTTCACACGTGGGCGGTCTCCCGCCCGTGCGGCGGCGTGCGGGCGGCGGCCGGCGAGGACCGGCCCCGGGTGTCCCGCGCGCCCGTCGGGCGCCTGCCGGAGCCCGTGGCCCCGGCGCGGGCAGCTGGGTCACACCCGCTGTGCCCCGGCGTGAACGGCCCAGGTCACATGCTCCGCGCCCCGGCGTGAACGGCCCGGGTCACATGCTCCGCACCCCGGCGTGAACGGCCAGGGTCACATGCTCTGCGCGTCCGGTCCGAAGCGGCTGCGGACCGCCGTCTGCACCTCGTCCTCCTCGGCCGGGTCGGCGGCGAGGCGGCGGAGCCGCTCGACGACGCGGATGTCGCCGGTCTCGGCGTGCCGGGCGGCGATCTCCCGGGTGGTCTCCTCGCAGTCCCACAGGCATTCGACGGCGAAGCCGGTGGCGAAAGAGGGATCGGTGGCGGCCAGGGCGCGGGCCGCGCGGCCGCGCAGATGGGAGGAGGCCGTCTCGCGGTAGATGTGGCGCAGCACCGGGGCCGCGCAGGCGATGCCGAGGCGTCCGGCGCCGTCGACCAGGGTCCACAGGGTGGGCGCGTCGGGCCCCTCGCCGCGCACGGCCTCGCGCAGGGCGCGGAGGACGAGGTCGCTGTCCTGGGCCCCGCCGCGGCAGGCGAGCATGCGGCCGGCGGCGGCCCCGAGGACGTCGGGGCGCTGGGTCCAGCCACGGGCGCGCTGGACGGCGGCGATACTGCGCATCCGTTCGAAGGCGTCCACGGCTGCCTCCACGACGACCGGCGTTCCGTCGGCGACCGCGGCCTCGATCAGACCGAGGACGTCCGGGTCGTTGCTGTCGGCCAGGTAGCGCAGGGCCGTGCAACGGGCTCCGTCGGTGCCGGTCCGGGCGGCCTGGAGGATCTCCGCCCGGTCGTCGGGACCGGCCACGGCGACCAGGCAGCGGGCGGCCGGCACATGGAGGGCGGCGCCGCGCTCGATACCCAGCTGGGCCCATTCGAAGACGGCTCGCACGCTCCAGCCCGGCCGGGGTCCGGTGGGCCGCATCTGGCGCTGCCAGCGGTCGAAACAGCCGGTCTCCTGGGCGGCACGCACGCGCGTGGCGATCGACGCGCGCGGATCCTCGGCCCACAGCCGCCAGGGCCTCGGCTCGAAGGCGTCACGGACGGCGGCGGCCAGCTCGGCCTCGCCCTCCGCGTCGGTGGCGAAGCGGGCCAGGACCGGGGCGGCGAGGGCGCGCAGGCCCGCGTCGTCGTCCCGGAGGGCCAGCTCGTCCAGGGCCCAGGCCCAGTTGGAGCCCTGGGCGGCGTACCTGCGCAGCAGTTCGAGCGCGTCGCGCCTGCCGTAGGAGGCGAGGTGCCCGAGCACGGCGAGGGCGAGGCCGGTACGGCAGTCCTCGGTGTCGAGGACGTCCTCGGCGCCGAAGAGGTGCGACTCGACGGCGTCCAGTTCGCCGTCGAGGTCGAGATAGAGCCGGGCGTAGTAGAGGGAGCGGTTCTCCACCTGCCAGTCGTGGCGGGGGTCGCGCAGCACACAGTGGTTCAGGGCCGCGAGCGCCTCGGCGCGCGGGGCGGTGAGCGCGTGAAGCGTGCCGTCGCCGCGGCCCCGCTGAAGCAGGCCGAGCAGCGTACCGCTGGGCGCTATGACCGGATCGAACATGGGAAACAGCCTCACATCAAGCGTCGATGCAACCGGGAAACACGCATTACCTGGCCGCGTGACACAACGTCGGAGCTCCCGCCGTCTCTTGCTTGCTGTAGACCATCTCTCTCTGCCTCTCGTCGGTGGCCCATGCGGACCGCGTCACGGTCCGCGCGGTGCGGCAACACCTGCCCAGCCCTCGCGTCCGTGAATCACGTCGTCATGATGACCCGCGCTGTGAGCTGCCGCGACCGTATTTCCGGCGGCCTCGTACCGCCTCCCCCGTTGTCTGTGTCGTGCCTGGTCAGAACGATCGCGTCAGTGCGCGCCGAACAGCTCCAGGAGTTCCGCCTTGTCGAACATGCGTGCCGTGTCGACGGCCGAGGGGGTGCCCGCGGCCGGGTCGGCGCCGCCCTCCAGGAGGGCTCGGATCACTTCCGTCTCACCCTTGAACACGGCCCCCGCGAGCGGGGTCTGGCCCCGGTCGTTGATGCGGTCGGCCTCGGCGCCGCGGGCGAGCAGGGCGCGCACCGCGTCGGCGTGACCGTGGTACGCGGCGAGCATCACCAGGGAGTCGCCGCGGTCGTTGGTGAGGTTGGCGGGCACGCCGGCGTCGACATACGCCACGAGCTCTTCGGTCCGCCCCTGCCGGGCCAGATCGAAGATCTTGGTCGCCAGCTCCACGACCTCGGGGTCGGGAACGTCAGTCATCGGCGTGACCGCCTCTCGTTACAACCGTTCAGGTGAACCGCAAGGGTACTGGCTCGCGCCTCACATGACCGGAAGTGCCCGAGGTAAAGATCACCCCAGGCCCCGGCAGACGCAAGCGCCCTGTTCACGTGGCCCGTCGACGGCTCCGCCAGTCGAGGGAAAAGAACCGTAATTCACCCAGTTGCACCTTTTATCGTATAGATACATCCTGTGATCCTGGAAGTACTCACGGTGACTGTCCCCCTCGACACCAGGAGGTCTCAAATGATCCTCTCCATGTCCGGCGTCGTCCTGCTCGGCATCGTCGTCTTCCTCTTCTTCCGCAAGGACGGGCTCAAGGGCTCACACGCCTGCGTCTCGGCCCTGTTCGGCTTCTACCTCTCCAGCACGGCCATCGCCCCCAGCATCAAGGCGGGCGGCGAGAGCCTGGCGAGCCTCCTAGGCGGCATCAAGTTCTGACGCCTGAACACCCCGCCCGTACGCACCAACAGGAGACAGCAGTGGCCCGGCGCCCACTTCCCCGCATTCTGAGCAAAGACAGCGCGCAGATCGCCCGGACGCAGATCGCCCGGAGCCGGGAACTGGCCCGGACGGCGGCCGACGGCGCCACCGATGTCCTCCACCCGCTGATCACGATCTCGCGCGGGCTGCGCCGGCTGGCCTCGGCCGGGCGGCGCAGGTGGGCCGAGACGCCCAAGGACAAACGCGGGCCGCTGCTGTTCCTGGCGGCCTCGGTGGTCCTGGTCGTGGCGCTGATGCCGTACGGACCGCTGCTCGCCGTCATCACCGTGATGGCGGCGGCGGCCCGGCAGGGCCGCGACCGCACCCCGCCGGAACCCGAAGGGCCGGACGAGACCCAGGCCGAGCGCCTCCAGGCGCTCTACGAGGCCCTCGTGCCGTACTTCTCCACCGCCGAGGACCCGGCACCGCTGTACGCGCACGGCGGGGAATGGGCGAGGGCCTTCGAGGCACACGAGTTCGACGACGACGGGCGCTTCGCCCACCTCGTCATCCGCTACCCCGCGTACTTCCCGGACGGCGAGGCCACGGCCCGCGCGCGGATCGAGCACCTGCTCGCCGCGAAGGCCGGACGGGGCCGCGAGTACCACTTCGGCTGGGACGAGGAGGGCAACCGGCTCACGGTGTCCGTGCTCGCGCCCCTGCCCGCGGGCATCGCCGCCCAGCGGTTCGTCACCGCACCCGGCGAGACGGTCCTCGGGTTCACCGACCCGAGCGAGGTCCAGCGCACGCTGCCGCTCTCGTACGAGGAGGAGCAGCGGGACGTGCCGCCGGTCGTGTGGCGCACCGGCATCCGCTCCACCGAGCCGCACTTGCTGGCCATGGGGCACCCCGGCAGCGGCACCTCGACCCTGCTGCGCTCGATCGCGCTGCAGGCCCTCCAGTACGGCGACGTGCTCGTCGTCGACGGCGGCGGCACCGGCGAGTACGCGTGCATGATCGGCCGGGACGGCGTCCTGGCCGTGGAGTGCGCGCCGGCCGGGGCGCTGGCCAGCCTGGAGTGGGCCGCGCAGGAGACCGAGCGGCGGCTCACCGCCGTCAACCGCGCCCGGCAGGCGGGCGACCCACCGCCCGAGGACACCCGGCGCCCGCTGTGGCTCCTGCTGGACCGGCCGACCGTCTTCACCCACCTCGCGGAGGCGGACCACCGCCGGGATCCGCAGACGTTCCTGCAGGTGCCGCTGCGGCACGGGCGCGCCGCGAACGTGACCGTGGTGGTGGCCGAGCAGTTCGACAGCGCGGAGTCGCTGAGCGAGGCCGTACGGCAGCACGCACGCGCGCGTGTCGTGCTGGGGCCCGCGGCGCCGCAGCAGGTGGAGGCTGTGCTGGGGATGCCGCCGCACACCAGTCCGCCGGCCCGGATGCCGCCGGGGCGCGGGTACGCGCGGCTGGGGACGGGGCCGGTGCACCGGCTTCAGGTGCCCGCGACGCCGGACCCCTACGACGACGCGACGAGCGACGCCGACCGGCAGGCGGTGCTGGGGCTGCTGCCGCCTCGCACCACGCCCGTGGACGCGGAGACGGCCGAGACCGCCGAGGCGGCCGAGGCGCTCGAAGCGGGCGAGGCGGAACCGGTGGCCGCGAAGGCCGTCGCCGTCGACAGTCCGTGAAGCACGGTCGGCCGGGGCCGGGTGTGCCGGAGGGGCACGCACGCCCGCGGCCACGGCGGTGTCACGCCACGAAGGTCCGGGGGGACTCCGCGTCGCCCGTCGCACCCGTCCTCACCAGGCGGGACGCGGCTGCCAGGCGGGTCGCCGCCTCGTCCGCCACCGCTCCGCCCACCGTGAACGGAAGGCGTACGTAGCCCTCGAAGGCGCCGTCGACGCCGAAGCGGGGTCCGGAGGGGACGCGGACACCGACCCGCTCCCCCGCCTCGGCCAGCCTCGAACCGGAGAGACCTCCGGCGCGGACCCACAGGGTCAGGCCGCCCTTCGGGACCTCGAACTCCCAGTCGGGGAGTTCCCGGCGCAGCGCGGTCACGAGGGCGTCGCGGTTCTCGCGCGCCTGGGCCCGGCGCAGCGCGACGGCCTGTTCCCAGCCGCCGGTGCCGAACAGCCAGTTCACCGCGAGCTGTTCCAGCACCGGAGTGCCGAGGTCGGCGTACGCGCGCGCGGCGACCAGGCTGCGGATGACGTCCGGGGCAGCGCGCACCCAGCCGATGCGCATACCCGCCCAGAAGGCCTTGCTGGCCGAGCCGACCGTGATGACGGTGGAGCCCGCCGGGTCGAAGCCGCAGACCGGGCGCGGCATCCCGCCGTCGTACTCCTCGTCGAGCCACAGCTCCGTCATCGTCTCGTCGGCGACGAGGACGGTGCCCGCCGAGCGCGCCGCGTCCACCAGCCGGCGCCGCTGGTCCTCGTCGGCGAGCGCGCCGGTGGGGTTGTGGAAGTCGGCGACGACGTAGGCGAGCCGGGGCGCGGCCTCGCGCAGGACCTGCCGCCAGCGGTCCATGTCCCAGCCGGCCAGCCCCTCGGCCATGGCCACGGGTACGAGCCGCGCGCCCGCCTCCCGCATGAGCTGGAGGATGTTGGCGTACGACGGCGACTCGACGGCGATGCGCTCGCCGCGGCCCGCGAACAGATGGCAGATCGCGTCCATGGCGCCCATCGCGCCGGTCGTCACCATGATCTGCTCGGGCATGGTGGGGATCCCGCGCGCGGTGTAGCGCTCGGCGATCATCGAGCGCAGGGCGGGCAGCCCGGCCGGGTAGTCGCCGTGCGTGTGGGCGTAGGGCGGCAGTTCCTCCAGGGCGCCCTGGACGGCGCGCGTGAGCCACGGCTCCGGGGCCGGGAGCGAGGCGCAGCCCAGGTCGATGACGGAGCCGAGGGCCTCGGGCGGCAGGGGCTCCAGTCCCCGGGCGGGCAGCGGGTTGCCGGCGGGCACCGCCGTCCAGCTGCCGGCTCCGCGCCGGGACTCGAGGAAGCCCTCGGCGCGCAGCGCCTCGTAGGCGGCGGCGACCGTGGTGCGGCTGACGGTGAGGGCGAGGGCCAGTTCACGCTCGGCGGGGAGGCGGGCGGCGACGGGGACCCGGCCCTCGAGGACCAGCAGCCGGATGCCGTCGGCGAGGGCCCGGTAGGCGGGCGGACGGCGGCTGCCGGGGCCCGCGGGGCGGTCCTGCTGTGACGTCAGCAGCCGGGCGAGCTGCGCGGCACCCACCGCAGAGGTCCAATGCGCCATGCCGATCAGTCCACCTTCCCCGAATTGGCCATGGATGGGATGTCCTCCCAGGCTTCAGAGTGACATGCGTCAGTCCACCGCCACCACCCAGGGGGGTATGTCGTGTCCACCGCCGGCCGTCTCGGAAGACGGCTGATCCAGTTGTACGCGGGCCTCGCGCTCTACGGCGCGAGTTCGGCGCTGCTCGTGGCGGCGGGGCTGGGCCTCGAGCCCTGGAACGTGCTGCACCAGGGGCTCGCCGAACTCACCGGGCTGACCATCGGCGTGGTGTCGATCGCCGTCGGGGCGGTGGTGCTGCTGCTGTGGATCCCGCTGCGCCAGCGGCCCGGCCTCGGGACGGTCTCCAACGTCTTCGTGGTCGGTCTGGCCATGGACGGCACCCTCGCGCTCCTGCCGGACGTGCACGCCCTCGCCGTACGCGTTCCGTTGCTGGTGGCGGGCATCGTGCTCAACGGGGCGGCGACCGGCCTGTACATCGCGGCGAGCTTCGGGCCGGGCCCGCGCGACGGGCTGATGACGGGGCTGCACCGGCGCACCGGCCGCTCGATCCGGCTGATGCGGACGGCGGTCGAGGTCACCGTAGTGGTCTCCGGGTTCGCCCTGGGCGGCACCATCGGGATCGGGACCGTGCTCTACGCGGTGTCCATCGGCCCGCTGGCGCAGCTCTTCCTGAAGGTGTTCGCCGCCCCGCCGGCACCGGGCGGCAGTACCGCCGTTGCCGCGGTGACACCCGATGGGGCGATACTGCGTCCGTGACCCTGACGACGCCGCCCCTGCGCCACCCCTACCTGGACCATCCGGGCCCGATCGCCTTCGCCCACCGCGGCGGGGCGGCCGACGGGCTGGAGAACACCGTGGCCCAGTTCCGGCGCGCCGTCGAGCTGGGCTACCGGTACATCGAGACCGATGTCCACGCGACGGCGGACGGCAGGCTCGTCGCCTTCCACGACGCGACGCTGGACCGGGTCACGGACGGCGCGGGCCGTATCGCCGACCTGCCGTGGCAGGAGGTACGGCACGCGCGCGTGGCGGGGCGGGAGCCGGTGCCGCTCTTCGAGGAACTGCTGGAGACGTTCCCCGAGGCCCGCTGGAACGTCGACGTCAAGGCGGAACCGGCGCTGCGGCCCCTGCTGGAGCTGATCGAGCGCACGAACGCCTGGGACCGGGTGTGCGTGGGCTCGTTCTCCGAGGCGCGGGTGCTGCGGGCGCAGCGGCTGGCCGGGCCCCGCCTGGCCACCTCGTTCGGTACGCGCGGGGTGCTCAGCCTGCGGCTGCGCTCCTGGGGCCTGCCGGCCGCGGTGCGCCGGTCGGCGGTCGCCGCCCAGGTGCCCGAGGCCCAGTCGGGCGTCCCGGTGGTGGACCACCGCTTCGTGCGCGCAGCCCACGCGCGCGGGCTGCAGGTGCACGTGTGGACGGTCAACGAGCCGGAGCGGATGCACCGGCTGCTGGACCTCGGCGTCGATGGCATCATGACCGATCACATCGACACGTTGCGCAAGGTCATGGAGGACCGCGGCGTCTGGGTCTGAGCGACCCGGCACCCGGGTCCCGGCCTTCGCACGGCACTGCGGCGGGGAAGCGAGGGCACGGGTGGGCACCGACACCGTGCGGGCGGGGACGGCCGGCGAAGCCGCGGGCAGGCGGCGCGAGCAGCGCGGCTGGTACTTCTACGACTGGGCGTGCTCGGTCTACTCGACCAGCGTCCTGACCGTGTTCCTCGGTCCGTACCTCACCTCGGTCGCCCGGAACGCGGCCGACTCCGACGGCTATGTGCATCCGCTGGGCATCCCGGTCCGGGCGGGCTCCTTCTTCGCCTACTCGGTGTCCCTGTCGGTGATCCTCGCGGTCGTGGTGATGCCCCTGGTGGGCGCCGCGGGGGACCGCACGGGCCGCAAGAAACCGCTGCTGGGGGCTGCGGCCTACACCGGGGCCGCCGCCACCACCGGCATGTTCTTCCTCGACGGCGACCGGTATCTGCTCGGCGGGGCGCTCCTCGTCGTGGCGAACGCGGCGCAGTCCGTCGCGATGATGCTCTACAACTCCTACCTGCCGCAGATCGCGCCGCCCGGGGAGCGCGACGCGGTCTCCTCCCGCGGCTGGGCCTTCGGCTACGCGGCCGGATCCCTGATGCTCGTCGCGAACCTGGTCCTGTACTCGGCGCACGCCTCCTTCGGCCTGACGGAGACCGCCGCCGTCCGCGTCTGCCTGGCCTCGGCCGGGCTGTGGTGGGGCCTCTTCACCCTCGTACCGCTGCGGCGGCTGCGCGACCGGCACACTCGCGTGGAGGGCGCCTCCGCCCCGGGCCTGCGGCAGCTCGCGGCGACGCTCCGGGACATGCGCCGGCATCCGCTGACGCTGGCCTTCCTGCTGGCGTACCTCGTCTACAACGACGGCATTCAGACGGTGATCTCCCAGGCCTCCGTCTACGGCTCCGAGGAGCTGGGGCTCGGGCAGTCCACGCTGATCACGGCCGTGCTGCTGGTGCAGGTGCTGGCCGTGGCGGGCGCGCTCGCGATGGGGCGGCTGGCACGGCGCCACGGGGCCAAACGGACCGTCCTCGGGTCACTGGTCGCCTGGACGGCCACGCTGGCGGCCGGGTACTTCCTGCCGGCCGGGGCCCCGGTGTGGTTCTTCGTGCTGGCCGCCGGGATCGGCCTGGTGCTCGGCGGCAGCCAGGCCCTGTCCCGGTCGCTCTTCTCCCATCTGGTGCCGGCCGGCAAGGAGGCGGAGTACTTCTCCGCGTACGAGATGAGCGACCGCGGGATGAGCTGGCTCGGCCCGCTGCTGTTCGGCGTCACCTACCAGCTCAGCGGGAGCTACCGCTCGGCGATCGTCTCGCTGGTGGCCTTCTTCGTCATCGGGTTCGTCCTGCTCGCGCGGGTGCCGGTGCGGCGTGCGATCGAGGATGCGGGCAACCCGGTTCCTGACACGATTTAGCACTCGACACGAAAGGGCGGTAGTGTACGCGTTTGGCCTGCCAGGCGTACCGTTACTGCGCGTCAAAGATGCCGAAACGGTGGGTGACATCTGCTAGCAGATGTGACAAACCGGGCGCCTGTGGGTAGAACAAGGGGCGGCTACGACGGCGACGCATGACCCGGAACGGGAATCTTTACCGCCGACCGGACGTTGACCGGATGACGACGACAGCGACACCTGTCCTGTGGGCGACAAGCCCGGGAGGCACGATTCATGAGTGAGCGAGCTCTTCGCGGTACGCGCCTCGTAGTGACCAGCTACGAGACGGACCGCGGTATCGACCTGGCTCCGCGCCAGGCCGTGGAGTACGCATGCGAGAAGGGGCACCGGTTCGAGATGCCCTTCTCGGTCGAGGCGGAGATCCCGCCGGAGTGGGAGTGCAAGGTCTGCGGGGCCCAGGCACTCCTGGTGGACGGCGACGGCCCTGAAGAGAAGAAGGCCAAGCCCGCGCGTACCCATTGGGACATGCTGATGGAGCGGCGCACCCGTGAGGAACTCGAAGAGGTCCTCGAGGAGCGTCTGGCGGTTCTGCGCTCGGGGGCGATGAACATCGCGGTTCACCCCAGGGACAGCCGCAAGAGCGCGTAACGCGCGAGAACACGGAATACCGCGGGCGCCGTACGTGATCCACGTACGGCGCCCGCGGTTTCGTGCTGTCCCGGGACAGCCGCGCGAGGCGGCCGCGCCCCGGGCCTCAGCGGGTCAGCGGCGGGCGCTGCCCGCTGGGCTCGGCGGTGTCCTCCCTGATGACCTCGCCCTGCACCACCTTGCCGTCGGGGCGGTGCATGCGGGCCTGCTGGAAGGCGTCACCGAGGCTGCCCGGGGCGACGCTGCGGAGCCTGCGGTCGAGAGTGCGCTCGGTCCAGCGGCTCACGGCCCGCTGGACCGGCGGGAGCAGCAGGAGGAGTCCGGCCGCGTCGGAGATCAGGCCCGGGATCATCAGCAGCAGACCGCCGAGCATCAGCAGCCCGTTGCCGCCGCCGCGGGCCGGCGAACCGCCTCGCTGAAGTGCTTCGTTGAGGTTCCGGAAGGCGCGGCGCCCCGCCCTCTTGATGATCACCGAGCCGGCGACGACGCCCGCGACCAGGAGCAGGAACACGGTGGGGCCGCCCGCCGCGCCCGCGACCCGCGTCAGCAGCCACACCTCCAGCGCCAGCCACACGGCGATGCCCAGCGGCAGGTACCTGCGCAGCCGGGATCGGCGGGGCCGGGTGGCGGAAGGGGAGGTGGGAGCGCCAGTCGTCATGCTCCCAGTGTGCCTGGGCGCGGCTCAGGACGGGATAAGCGGGGCGGCGGGACGGTCAGCGGGCGCCGTGCGGCCGGGTCCGGTCCTGCCCCGCCTTGCCGGTGACCTTGCCGACGCGGTCCCCGACACCCCAGGCGGTGACCCGCCACAGCGCCTCGACCACGATGTTGCGGCTCATCTTGGAGTCGCCGAGTTCGCGCTCCACGAAGGTGATGGGCACCTCGACCACGTGGTACCCGGCCTTCACCGCGCGCCGGGCCAGGTCGACCTGGAAGCAGTAGCCCTGGGAGGCGACGTCGTCCAGGCCCAGGCCCTCGAGGGTCTCGCGACGGAAGGCGCGGTAGCCGCCGGTGATGTCCCGCAGCGGCAGGTCGAGCGCGAGGCGGGAGTAGAGGCTGCCGCCTCGGGAGATGAACTCGCGGGACTTGGGCCAGTTCACCACGCGGCCGCCGGGCACCCAGCGCGAGCCGAGCACCAGGTCGGCGCCCTTGAGCGCGGTGAGCAGCCGGGGCAGTTCCTCGGGCTGGTGGGAGCCGTCGGCGTCCATCTCGACCAGGACGCCGTAGCCGTTCTCCATGCCCCAGCGGAAGCCCGCCAGATAGGCGGCGCCCAGGCCCTCCTTGCCCTTGCGGTGCAGCACCTGGACGTGGTCGTCCTCGGCGGCCAGTTCGTCGGCCAGCTTGCCCGTGCCGTCGGGGCTGTTGTCGTCCGCCACCAGCACGTGCGCGTCGGGGACGGCCTTGCGCACCCGGCCGACGATGGACTTGATGTTCTCCGCCTCGTTGTAGGTCGGGATGATCACCAAGGCCGTGCCGAGCGGACCGAACTGCCTCCCCTGGGCCTTGGCCGCGAGGGTCCCGTCGCCGTCGTTCACTGCTGCCCCTTCATGTCGTACGCAGGCGTCCACCATAGTGCTCGCGGCCTGCGATGACGCGACGGCACGGTCGTACGGCGGTGTTGTTTCCTCAAGCGTGGGGTAAGAATGTGTTTTTCGGCATCCGCGTTCCACTGCGGATGGGGGCCCGGCACCCTTCGGGCCGACCTGGGACCCGCTGGCTGCGGGTCGACCGAAAGCCGTTGTCTACTGAGCAACCGGGCCCCACCCGGGTCACACCTTGCCGACCGGCCGGAGCGTTCCCCCGTCGGCGCGGGCGCTGAGCCTGGCTGCCAGCGACGGTGCCCGGTGCGGCACACCGTCCCTGACCCAGCGGCGCTGCGACGAGTGCGCGAACACTCCACGGTCGGGCGTCCGGTGGTGGACTCCGCCGAACCTACCGGCCCTCGGCCGCGGCCTGTCAACAGCCTCCTGACCTGCATGGACGTACCACCTGCCACGCCGGACCCGGAGGATGCGCAGGTAGGGCGAGGCCGCGGCGCCCCAGGAGCGCCGTCGCGCCACCCCGGGAGATCACTCGCCCGGCCGTACGAACACCGTCCGTCCGCCGACCACGGTGCGCAGGCAGCGGGGCAGCTCGCCGCCGGGGCTCAGATCGGGCAGGCCGGGGGTGCCCGAGCGCGGGTCGGTGGACCAGCGGGCCACCCGGTCGTCGGGGGCCTGGACGACCAGCTCACCGGTCTGCCAGACGGCGTAGTCGGCGGGTGCGCCGGGCACCAGGACGCCGGCGTCGTCGCGGCCGATGGCGCGCCAGCCGCCGCGGGTGTGGGCGGTGAACGCGGCACGGACGGACACCCGGTGCTCGGGCGTGTGGTGGAACGCGGCGGCGCGGACCGTGCCCCAGGGGTCGAGCGGGGTGACCGGGCTGTCGGAGCCGAACGCCAGGGGGACCCCGGCCCGCAGCAGCGCGGCGAACGGATTGAGGGCGCGGGCCCGCTCGGCGCCCAGACGCCGGGCGTACATGCCGTCCTCGCCGCCCCAGAGCGCGTCGAAGGCGGGCTGCACGGATGCGATCAGGCCCAGCTCGGCGAAGGCGGCGACGGCCTCGGGGGTGAGCATCTCGGCGTGCTCGACACGGTGGCGGGCCGCCCGGACCCGGGCTAGACCGGTCTTCTCGGCGGCCACGCGCACACCCTCCACGACCGCGGTCACGGCCGCGTCGCCGATGGCGTGGAAGCCGGCCTGGAGCCCCGCCTCGGTACAGGCGACGACATGGGCGGCGACGGCGTCGGCGTCCAGGTAGGCGGTACCGGTGTGGCCGGCGTCGGTGTACGGCTGGTGCAGACAGGCGGTGTGCGAGCCGAGGGCGCCGTCCACGAACAGGTCACCGGCGGCGCCGAGCGCGCCCAGCTCGCGGGCCTTGTCCACGTTCTGCTCGGCCCAGTAGCCGATCACGCGCGGTCCGGGCACCTCGGCGGCGAGCCGCAGCAGGGCGGTGAAGTCGTCCTCGGAGGAGATCTGCGGGCCGCCGCACTCGTGCACCGAGCCGATGCCGAGGGAGGCGGCGTGGGCGAGGGCGGTGCGCTGCGCCTCGGCGCGCTGGTCCGGGGTGACGGCGGCGAGGGCGGCCTCGCGCACGGCGTGGTGGGCGTCCGCGGTGAGCGGCGCGTCCTCGCGGGTGACGTCACCGGCGACCAGGTCCAGCAGGGCGGTGGTGACGACCGCCGAGTGCACGTCGATGCGGGAGAGGTAGAGCGGGCGGCCGCCGGTGGCGGCGTCCAGTTCCGCGCGGGCCGGCGGCCGGCCGCCGGGCCAGCGGGCGGCGTCCCAGCCGTGGCCGAGCAGCACCCGGTCGCCGGGCCGGGCCGCGGCGAAGTCGCGGACCAGGGCGAGAGCCGCCTCCAGGGAAGGCGCGTCGGAGAGGTCGAGGCCGGTCAGCGCGAGGCCCGTGGCGGTGGTGTGCACATGGGCGTCGGTGAAGGCGGGGGTGACCAGGGCGCCGTCGAGGTCGACCACCTCGTCAACGCCGTCGGCGAAGGCGTCGGCGGCACCCTCGGAGCCGACCCAGGCGACCTGTCCGCGCTCCACCACCATGGCGGTGGCGAAGGGGTCGGCGGGGCTGTGGACCTCTCCGCGGCGCAGGAGGACGGTCTTGGGGTCGGCGGACTGCTCACTCATGCCCCACAGTCTCTCGCGCGCGTGGGGCACGCGGGGCACCGGGGCGGCCGGTTCAGATCCGCGGGGGGCGCGCCTCGTACGGGGTGGACAGCACGACGGTGGTCCGCGTGGAGACCCCCGCCAGGCTGCGCAGCCGGGCCAGCAGCTCCTCCAGTTCGTGCGGGGTGGCCACCCGCACCTTGAGGATGTAGTTCTCGTCGCCGGCGACGCTGTGGCAGGCCTCGATCTCGGGGACGCCGGCGAGGCGGTCCGCGATGTCGTCGGGGGCGCTGGGGTCGAACGGTTTCACCGAGATGAAAGCGGTCATCGGCAGCCCGACGGCCTCGGGGTCGACGACCGCGGCGTAGCCGCGGATGACGCCACGCTGTTCGAGCCGGCGCACCCGCTGGTGCACGGCCGACGTGGACAGGCCCGTGGCCTTGCCCAGGTCTGTGTAGCTCATCCGCCCGTCCTTGACGAGCAGCTGCACGATCTGACGGTCCAGCTCCTCCATGGCGCCAAAACCTACAGTGCGCGTGATCTCCTCGGATACCTGGGCAACGCTGGTCATGCCCGGTTTGCGAGGTGCGGGCGGACCGCGGCCCAGGCGCGGGGGTGCGGAGCGGGCGGACGACGGGGGACAAAAGCGCCGCACCGGTACACCCGCGCAAGGCATGTGACGAAGACCACAGCGGACGGGCGCCCTCCGTGATGGTCTCGTGATTACCCCCCGGACGTGGCGGGAAGTGCTTGCTGTGGTCGAGGCCGCAGTGCCTTCACGGCCCAGCCTTAGGGGGAGAATCCCATGCAGAGTGTCAAGCGCCCTGGTCGATCCGCGTCCAAGCGGCAGCAGCAGGTCGTCGAGCCCGAGCCGGAGGGCGTCGAACCCGACGCCGACCAGGCCGACGAACTCGACGCATACGACACCTTCGAGATGTACCGGGTGCTCTGCCCGGACTGCGCGCAGCCCATCGCGCTGCTGGCGGACGAGGAGTTCCTGCCGGAGCACGCGCTGTGCGCCTCGCCGTGGAACCCGTTCGGCCTCACGGTGTGCGCGGGCACGGGCCGCGCCGCGACCGAGGCCCGCCCCGCGGACGAGTCCTTCGCCCCGCAGGAGCAGGACACCGCCCTGCTGCTGACGCTCCCCCAGGGTCTTGACTGGCGGACGCAGCCCTTCTCGCACGTCGGCGGCCCGGGCTCGCGCCCGATGCGCGTGCGGGCGATGGGCGGCCAGGCGGCCTGAGCCACACCCCGTACGGACGCACCGCTCCGCGCCACGGCCGCGCCGGCCGCCGTGGTGCGGGACGGACACGTCCGGAAACGGCGGGAGCGGTCGTTCGCGGGCGGTGCCGATACGGCGGTTCCGGCGGTACGCGGGGCGGACGCCGGTGAACTGAAGCGCGATTCGGCCGGGCGGTGACCCGTCCGGCCCACGCCGCGTTCTTCCTGGCATGACCGCCTTGCACACGGCCACCGGGCGTCAGCGCCGGATCTTCGTACCCCGCCCCGCAGGATCGGTTCCGCCGCCCGCGCCGCAGGACCCGCCCATCTACCTCGCCCTCATGCGCGCGTGGGCCGACGGGGGCCGCACCCTGCCGGGCCGCCACGACCCCGAGTGGATCAGGCTGGCGGCCCCGACGGTGCGCAGCGGCGAGTTCAGCGACCCTCCGGTCCCGCCACGTGACGGGCGATGACCATCCGCTGGATCTGGTTCGTGCCCTCGACGATCTGCAGGACCTTGGCCTCGCGCATGTAGCGCTCGGCCGGGAAGTCGGCGGTGTAGCCGTAGCCGCCGAGTATCTGCACGGCGTCCGTGGTGACCTTCATGGCCGTGTCGGTGCAGTGCAGCTTGGCCATGGCGGCCTGCTTGGCGAACGGCCTGCCCGCGTCGCGCAGCCGGGCCGCGGCGAGGTAGAGCGCCCGGCCGGCCTCGATCTGGGTCGCCATGTCGGCGATCATGAAGCGCAGGCCCTGGAAGTCCCCGATGGGCCGTCCGAACTGCCGGCGCTGGGCGGCGTAGCCGACCGCCTCGTCCAGCGCCGCCTGGGCCAGGCCGATGGCGCAGGCCGCGATGCCGAGCCGGCCGGAGTCCAGGGCGGACAGGGCGATGGCGAAGCCCTGCCCCTCCTCGCCGAGGCGCCGGCTGTCGGGAACGCGTACGCCGTCGAGGTGGACCTGGGCGGTCGGGCTGCCCTTCATGCCCATCTTCTTCTCGGGCAGGGCGCCGCTCAGCCCCTCGGCGTCGCCGGGCACCAGGAAGGCGGTGATCCCGCGCGGGCCGTCCTCCCCGGTGCGGGCCATCACGGTGTAGAAGTCGGCGATGCCGCCGTGCGTGATCCAGGCCTTGGTGCCGGTGATCACCCAGTCGTCGCCCTCACGTACGGCCTTGGTGCGCAGGGAGGCCGCGTCGGAGCCGGAGGACGGCTCGGAGAGGCAGTAGGCGCCCAGCAGGCCGCCGCCGAGCATGGCGGGCAGGTGCTCGACCTGCTGCTGCTTGGTGCCGTAGGCGGCGAGCCCGTAGGAGGCGAGGGTGTGCACGCTGACGCCCAGGCCGACGGTCAGGCGGGCCGCGGCCAGTTCCTCCAGGACCTGGAGGTAGACCTCGTAGGGCTGGTCGCCGCCGCCGTACTCGGAGTCGTACGGCAGGCCCAGCAGGCCCGTCTCCGAGAGCAGGGTGAAGACCTCGCGCGGGAAACGACCCGCGTCCTCCTCCTCGGCCGCCTTCGGCGCGATCTCGCGCTGCGCCAGCTCACGGACGAGCGCGAGCAGATCCCTCGCCTCTTCCGTCGGCAGTTGACGCTCCACCGGCTGCGGGTCGCGGTCGGACATGGCGTCGGTCTCCTCCCTGTTCGGGCACACGGGGCGGATGTGCGCCTTGGGTGGGGCGGCTCCGCCTGATCGTTCCGGTTCCGGCCGAGGCACCCGCTTCCGGGTCTCGGAAGCTGCTGACCAGCGGCTGTGTGCCGTGAGTATGCCCGATCGGCGACCTCCCGTCACCAGTTAACGACCGCTTACTCCAAGAATCCAGCCGAAGCGTTATCCGCCCTCGAGATTGGTCCGAACCATTGACCTATTGGTCTAGTCCTCCTACTGTGCATGACCAACGCTTTACCGCGTTCATGCCAATCGGCGCGCGTTCCCCTCTCCCCCACGAGGAGCAACCCCGATGCACACTCCCCACCGCCCCCGCGCCCGGTTCCGGGCGCTCGTCGCCGCCGCGTGTTCCGCCGTCCTCGGCGCCGGGCTGCTGGCCGGCGCGGGCACCGCGACCGCCGCCGCCCCGGACACTCCGGCGGCCGCGCAGGTCAAGGCCGGTTCTAAGGTCGTCGGCTACTTCACCGAATGGGGCACCTACGACCGCAAGTACTACGTCAAGAACATCGAGACCTCGGGCTCCGCGGCGAAACTGACCCACATCAACTACGCCTTCGGCAACGTCACCGGCGGCAAGTGCGCGATGGGCGACTCCTACGCGGCGACCGACCGCGCCTACACGGCCGCCGAGTCCGTCGACGGTGCGGCCGACACCTGGGACCAGCCGCTGCGCGGCAACTTCAACCAGTTGCTGAAGCTGAAGAAGAAGCACCCGGGCCTGAAGGTGCTGTGGTCGTTCGGCGGCTGGACCTGGTCCGGCGGCTTCGGCGAGGCGGCCAGGAACCCGGCCGCCTTCGCCCAGTCCTGCTACGACCTGGTGAAGAACTCCAAGTGGTCGGGCGTCTTCGACGGCATCGACATCGACTGGGAGTACCCGAACGCCTGCGGCAACACCTGCGACACCAGCGGCCGGGAGGCCTTCAAGAACGTGATGGCGGCCCTGCGGTCGAAGTTCGGCTCCGGCAGCCTGGTCACCGCGGCGATCACCGCGGACGCCACCAGCGGCGGCAAGATCGACGCGGCGAACTACGCGGGCGCGGCGCAGTACGTCGACTGGTACAACCCGATGACCTACGACTACTTCGGCGCCTGGGACGCGGCCGGCCCGACCGCCCCGCACTCCCCGCTGAACTCCTACGCCGGCATCCCGAAGGCCGGATTCCACACCTCGGCGACCATCGCCAAGCTCAGGGGCCTCGGCGTCCCCGCCTCCAAGCTGCTGCTCGGCATCGGCTTCTACGGCCGCGGCTGGACCGGTGTCACCCAGACGGCGCCCGGCGGTACGGCGACCGGCCCGGCGGCGGGCACGTACGAGCAGGGCATCGACGACTACAAGGTGCTGAAGACCAAGTGCCCGGCGACCGGCACCGTGGGCGGCACGGCGTACGCCAAGTGCGGCAGCGACTGGTGGAGTTACGACACCCCGGCGACCATCGGCACGAAGATGGCGTACAAGAACCAGCAGGGCCTCGGCGGCACGTTCTTCTGGGAGCTGAGCGGCGACACCGCGAACGGCGAGCTGATCAAGGCGATCAACTGACCCTCGGGAAGGTGACGTTCGGGCGTGGGCCGGAGGAGCGCGAGCCTCCGGCCCACGCCCGCTACGCGTCGCGGCGCGCCGGCTGCGGCGCCGGGTAGGAGGGCTCCAGTTCCTCCACGGCGCGCAGCGCCCCGCCGAGGGTCTTCACCAGCAGGTCGCGCATGGTGTCCCGGGACAGTTCGGGGCGGTCGATCCAGTCGAGGGTGGCGCCCTCCACGCTGCACACCCAGGAGAGCAGCCCCATACGGGCCAGCGGGGCGATGTCCCGGCGGCCGTAGGCTCCTTCGGCGATCGTGGCGACGATGGCCTCACGGACGCCGTCCCGGATGGCGTGCACCTCGGTGTCGAAGCCGACACCGCCGCTGACGATGGCGCGGTAGGCGGCCTGGTGGTGCTCGGCGAAGCGCAGATAGGTGTCGATGGTGCGGTGGACCCGGTCCACGGCGGGCAGTTCGACACCGCTCGCGGCGAAGTCGACCAGGTCGGCGACGGAGGCGTGGATGATCGCCAGGTAGTAGCCGCGCTTGGACTGGAAGTAGTAGTAGATCAGGCCCTTGGCGACGTGCGCCTGCCGGGCGATGTCGTCCATGGACAGTGCGTCGTAGGACGTGTCGGCGAACAACTTCCGTCCGATGGCGATGAGTTCGGCGCGGCGCGCCTCGGAACGCTCGGTGCCGCGCGTCCGGGGACGGACGGCGGCACGCTGTGGACGCATATTCACTTTCGACCCTGGTCTAGGAGGTCGGCGGGACATCCGCAGTATGTCAGAACATGCCGGCCCGGCGCCGGGCCGGGCCTGTTCAGAGCAGGCCCAGCCGGGTCACCAGCATCGCGACCACGACGACGAGCACCCAGCCCATGATGTGCTCGAGGATCTCCGGGCCGTCTTCCTTGGGGCCGCCGGTACCGACGCGGGTGACGGTGGCCGGGTGTGCGGTCATGGTGTTCTCACAGACGTCGGACGTACGAAGTGGAATCCCCCCACCCATTTGTCCACCTTGCCACCCGGGACGGCGTTCGCGGCGGAGACGTTGCTCACACGGTCCGGATCAGCACACCCCCACCGCCGCGAGCGCCTTGCGCTGCCGCGCGGTCGGACGGGCCGGGAAGCAGAGGTAGCAGACCCCGCCCGTGCCGCTTCTGACCTTCGTCACAGCACGACAACAAGGTTCAGGCCACAACCACATGTGGCTTACCGTGTTCCGCCTGTAACAGCACCACCATGGGGGGATCCATGCGTCGCCATGTCATCAGCGCCGTCCTGCTTTGCGCCGCGAGCGCGGGGGCCGTCGCTTGCCAGCCGACGGACACGGCCAAGCCGAGCGGCAGTGCCCCGCCGGCCAGGAGCACCACCGTCTCGCCGACGAAGGACGACAAGCCGGCCACCGAGTCAAAAGCGGTGCCGAGCTTCGTCGGCATGGGCCTCCAGTCCGCACAGGACGCCGCTCAGAAGCAGGGCTTCTACATTCTCAGGAGTCACGACTCGCTGGGGCGGGCCCGCCACCAGATTCTCGACCGGGACTGGAAGGTCTGTTCGCAGAGCATCAAGGCGGGCAGGACCGTGTCCACGACGACGGAGCTCGACTTCGGCGCGGTCAAGCTCACCGAGACCTGCCCGGCCCATGATGAGGCCGCGCCCTCGGCGGCTGGCGGGACCATGCCGAACTTCCGCGGCAAGAGCGTGAAGGCTGCACGGCAGGCCCTCGACAGCAACACGTCGATCACCGTGAATGACGCTACGGGCGCGAGCCGGTGGGTGCTGATGGAGTCGAACTGGCAGGTGTGCACACAGAAGCCGGCCGCAGGGGCGACGCTGAACGGGCAGCCGGTCACGCTGGACGCGGTCAAGTTCGAGGAGGACTGCCCGTAGGCGGGGACGACGAAGCGCCCCCCTCCCCCGCCGTAGCGAAAGGAGTGGGGGCGTCTGTCACGCCAGGGTGCGGACCCAGGCAGCCTCGCCAGCCTCAGGAGCGGTGACCCGAATGGTTTCGACGGCGAGCGCGAGCACCTCGTCGGGGTTCGTATCGAACCCGTGCAGGTGTGACTCGAGCCGCTGCGGGTGGTCTGTGCGGAGGAGCAGGGCGTAGTGGGGCCGCTCAGGGGCGTGGCCGGTCTGCTCACGGATGCGCATCCCGACGCCGCCGGGCCTTCCTCGCCCTGAGGATGGCCCGGCAGCGTCGTCTCAGCAGACCCCTACAGAGGCCAGCGCACGCCTCTGAGCTGCGGTCGGACGGGCCGGGAAGTAGAGGTAGCACACCCCGCCCGTGCCGCTTCTGACCTTGCCGGTCGCGTCGTACCGCTTGGTCCGCAGCCAGATGTTCTCGAACTCGCGCCGCAGGTACACCCGGCGCACCGCGTCGTCGCTCGGCGAGGCCGGGTCGTTGGCGATCACGTCGCCGTCGGCCGTGAAGCCGATCACGGTCATGAGGTGGCCGGAGGTGCCGTATCCGGCACCGGTCAGCTCGGTCTTGAGGAAGGACTGGGACGTTATGGCCGGGATGCCGGCCGCGACCAGGGTCTCCACGTCGGTGAGCGAGGTGAGCCGGGTGACCACGCCCTGGATGCCGTCGAAGGTGGCCGCGTAGGCGGCGTTGAACGGCCAGTTGCCGCAGCCCTCGTACTGGTTGTCGTACGTGTACCGGGCCGCGTGGTCCACCTGCGGGTCGGCGTAGGACGGGTCGACCCAGGAGAGCTGCTCGGGGGTGAGCCGGCCGCCCCAGTACTCGATGATCATCTGCGAGGAGGTGGGGCTGCACCAGGCCTCGCCGCCGTTGTCGTACTCCGGGTACTGGCCCTTGTGGATCTCCTGCGAGTAGCGCGGGACGGCCAGTTCGCGGGCGAGGGCGGGGGCGGACGCGGGGACGGTGAAGCGGTCGGGGATGTCGGAGCCCATGGCGCCGAGCCGCCAGACGGTCGGGGTGAGACGCGTGCCGG
Organism: Streptomyces sp. NPDC002386; assembly: GCF_053593175.1. Taxonomy (NCBI): domain Bacteria; kingdom Bacillati; phylum Actinomycetota; class Actinomycetes; order Kitasatosporales; family Streptomycetaceae; genus Streptomyces; species Streptomyces sp. NPDC002386. The sequence continues at coordinate 58,412 of NZ_JBSFBX010000004.1, forward strand.
GCGTGCGGTAGAGCGTGAGGCGCAGCCGGTAGGAGGCCAGGCGCAGGCCGGTGCTCGCGTCGTCGATGGAGAAGGTGTCGGTCCAGATCGTGCTCTTGCCGTCGGTCTGGTCGTCCACCGAGGTGCGCTTGATGTCCTGGTCGCCGGCGGCCCAGCGGCCCATCACGTACCAGGGCGTGTCCGTGCCGTCGGAGTACGTGCCGCACAGCTCGACCTGGAGCCAGGTGCCCTCGGGGGTGTGCGCGTTCCAGGAGGCGATGACCTCCGTCGCCGGCACGGCGAGCCGGTGGACCGGGGAGGTCCAGGTCGCGTACTCCCAGGTGGCCGTGCGGCCGGTGTGCGGGTCGGTGTAGTCGGTGCGGCCGGCGGCGGCCCCGATCTCGGCGCCGGGGCGGCGGCCCGGGACGGCCCGGACGCCCTCCGCGGTACCGCCGCGCCAGTCGCGGTACGAGGTCCAGGCGTGGTAGTCGACGGGGCGGCCCGGCGCGGCGGAGGTGCCGGTGCCGGCGGGCGCCGACGCGGTGGCCGCCGACGCGGGCATGGTTCCCGCGGCGACCGCGGCGACCACCGCGGCGGCGAGAACGGTTCTGCGGGAGGGCTGCTGGGCTCTGCTCATGGGCGCGGTTACCCCCAGGTGTCCGGGTCGGGGCTGGTGCTGTTGGTGCGCCAACTATGAACGGAGACGGCATGCCCCTGCCAGCACTTCCGCCGTATGGCGCGCCACCAATATTGGTCTAGAACAGTGACGGGACCTGCGGGAGTGCTCCGGGGAGCGCGCCACGGCCCCGGCGCGGCGGTGTGCCGTGCGCCGGGGCCGTGCCGTTCAGCGGGTCAGACGAGGTCCATCGCGGCGACCTCGTCGGGGCGGCCGTAGCTGACCGGACCCTGGAAGCGGCGGCGGGCGGTGGCGAACCACCAGACCGTGGCCACGAGCAGGACGACGGCCAGCGCGATGGGCGCGTAGTTGAACGAGTCGGCGGTGATGGGCGAGGCCTGCGGCAGCATGAACAGCACGCTGCTGAGCAGGATCCAGGTCACCGCGACCCAGCCGATCGGCTTGCCCCAGCGGCCCAGGTGCCAGGGGCCGGGCTGGAACTCGTCGCCGAGCCGCAGCCGCAGGAAGACCGGCACGGCGTAGGCGAGGAACAGCCCGACCACGTTGACGCTCACGATGGCCGTGAACGCCGTGTGCGACCACCAGCCCGGGACCACCAGGGCGAGCGAGCAGCCCACCGCGAGCCACACCGCCTTGACCGGCGTCCGGGTGCGCAGCGAGACCGTGTGCCACCAGCGCGAGCCGGGCATCGCGCCGTCCCGGGAGAAGGCGAAGATCTGCCGGGTGTTGCTGGTGAGGTTGGCCAGGCCGCAGAAGAGCATGGCGCCGATGACGATGAGCAGCATCACCTTGGCGGTGCCGAGGCCCAGGCCGTCGATGAGAATCTGGACGGGCGGCGCGGCCGAACCGGCCACCTTGCCGTAGTCGCTAATGCTGTAGACCAGCGCGAGCATCAGGATCAGGCCGGTGATCGCCGAATAGCCGATGGCACGGGTGATGCCCTTGGGGGCGTTGACCGTCGCCTGGACCGTTTCCTCGGACATGTGGAAGCTGCCGTCGAAGCCGGTGAAGGTCCAGCTGGTGACGAGCAGACCGAGCATGCCGCCGTAAAGTCCGTTGGTGAAGCCGGTGTTGTTCTCGAAATGCGTCACGAAGGACGCCGACTGATGATGGTCGGGCATCACGATGAGTGCGGTCACGATCACCACGAGTCCGATCAGCAGCCACCATACGGAAATACGGTTCAGTACGGCGACGAGCTGGACGGTGAAGGTGTTGGCGAGCCCCTGCGCCACGATGATCACCGCCGTGATCAGGACCGTCTGGTGCGCGGTCGGCTGGTACGAGGGCCACTGCAGGGCGACGAAGGCCTGGATGAACGTGGCCGCCGCGTACCCGGTGGCGGCGGTGCCGCCGATCTGGCCCACGAAGTTCAGCCAGCCCGTGAACCACGACCAGGCGCCTTTGTGCCGCTTGGCGAGCTTGCCCGCTGAGAAATACAGCGCGCCGCTCGTCGGATACGCCGAAGCGACTTCCGCCATCGCGGCGCCGATGAACAGCACCATGACGGAGACGCCGATCCAGCCGAACACGAGAACGCGGGGGCCGCCCGCGTTCATACCGAATCCGAAGGACGAGAAAATACCCGAGAGGATATTGATGATGGTGAAGGAGATCGCGAAATTGTCGAACGCCTTGAAACGCCGGGTGAGTTTTCGCGGATAACCCATCGCGTGCAGGGTCGCGTCGTCGTCGAGCACAACCGCGTCCTCTCCCCCGCGGGCTTTCGCCCGTGGAGCCGATATCCGTTCCGACACAGATCGACCTTTCTCTTGGTGGGGGGCGGAGCAGGTACGGGTCAGGCGGGTCCCGGGACGGGCAGGCCGCAGCCGCGCCGGGCCCGGGAGAGCTGTTCGGCGGGCTCGCCGAAGGCACTCCAGGGCATGCGTGAGGCGTACGGGCCCATCGCCGTGAAGACCGCCCGTGCCTCGAACCCGCACTGGGCCATGACCAGCGCGTGCGCGAGGTAGGCCAGGTCGAGCACCGGGGTGAAGCGGTAGCGGGCCACCGCGGGCAGCCAGTTGTGGTAGACCGCGAGCGCGGTGGAGCGCCACTGGGGCTGCTCCCAGACCCGGTCGGCGAGCAGTTGGGTGGGGTTGTAGCTCTCGACCAGGGCGACCAGCGGCAGCAGCCGGAGGGCGGAGTCGGCGGGCGCGCGCTGGCTGAGGAAGGCGGCCACGTCCCAGGCCGCGTTGACCGAGCCGCCGTGGCGGGTGAAGAAGCAGGACAGGAAGCGGTGGTGGCCCTCGCGGTTCCACGGGTCCAGGGACAGGACGTGCGCGAACAGCCGCCAGGGGCCCGGCGGGGCGGTGAGCAGCCCCTGCGGAGCGGGATCGCGCAGCCGGTGCAGCCTGGCCATGGTGAGCTTGGCGACCCACGGGGTGGGGTCGTCGGGGGCCAGCGCGGCGGCCCGGTCGCAGGCGGTGAGCGCTATCCGCTCCAGCGCCTCGGCGCGGTCGTCGCGTGCGTCGGCGGCCCGCATAGCGCGCTGCACGGCCACCCGGGCCCACAGCAGCGCCGCCTCGGGCGTCGGTTCCTCGGCCAGCCAGCGCTCGACGAGGTCGGTGCCGGCCGCCTCGGAGGCCAGCACGAGCGAGCGGTGGGCACGCAGGGCGAAGTCGGAACGCGTCTCGGCGAGGGCTTCGCCGGCGCTTCGATAACGGCCGGCGCGCACATCGACGCATACGCGCGCCAGGACACGGTCGTCGGCCGCCGGATGCCACACATACTGCCCCTCGAATAACTCCGCGGCCATGTTCTCCTGTCCGTCCCCGTAACGACGCGCCGCACTCGCGCAGGAGGCACCTTACTCAGCGGTCGGCACGCCTGGAACGCCGAATTTCACATATCGGTCAACGGATTCGGATGCTTAATCCGTCTGATTGACCGGCTCTCGGCCAGTGGTTCAAGAAGTGACGTTTTCTGGCCGCTCCGGACCCCTGCGACAAGCCACTGCCAGGGGCGCTATGGGCCCCTACTACACTGTTTCCGGAAAACACCCCACACCTCACCACACCTCGGGAATCGCCATTCACGACCTCGCCGCCCGGCTGCGCGCGCTGCCCCCCTCGCTGGGGCCGGTCCGTCTGATCGCCGTCGACGGCCACGCGGGGTCCGGGAAGTCCACCTTCGCCGGACGGCTCGCCGCCGCGCTCGACGGGGCGCCGGTGCTGCACCTGGACGACATCGCCAGCCACGAGCGGCTCTTCGACTGGACCGAACGGCTGACGGCACAGGTGATCGGCCCGCTGGCCCGGGGCGAGAGCGCGCGGTACACCCCCTACGACTGGCGCGCCCGGGCGTTCGGCCCGCCCAGGCCACTGCCGTCGGCGCCCGTGGTCGTCATCGAGGGAGTCGGCGCCGGGCGCCGGGCGCTGCGGCCGCATCTGGCCCGGCTGCTGTGGATGGAACTGCCGCGCGAGGAGGCCTGGGCGCGCGGCCGGATGCGCGACGGAGAGGCACAGCGCGAGTTCTGGTCCGGGTGGGTCGAGGCGGAGCACGCGCACTTCGCCGTCGATCCCTCGCGCCCCCATGCGGATCTCCTGGTGCGGCAGACACCGGTGGGATACGAGGTGCTGCCGGGACCGGCGAGCGCCCCCCGGACCGGACCAGAACGTCACTCACGGTGACCACCCGTCCGCGGTGCGGTGAGCGCACCAAGACCCTTGCGGGGGAACTTTCTTGAGTGCTCCAGGTCCGCTTGACCCGGGAGCCTTGCAGGTCTTACGTTCTGAATGTGCGGCCATTCGAAGCCGCCCGCAGACGCGAAGCCCCCGGTTGTTCCCCCGTGATCGGGGGCTTCGTTCTGCCCGCGGACCGTTCGTCCGGCCGCCTCGCGCACCGAAACAATCACCCTCGGTCACCTTTTCGTCTGCGCCCCGTCTGCTCCCACCTCGCCGAACGGGCCGTGCGGCACCCTTCGGAACGCGGTCGTACCCCGGGTACGATGCCCTCGGTGCGACCTTCGAGCGACTGCCTCGCGCACCTGCAACTCCGGTCCGCGGCACAGCGGTTCGTCCGCGGCGGCCGTCGGGCGACTGCCCGGCGGTGAACCAACGGGGGCACGGTCTGTGGGGGACGTGATGGACTTCGGCACGCAGGGCCCCGAGGCCCCGGCCGACCTCGCCTGGCTGCGAGGTGTGGACGCCTACACGATGGGCGCCTATCCCCAGGCGGAGGAGGAGTTCCGCGTCGCGGTCCGGATGGACCCGGGGATGGCGGACGCCTGGCTCGGACTGCACGCGCTGCGGGTCGACACGACCACCGCGCTGCTCCGGATGTTCCGGCACCGGGAGCGCTTCGGGGAGCAGCGCGCCCGGCACCGCCGCACCCTCAACTCCTGGTACTGGCTCGGCTGGTGGGTGCAGCCGGTGCTGGAGAGCCCGCGCGACCTGCTGCTGGCGCACGCCTCGCACTGGCTGGACGGCCGGCACGTACCCGAGCTGGACCGGGCGCTCGCCGGGCTGCCCCCGGTGGACACCGACCCGCAGGTCCGTTTCCTGCACGCCTGCCGCGCCTATCTGGTCAAGGACTGGGACCAGTTGGTGCGGCACACCGACCCGCTGCTCGACGACCCGCTGCTCGGCATCGAGGCGGGCCTCTTCGGCGGCATGGCCCGGGTCCGTCTGGAGATGTACGGCCAGGCCGAGCCGCTGCTCGCGGCGGCCCTGATGCGCTGCCGCAGCGAGCAGCCGCAGCGCAAGGAGCTGCGGTACTGGCTGGCCCGGGCGCACGAGGGCACCGGGCGCAGCGCGGCGGCGCTCCCCCTGTACCGGGCGGTGCACCGGATCGATCCGGCCTTCATGGACACCTCGGCCCGGCTGGCCGCGATCGCCGAGGGCGACGGGTACGACGATCCGGCCGATCTGGCGGCCATCACCCTGACCGGTGCCGGGGCGGACGTCATGGACGGCCCGGACACGCTCGATCCGCTCTTCGGCACGGAGGGCCGCGATCTGCGGCTGCCGGAGCCGGACCTCCCGACCGGGCCGCTGCCGTCGGTCTCCGACCCGGTGGTGCGGGTGAAGAGCGGGATACCGTCCTCCGTCCTGTCCGCCGGGCCGACCGATCCCGCGTTACTCGAGGAGGCGCTTGCCGAGCTGGAGCGGATGGTGGGGCTCGAGCCGGTCAAGCGCCAGGTCAAGGCGTTGTCCGCGCAGTTGAACATGGCCCGGCTGCGGGCCGGGCAGGGGCTGCCGGTGCAGCCGCCCAAGCGGCACTTCGTCTTCTCCGGGCCGTCGGGGACGGGGAAGACCACGGTCGCGCGGATCCTCGGGCGCGTGTTCTACGCGCTGGGGCTGCTCGGCGGCGACCATCTGGTGGAGGCCCAGCGGGCCGATCTGGTCGGGGAGTACCTGGGGCAGACGGCCGTGAAGGCCAACGAGCTGATCGACTCCGCGATCGGCGGGGTGCTGTTCGTGGACGAGGCGTACTCGCTGTCCAACTCGGGCTACGGCAAGGGGGACGCGTACGGCGACGAGGCCCTGCAGGTGCTGCTGAAGCGGGCCGAGGACAACCGGGACCACCTGGTGGTGATCCTGGCGGGCTATCCGGAGGGCATGGACCGGCTGCTCACCGCGAACCCCGGGCTCTCCTCCCGCTTCACCTCGCGGGTCGACTTCCCCTCCTACCGGCCGCTGGAGCTCACCGAGATCGGCAAGGTGCTCGCGGCGGAGAACGGGGACCGCTGGGACGAGGAGGCGCTGGAGGAGCTGCGGTCCATCGCCGGGCACGTGGTCGATCAGGGGTGGATCGACGAACTGGGCAACGGGCGGTTCCTCCGGACCCTGTACGAGAAGAGCTGCGCCTACCGGGATCTGCGCCTGTCGGGGTATCCCGGGGTGCTGTCCCGGGGGGACCTCGCGACGCTGCGGCTGCCGGATCTGATGCAGGCGTACGGGGAAGTGCTGTCGGGGCGGGGGCCCCAGGATCCGTCCGCGCTCTAGGGGGTGTCTCCCCCGATCTTCGTGGATCAGGCCGCGGACCCGCGAATATCGGGGAGACGCCCCCTGGGCGCCGGTGACCGGTGCCGGCCGGACGGGGCGCGCCGCCGGAACGCGGAACGCCCGTCCGGCCGGGCCGCCGGAGCACGGACCGCCCACCCGGCCGCGTGGCCGGGTGGGCGGTGAGCCGGGGTCGGAGGCCGGTGGTCAGGCCATGGCCTGCTCCGGATTCCCCGTGGCCCTGGGTTCGGTGAGCTTTATGTCCGGGACTCTGCGGTGGGCCGGGTCGCGGACCTCGCCGACCAGGAGTTCCAGGGCGTCCTCCAGGGCCACCAGGCCCAGGATCCGGCCCGAGGCGTCCGCGACCTGGGCCAGATGGGTGGCCGCCCGGCGCATGACCGTCAGGGCGTCGTCCAGCGGGAGTTCCGAGCGGAGCGTCGTCATGGGGCGCCAGACGTGCTGGGGGACGGCCCGGTCGGAGTCCTCCAGGTCCAGGACGTCCTTCACGTGGACGTACCCCATGAAGGGCCCCTTGTCCGCCGCCGCGACCGGGAAGCGGGAGTAGCCCGTGCGAGCCGTGAGCTGGACGATCTCGCCCGGGGTGACCGACGGCGGCACCGTGATCAGGGACTCGCGCCGCAGCAGGACGTCCGTCACCGGGCGGGAGCCCAGTTCCAGCGCGTCCTCCAGCCGCTCCTGCTCCTCCGGGTCCAGCAGGCCCGCCTGGCCGGAGTCCTCGAGCAGGCGGTTGAGCTGCTCGCTGGTGACGACCGCCTCGACCTCGTCCTTGGGCTCGACCCGGAAGAGCCGCAGGATGCCCTGGGCGCAGGCGCCGAGGGCCACCGTGATCGGCCGGCACACCCGGGCGAAGGCGACCAGACCCGGGCTGAGCCACAGCGCGGCCTTCTCGGGGGCCGCCATCGCGAGGTTCTTCGGCACCATCTCGCCGATGACGAGGTGGAGGAAGACCACCGCGGCGAGGGCGATGACGTAGCCGAGCGGGTGGATCATGCCTTCCGGCAGGTGGATCCACTCGAAGACCGGCTCCAGCAGGTGGGCGACGGTGGGCTCGGCGACCGCGCCGAGCGTCAGCGAGCAGACGGTGATGCCGAACTGGGCGGCGGCCATCATCTGCGGCAGCCGCTCCAGGCCGTACAGCACCTGGCGGGCCCGGGCCGTGCCCAGCGGTTCGATCTGGCTGCGGCGGACGGAGACGAGCGCGAACTCGGCGCCGACGAAGAAGCCGTTGGCGAGCACGAGCAGCGCGGCGAAGACCAGTTGGAGGACGCTCATCGGACGGCCTCCACGACGTTCACGGCCGGGGCCGTGCGGACCAGGCGGACCCGTTCGGCGCGGTAGTGGCCCACCTGGCGCACGGAGAGCCGCCAGCCGGGCAGCTCGGCCCGGTCGCCGGGGGCCGGGATGCGGCCGAGCAGGTCGGCGACGAGCCCGGCGACGGTCTCGTACGGCCCCTCGGGCACGTCGAGGCCTATGCGCTTCAGGACGTCGACACGGCAGCCGCCGTCCACGTCCCAGGCGGGCCGGCCGTCCTCCGGCGGGGCAGGGGCCAGCTCCGGCGCGTCCTTGGCGTCGTGCTCGTCACGGACCTCGCCGACGAGTTCCTCGACGATGTCCTCCAGGGTGACCACGCCGGCCGTGCCGCCGTACTCGTCCACGACGACGGCGATGGGCTGTTCGCTGCGCAGCCGGGCGAGCAGGGGCTGTACGGGCAGCGTCTCGGGCACGAGCAGCGCCCGGCGCGCGATACGGCCGACCGGGGTACGCAGCCGGTCGTTCACGGGGACCGCCAGGGCGTCCTTGAGGTGGGCCATGCCGACCACGTCGTCGATCTTCTCCCGGTAGACGGGGAAGCGGGACAGGCCGGTGGCCCGGGTCAGGTTGACCACGTCCTCGGCGGTGGCCGAGTCCTGCAGGGCGCTGACCTTGACCCGGGGGGTCATGACGTGCTGTGCGGTCAGCTCGCCCAGGGACAGGGTGCGTACGAACAGGTCGGCCGTGTCCTGTTCCAGGGCGCCGGCCTGTGCGGAGTGCCGGGCCAGGGACACCAGTTCGCCCGGGGTGCGGGCGGAGGCCAGCTCGTCGGCGGGCTCGACGCCGAGGGCGCGCACCAGCCGGTTGGCGACCGTGTTCAGCGCGGAGATCACCGGGCGGAACAGCCGGGAGAAGAGGTGCTGGGGGCCCGCGACGAAGCGGGCGACCTGGAGGGGCCGCGACACCGCCCAGTTCTTGGGCACGAGTTCGCCGATCACCATCTGGATCGCGGAGGCCAGCAGCATGCCGGTGACCACGGCCACACCGGAGACGGCCCCCGGAGGGACGCCGAGCGCGGTGAACGGGCCGTGCAGCAGCGCGGCCAGGGCCGGTTCGGCGAGCATGCCGACGACCAGGGAGGTGATGGTGATGCCGAGCTGGGTGCCGGAGAGCTGGAAGGAGAGCTCCTTCAGCGACTCCACCACCGTGCCGGCGCGCTTGTCGCCGTCGGCGGCGGCCTTCTCGGCGTCCGGGCGCTCGACGGTCACGAGGCCGAATTCGGCGGCCACGAAGAAGCCGTTGGCCAGGATCAGCAGAAAGGCCGCTGCGAGGAGCAGCAGGGGGGTGGTCATGATGCCGCCGCCTCCATGTGGTGGGGGGAGGGGGCGGCGCAGGTACTACAGGACGATCCGTCCATCGCCGGAGGGGGTCACTCCTCGGGTAGCAGGAACCCCTGTGCACCGGGCGCGGCGCCACAGGGGTGGAGGCGCGACGAAAACGCCTCCACCTCCAGATTAATCAAGACACGGCCCGGTGTGTCAGGGCGGACGTCACCGATTCATCCCTGATCTTCGCCCGCGGGTGCCGTCGAGCGGGCCTCGGTGAGCGCCCGGAGCGTCCGCGCGTCGGCGATGGCACGCTGCCTGGCCAGGCCCGGCTGGATGCCGAGCGCGGGCAGGCTGGTGCCGTCGCTCAGGTTGAGGAACACCCAGGGATCGCCCGGACGGAGGTTCACCTGAAGGATTTCCGCCCAGGCCAGGCGCCGTTTGCTCGCGATGTTGACCACGGTGACGCCGGCCTCGTCGGCGACCACCTTGACGCGGGCCAGTTGGGCGAGCGCCCAGAAGATGAGCGCTCCGGTGACGAAGAAGCTGGCCCGCTCACCCGGGCCCAGGTCCAGCAGCATGGCGACACCGGAGATGACCAGGAAGATCGCCACACCGGCGGTGAGCAGGATCACCCTCGTGTGGCCCGGCCGGAAGGTCACGGGGAGGGCGGGAAGCTCGGACATCTGTTCGCGTACCTCTTACAGGCGGCAGGCGTGGATGGCGGTGGTGAGGATGGCCCGCGCACCGATCTCGTAGAGGTCGTCCATGATCCGCTGCGCCTCCTTGGCGGGGACCATGGCGCGGACCGCGACCCAGCCCTCGTTGTGCAGCGGGGAGACGGTCGGCGACTCCAGGCCGGGCGTGAGCGCGACGGCCTTCTCGAGCTGCTCGACACGGCAGTCGTAGTCCATCATCACGTACGTCCGGGCGACCAGGACGCCCTGCAGGCGGCGCAGGAACTGCTGGACCTTGGGCTCCTCGCCGTCGGCGCCGGTGCGGCGGATGACGACGGCCTCGGACTTCATGATGGGCTCGCCGAAGACCTCGAGGCCCGCGTTGCGCAGGCTGGTGCCGGTCTCCACGACGTCGGCGATGACCTCGGCGACGCCCAGCTCGATCGCGGTCTCGACGGCGCCGTCCAGGTGGACGACGGAGGCGTCGACGCCGCTGTCGGCGAGGTGCCCGGCGACGATGCCCTCGTAGGAGGTGGCGACCGTGCGGCCCTTGAGGTCGGCGACGCCCGTCGCGGTGCCGGGCTTGGCGGCGAAGCGGAAGGTGGAGCGGGCGAACCCGAGCGGCAGGATCTCCTCGGCGTCCGCGCCGGAGTCGACCAGCAGGTCGCGGCCGGTGATGCCGATGTCGAGCCGGCCGGAGGAGACGTAGATCGCGATGTCGCGGGGGCGGAGGTAGAAGAACTCGACCTCGTTCACCGGGTCGACGATCCGCAGCTCCTTGGACTCCCGGCGCTGCTGGTAGCCGGCCTCATGCAGCATGTCCGCCGCAGGGCCGGACAGGGAACCCTTGTTGGGGACGGCGATGCGCAGCATGAGGTCGGCTTCCTTTGCGTTCAGGGAGATGGGGTTCTTGAACCGGCGCGGCTCAGAGGTGGGCGTAGACGTCGTCCAGGGAGATGCCGCGGGCGACCATCATCACCTGGACGTGGTAGAGCAGCTGAGAGATCTCCTCGGCCGCCGCCTCCTTGCCCTCGTACTCGGCGGCCATCCACACCTCGGCGGCCTCCTCGACGACCTTCTTGCCGATGGCATGGACCCCCTTGCCGACCAGCTCTGCGGTGCGGGAAGTGGCGGGATCGCCCTGTGCGGCCTTGTGCTGGAGCTCGGTGAAGAGCTCCTCGAAAGTCTTCTTGGACATGGTGATGCCCACCCTACGCGGTGCGGGCGGCTCCTCAGTGCCAGGGTTCGGATACCGAGCGGAGCGTGGCCGCAGTGGCGACCGCCGCGGTGACGGCCTCGTGGCCCTTGTCCTCGCTGGAGCCCTCGATGCCGGCCCGGTCCAGGGCCTGTTCCTCGGTGTCGCAGGTGAGGACGCCGAAGCCGACGGGGACGCCGGTCTCGACGGAGACCTGGGTGAGGCCCTGGGTGACCCCCTGGCACACATAGTCGAAGTGGGGGGTTCCGCCGCGGATGACGACGCCGAGGGCGACCACCGCGTCGTAGCCGCGGCCCGCGAGGACCTTGGCGGCGACCGGGAGCTCGAAGCTGCCGGGGACCCTGATCAGGGTCGGCTCGTCGATCCCCAGGTCGTGCAGGGCGCGCAGGGCGCCGTTCACCAGACCGTCCATCACCTTCTCGTGCCACTGGGCCGCGATGACGGCGACCCTGAGGTCGCTCGCGCCCCGTACGGACAGCTCCGGTGCACCCTTGCCGCTCACATCTCTCCTCAGTGCTGTTCGCTTACTGGTTGCCGCAGGTGGACGCGGGCGCGGCCGCGGAGGCGGCCACGGCCGGGGTGTCCAGCCAGGGCAGGTCGTGCCCCATCCGGTCCCGCTTGGTGCGCAGGTACCGGAGATTGTGCTCGCCCGCCTGGACGGGCATCGGCTCGCGGCCGGTGACCTTCAGGCCGTGGCGCAGCAACGCGTCGGTCTTGTCGGGGTTGTTGGTCATCAGGCGGACGCCGCGCACGCCGAGGTCGGCGAGGATCCGCGCGCCCGCGCCGTAGTCGCGGGCGTCGGCGGGCAGGCCGAGCTCGAGGTTGGCGTCGAGGGTGTCGCGGCCCTGCTCCTGGAGTTGGTAGGCGCGCAGCTTGGACAGCAGGCCGATGCCGCGCCCCTCGTGCCCGCGCAGGTAGACGACGACGCCGCGGCCCTCGGCCTGGATGCGTTCCAGGGCGGCGTCGAGCTGGGGGCCGCAGTCGCAGCGCAGGGAGGCGAAGACGTCGCCGGTGAGGCATTCGGAGTGGACGCGGACCAGGACGTCCTCGCCGTCACCGATCTCGCCGTGGACGAGGGCGACGTGCTCGACGCCGTCGACGGTGGAGCGGTAGCCGTAGGCGGTGAAGGTGCCGTACCTGGTGGGCAGGCGGGTCTCGGCCTCGCGGCGGACGGTGGGCTCGCTGTCGCGGCGGTAGGCGATCAGGTCCTCGATGGAGATGATCGTCAGGCCGTGCTTGCGGGCGAACGGGATCAGTTCGGGCAGCCGCAGCATCCGGCCGTCCTCGCCGGCGATCTCCACGATGGCGCCGGCCGGGCGCAGGCCGGCGAGCCGGGCGAGGTCGACGGCGGCCTCGGTGTGGCCGTTGCGGGTCAGCACGCCGCCGGGCCTGGCGCGCAGCGGGAAGACATGGCCGGGGCGGACCAGGTCGGTGGGCTCGGCGGTGCCGCTCGCCAGCAGCTGGAGCGTGGTGGCGCGGTCGGCGGCCGAGATGCCCGTGCTCACGCCGTGCGCGGCGGAGGCGTCGACGGAGACGGTGAAGGCGGTCTTCATCGACTCGGTGTTGTCGTCGACCATCTGCGGCAGCCGCAGCCGGTCCAGTTCCTCGCCCTCCATGGGAGCGCAGATCAGGCCCCGGCACTCGCTCATCATGAAGGCGACGATCTCGGGGGTGGCCTTCTCGGCGGCGACGACGAGGTCGCCCTCGTTCTCCCGGTCCTCGTCGTCGACGACGACGATCGGGCGGCCGGCCGCGATGTCGGCGATGGCCCGCTCGACGGGGTCGAGCGCGAAGTCCTCGATGCGTTCGGTGCTGTGGAGCAGAGGTGCCGAGGTCATGCCGGCGCTCCTTCCAGAACGGGCCGCGCGTCCTCGCGGGAGCGCAGCCACCAGTCGCGCATGCCCCACAGGACGAGCGCGCCGTAGATGACGTAGACGAAGCCGGAGAAGGCGTAGCCGTTGGCGAAGTTGAGGGGTACGCCGACGAGGTCGACGAGCAGCCAGGCGATCCAGAACTCGACCATGCCCTTGGCCTGGGCGTACATGGCGACGATGGTGCCGACGAAGATGTAGGCGTCGGGCCACGGGTCCCAGGAGAGGTTCGGGTAGGCCTTGAACAGCAGGGCGACGGCGACGGTGCCGGCGGCCGCGGCGGCGAGCATCACCGCCCGCTCGGTCCAGCCGGCGAACCGGGGGACGATGTGGCCGTCCGGGGCGCGGTCCTTGCGGCGCTGCCACTGCCACCAGCCGTACAGCGCGACGGCCATGACGACGGCCTGCTTGCCGGCGCTGCCGGCCAGGTGGCCGTAGAAGGCCCCGAAGAGGACCAGGCCGGACAGGAACTGCACGGGCCAGGTCCACAGCGAGCGGCGCCAGCCGAGGGCCAGGGTGATGAGGCCGAGGACGTTGCCGATCATGTCGGACCAGATGATGTGCTGGCCGAGGAGGGTGAAGGCCTCGGAGTTCATCCAGTTCACTTGCCGTCCCCCTGTCCGGCCGCGAGCAGCCGCTCCACGTACTTGGCGATGACGTCGACCTCGAGGTTGACCGGATCGCCGGGCTGCTTGTGGCCGAGCGTGGTCAGGGCGAGGGTGGTCGGGATGAGGCTCACCGTGAAGTGGTCGGGGCCAGCGTCGACGACGGTGAGGCTGATGCCGTCGACGGTGATGGAGCCCTTCTCCACGACGTAGCGGGCGAGGTCCGCGGGCAGCGAGACCTTCACGATCTCCCAGTTGTCGGACGGCGTGCGCTCCAGGACGTGTCCGGTGCCGTCCACGTGCCCCTGCACGATGTGCCCGCCGAGGCGCGCGCCCACGGCGGTGGGGCGCTCGAGGTTGACGCGGGAGCCGACACCGAGCGCGCCCAGGCTGGAGCGCTTCAGCGTCTCGGCCATGACGTCGGCGGTGAACTCGTCGCCCTCGTGGTCGACGACGGTCAGACAGACCCCGTTCACGGCGATGGAGTCGCCGTGCTGCGCGCCCTCGGTCACGACGGGTCCGCGGAGCCGGAAGCGGGAGGCGTCGCCGAGATTCTCGACGGCGGTGATCTCACCAAGCTCTTCGACGATTCCGGTGAACACTTCCCGGGTCCTCCTGCCTCATGGGGCACGGACTCCGGGGCCTGTCGAAGACGACAGAATGAACGGGAGGACGGCTCCGGGGCGACGCCGAACAGGGACCCGTCCGCACGCGGACGAGCCCAGATACGGCGACGCGCATGAGAGCATGCCCGCCCGCCGCGCACTGCCTCCCATCCGGACTTTAACCGTCGGTCCAGGAATTTCACCTGGTCAACCGGCCGCTGGAAGCGACCGGGTCGCGGACTGTAACCGCCGGTTCGGACTTTCACCGACCCCGGAGTGCGCTGCTTCTGGTACACGGCCAGTGTGCCACGGCCGCCAGGGGTCCATGCGGGTGAATGATGTGGAGTGACTCACAGACCGCTCTTCCGGCCCTCCGCAGGCACCTATTGGTCCGGACTATTGACCGCACTGGTCTAGTCCTTTTAGGGTGCGGACGGGCCCGGCGGCGGTGACGACGGCCCTTGCCCGCCGCCGGGCCGCCAGAGCGGACGCGGCCGCCGCCGCGGAACCGTCACGTTTCGCGGAGCCGCGTTGTCCCAGGGGACGGAGGGCACTTCATCGGGAGTGCCCGGGTGTCCGGAGGGACGGAAACAGCATGACCACGATCCTGGTGACCGGCGGGACCGGCACGCTCGGCCGGCTCGTCACCGAACGACTGCGGGCGGACGGACACGAGGTGCGGGTGCTCAGCCGGCGTGCCCGGCCGCACGCCGTCGACCTGCGCGAGGGCGGCCCGGCCCTGGACACGGCCCTGGCGGGCGTGGAGACGGTCGTGCACTGCGCGAGCAGCCCGCGCGGCGGGGACGAGCGGGCGGCGGACCACTTGATCGCGGCGGCGCGGCGGGCCGGCGTGGGCCATCTGCTCGACATCTCCATCGTGGGCGTCGACCGGGTGCCGCTCACCTACTACCGGTCGAAGCTCGCGGTGGAGCGGCGGATCGAGGAGTCGGGGCTCGGCTGGACCGTGCTGCGGGCGACGCAGTTCCACGATCTGGTGGCCTCGGTGCTGCGGGGACTTTCCAGGTCACCGGTCCTGGTCCTCCCGGCCGGGGTGTCGGACCAGCCGGTCGAGGTGGCCGAAGTCGCGGACCGGCTGGCCGAGTTGGCCGTCGCGCCGCCGGCCGGGCGAGTGCCCGACATGGGCGGCCCCCAGGTGCGGACGTTCGAGTCGCTGGCCCGCGCCTGGCTCCGGGCGACCGGGCGGCGCCGGGCGGTGGTGAACGTCCCGCTCCCCGGCGGCACGTACCGCGCCTTCCGCGCGGGCGGCCACCTGGCACCGGAGCGGGCGGTGGGCGAGGGCACCTTCGAGGAGTACCTGACCCGGCGACCGGAATTCCAGCGGTAACGGCGGACGGCACGCGCTCCGGGGTCCCGGCCGGAGGCCGGGGGGAGTGCGGCCGGATGTCCTCGTACGGGGGCGCGCTCGGGGTCTCGGCCGGTGGTGCCGCCGACGGGGGGTCTCCCTGGGGCTGCGTGCCGGGCGTCGCGGGGCCGGCGTGACCTCGCCGGCGCGGTCTAGCGGACGGCGGGGGCGAAGAGTTCGTCCTGGGCCCGGTCCCGGGCCGTCAGCAGGGCGCCGCGCAGGACCGCGGTGCCGCCGAGCCGGCCCGCCCGGACCTCGGTGACCAGCGGGGACATCCGGCGGAGCCGCTCGGCGACGCGCTCGGCGAGCACCGCTCCCCCGGCCTGCCCGATCTCCCCGCCGAGGACCACGCAGCCCGGGTCGAGGATGGAGACGACGGAGGCGGCCCCGATGGCGACCCGGTCGGCGAGGGCGTCGAGGAAGCGCCCGGCGGCCTCGGCCCTCCCGCCGGACGGCTCCGTCACCCGCGCCGCGGCCTCACGCACCACCACCGCCACGCCCGGGCCGTCCGCCCGCTCGACCCCCGGCAGTCCGTGTTCCTCGGCCAGCCGGGCGATCGCGGCCGCTCCGGCCAGGGAGTGGAAGCCGCCGTCGCAGTCCGTCGCCGACGGCAGGGTCGCCGTGCCCGGGACCGGCAGGAAGCCGATCTCGCCCGTGCCGCCGGAGGCCCCGCGGCGCAGGGCGCCGTCCAGGACCACCGCGGCGCCGACCCCGTGCCCCAGCCAGAGCAGGACGAAGGTGTCCCGGTCGCGGGCGGCGCCCTCGCGCTGCTCGGCCAGGGCGGCCAGGTTGGTCTCGTTCTCCACGGTCACCCGGGCCTCGGGCAGCCGTTCCTGGAGGCCCGCGGCGAGCCTGCGATGCCAGGCCGGCAGTCCGCCGGAGTCGCGGAGGTCGCCGGTGGCGGGGTCGACCAGGCCCGGCGCGCCGATCCCGACGGTGTGCAGCCGCCGGCCCCCGGCCCGCTCGACCGTCCGCTCCACAGCCGCCACCGCCTGCTCCACGGCGGGCCCGGTCCCGGTGTTCCCGCCGATGGGCACCGAACCCTCCGCCAGCACACGCCCCACCAGATCGGAGACCAGCACGAGGACGCCCTCGGTGCGGACGTCGAGCGCGGCCAGGTGGGCGCGGTCCGCGACGATGCCGTACAGGCGGGCGTTCGGGCCGCGGCGCTGCTCGCCGGACTCCCCCACCACCGTGATCAGACCGGAGGCGCTGAGCCGCTCGACGAGGTCGGCGACCGTGGGCCGGGACAGTCCGGTGAGCTGCTTCAACTGCCCTGCCGTCAGCGGACCTTCCCGCTGCAGCAGACGCAGGGCGAGCTGGTCGTTGATGGCCCGGGCGGTGCTCGGTGATGCGGGCATGACGGGCATCCTCCCAGACGTGCGCGGCCGACTTCTCCACTATCTATCAGGCAGGGTCCCTGATAGTTTACGGCGGTGCAGCGACGGCGCTGCGGGGAACACCCCGGGGAGGGACTGGACCATGGGTGACGTGAGCCATGCGCGTGACGAGGTGAGGCGCGCCCGGTGCGCCGTGGCGGCCGTGTTCGCCGTGCACGGCGCCGTGACCGGTTCCTTCGCCACCCGGGTGCCCTGGGTGCAGGAGCACGCCTCGCTGAGCGCGGGGCAGCTCGGCTTCGCCCTGGCGTTCACGGCGTTCGGCGCCTCGTGCGCGATGCCGCTCGCGGGCCGGATCAGCCACACGTTCGGCAGCCGTACGGCGCTGCGCGGGCTGCTCGCGCTGTGGACCCTCTCGCTGATGCTGCCGTCCCTCGCGCCGAACATGTACACGCTGTGCCTGGCGATGTTCGTCTACGGCGCGAGCGCGGGCATGGCCGACGTCGCGATGAACGCCCTGGGCGTCGAGGTGGAACGGCTGCTCGGCAAGTCGATCATGTCGGGTCTGCACGGCATGTGGAGCGCGGGCGCGCTGATCGGCTCGGCGGCCGGCACCCTCGCCGCGCACCTGGGCGCGGACGCGCGCGTGCACTTCGCGCTGGCGTCGGCCGTCCTCACCGTGCTCGGCCTGGTGGTCTGCTCGGGCGTGCTGGACGTGCAGCCCGCCGAGGACGAGGAGCCGCCCCCGCGGTTCGCGCTGCCGCCCCGCTCGGCGCTGCTGATCGGCGCGGTCGGGTTCTGCGCGGTGTTCGCGGAGGGGGCGAGCCTGGACTGGTCGGCGGTGTTCCTCCGGGACCGGCTGGACAGCTCGGCCGGGGTCGCGGCCGCCTGCACGACCGGGTTCATGCTGACCATGGCGGTGGCCCGGATCGCCGGGGACGCGGTCGTGAACCGCTTCGGGGCGGTCCGCACCGTGCGGGCCGGCGGCGTGCTGGCCGGGCTCGGCGGCGTGCTGATCGTGCTCGCCGGGCATCCGGCACTGGCGATGGCCGGGTTCGCGCTGATGGGGCTGGGCATCGCGGTCGTCGTACCGCTGTGCTTCGCGGCGGCCGGGCACGCGGGCCCCAACCCCAGTCAGGCCATCGCGGGCGTGGCGACCATCACGTACACCTCGGGGCTGGTCGCGCCCAGCCTGATCGGCGGTGTGGCGCAGGCGACCAGCCTGATGGTCTCGTTCTGCGTGGTGACCGTGCTGGCCTGCGGTCTCGCGGTGTTCGCGGGCGTGCTGCGCACCGCCGAGCGCGGCGGCCGCGCCGAGGTCAGTCCGCGGGTCGCAGAAGTTCCCGGCCCACGGCCCTGAAGGCGTCGCTCCACGGCGCCGGGCGCAGCGTGGCCGCGTCCAGCCGGACCAGCACCCGGGTGCCGCGCGCGTAGGTCTGCGCGCCGTCGGCCGAGCAGAAGCGGAAGCCGTAGGTGAGGCCGGTGGTGCCGAGCCGTTCCAGCCAGAGGTGGACGGCGTAGGTGCCCGGGCGGGTCACCGGTGCCTCGTAGCCGATGCTCAGTTCGCGGACGGCGTTGCAGGCGTCGCCTGCGGCGTGCCAGTCGCCGTCGAAGCGGACGCCGTGCTCGTTCCACAGCTCGGTCCAGGCGCGCTCGACCATCAGCGGGTAGCGGGCGTTGTGCAGCAGTCCGAGCGCGTCCAGGTCGTCGAAGTGGACGGTGACGGGGATCAGCCGGCCGTGGGCGACGGCGGGTGCGATCGGGGCTTCGGCGGTCACGGTGGTGCTCCTGGGCGGGTGAGACGGGGCCGCGCGGACGGCGTGGACGGACGGCTCCATACTAAGCGACCGCTCAGGAGGGTCGGCCGGTCACCGCAGGTCAGCCCCGTGAACGCGGTCCACCGGCGAGGGCGGGTGCGCGTGAAGCGACCAGGTACCCCTGACAATGGTCCGGAACAGTCTTCACGTACAGAGAAAGCGAAACCCCACCATGGACCTCGGCGTGCGCTGGAAGCTGCACGGCTAGTACTCGATAACACACCACGACGACGGTTCACCCGCCGGCGCGCACCGACCATCGCGGCACGTCGGCGGCGTCCGGCGACCACACCGGCACGATCCGGAACTCGCCGGCCGGGCGCAGCTCGATCCGGGCGACCAGGGTGCCGAGCAGCACCCGCTTAGACGTGACGCTGATCGTGTCCCATTCCTCGACGAGCCCGGCGATCGTCTCGCGGAACGGCATCGGCGACGTCGGCCGGGCGTCTTCCTGCCCGAGTTCGTCGAGCTGCTGCTGCGCGGTGTCCCTCGCCGTCTGATGCTTGACCCGAACGCTCAGGTACGTATCGCGGTCGACGTCCCCGAGGCTGTACGCCTCGAACGCGCGCTCAATCGCGCCCGCGGCCCGCTCGACTTCCTTCTGCAGGCGCGCCCTGGTCAGGTCGCGGTCGGGCTCGCGCTGCTGCACCGGCTCGACGACGTGCCCGGCGGCGATCGCGTCGATCTCCGCGCGGACGTCGAGCAGCCACTCGTGCACCCGACCTTCAAGGACGCTGCGCGTGTGCCACACCGACTCGTGCCGGACGGCTGCGCGCGCCCGGGCGAGGCACCGGTAGCCCTTGGCCGGTCGCCCGGCGCTGCCGCTCACGTGCGCCTTACTGCCGCACAGCCCGCACCAGATCAGCCCGGACAGCGGATAGGTCGGCGACAGCGACCGGCGCGGCGTGCTGCGCCTCGTCTCGCGCACGTCGCGGTACGCGTCCCACAAGTCCTCGATGATCGATTCATGTTCGGCGGCAAGGTGCGTGTAATGGTCGGGCCGCTTACAGCGGGGCGGGTCACCGCACACCGCCTCGGGATTGTGGACGTGCAGCAGCCCGGCCGCGAATCCCGCGTCGAGATATCCGCGCACGGTCTGATCGGACCACACCGACCCGCGGGAATTGCGGACGCCTAGATCATTCCAGCGGGCGGCGATCGGACGGAACCCTACCGTCCCTTTCGCGTAGTCGGTATAGGCGTCGTGCAGCAACTCCGCTTGCTCGGGCAGCACCTCGTAACGCTCTTCCTGCAGAGTCCACCCGCCTTGACTGTCGGGCAGCCGGCGAGGGAACCACGTGTACCCGAAGCGGCGGCCGCCGGACGACGGCAGCCCGAGGCGGCGCCGCAGCTCGTGTGTCTCCTTCCACTGCTCGCCGGCCCGGTCCGACTCGAACGCGGCGACCTCCAGAAGCATGCCGCGTGTGAACCGGCCGACGGCCGTGCGGGCGTCAACTTCCTCTGTGGCACTGATGAGTTCGCCGCCGACGCCCTCGATCCTGGCTAGGTTGATCGCGACGCCGTGCCTGTTGCGTCCGAAACGGCTGAACTTCCATGCCCACAGTTCACGCTCGGGGCGGTGCGGGTCCTCGACGATCTCGATGCCGCGCATCACCTTGCGCTTGAAGTTCCTACCCGTGGCGTCCTCGTCGACGATCCACTCGGCGACGTATCGGCCGCGCCGGGCGGCGGCGTCCTCGACGACACCCTTCTGAATGTCGACGCTGATCATTTCCTCGCGCCATGTGGAAACGCGGGCGTACCCGATTACCGGGATAAGCTCGGATGCCTTGACGACAGACCGTGGGGCGGGAATGACGAGTTTCCCGCCGGGCCGGTTACCCATGGTGCCCCCTATTGCTATGCGCTGCCGTCCCGGCGCATTTCAGAGGGCCGGCGACCGGCGGGGAATTCGTGGATTTCCGCGCCGCCGTTCGCCGGCGGTTTCTGGTCTACGCTCAGGAGGGCGGCTTTCCATCCCATTTCAGCGAATGACTGTCGCTCGCTCATGCTGATGCGGCCGACAGTGGTCGCGTGCTCGACGAGCCGCGCCGTGTTGATGCGGATGCGGGCGTCGAGCATGCCGGCGAGGCCGATCAGTAGGACGACGAATCCGGTACGGAAAGATGTTGTGCACTCTGTGATGATCCCGTGAGCAGCGGACGCGGTCCCCACGACCGCACCCGCTGCACACACGACCAGCGTCGCCGTTCCTCGACCCCGCATGCGTTCCTTACCCCTCCGCTGCGGCACCCCCTGTTGTGCCGCTGCTGTCGCCGCCGCCCTTGCGTAGGCGTCGAACCATGGTCGTGAACCAGTCGCGGTCATCGACTGGCACATCTGCGAGTGCTGTGATCTCTTCCGGCGTTAGTTGCCTTCCGGACATTACCTCAGCGTGACTGGATTCTGACCCTGCATGACCAAAGTCGGTAGGTGCCGCTTTACCCGTTCTCACGAGGAACGACTCAATAGGGATATTCAGGTGCCGCGAGAGCACAAGCTGTGTCTCGTACCCCGGAACGCCGCCGTCGAACATGCGAGAAATGGTGGCCAGGCCGAGCCCGGTCTCTTTCACGAGGCGCGCCTGCGCACCGCCTCGTTTCGAGGTGACGTCGTAGCCGCGCTCGGCTAGCTCGCCCTTGAGCCATGTCAGCCATCCCGGCTCGTCTGGTCGGCCGGCGCCGCCGCCGTGGCCGATCCCCTCAATGTCGTTGTGATCGTCTCGTCTCCGCATGCGCGCAGGCTACCGCTGATGGAAGGACGTTTCGTCGTCGTTCCACTGATGGAAGTACGGCGCAAGCCATCGTCGGGGCAACCTTCGGCCCGTCTCAGCAGTCTACGCACGATCATCGAACACGCGTGCGACTTCCGCAATGACTTCCGATCGCTCGACTCCTTCCTTCCACCGATGGAAGAACCGTGCTACCTTCCTTCCACCGATCGAAGTTCCATCGACGGAAGGAACCCACGGTGTCCGTGATCAGACTGAGGGTCGTTGAGTTCGAGACCCTCGCCGAATCGAGGGGGCACGACACCTTCGAGAAGCAGGCCGCGGCGACCCGCCTCGGGGCCGGCACCATTCACCGGCTGCGCAGCGGCGAGCCGGCGAGCGCGGGCGCTGTCGCCCGTATCTGCAGTGCGTACGGCGTTCAGTTCGAGGCCGTGTTCGTCATCGACGACACCCCCGCACCGGTGCAGCCCAAGCCGCTGCGGACGCGACGGGCCCGTAAGGCGCTCGCCGCATGACCGCCGCCGAGACGCCGTCGCTCACCCGCTCCCGCGCTGTCCGCGCTGCCGCCGACGCCCTCGTCGACGCGGTCGCCGAACGCGCCGCCCGGAGCCCGCGCGAGGCGGCCGAGGCCGCTTTCTACCCCGGTCACCCGCTCGGCTCGGTCGAGGCGATCGAGGCCGAGATCGTGCGGCGTCGCGCCGCCGACAGCGGCGGGCAGCTCGCCGCCTGACAGACCAAGGGCCGCCCCCGCAACGGCCAAGCAGCGGAGACGGCCCGGGGCGTCACGCCCCACTCATCCCACCAGAGACGAAAGCGAGGCGACGCCGTGAACGGCAAGCCTATCCCGATTGCTGCGCTCCCCCTGCGGCTCGCGCATGAGCCGAGCACCACACCCCCGATCATCGCCGCCGAGTCGGTCATCGCGCATCTGAACCTGCCGACCGCCCGGCCGCCGATCGAGCGCGACGACGCCGTGCACGTCGTCGTCCGCGACGGCGACTCGTTCGCCCGTTGGGTGTACGCCCTCGGCGGCGAGGTGCACCACACCGACTACCTCGACGGGGCGGTGCTGTACTGCCTGTCGACCCGCACCCCCCGCCGCACCGACGGCTCATCGGTCGAGTTGCGGGTGCATGTCGCGCTGCTCGCCGACGAGTTCGACACGCCCGATTCCCGCGAGGCGGGTGCGGCATGACGAACCCTGTCACCGACCGCGCCGCCCGGATCATCGCGGCCGAGATCGTGCACGGCACCTCGACCGACCCCGCCCTCGCGGCCGCGCAGCAGCTCGCCGACCTCGGGCTGCTGACCCCGGCCGCCGAGGTGCTGACGTACGCCGCCCGTAAGCGGGCGGAGCGCAGCCCGGCCGCCGCCGCGAAGTGGGCCGAGTGCCGCCGTGCGAAGGATGCCGCGTACACGGCGAGCGTCGAGACGGCCGGGATGCCCGGCGAGCCCGAGGTGACCGCCGCCGGCGGCGAGGTGCAGTTCGTCGTGCACCCGCACTGCCTCGCCGACTGGCGGCAGTGGCTGCACACCCTCGGTGCGGGTGACGCCCGGGGCGACTCGACGGGCTCGACCATGGTCGTCCGGTTCGAGTACGGCGGTGTGCGCGCCCGCCTCGTCGGGGTCGGCGTGCCCGCCATGTACGGCGAGATGCACGCGGCCCGCGACGGCCGCCGGACGGCGGTGCGGCCGTGACCGACGCGACGATCGGCACGCTGCTCGTGCTCACGTTCGTGCGGCTGTACTCGCCGCCGAAAACGCTCGTCAACACGCTGTGCGCGGTGCTGCTGCTCGCCGCCGCCGCGCTCGTGATCTTCACTTCCGGGGGTTCCCGATGACCAACCGTGTGCCCGTCGACGGGCCGTTCCGTATCACTGTCGAGCCGATCCCGACCGGGGTAACCCTCGACGTCGAGCCGTTCGTGCAGCACGTCGTCGAGGACGTCGTGCGGACGCTGCTCACGAGCGAGCGTCACGCCGACCGGCTCGCCGAGCTGTACGACGCGCAGCCGCGCGACCCGCACGCGATCGAGCGGGCGGGCGACCTGCGGGGCGAGCAGCTCGTCGCCGACCTGGTCGCGCTCGTGTCGACGAAGCTGCCGGTTTACGGGT
The DNA here is from genome assembly GCF_053593175.1 of Streptomyces sp. NPDC002386. Classification (NCBI taxonomy): domain Bacteria; kingdom Bacillati; phylum Actinomycetota; class Actinomycetes; order Kitasatosporales; family Streptomycetaceae; genus Streptomyces; species Streptomyces sp. NPDC002386. The sequence goes on from NZ_JBSFBX010000004.1 coordinate 81,903, forward strand.
GGCAGGCGCTCACGCTCGCTCACCGGATCGAGCAGCTCGCCCGACCGGCTGTCGGTCTGCGACTGGCCACCGAGGGCGGTGCGACCGCATGACCTCGCTCCCCAACACGCGGCGCGCCGCCGCCGAGTTGCTGCGGCAGACGACCGGCAGCGACATGCCCGAGTGGCGGGCCGCGTACGACGGCGACGACGTGTCCGCCGAGCCGAACGCGATCGCCCCGGTGTGCACCGACCCCGACCACGAGTCGACCGATGGCGGCGTGTACTCGTGCTGCCCCGAGCCGGTCATCACGGCCGACCCGCCGATGGTGGCCTACCTGGTCGCGCTGCTCAACGCCGACCGCAGGGCGGGTGAGTCGGCGTGAAGCGCACGATCCGCGACGAGTGGCGGGTGATGGCCACCATCAAGGCGTGGCGTCCGACCGACATCGGGCTCACCGGGCTCGACGACGTCGCCGAGTTCATCGCGCCGGCCGGGCCGATCACGGTCGCTGTGCTGCCGCGCCGGCTCGGGAACCTCGGGTTCGTTTCGATGAGCGACACGCTCGCGAGTCGGGACGTCGAGGGCGACTACCGGCGGCGCTGCGAGGAACTCGCCGCGCGGCTGCGCGAGCTGCCGCAGGTTGAGTCGGACACGGTCACGGTCACGTGCACCGAGACGCACACGTGCTCGCACTGCGGGTGCGGGTGGGAGGTGCTCACCGAGGCCGAGGCGACCGACGACGGGTGCGTGCAGGACGAGCACAGCGTCGCCGGCGAGCCCGTGTGCTGTGACCGGGCGATCGCCGAGTTCCGTACCGAGCGGGGTATCACGGTGCACGCCGGGGGTGTCGTCGGTTACCGGCTGCCTGACCGGTCCGGCATGTCCGGCGAGCTGCGGTGTCGTGAGCACGGATACCCCTGGTTCGCCGAGCCGCTCACGTCCGACGATCTGCCCGACGGCGGTGTCTGCACGCACAAGCGCCCCGGGTTCGGGACCGTCGTCGAGTGCGGTCGCGACCTGCTGATCGTCGAGGCGGGTGAGCGCGCATGAGCGCCCGCACCACGATCGCGCACGCGCTGCGCGTGTACTACGCCGACAGCCCGAACCTGCAGCGGCTCGTCGATGGGCTGCTCGGCAAGCTGCGCAACGAGCATCGCGTCGAGGTTCTCGGTACCGACCTGAACCCGTCGCGACTCGTCGTCGACGCGCGGTCGTACCGGCAGCTCGCCGACGACGTGCTCGCCACGATGACCGACCCGGATCGGTGGGACCTCGACGCCGACGAGGGCTCGATCTGCTCGCAGTACGTGCAGCACCTCGCGGCGCAGCTCACCCTCGCGAGCGAGTTCCGGGTGCCGCTGCCCGACGGGCTCGGCGGGTACGGCGAGATCGTCGTACAGCGCGAGTCGACCGGCTCGGATCGGTGGGCTGTCACCGACGGCGCCGTGACCGGGCTGCGGGCGTGGCTGTACCCGGCCGGCTGGCAGTACGTGTCCGACGTCGGCCGCGACGTGGCGTTCGTGCATGACCTCGACGACGCCCTCGAACTCGCCGAGGCGGTCGCGAAGATCGAGCGTGACGCGTTCGACGCCCGGATCCGTGCGCACCGTGAGAAGAGCAGCCGCGCCGCGGCCGATGCCACTCACGAGCCGGCGCAGGCGGGCGGCGACCAGTGACCGACCCGAAATGGGCTGTCGCCACCGAGCGGGGCCGGTACTACACCGACCCCGCCGGGGGGCCCGATCTGATCAGCGTCACGAACGCGCTCGGCTCGATCCATAAACCGGCGCTCGTGCCGTGGGCGGCCGGCATGACCGCCGACGCCGTGATAGCCGACCCGATCACGACCGCCCGCCGTGCCCGCACCGAGCCGACCGCGCTGCGCCGCGAACTCGTCGCCGTGCACCGGCAGTACACCGAGCGGGCACAGAACCTCGGCAGCCGCGTACACAACCGGGCGCAAGCCATGGTGCTCGGCGTGCCGTACCCGGACGACCCCGAGGTCGAGCCGTACGCGCGGCAGCTCGCCGCGTGGTTCCGGCTGTGGCGCATCGACCTCGCCCGCGACGTCGAGGCGGTCGAGACGACCGTGATGCACCGCGCCCGTGGCTATGCCGGCACCGGCGATCTGTGGGTGTGGCTGCCGACCGGCCGGTTCCGGCGGCGGCAGTTGTGGCTCGTCGACCACAAGACGAGCGCGAAGAAGCCCGCCGACACGGTGTACGCCGAGCAGCCGCTGCAGCTCGCCGGGCTGCGGCACGCGCCCGAGTGGCTGCTGCCCGACGACACGAGCGAGCCCGCGCCGCGGGTGCACCGCACGGCGCTGCTCAACCTGCGGCCGCGCGCGCACCGGTTCATCGAGGTGCCGTCCGGCCCGGCGGAGTTCCGCGCGTTCATCAGCGCCATGCGCACCGCCCGCTATCTGCACTCCGCGCCCGGCAAGTACCCGGCGGTCGTACCGCCGTGGGCGCCGGGTGCCACCGAACGAAAGGCAGCGTGACCCATGGGATCGCGCATCATGACCATGAAGCGGCAGGCGGCCGAACTCGGTCGTATCCGCACCGGCACGAGCCGACCGCACCAGGATCCGAACCGTAAGCGGGTCCCCGTCAAGTCGCAGACGTTCATTCTCAGCAGCCACTCGCGCGAGTACGTCGCCGCTGCGGCCGAGCTGTACGGCGGCCGAGTCGAGCAGTGGACGCCACAGGGGCAGAACGTCGCGCAGTGGCGAGTGATCACCGAAGCGCGTGAGCTGCGAGCGATCCTGCCCGCCGGCGACCCGCTCGACCAGTCTTACGAGATGTGGTCGGGTGGCGGCTGCTCGCGGCGCTGCGACGGCGAGTTCGAGCGGATCAAGCGCGAGCCGTGCGTGTGCCTCGCCCGGTTCGGCGAGGACTGGCACGAGCGCCCGGCCGACCAGGTGTGCCGGCCGACGTCACGCGTCAACGTGATGTTGCCCGACCTGCCCGACCTCGGCGTGTGGCGGCTGGAGACGAAGAGCTATTACGCGGCTGACGCGCTCGCGGGCGGGCTCGACACGGTGCTGCAGGCGACCGGCGGCAAGGGCATGATGCCGGTGCGTATGTGGATCGAGCAGCGCACGGCGGTCCGCGACGGCACGACGAAGCGGTACCAGGTCGTCATGGTCGTGCCGTCCCTGCCGAAGCTGCGGCACGCGCTCACCGGGCCGATCTCGACGGCGGCCGCTCTCGACCCGGCGAGTCTTGACCGGCCGGCTATCGAGGCGGCGCCCGCCGAGGCGGTCGACTACCGGCAGTTGGCGCGCGAGTGCCGCGACGCCCACGACGTGATCAAGGTGTGGCAGCGGGCGCGGGCCGAGGGGCACGCCGACGACGTCGAGCTGCGCGACGATCTGCAGGCGATCGCCGCGGACATCAGTAAGGGGATCGACCCGCGCACGGGCGAGGTCGGCGACCAGGGCTACGACGCCGGCGACGAGCCGGGTCCGGACGCCGACGGCGTGTACGACGTCGAGGTCGTGCCCGACGACGAGCCGACCGGCACCGAACCGCCCGTCGCCGACCCGGCGTCGGCGTGGCCGGCGGTCGCGCAGCCCGGGACGGGGGCGCGCTCATGACGTGGCACCTCGGGCGCCTCGCAGCGTTCGACCTGGAGACGACCGGCGTCGACGTCGAGACCGACCGGATCGTGACCGCCGCGGTCGACGCGCGGGGCGGCGGCAGGCCGGTCGAGTCCGGTGAGTGGCTCGCCGACCCCGGGATCGCGATTCCGGCCGAGGCGACCGCCGTACACAAGATCACCACCGAGTACGCCCGCGAGCATGGCGCGCCCGCCGAGCAAGTCGTGCGGGAAGTCGCCGCCGAACTCGCCGCGCAGATCGTCATGGGCGACGCCGCGATCGTCGGGCACAACGTGCCGTTCGACCTCACGATGCTCGACCGCGAGTGCCGCCGGTACAAGCTGCCGACGCTGCTCGACCGGATCGGCGACCGCCCGCTGCACGTGATCGACACGCGAGTGATCGACACGCACGCGATCCCGTACCGCCGGCGCCCGAGCGAGGACCAGGGCGCGCGGCAGCTCGTCACCCTCGCGCAGGTGTACGGGCTCGACTGGAACGACGACGAGGCGCACGGCTGCTCGTACGACGCGGTCGCCGCCGCCCGGATCGCGCACCGGATCGGGCAGCTCGCGCACACCTCGCGTCGCTGCTGGCCCGAGCACATCCGGCGTGAGCGCCGCGTGCGGTTCGAGGCGCTGCGCGACGTGACTGTCGCCGAGCTGCACGAGCGGCAGATCGCATGGGCCGCCGAGCAAGCGGCCGGGCTGCAAGCGCACTTCCGGAAGACCGACCCCGACGCCGTCGTCGACGGCGCATGGCCGATGCGCCCGTGGGTCGAGCCGGCTACCGACACCGAGGGGGCACCCGCATGACGACCGATCCGTTCGCGCACGTACGGCTCGTCGACTTCACCGAGACGCCGCTCGTGCTGCTGATCGACCGTGACGGTAACGCAACGCTGTTCGGCGAGGAATCGTTCTGCGCGATCCGTACGGCTGCGGTGCTGCAGGTGATCGCCCGTGATCTGCTCGCCGCGCACCCGCTCGGCCGCTGCCGGCCGGTCGCCGAGCCGACCGTGTGGGAGCGGCCCGCCGAGCCGCTCATCCCGCAGGCGGGCACCCTCGACCGCGAGCGCCGGGTGTGGACCGACGGCACCGGGCACGCGTGGGATCTCGCGGCCGTGTGGGGCGACGTCGACGACCGCGAGTGGCGGTGGCACGGCAGCCTCGACGGGCAGGGGGCGCCGCTCATGCGGAGCGCCGACGGCCGCGAGGTCGAGCCGCTCGACGTGGTGCGGGCGCTGTACGGGCCGATCGCCCCGGTTGCTGGGGGTGCGGCATGACGACGGCTATCCCTGGTCTGATCCTGCCCGGTGAGCTGTCCCTCGCCGAGCGGCCCGCCGCGCCGGCCGGGTTCCGCGTGATGGGGCTCGACCTGTCGATCACCTCGACGGGCGTCTGCCGCTGCGACGGCTCGACGTTCCGGATCAAGACGAGGCAGCGGGACGGCAAGCGCCGGGCGAATCAGATCCGCGACCGGCTGATCGTCGAGGTCGCCGAGCAGCGCCCGGATCTCGCTGTGATCGAGGACCTGCCGATGATCACGGGCCGGATGACGATCGCGAACCTGAAGACGATCGCCGGGCTGCACGGGGTCGTGCAGTCGGTCCTCGTCGACGCCGAGGTGCCGTGGGCGTATGTCGCGCCGACGTCGCTCAAGTCGTTCGCCTGCGACAACGGCAAGGCGGAGAAGGCCGACATGGCGGCGGCCGCGTACATCGCTGACGGCGCCGAGTTCGCCGACGACAAGGGCGGCGACCAGGCCGACGCGTGGTGGCTGCGCGCGGCCGGGCACGACTGGGCGGGCGCGCCGCTGTTCAGTCTGCCGCAGGCGCAGCGCGACTACCTGAGCAAGGCGGATTGGCCGCCGGCGTTCGTGCAGCGCGGCGTGATGGGGGCGGCCGCATGACGCTCCGGATCGGATCACTGTTCAGCGGGTACGGCGGGCTCGACATGGGCGTGCAGGCGGTGCTCGGCGGCGAGATCGCGTGGCACTGCCAGTACGACCCGGAAGACAAGTTCCAGTACGCCGCGCGGATCCTCGCGCACCACTGGCCCGAGGTGCGGAACCTCGGCGACATAACCCTCGTCGATTGGCTGTTGCTGCTAGCGGCGTCGGGCCGGGTCGACGTGCTCACCGGCGGGTTCCCCTGCACCGATCTGTCGGTCGCCGGCCAGCGTGCCGGGCTGCTCGTTCACACGCGCTCGGGACTGTGGCGTCACATGGCCCGCGCGATCGCCGTCCTACGCCCCCGATTGGTGGTCATCGAAAATGTCCGCGGGATCCTGTCGACGCAAGCCCGTAGCCCTGTGGAATCCTGCACGAGCTGTGTGGACCACGCCGGCGGTAAGCCTGTTCTGCGAGCACTCGGTGCCGTACTTGGCGACCTGGCCGCCCTCGGGTTCGATGCGGAGTGGGCAGGCGTACGCGCGTCGGAGGTCGGCGCTCCCCATGAGCGGTTCCGCGAGTTCATCCTCGCGTGGCCTGCCGACGCCGACGGCGAGGGATTGGAAAGGGCAAGGCTACAAAGGTCAGCTTCCGTCCGCGCTGCGGCTCTTGCCGACGCCGCGCGTGTCGGACCGGAAGGGCGCCTGTCAGCACGGCGAGGGCGGTCCCAACCTGAACATGGCGGTCTCGCTTCTGCCGACGCCGACGGCGACGCAGTACGGCAGCAATCAGTCGCCGAGTCCCGGCGCGGCGGTGCGCCCCTCGTTGGAAGGGGTGACGCGCAAGCTGCTGCCGACGCCGCGAGCGTCGGACGGCGAGAAGGGCGGCCCGAATCAGCGGGGCAGCTCGGGCGATCTGACGCTGCCGAGCGTGGCGGCCGGGCTCACGAGCTCGACGTCGCAGCCGACGACCTCGTCGTCGACTGGGGCGAGTACGGGCCGGCGGTCGAGCGGTGGGAAACGATCCTCGGCCGGCGTCATCCCTGGCCAACTAACGATCGAGGTCAACTAGCGGCCGAGTTCGACGAATGGATGATGGGGCTCCCCGAGGGGCACCTCTGCTCGGTGCCGCCGGCACCCGGTATGACGGCGGCGAACCTGCGGAACGCTCGGATCAAGGCGGCCGGTAACGGCGTCGTGCCGCTGCAGGCGGCGGCCGCCGTGCGGCTGCTGCTCGACCGGGTCGCGCCCGAGGTGCCGCTCGTGCGGCAGCTCATTGAGGATGCCCACCAGGACACGGCGCGGGCGGCATGAGCGGGCTCGGGCCGACGATCGGCGGCACGCGGCCCGGGCACGGGCTGCGGGTGCGGGTCACGGACCCGTGGTCGGGCGGGCTCGTCGCGGGTGACTACTCGTGCCCGTGCGGGCTCGCCGAGGACGTGACCGGCACCTACGGGGTAGAGGCGCTCGTCGTCCGGTACGGCCGGCACCGCCGCGACGAGTGCCCGATACCCGAGATCCGCGAGGCAGGCGCACGCGAGTACGCGGCGCTGCAGCACTCACTCAGCAAACGACGGAGGAAGTAACGATGCCCAAACTCCCGAAGGATGCCCCGGTCGAGGTCAAGCTCGACGGCGCCGCCGCGATGCTGGAGGCGTCGCTCACCGAGGACCAGCGGCGCGGACTGTTCGAGCACCCCGGCATGTGCGTGATCGTGATCGCCGAACTGAAGTCGGTCACGTACACGGGGCACGCCGCCGACGAGGACAAGTCGCCGCAAGTCAAGCTGCGCATGACGCTCGTCGAGGCGGCACGCGACGACGAGCAGACCCGCGCGGTCGCCGAGGTCATGCGCGCGATGTACCGGCGTCGCCTCATGGATGACACCCTCGACGAGGTCGGGCCCGGCGGCACGGTCGTCGAGGACGCGGTCGCCGCGGCGCTCGCCTCGCACCCGACCGAGCCCGAGTTCGAGGCACACGAGGAACGCAGGCGCAGCCGGCGCGGCACGCGGGTCGAGCAGTACTGATGGCCTACCGCCCGGCGGGCAGTGGCGGCGCACGGCGTGTGCGCTGCCGCTGCGGCCGGACCGTGCTGCGGCAGCTCGTCGGGCAGCGTGCCGCCCTGGACGTCACCGCCGACGCCGACGAGTTGACGGCGGCGGCCGCCGCGGCGCTGCGCGAACCGAACCGGCTCGACTGGTGCGTGCGGCAGCGCGGCGCCGGGCCCGACCTGCGATGGGTCGACCGCCGTAACCACCCGGCCGACTGCCCGCACCCGCACGTGATCGGCCACCTGTGCAGCGCCCCGCCGGCCGTGATCCGGCCGCGCACTACACGTAAGACCTCGGTTCCCGAGGGACAGCTCACCCTCGGATAGGGAGCAACTCCAATGTCATGGTTCGCCGTAGATGACAACGCATGGTCACACCCGAAGCTCGTCGCCGCCGGTAACGCGGCGCTCGGGTTGTGGCTACGCTGCGGCGCCTACGCGGCGCAGCACTTGACCGACGGGATCGTGCCCGGGGTCGTCGTCAAGATGTGCAAGGGCAGCCCGGCGCAGGTGCGCCGGCTGGTCGAGGCGGGACTGTGGCACGAGCACGGGCACACGTGTCGGCACCCGAAGTGCGCGCAGCCTGCGCCCGGCGACTACTACATGCACGACTATCTCGACCCGTACAACCCGTCGCGCCGCGAGGTGCAGGCGCGGCGGGACCGTGACGCGGAGAAGAAACGCAAGTACAGGGCGGGCCGGGCCGGCGAGCAACTGCCGCTCGACGCCGAGCCGGACGCCGGCGACGCGCCGCCGCCCGCGCCGCGGCCGCGCCGCCCCGAGCCCGCCGCGCAGCCGATCCCCGAGGACTGGCAGCCGACCGCCGCCGACGTCGAGGCGGCGCAGCTCGCCCGCGCCGACGCCGGGCTGCCGCAGCTCACCCCGCCGCAGCTCGCCACGCTCACTCGCCGGTTCGTGCGGCGCATGCGCGACGACCAGGTGCAGGCGGCCGGGTTCGGCGGCCGCTGGCAGTCATGGGCCGAGCGTGAGCGCCCCGAGCCGGCGGCCGGACCGGGCGGCAACGTCGTGCCGTTCGACGGCGCTACTCGATCGCAGCAGCAGCGCGCCGGGCTCGCGGCGCTGCTGCAGGAGATGAACGGAGGACACAGCGCATGAACCCTGCGGAGACGCTAGAGCTGCTGTCGCAGATCGCGCTCGTCGACGATCGCGTCGTCAAGGTCGACCACATCGAGCAGCGGGCGCAGGTCACGATGTGGGCGGTCGTGCTGCGCGATGTGCCGCTCGCGTTCGCGGGCGAGGCTGTCGGCCGGCACTACGCCGAGCAGCCGTGGCCGATCAAGCCATCCGATATCGCGACCAGGTGGCGGGCCGACGTCCGCGACCGGGTCGGCCGGTCGCTGGGCACGTTCGAGCCGGGTGATCACCCGCATGTCGACCCGGACGACGACACCGGCGACGCGTACGTCGCGGCGCTGCGGGCGCAGCAGCGGGCGATCGCCGGCGGCGCCGCCGAGCCGATCGGGTTGCGCGAGCTGCTGCCCGCGGTGGGCGAGCGGCTCGGCGGCGGCCGGGTCGCCGAGCTCGTGCCCGCTAACGACGAGTTCCGCGAGGCAAAGGCGAGCCGGTACCCGCGCCGCGAGCGTCCGGCCGGGCCGCCCGAGCGGGCCGTGCACTGCCCGGTGTGCGGCGCCTCAGCGGGCTCGCCGTGCAAGACGACGCACCGCGGCCGGGTGATGCGCGAGACGCACCCGTCGCGCCGTGACGTGTACAAGGCGCAGCTCGCCACCGAGGGCGGTGTGTCGTGACCGCCCGCCGGCCGCTCGCCGAGGACGTACCCGACGGCACGTTCGGCGGTCCCCGCACCCGGCCGCGAGACACCGGCCCGGCGCCCTGGACGACAGCCGAGCAAGCCAAGCACCGGGCCGAACTCGCCGCCGCCCTCGCCGACTGGCGCGACATGAGCGAGCCCGCCGTGCGTGACCGCGAACGCCACTGGCCACGCCCCGCCCGATCGACCCGCACAACGACTGAACGGAACGCAGCATGAGCGACCAGGACATGACCGCCGTCGAGGCACTACTGCAGTTCGCCCGCGCGCACGTCGACGACGCCGCAGCGCAGGCACTCGTCGACGAGGCAGCCCGCGAACTGTCCGGCCGTACCGTCGTCCGGCCCGGGCAGCAGCTCACGTCACGCCGGTTCGTGCTGCGACGGCACGCCGACATATCCGGGATCAGCGGGCTCGGTGACGTCGCCGACGGCGTGCTGTGGCCGGACGGTACCGCCGAGGTGCGGTGGCGGGGCGAGCACCCGAGCGTCGTGCACTGGGATCGCGGCCGGCTGTCGGTCGAGACGATCCACGGGCACGGCGGTGCGACCGAGATCGTGTGGCTCGACGACGAGCAGCCCGAGACACCGGTGCCGGCGGGCGGCGGCGAGGTGCCGCTGAAGATGCGCCGCATGCTCGATCACGCGCTGCGCCGGCCCGTGCCGTGCCCGCAGTGCTCGCGCGTGACGCCGTGCCCGTGCGGTGTCGAGCGTGCCGAGGGCCGGATCGACGCGGTGATCGCCGCGCTCGCCCCGTGGCTCAACACGAGCGCGAGCGAGGCGGCATGAGCACCGAGTTCGATCACGACGACCTCGCCGACCTCGACGGCGACGACGTCGAGCAGCTCGCCGTGCTGTCCGACGAGGACCTCGCGGCCGCCCTCGACGAGCTGTACGACCGGAACCCGCTCGCGTTCTACGCGACGCCCGTCACTCGCCGCTGCAAGCCGTACGCGTACGGCCGCGCCGTGGTCGACGTGCTGCGGTCGCTGTAACCCGCCCGACTGTCCACACCCTGGGGAGGAACTACGCCATGACTGGCCCGAGTAGCAACCCGCGCGGCGAGCACACGCCGCGCCCCGGCGTCACCTGGTCGAGCACTGTCGAGCAGCTCGTCGACGACGACGCCCCCGACCCCGCCCCGCCGAACCGTGCCACCCGCCGCGCCCTCGCGCGAGCCCGACGCAACCGGAAGTAGACGACAGCGGGGCGCCCCGTGCCGGCCAGCAACCCGGGCGCCCCGCCACCCCTTCGCGGTGTGATCAGCCTACGCCCCGCACCATCAGGAGCAGCCCGCCATGCACACCGCCCGCCGCACCCCCGCCGCAGACCTGCAGATCGTCCTCGACCACTGGACCGACATGCGCGCCATGCTCGACACCGCGACCCCGCCCGTCGACCACGCCGACTACCTGCGCCGCCTCGACGACCACGACCGGCACGAGGCAGCGGTCGCCGTGCAGCACGTACAGCACCTCGTCACCCGCTACGACGAGGACGGCCGCCCGCAGTACGAGTGCCTGCACTGCGACTACGTCGGCGACGGCCGCGCCCACATTCCGCGCGCCGACCGCGACGCGCTCGTGCTCGGCGAGCGCCCGGTGCCGCTGCGCATGCACGTCGTCGACGCGTGCCGTTCCGTCGAGGTCGCGCTGTGCGCGCTCGCCGACGAGATCGCCGCCGACGTGCAGCTCGCCCCGCTCGCCCCCCTGCGCCCGGTGAAACACGCCGGGTACGCGACGCTGCGCGAGGCGCAGGTCGCCGCCGACGACCGCGAGCGCCGCGCCACCCTCGCGGCGCTCGACGCCGCGATCGGTGACCGCTGGTCGTATGCGGGTGGCCGCACCGCGGTGCACGCCGCCGCGTGGCTGCTCGCCCGGGTCGAGGGCGACACCCGGAACTGTCGGCCGCTCACCGGTATGCACCGGGCGCGGATCGCCCTGGTCGCCCGCGAGGCGGCACGCCGGATCGAGCGGACGATCGGCGGGGTCGGCGACCGGCAGTCGGCGACGATCGACCGGCCGTGCCCGTACTGCGGCGACGAGTTGACGCTGCACCGTGGCGGCGGGCTCGACGACGTCGTCGTGTGCCGGGGGCCCGGCTGCGAGGCGCCGGTCGGGCTCGTCGACGGCCGCCGTACCTGGTCGACGCCCGAGCGGCTCGCGGCGCTGCAGCGTGACCTCGACGCGGCCGAGCGGCGCCGTAAGCGGGCCGAGGCGCGGGCGCGGCAGCGGGCCGGGGCGCGCGCTCGGCAGGATGCCGTCGCCTGACATAGGGACGCCGCTGCCGTCGACCGGTCGGGGTCGGCGGCAGCGGCGCTTGTCGGTGCGGTCGGCTAGCGTCCCTTCACGATCTGATCGACGCGGGCTGTCGACAGGTCGACGGCGGCACCGAGGGCGGCGAGGGTCATGGACGGGCGGACGGCACGCATGTCGGTGCGGCGCGCGTCGGCGAGTTCCCTCTGCCGCCCCTCAACCGCCTTGAGTAGCCCTGTGATCATCGCGGCTCGGTCGAGCTGCGACACCTGCGGGTCGAGGGCGCGGTCGGCGAGTTCGTTGAACGCGGCCGCGAGCTGCTCGCCGACTGCCCGGCCGGCACCTGTCTCTTGTCTCTCCATAGGGGAGATTCTAGGGCCCCTGACGGACTTTTTTCTAGGGCGCTTGACAGCCGTTTCTAGGGCCCTATAAAGTCGTACTCACAACGACGGCAGCAGCCAACACGGAGGAACCCGCCATGAACTACAACGACATCACCAACGGCATGGACGTCCGGATCACCTCGACCGACGGAATCGGCATCGTGCTCCACAAGCGGACCGCCCCGGCCGACGCCCCCACCGACGCCGTGTTCGTCTACAACAATGGCACCGGCGCGCAGCAGTGGATCGCGGCCGCCGACCTTGAGTCCCGCAACCACACCCCCGGCATGTTCCTGCTCAAGGTCACCGACGGCACCGAGAAGAACGAGCACGACCGGGTGTTCTGGTACCTCGGCCGCGAGTACCGGGTGTCGAGCATGTGGTCGGACGGCACGGGCGGCTGGACCGTCGAGCACGTGGCCGAGGACGGCACCCGCACCGAGATGATGCGCGACCAGCGCAACGCCGAGACCGCCATGCGGGCGACCGTGACCGCGATCACCGCCATGCGGGCGATCAGCGGCGGCGACGACGCCCCGGTCGAGTACCTCGTCGAGGCTGCCGACAAGAACGTCTTCCCGCTCGCCGTCGAGCACGCCGACGCCGACGAGGACGGCCGCCTCCACGTCGCGAGCCCGGCCGAGGTGCCCGCCACGGTCGACGGCATCAGCAAGGGGATCGCCCGCGACTGGATCACCGGTAAGGAGACGCGCCGGAAGGTCTACCAGTGGAACGCGTACCCGGTGTACGCCGACGGCTCGCTCGGGCAGCCGACCCTGTACCGCGCCTGACACGCACGCCGACCGGGCCCCCGCCGAGGCAAGCGGCGGGGGCCGCCCCGAGGAAGGATCACCATGCTGTTTACCACTCTTGACGACGTCGCCGCGATCGTGGCCACCCGTCCGACGAACAAGGACACGATTCCGCTGTCCGTTGACCCCGCCCCCGCCCGCATCCTGCCCGCGAGGAACGTCGCCGAGGGCGACGTGATCCTCGCCGCCGTCGACAAGCGCGAGGGCGGGTACGCCGTGGATTGGTTCTGCGAGGCGTATGAGGCCGAGCCGAAGGTGTTCGACCCGACGTGCGGCTGCGGCGTGTGCGAACTCGCCGACCCCGCCGACGGCGATCACGTCGTGCTCACGAGTGAGTCGGCAGCCTACGGACCGTGGCTCGCCTGCGACCCGTGGCCCGCCGATCGCCTCGTGCTCGTCGTCCCGAGGTTCCAGCCGTACCCGGTCGGCACGCGCGTCGAGTTCAGCGACGGCGAGACGACCCGCCGAGGCCGGATCAAGGGGATCATAGACCCGTGTTGGCCGCTGCCGTTGCGAGGCAACGACGAGTTGTACCCCGGCGGGTACGCCGTCGGCCAGTACCGGGTCACCCCGGGATACGGTCACACGATCCGGCCCGTCGACTGATCACCGCACACACGGAGCGCCCCCGCTAAGGCAAGTAGCGGGGGCGCTCCGCTGTCATCGTACGGGCGTCGCGCCGCCCTCGCCCCACACGTCCGGGCCGCCGCCCCGCCACTCGATCAGCGGTGACTCGGCCGTCTCGGCCGGGTCGACGTCGAGCCCGGCGCGCCGTAGGAACTCGGCGACGTCGGCGAGGCTGTACGCGAGCCCGAGTATCTCGCCGTCGGCACGCACCCGGCGGCCGCCGCCCGGCGAGGGCGGGTGCACGACGACGGGGCGCTGCTCGCTCATGCCCCCATGGTCCGGCGGGACGTCGTCGGCCGCAGCGCGAGGTGCGCCGTCCGGGCATGAGACGACCCCGCCACATGGGGCGGGGTCGGGGTCACTGGTCGTCGCCGGCGAGGTCGGTTCGGTGACCTGGTCGTGTGTCCCTGCGCTGCCAGTAGGCGCGTACCTCGTCGACGTTCCACTCGTCGCGGGTGCTGCCCTTACGGCGCTGCGGCTGCGGGAAGTCGTCGTGCGCGCGTCGCCACGCGTGCAGCGCCTGCCGCGATACGCCGAGCGCCTCGGCGAGTTGCGACATGTTCAGCAACGTCGGCTCCCCCTCGTTCGCGCTCGTCGGTGGCGGCTCTTCCCGCTGTGGCATGGCGTCATCCTGCCCTAACCTTGTTGACACTGTAAAGCAGGTTCACCTACGGTCGAACCCGCACAACCGGACGCCCCGGCCGGCGCTGGCACGCCATAGCGCCGGGGCGGACCGTGCCCCAAACCGTCGAGCAAAGGGCCGATCCGTGGCTGATAGTAACGGCGAGCGTCACACCACACCCGAGCGCGATCGACCGCGGCTCACCCCGCTGCAGCGCCGACTCGTCGCCGGCGTCGCGGCCGGCGGTGCCGCGATCGCCGTGATCGGGTTCGTCGGCTCGTACGCCGCCGTTCGCCGGCTCGCCGAAGCAAAGCACTTCGGCTCGTTCGCCATGTTGTTCCCGATCGGCATTGACGCTGGGATCCTTGTGCTGCTCGCCCTCGACCTGCTACTGACCTGGTTGCGCATGCCGCTCGCGCTGCTGCGCCATATCGCGTGGCTGCTGACAGCGGCGACGATCGCATTCAACGCGGCGGCCGCGTGGCCCGACCCTGTCGGCACGGGCATGCACGCCGTGATCCCAGTGCTGTTCGTCGCGTTCGTCGAGGCGGCCCGGCACGCGGTCGGGATCGCCGCGAACCTCGCGGCCGCCCGGCACATGGAATCGGTCCGGGTGTCGCGGTGGCTGCTCGCCCCTGTCGGCACGTTCTTGCTGTGGCGGCGTATGAAGTTGTACGAGCTGCGGTCGTACGACGAGGTGATCGGGCTCGAACAGCAGCGGCTCGTCGAGCGGGCTCGACTGCGCCGTCGGTATGGGCGGCGGTGGCGCTCTAAGGCACCTCTCGACGAGGTGCTCGCGCTGCGGCTCACCCGGTACGGCCGCCCCCTCGGCCCGGTCGAGGGCGCGCTCGTCACCGACGCCGCCCCGGTTGTCACCCCCGGCCCGCAGGGCGCCCCGCTGCTGCCGCCCCCGCCCTCGGCCGCCCCGAGCGAGGGCGCCCCGCAGCGCCCCGCCCCGCATCCCGAGGGCGCCCCGGCCGCCCCGACCTCGACGAGCGAGGGCGCCCCCGAGCGCCCCGCCCCCGAACCGCAGGGCGCCCCGCAGGGCGACGAGCACGTCGACGAGGGCGCCCCCGACGAGCCCGCCCCCGACACCGAGGGCGCCCCGGAGCGCACCACCGACGCCGACGCCGACGAGCCCGACACCGACGAGGCGCCGCGCGACGAGCAGCGGCCGCCGACCCGCGCCGAGGTGAAGCGGAAGATCGAGGCGCTGTACGCCGACGGCCGCCCCGGCGAGGGAGTGATCGTCAAGCTGCTCACGGCCGAGGCCGAGCGCGGCTACCCGTACACCTCGCGTCGTCACGCGCAGAAGCTGCGCGACGAGATCGAACGCGACAAGCCAAAGCTGCTCGAACGCGTCGGCTCCAACGTGCGCGCCATGACCGGCACCTGAGTGTGACCGTGACCGCGACTGCAGTCACAGCACGACCCGCACCCCCTCCCACCCGCCCATACGAGCCCGCACACACACCCCCGCAGGCACCACGACTGCAGTCGCAGTGAAGGAGACAGACCGGTGAGCGACACGACCGCACCGCCCGCACCGGCCCCGGCCGCGCCCGCACCGCCCGACCCGGCGGCCGCCGCGCCGCAGCCCACACCCCCGCCCGCACCCGCACCGGTCGTCGACCAGGACGCCACCGAGCCGAGGCAGCGCAGCCCGCGCCGCCGGGGTGTACCGATCGAGCCGCTCGTGATCGGCGCCGGAAACGGAACCGCGATCGCGGCGACCGCCGCATACCAGGTCGGCGGCCCGGTCGGGCTCGCCGCCGCTGCCGGTACCGCCGTCGCCCTCGCGGCCGGCGGGCTCGTGCAGCGCCGCCGCACGGTGCGCACCCGTACGACGACCGGGGCGGGGCGCACCCGTGCCGGGGCGGGGGCGGCCGCCCGGGGGCGCGGTCGGGGCGGGGCGTCCGGCAGCCTGTCGGGGCGCGGGGCGTCGGGGCGGGGCGGGGCGGCTCGTCGGGGCGCCGCCCTGGGGGCGGGTACTGCGGGGCGGGGCGGGGCGGGGCGTACCCGGCGGGGCGCCCTCGGCTCGCTCGGTGTCGGGGCGGGGCGCGGGAAGGCGCCCCGGCTCAACTCGCCCCGGCTGCCGTCGCCCTCGGGTGGGGGCGCGGGTAAGCACCGCCGCCCCGGCGGCCGGGGCGGCAGCACGCCCTCGACCGGGTCGACGCAGAAGCGGACGCCCCGCCGCCGCAGCCGGCTCGGCATGGTGCGCCCCGCCGCGAGCGCCGCCCGTCGAGGCATGGCAGGCGTCGGCCGGATCGCCCGCGGTACGGGGCGCGGTGTCGGGGCGGCCGCCCGCGGTGTGGGGGCGGCAGCCCGCAGCACGGGGCGCGGCATCCGGGCTGCGGCCCGGGGTGTCGGCCGCACCGCGCAGCGGACAGCCCGGCCCGCCCGGACGCTGTGGAACCGCACCGCCCGCGCTCGACGAGCAGCCGCTCGCCGTGCCGGCCGGGTAGCGGGCGCGCTGTGGGATGGAGCGCTCGCCGGGATCGTCGGCGTCGCGACCGGGCTGTGGCAGCGCAGTTGGCGGCGCGGTCTCTGGGGTGTGGGCGCCATGTGGCGCCGCCGACGGATGAACCGGGCCGCGCGCCGAGCTGCGGCCGGGCCCGCCATGACCGGACCTGCGATCGCGAACACGCCGCCGCCGGTCGCCACCTATGTACGACGCCCGGCGACCGCCGGCGGATCACCCTCAGCCTTTGGAGGCTCAACCATGCCCGGTGGACACCACTTCCTCGCCCCCGCAATGGAGATGGAGCGCATTGCGGCCACGTACACGCCCGACGGCATGATGCAGGTCGGCGCCGACTTCGCGGCGCTGCCCGACGCCCTCGAACACGTCGCGAACGCCATGCGGATCTCGACCGCGCGCGCCGACCAGGAGCAGCCGCTCGACCCGCGGATCGTCGAACTCATGAAAGAGATCTACGCGCTGCAGATGAAGGCGGTCGACCTCGCGCGCGAGCTGCCGGTCGCGTTCCGTCGCCTGCACGACGTCGACATCGCCCGTATCGAGAACCCGCGCACGGGCGAGCCGATGTGGGACTACTCCCGCAACGCCGGCGCCACGCTGTAAGGGGAGAGCAGTGCAGATCGATTGGGAGACCGGGCACGGACCGTTCACCGCCCCGATCAGCGCCGCCGGTTCCGCGCTCGCCGCCTCGTACGCGGCGAACGCGGCCGGCGCCGCCCCGTGGTGGGGTGCCGCCGTCGCGGGCGCCGGGCTCGTCGGCTCGCACATCGCGGGCCGTATGTCCGGCGTCGGCCGCAGCAGCCTCGTGCTCCGGGCGGCCGCGTGGGTCGGCGCCGGGTCGTGGTGCTCGTGGGCGCTCGTCGACGGGCCGTGGCGCATGAACTGCGTTGCGACGCTGCTCGCCGGCGCGGTCGGGCTCGGCTCGGGCATGGCCGGTAACCGAGCGGCGCAGCGGCGTGCCGAGGCGGCGCAGGCAGCCGAGGACACCGCGACCGCGTACGAGGGGATCGCCCGCCGGTACCGGGCGCTCGCCGAGCAGTGGTCGGCGCGGATCGACCGGGTGTGCGGTATCGACGGCGTGCAGATCGTCGGCGTCGAGATGTGGGAGCACGGCGGCGGGTTCACCCTGGAAGGGCGCTTGCCCGAGGGCGGGCACACGTGGCGCAGTATCCAGCGGGCACAGGACGGGCTCGCCGCCGACGCCCGGCTGCCGGTCGGCTGCACGATCGAGGTCACCGAGGGAATCGACCGCGGCTCGTTCCTCGCGAACATCGAGACCGTCAACCAGACGGCGGCCGAGCCGCGCATGTACCCCGACGACTACTCGCCCCGCTCGTACAACGACCCCATGCAGTGGGGTGTGCACCGCGACGGCAGCGAGTCGGCGATCGTGTGCCGCGAGCTGTGCGCGATCGTCTCGGCCCGCCGAGGGTCCGGTAAGACGAACCTGATGAACGTGTGGATCGGCGCGCAGCAGCGCATGGTCGACGCCCTGTCATGGGTGATCGACCTGAACGGCGGCGGTATCGCGCTGCCGTGGCTGCGGGCGTGGGACAAGCTCGACCGCCCTGGTCGCCCGCCGATCGACTGGGTCGCGGACACGCCCGAGAAGGTGCTCGCGATGGCCGAGGCGCTGCTGCGGATCGCGAAGGCGCGCAAGCCCGGGTACGCGAACCTGCAGATCGAGGTCGACGACGACAAGCTGCCCGTGAGCCCGCAGGTGCCCGCGATCATCGTCAACGGCGACGAGGCGGCCGAACTCTACTCGTCTAAGGCGCGGAAGAACCCGACACTGAAGCGGGCCGGCGACGCACTGCTGCAGGTGGTCGAACTCGCCCGCGCCGTCGCATGCAACGTGATGATGACCGCGCTCCGCGCGACGCAGGACGTCCTCGAAGAGCCGCAGCTCGTCGTGCAGTCCGGGCTCAAGGTCGCCATGCAGGCTGACGAGCGCGAACTCAACTATCTGATGGGGTGGGCCGACCGGATCACCCCGCAGGACATGCCGACGCCGGGCACCGGCGCGTATAAGGTCCTCGACCGGCCCGCCCGTCCGTTTCAGGCGTACCGGATGGTGCCGAGCGTTATCGCGCAGATCGTCGCCGCGACCGCCGGGTACCGGCCCGAACTCGACGAGCTGTCCCGGACGGCAGCCGGCGAGGCGTACGAGCGTCGGTGGGAGGGCACCGAGCACCTGTTCACCGGTGTGGCAGCACCCGCCGCGGCCGCCTCGGCCACGTCGGCGGCGACGGCGGTCGTCGAGGACGCACGGCCGGCGCGCGAGGGATGGACGGACCCGACAGCCGATTGGGACAAGCCCGCCGAGCCGGGCCCGAACGCCGACGAGGCGATCGCCGACGCCGACGCCGCGCTGCGCCGGATCCGTGGGCAGATCGACGAGACGACCGAGCGCGACCCCGATCTCGACGCGCGCGCCCGCGCCATCTTCGAGGCTGAGTTCGGTTACACCCCGCCGACCGACACCGGCGGCGCCGACGACGAGGCACAGCCGAGCAGCGACCCGCGGTACCGGCTCGTGTTCGAGATCGTGCGCGGCGCCGGCCCGGCCGGGATCGGACCCGAGGCGATCCGCGACTCGATCGCCCGCCTGCACCCCGACGTCGAGGTGCCGCACGCCGCGACGATCGGCCGATGGCTCGGCGCCGACCCGCGCGTACACCGCCCCACGTACGGCCGGTATGCCGTGCGCCCCGCGAACGGAGACACCGGAGCATGAACCGCCCGACCACCACACGCCCCGCCGACCAGGTCGCCCGCCTGGTCTACCCGGCCGCCGTCGTCCCCGCCGCCGAGCAGCACCTCGCACCCGCCCCGCCGCCCGGCATGCGCGTGACCGGGTACGTGCGGATCGACGGCGTGCTGCACCCCCAGTACGGGCCCGAGTACGTGCCCGCCGCGCCCATCGCGCCGCCCGCCCCGTCCGGGCTCGACCCGCAGGCGCAGCGCCTCGCAGCCCGGGGCGTGTTCGCGGTCGGCGCGGGCGCCGGCTCGTACTTCGGCATGCTGGCGCTGCAGATCCTCGTCGACAGCCTCGTGCGGCTGCTCGCCGTCGCCGCGGTCGCCGGCGTCGTGTGGGTCGCGGCGGGCGGCCGGCGCGGCGGCGGGTCGACGACGTACAACATCACGAATAACCGCGGGATCCTCGCCGGCTGGAAGTCACAGACCGGCCCGCGCAGGTAGCCCACACCCCCCGCAGCGCCCCGTACCGCACCCCTCGCGGCACGGGGCGCAGTCACGAGAGGATCGCCCCATGACCGACGAGTTCCTGCAGACGCACCGCCGACGGCGCCACCCCATGCAGCCACTGACACCCGAGGACGCCGCCGAGCTGCTCGGTATCCCCGACGAGGACGCCGAGACGTTCATGCGCCTCGTCGACGCCCTACGGACGCCCGAGGCACGCGACGCCGAGGTCGCCCGGCTGCGCGCTGAACTCGCCGCAGTCGACGAGGCGCTCGTCGCGGCCGGGATCACGCACCCGCTCGGCGCCCGCGGCGTACGCGACCTCGCCGCCATGCTGCGCCGGTCCCGCGAGGACGCGGCCGAGTAACGGGCAGCCGCTGCGCACCCCTTGACGCCCCGTCTGGCACCTCGCCGGGCGGGGCGTCGCCGTACCCCGATACGGACACACGGGACAACGCGGACACGCGCCGAGTGTGAGTTGCGACACATTTCTACCGGGCGGTAAGAGCAGCGCTCACACGCTTCCCGACACCCCGGATCGCAGGCTTCCGCGCGCATTCTCGACGCAATCTGAAACGAAACTCGACGAGAAATGGAACGAAACTCGATCGAGACTCACGCCGAAAAAATCACTCCCTCGCAGGTCACGGCGATCTGTCCCCGGGAGACTCCCCGGTCCTACGCGCGCGCGTAATCCCCTCCCCTCCCCTCCGGTCTATGGCTGGGGTAGAGAGAGCACCTACCGGTAGTAGG
This sequence comes from Streptomyces sp. NPDC002386, assembly GCF_053593175.1. Taxonomy (NCBI): domain Bacteria; kingdom Bacillati; phylum Actinomycetota; class Actinomycetes; order Kitasatosporales; family Streptomycetaceae; genus Streptomyces; species Streptomyces sp. NPDC002386. The sequence continues at coordinate 102,353 of NZ_JBSFBX010000004.1, forward strand.
CGGCTCGCGATCATGACGCTCACTCACTCGACCCGCCCCGACGGCGCTTGCAAACCGCCCCCGGCTGTCGCACTCTGGTGCCGCAAGACGACCGCTGCCCGAACGAGGACAGCGAAGACACCGCCCCCGCAGCCGACACCGGCCGGGGGCGTTCGTGTATCCCCACCACTCCGCGCAGCGCAGGACACACACACGATCAAGTGCGGGTTGCTGGCTGCTGCCCCCTGCGCTGCGCGGCACTACCCCCCGACAGGAGACCGCCCCCCATGCGCGTACACCTGTCGGACGGCACGCACGAGATCGAGATCGAGGCCGACGGGCGCGGCGCCCCCACACTGCACGAGATCGAACAGACCGCGGCCCGACTGCTCGACCGGCTGCGCACCACACCGACCACCGAGCCCGAGCCCGAGCGCAAGCCGTTCGGGTTCGCCCGCCGCGACCAGGACGGCGGCAGCCTCGACGGCGTCGCCCTCGACAGCAGCACCGAACGAGCCGAGCCCTACGACGACGACCGCAGCGACGAGTACGACGAGGACGACGACACATGAGCGGCGGATGGGCAGGCAGCCGACGACGGTACGAGCTGCCGGCCGACTGGCCCGAGCGCCGCGCCTACGTCCTACGCCGCGACGAGCACCGCTGCCGATGGCGCGAGCGGCGCACCGTGTGCGGACGGGCCGCGACCGACGTCGACCACATCACCCCCGGCGACGATCACCGGTACGAGAACCTGCAAGCGCTGTGCCGCGACCACCACGCGATCAAGAGCAGCCGCGAGGGCAACGCGGCGCGGTGGGCCGAGCGCATGACGCGACCACCCGAGCGGCACCCCGGGCTCATCTGAGCAGAGCCGCTGTACGGCGATCTCCCGGCCGAGCCCGCCCCCTGGGGGGTGACTCCCCTCCCCGCCCCGTCTGGGCCCCGGGAGGTGCTGTGGGGCTCGTTCTGTACGGGTCTGGGGAAAACGGCCACGCTGCGGGGCGTGGGCGGCGCGCTGGGCGGCGCGCACGGGCGCGGCAGGCTGATTCGATGGCGGGCGGTATGGGCACCGCAGATCGCCTCTCAGCCTGCCGCCCCACCGATACGATCCTGATACGTGCAGGTCAGAGCGCTAAAAGCGTACGCCGCGATATCATGGACTCATGACGACGAGGCGCACCTGCGAGCACTGCGGCGGGCCGATGCCGATCACGGCTCGGTCGCACGCCCGGTTCTGCAGGCCGGCGTGCCGCGCGGCCGCGCACCGGGCGGCGCGCACGATCCCGGCCGAGCTGACGAGCCGGCCGCGATGGATCCGGCACACCTCGCGGAAGGTACCGATCACGGTCGGCGGTGCGACGGCGAGCAGCACCGACCCGGCGACCTGGTCGACCTACCGCGAGGCGTCGAGGTCGACGGCGGGCAGCGGGCTCGGGTTCGTCCTCGACGGCGACGGGCTCGTCGTGCTCGACCTCGATCACTGCCTCGACGGCGACCAGGTCGCACCGTGGGCGCAGGGCGTCCTCGACGCCGCCGCCGGGTGCTGGGTTGAGCGCAGCGTCGGCGGCGACGGGCTGCACGTGTGGGGGCACGGCCGACTGCCCGGCGGTACGGGGCGCAGGCTGCGGCTCGGCGCGGGCCCGGTCGAGGTGTACGGCGACGGCCGCTATGTGGCAGTGACCGGGGCGACGTTCGGCGGCACGCCGCAGCGCCTCGGCGACCTGCAGCACGTGATCGATTCTCTGCTGTAGCGCCCCGGCACGGGTCGCGCTGCAGCGCACACCCGACACGGGAGGTTCAGCTATGGCAGGCAATGGCCCGCCGCCGAAGGCTCGTAAGGTCCGGCGGAACGCCGACAGTGTCGCGCAGACGGTACTCAGGTGGGAGCGGGCCGAGGCGCCCGAGCTGCCCGAGTTCCGGATCGAACGCGACGGCGACCTCGTCGAGTTCGTGTGGCCCGAGCGCACCCGCGAGTGGTGGCAGACATGGATCGACAGCCCGCAGGCCGAGCACTTCGGTTCGTCCGACTGGCAGTACCTACTCGACACCGCGCTGATCCATGCCCGGCTGTGGCGGGGTGATCTGTCGGCGGCGGCCGAGCTGCGGCTGCGCGTGGCTGCGTTCGGTGCGACGCCGGCGGACAGGGCCCGGCTGCGCATGGTGTTCGCCGAGGCGGACGGCGCCGACGGCGGCAGCGGCCGGTCGGGCGGGCCGAGCGCCCGCGAGCGGTACGGGAACCTGCGGCCGCTGCCCGGCGGCAAGAGCAGCGGCAAGGGCGCGTAGCGGGGGGTCGTCATGCCGTGGCGCGGGCCCGACTACGAGGGCGAGCGGCCGACCCTCGGGTACTACGTCCTCGACTGGATGATCGCGAACCTCGCGCAGCCCGGCCGGGACGACGGCGAGCCGTTCGTGCCGACCGCCGAACAAGCCGAGTTCCTGCTGCGGTTCTACGAGGTCGACCCGCGCACCGGCCGGCGGGTCATTCACCGCGGGCTGCTGTCGCGGCCGCGCGGGTGGGGGAAGTCGCCGTTCGTCGGGGCGATCGCGCTCGCCGAGGGCTGCGCCGATGTGGTCGCCGACGGGTTCGACTCGTACGGCGAGCCGGTCGGTCGGCCGTGGCATTCGCTGCGTACGCCGCTCGTACGTATCGCCGCCGTCACCGAGGACCAGACGGATAACACATGGATCCCGCTACGGGAGATGGCGCGCGGCCGGTCCCTGTCGACCGACTACGGGCTTGAGGTCCTCGACACCGTGATCTATCTGCCGCGCGGCGAGATCAGCCCGATCACGTCGTCGGCGACGAGCGCGAAGGGTGACCCGGCGTGTTTCGCGTCGCTCGATCAGACGGAGGAATGGAAGGCATCGAATGGCGGCGTGCGGCTCGCGAAGGTGATGCGGTTCAACGCCGCGAAACTCGGCGGGTCGCTGATCGAGACGCCGAACGCGTTCACCCCCGGCGAGGGCAGCGTCGCCGAGCAGTCGGCGGCCGACTATCAGGCGATCATCGACGGCCGGTCGCGGGCGCGCGGAATCCTGGTCGATCACCGCGAGGCGCCGCCGGACACGGATATCACCGACACGGGGTCGCTCGTCGCCGGGCTGCGGTACGCGTACGGGGACAGCAGCGATCACCCCGACGGGTGCGTGCTGCACGATCCGCCGTGCGAGCCCGGCTGGTCGCCGATCGAGCGGCTCACGTCCGAGTTCTACGACACGAGCAACAGCGTGCAGGACCTGCGGGCCGACTTCCTGAATCAGATCACTCACGCGAGCGACGCATGGTTGACCGAGCCCGAGGTGCGCGCCTCGTCGGACCTCGGCAAGCGCGTCGAGCCGGGTGAGCGGATCGTGTTGGGGTTCGACGGCAGCCGGAAGCGGGCGCGCGGCGTGACCGACGCGACCGCGCTGATCGGCTGCCGGCTGTCCGACGGGCACGTGTTCGTGATCGGCGTGTGGGAGCAGCCCGACCGGCTGCCGGCCGGGCCGGATGGCAAACCGGTCGAGTGGCAAGTGCCGGTCGTCGAGGTCCTCGCCGCGGTGCACGAGGCGTTCGACACGTACGACGTCGTCGGGTTCTACGCCGACCCCGCCAAATGGGAATCGCACGTCGCCGACTGGGAAGCGGCGTACGGGCCGCGGCTGCAGGTGCAGGCGACCCGGAACCATCCGATCGAGTGGTGGATGACCGGCGGCCGGTCGACGTACATCGTGCGGGCGCTGGAGAAGTTTCACACCGCGCTCACCGAGGGCGAGCTGTCCCACGACGGCTCGTCGGCGCTTGTGCGGCACCTGGTCAACGCGCGCCGCCGGCCGAGTAAGTCGGGTCTGCAGATCGGCAAGGCGCACCCCGACAGCCCGCACAAGATCGACGCGACGATCGCCGCCGTGCTGGCGTGGCAGTGCCGGCTCGACGCGATCGCGCGGGGCGTGGGCGTCGAGCCCGAGGAAATGTACGGCGGCACGTTCTGACAGGAAGGGGGCGCGACTGTGCTCGACGAGACGCCCGATCTCGACAATCCCGATTACATGCTGCTGCGCCTCGGCCGTCGGCTGCGCCGGCGTCAGGGCGTCCTCGACGAGTGGTGGCGGTACTACCGGGGGCGGCCGCCGATGCCGCAACTCCCGAAGAACGCGCAAGCCGCGTTCGAGGAGTTCCAGCGCAAAGCCCGCACGAACTTCTGCGGGATCATCGCGAACGCGAGCGTGCACCGGCTGCTCGCCCTCGGTGTCACCGGGTCGGACGGTGCACCCGATGAGAATGCGTCGCGGTGGTGGCAGCTCAACCGGCTCGACTCGCGGCAGAAGATGGTGTGGCGCTGCGCGATGGCACAGTCGACGGGGTACATGCTCGTCGGCCCGCACCCGACCCGCAAAGAGGACAACGGGCGGCCGTCGCCGCTGATCACGGCCGAGCACCCGAGCGAGTGCATAGTCGAGTACGACCCGGAGACCGGCGAGCCGGTCGTCGGGCTCAAGGCGTGGCACTCGGATCTCGACGGCTACGGGTACGCGCGGGTGATGTACGACGACACCTCGTTTCCGTACCGGACGAAAGAGCGCGCCGCCGGCCGTCTGCCGTGGGGCCCGGATTCATGGGTGTACGTCGGCGACGACGACGGCGAGCCGCATGACCTCGACCGCATGCCGCTGATCGAGTTCGCCCGGATGCCGGACCTCGGCGAGGATCCCGAGCCCGAGTTCGCGTGTGTCATGGACGGGCAGGACCGGCTCAATCTCGGCATCCTTAACCGGATGGCGGCGAGCCGGTACAGCGGGTTCCGGCAGGCATGGATCAAGGGGCACCGGTTCGCGAAACGTACGGACCCGGCGACCGGGCTCGTCACGGTCGAGCAGCCGTTCGTGCCGGGCCCGGGCAACATATGGGTATCCGAGGGCGAGGCCGCGCAGTTCGGGCAGTTGGAAGCCACCGACTTGCGTCCGTTCCTCGACGAGCACGCGGCCGACGTGCGCGACATGCTGATCGTGTCGCAGACACCCGCGTACTACTACGGCAGTGACCTGGTCAACATCGCCGCAGACGCGATCGCCGCGCTCGACGTGATGCACGTCGCGAAGGTGCGCGAGCACATCGCGGCGTTCGGCGAGGGACTTGAGGACGTGATGAGCCTCGCCGCGGCGCAGGCCGGCGTGCCCGACGACTACGTCGAGGCGACCGTGCGTTGGGCCGACCCGCAGTACTTCAGCCCGGCCGTGATGGCGGACGCCGCGACGAAGTTGTCGAGCATCGGCTATCCGCTCGACGTGATCGCCGAGCGGCTCGGCGAGACACCGCAGCAGGTACGGCGGATCACCTCGGGTGCGGCCGCCGCGAAGCTGCTCGCGGCGTCGCTCCTGCCGGCGACGCCGGCGCCGACCGCGGGCAACTTGCCCGACGAGACGGCGGTGCCCGGTGCCGAGTGAGCAACTGCAGGCGGCGCTCACCGAGCGGTACGACGCCCTGTCGACGTCGCTGCGGGACCGGGTGGTCACGTTCGTCCTCGACGCTTTCGACAGTCTCGGCGGCTACCGGGACCGCGACGCCGCCGCGTTCGTCGACCAGGTGCTGCCGACCGTGCTCGCGGCGCAGCAGCAGATGGGGAACATCACCGACGCGTACCTGTCCGCGATGATCGGCGACATGCTCGGCACGTCGACGCCGGCCGCCGGGGTCGAGCTGCCCGAGGCGCTGCGCGGCACCCCGCCGGCCGAGGTGTACCGGCGGCCGTTCGTCACCGCGTACACCGCGCTCAGTCGCGGCAAGGCGTACGGGCAGGCGCTCGGCGAGGCGCGTACGCGGCTGCTGTCGATCGCCGAGACCGACATGCAGCTCGCCCGCACGCACGCGGCACGGCAGTCGATGGAGCGGGGCGGCGTGCGGTTCTTCCGGCGCGACCTGCGCGGCCCGAGTAACTGCGCGTTGTGCGTGATCGCGTCGACGCAGCGGTACCGGGTCGAGAAGCTCATGCCGATTCATCCGGGCTGTAACTGCAGGCCGATGCCGATCAAGGGTGACCGCGACCCGGGGCACATCATCGACGAGGCGACGCTGCGCGAGGCGCACGACGCGATCGCGAAAGGTGTCGGCGCCTCGGATGCGGGCGGCCGCGCACCCGACTATCGGAAGATCATCATTACGCGTGAACACGGCGAGTACGGGCCGCTGCTCGCCGTGGCACGCCACGACTTCACGGGCCCGAAGGACATACCCGGCTCGTGACCGCGCCGGCACGGCGCACCCCACGCTCACCCCACCCCGACACGGGAGATACAACCATGCACGCGCGCACACTGCCTCGACATGCCCGTACCGGGCAGCTCGCCCTCGGCTGGCGCAAGCCGCGCCCCGGCGAGGACGGGCTGCAGCCCATTTGGCCGATCCTCGGCGGCGACGGCCGCGGCGAGAGCGGCGGCGGCTCGGGTGACGGCGGCGACCAGGACGGCGACGGCGACGAGTCCGACACGGGCGACAGCGACGACGGCGACGGCGACGGCGACGGCGACCAGGGCGACGGCGGCGACGAGTGGTCGTCGGTCATCAAGCAGTGGAAGGCCGAGGGGCTCAAGCCTGCGCAGATCGCCGAACGGCTCAAGGCGTCGCGCAAGTGGGAGCAGCGCGCGAAGAAGAACAGCGCCGACGCCGAGGAACTCGCCCGGCTGCGACGCGAGGGCATGAGCGAGACCGAGGCTGCCGTCGCGGCGGCACGCGCTGAAGAGCGCGGCAAGTCGGGCGTGCGTATCGCCCGCTCGGTGTTCCTCGCCGCAGCCAAGGGCCGCATCACCGACCCGGCCGACGTCGTCGAGGATCTCAACCTTCGGCGGTACGTCGACGACGAGGGCGACGTCGACGAGGACGCGATCGCCGCGCTCGTCGACAAGCTCGCCCCCGCCGGGTCCGGCAAGGACGGCGACGAGGGCGACGACGACGAGCGCGACACGCGCCGCCGGCGTCGGAATGGCAGCGGCTACCAGGGCGCGCGCAACGGCAGTGGCCGCGGCAAGACGAGGCGCGGCGAGGTCGACGCGGGCGCGTTGTTCGAGGACTTGCTCGGGCGCAAGCCGCGCACCACATCAGGCACTTGACCTAGGAGAAGATCACCATGGATCTGAGTCTGACGACTCAGTCGTTCGGGGTGGACGATCAGTCGTGGCTCGGTAGCGAGCACGGCACGCAGGCGACGGAATCCGTCACCCTCGACACGTCGACGTTCACCCCGGCGACGCACTACCCGGCCGGGTACTTCAAGAGCGGTATTCCGCTCGGCGCCATCACGGCGACGCCGGGCAAGTACGGGCCGTATGACAACGCGGCGAGCGATGGCAGGCAGACCCTCGTCGGGTTCCTGTTCGCCGCCGTCAAGGCGCCCACGAACCCGGCTGTCGACGTCGCCGGCGCGATGCTCGTGCACGGCAAGGTGCGCGCCGCTCGTCTTCCCGTCGCTGTCGACGCCGCCGGGCAGGCGGACGTCGCCGGCTCGATCCGGTTTATCTGAGAGGGGGTGGCCTAGATGGGATGGGTCCTCGACACCGAGTACATCGACCCGGCGGAACTGACGGCGCTCGTGCGGCTGTCGCTCGCCGAGCAGCAGGTGAACGCGTTCGGTCTGGCGCGGTGGCTGCCGAACGTGACCGTCGATGACATCACCTTCAAGTACACGAAGGGCGGCACCGGCGGGCTCGCCGAGGCGAGCGTCTACCGGGCGTGGGACACCGAGTCCCGGATCGGGCGCCGCGAGGGCGTCGCGCAGGTCATGGGCGAGCTGCCCCCGATCAGCGAAAAGATCCCGCTCAACGAGTACGACAGCCTGCGGATCCGGAACCTCGACGCCGCCGACCCGATGCGGCAGGCGATCGCCCGCGACGCGTACCGGATCGCGACGAACATCGCGGCCCGGTTCGAGCTCGGCAAGGGTGAGGCGCTCGCCGATGCCCGGTTCACGATCAACGAGAATCGGGTGCAGCTCGCCCCGGTCGACTTCGGCCGCCGGCCCGAGCACTCGGTGATCGCCGCGGTGCTGTGGTCGGATCACGCGAACGCCCGCCCCCTCGACGACCTTGAGGCGTGGGTGCAGACGTACGTCGACACGAACGGCACGCCGCCGGCGGTGCAGATGATGGCGCGTACGGTGCTGTCGCACTTCCGGCAGTGCGACCAGGTCGTACGGCAGGTGTACCCGCTCGCCCCGTCGGGGTCGGCGCCGATGGTGTCGGTCGAGCAGCTCAACACGGTTCTGTCGTCGCTCGATCTGCCGCCGATCGAACTCAACGACGGCCGGGTGTCCGTCGACGGTACGCCGAAGCGGATCATGCCGGACGACGCGATCGTCTTCCTGCCGTCGGCGGGTGCGACCGATGCGGCGAGCCCGACCGACCTCGGCGGGTTCCTGCTCGGTACGACCGCCGAGTCGATGGAGCCCGAGTACGCGTCGGTCGCCGGCCGCGCGGGTGTCGTCGCCGCGACGTGGAAGACGAAGGATCCCGTGCGCCTGTGGACGCACGCGGCCGCCGTCGGCATGCCCGTCGTCCGCGAGCCCGACCTGACGCTGAAGGCTGAGGTGTTGTGATGGCGCGCCGGCTGAGGGGGTTCGTGTACGTCGACGGCACGGCGTACGGGCCGGGCAGCGACATGAGCGCCGACACCGCGGAGCGGATCGGCGATCACGCGTGGGAGAGCGACGCCGACAGCGGCGACGACGGCGAGCCGGGCACGGTCGGATACAACGACCCGCGCACCGGCGGCGGCGACGGGGCGCCGCCCCGCACGGGCCGCGGCTCGGGCGTCGACGCGTGGCGGAAGTTCGCCGAGGATCACAGCGTCGAGTACGACACGCACGCGAGCCGCGAGGACATCATCGCGGCGTGCGAGTCGGCCGGCGTGATCGAGCGCGAGGCGTAGGGCGGTGGCGGCAGCGTTCGCAACGGTCGCCGACTATGAGGCGCGCGCCGCCGTCACCCTCCCCGACGGCAGCCCGCGCCGGGCGCAGGTCGCGGCGTATCTCGACGACGCGTCGGCGCTCATGCAGCGGCACATTCCGACCGGCTACGTACCCGACGAGGGCACGCTGCGCGCGATCGCGGTGTCGGTCGTCCGCCGGGTGATGGCGAATCCCGGCGGCTACCGGCAGCGCACGATTGGGCAGTATTCCGAGTCGCTCGGCGAGGACGGCGGTTTGTACCTCACCGACGACGAGAAAGCGCAGCTCGTACCCGAGGACGTCACCGACCCGGGCGCCGACGCCGCGTACTCGCTCGGCGTCGTCGACGAGGGGCTGCCCGGCTGGCGGGTCGACCCGTACGAGTGGCGGCACCTCGGCTACACGCGGGGGCCGCTGTGATCCCGGGTGACGTGCTGCCGCACCTGGTCGAGGTCGAGCACCCGGGCAGCAAGGCCGACCGGTACGGGAACCGCGTCGTCGACTGGTCGACGTCGGCCCGCGTCGACGTCGCCGCGTGGCTGCAGCAGAACACAGCCGCAGAGGACACCGACCAGCGGTCGGCGCAGATCGGCGAGTGGCTCATGCTGTGCAACCCGGTCACGGCCGACGGGCAGCCGCTCACGGTGTACGGCGCCGACCGCGTGCACTGGGGCGGGCTGCAGTTCGAGGTGATCGGCCCGCCCGGGCCGGCGTACACCCCGGCCGAGTTGCATCACTACGAGATCCGGTTGAAGAGCGTCGAGGGGTGATCGCGTGGCACGAGACGGGTTCGTTCCGAACCGGCGCAACATCGCCGGGTTCCTGAAGACACCCGAGACGGCGGCGCTGATCGAGCGGAAGACACGGGCTGTCGAGGCGGCCGCGAGCGAGGCGGCGCAGGCCGCGGGCGCCGGCGGGCAGTTCCGGGTCGACGTCGCCACCGACGGCAAGCGGGCGCGCGGCGCCGTGATCGGTGACTATTCGACCAGCGACCCGGCGGTGTCGCGGGCGGCGCTGCTGCGCGCCCTGGACGCCGCCCGCGAGGTCGAGTGATGGGCGCCCCGGTCGGATACCCCGACGGCGTCGCCGTCGTCCGGGCGTACCTGCACGAGGCGCTCGCCGCCCGCGGCGACGAGGTGCCGGTCGGTACGCGTGTGCCGAGCCCGAGGCCGGCACGGTTCGTGCGGCTCGAACGGGTCGGCGGTACGCGGCTCGACCGGATCACGGACCGGCCGCGGATCGACGTGCATTGCTGGGGCGACAGCGACGAGGCGGCGACCGACCTCGCGATCGTCGCCCGGGCGCTGCTGTTCGCAATGCCCGGGTGGCGGGGCGCTGTCGCTTACGACGTCGCCGACGTCGGCGGGCCGAACGATCTACCCGACGCCGACTCTGGGCAGCCGCGCGTCGTGTTCGCCGTCGAGGTGTCGCTGCGCGGCCGTGCCCTCGCCCCCTGATCGCAGGCTCACCCGCCATCACTGACCACACGCCCCCGGACCGTGCGACGGCCGGGGGTTTCCCATGGAGGGATACCCCATGACCACACCGACCCCGGTGTCGCTTGAGGACGGGCTGCACACCGAACTCATTCGCAAGCAACTCGTTCAGGCGATTTTCGCGGCGGACATCAGCGCCGCCGCGATCACGAACCCGTTCGACACCGACGGGAACCTCGTCGCCATCCCGACCGCGTACCAGCCGATCGGCTACACCACCGACGACGGAATCGCGTTCCCGAGCGACGTCAGCATGTCCGACGTCACCTCGTCGCAGTCGGCCGAGCCGACCCGCAGCGACGTCGAGTCGGACGTGATGACCGTCAGTTTCAGCCCGCAGGAAACGAACGCCGCGACCGTCGCCCTGTACAACGGGCTGCCCCTGTCCGGTGCGGGCGCGCTGCCCGCGATCGGTACGGCGTGGACGTGGGACCGCTCCAAGACGCCGCGCAACCCGTTCCGCCGGCTGCTCGCGATCGGGCTCGACTACGGCGACGACGGCGGAGAGATCTACGTCGTCAAGTTCCTGCCGCGGGTCCGGCTCACCGACCGCGACGACGAGACGTGGTCGCGGGCCGATCCGACGACCCGGCCCGTCACCCTCACCGCGTACCGCGACAGTGCGGTCGGTACGTCGTGCCGTAACTGGATCGACGGGCCCGGCTGGCGGGCGCTCGCCCCGGCCGGCGGCTGACGCTCCCCTGATCGGGCGGGGGGCGGCGGTTCTGGGTGAGCCCCGACCGCCCCCCGCCCTTAACGATGCTCACCCGCAGCTCACCCGAGAAAGAGAGAGACGATCATGAGCAAGCCCGGCAAGGCACGGTACCGACTGTCGGCCGTCAAGGCGTCGTACGCCGACGCGGTCGGCGGATCCGAGATCGAGGTCGAGACCGACGACGGCAAGGTGTGGACCATGCCGCACCCGCTGTTCATGAGCGACGACCTCGCCCGCGAGGTCGACGCCGCCGAGGGCGACGGGCTGAAGGCGCGCGCGCTGCTCGGTGACCAGTGGGACGACTACGTCAAGAGCGGCGGCGACGCCAACGGGCTCATGCTCGTCTACCTCGCGGCGCGCACCGAAATGCAGGACACGGTCACCAAGCACCGCCCTACACGGAAGTAGGCGACGACGGCGGCGACGCCGTCGACGTCTACACGTACGACGTCCTCGACGTCCTCGGCGAGCACCCCGAGGCCGTCGAGGCGGACCTCGCCCACCACTACCCCGGTTACGGCCAGGGCGGGCCGCTCGCCGCGTACTGGCGGGGCGAGATCACGCTGCGGCTGCTGCGGGTCATGGTCGAGGGGCTGCCGCCGGACGGGGCGACCGCCCGGGCGGCGAACGGGCACGCGTGGCAGGCCGAGACCTACGCGGCCGCCGACAGCCGCGATCTGCTGAACCTGTTGTTCACGGCGTTCGTGAACGCCAACCGCGACCCGAAGAAACCGCCGATGCCGTGGCCCGAACCCGGATGGCGTCCGGGCGACCCGCTGCCCGAGGACCGCGAGGCGCAGGCCGAGCAGGACCGGGCAAAGGCGCGGGCCGCGTACGAGCACATCACATCGCAGGTACTGCCCGATAAGGGGTGATCACGAATGCCGGTCGAGGTCGGCGTCGGATACGTGTCGATCGTCCCCGAGGTACGGAACTTCGGCCGGGCGCTGCAGGAGGGAACCCGCGGCGAGTCGGTGCAGGCGGGCGAGGCGGCCGGCGAGGAAGCCGGCGGCGGGTTCCTGTCCGGCATGAGTGACAAGATGAAAGGCGGGATCGCGGCGGTCGCCGGCGTCGGCGGGGCGCTGCTCGCCGCCGGGTTCGTCGAGGCGGTCGAGAAGAACAACGCGAGCGGCAAGCTCGCGGCGCAACTGCGGCTGTCCGACAAGGAGTCGGCCCGGGCCGGGAAGATCGCCGGCGGCGTGTACGCCAAGGGGTACGGCGAGTCGATCGACCAGGTGAACGACGCGATCAAGGCGCTGCAGCAGAACAGCGTCGCGTCGATCAACGGGCCGCGTAAGTCGATGGCCGGTCTCACGCAGGACGCCCTCGCCCTGAGCGAGGCGTTCGACGTCGACGTGAACGAGTCGGCGGCGGCGGTCGGGCAGATGATCCGTACCGGGCTCGTGAAGAACGGCAAGGAGGGGTTCGACCTACTCACGACCGGGTTCCAGTCGGGCGCCGATAAGGCCGGCGATCTGATCGACACGATCGGCGAGTACGGCACACAGTGGCGCAAGGCTGGAATCTCGGGCGCGACCGGGATCGGGCTCATTAACCAGGGGCTCAAGGCGGGCGCCCGTGACGGCGACATCGTCGCCGACTCGATCAAAGAGTTCTCGATCCGGGCGGTCGACGGTAGCAAGGGAACCGCTAGCGGATTCAAGGCGCTCGGGCTCGACGCCGACAAGATGGCAGCCAAGTTCGCCAAGGGCGGCAAGGCGTCGGCGGGTGTCCTGCAGCTCACCCTCGACCGGCTGCGCGGGATCAAGGATCCGGTGACACAGTCGCAGGCCGCGGTCGCGCTGTTCGGTACGCAAGCCGAGGACCTCGGCGCCGCGTTGTACGCCCTCGACCCGAGCAAGGCAACAAAGGCCATGGGCAAGGTGAGCGGCGCCGCCGGCGACATGGCGTCGAACCTGCACGACCCCGTGATGACATCTTTCGACGTGTTCAAGCGGCGCACGCTCGCCGTCGTCGCCGATTTCATCACTGCCTATGTGCTGCCCGTCCTCGGGCGGTTCGGGCAGTTCCTGAACGACGACGTGTTTCCCGCCGTAAAGATCGTCGCCGGGATCATGAGCGCGGTGTTCGTGCCCGCCCTGGTCGCGGTCGCGAGCGCGGTCGGCGCGGTCGGCGGGTGGCTGGTCAAGTGGGGGGCGTGGCTCGCGCCGCTCGGTGTGGCGATCCTCGGTGTCACGCTCGCGCTGAATGCACAGGCGATCGCGACCGGGATCGTGACGGCAGTGTTCAGCGTGTACCGGGCGGCGATCCTCGTCGGCACCGCCGTGACCGAGGGATTCGCCGGGGCGCAGGCGCTGCTCAACTCGGTGATGGCGCTAAACCCGATCACGTTGATCGTGATCGGGCTCGTCGCCCTCGGCACCGCGCTGTACGTCGCGTACAAGAAGAGCGACACGTTCCGCTCGATCGTGCAGGCGGCATGGGCCGGGATCAAGGTCGGTTGGGATTACCTGTGGTCGGCGCTCAAGGTCGGGTTCGGGTATCTCATGGTCGGGCTGCGCGCGATCGGCACGGCCGCGGTGTGGCTGTGGTCCAACGTCCTGTCTCCCGCGTTCTCGGGTATTGCGACCGCCGGAAAGATCATGTTCACGGTTCTCGCCGTGCTCGTGCTCACGCCGCTGGTGCTCGCTTTCAAGGCGGTCGCCGCGGTCGGCACGTGGCTGTGGCAGACAGTCCTCGCCCCGGCATTCCGAGGGATCGGCGCGGCCGGCACGTGGCTGTGGTCGAACGCGCTCGGCCCGGCGTTCCACGGGATCGCTGCGCTCGGCGTGTGGCTGTGGGGCTCGGTCCTGCGTCCGACGTTCTCGGCGGTCATGTCGGCGATTCACCTCGTCGGTGCGGTCGGCATGTGGCTGTGGCGCAACGCGATCTCGCCGGCGTTTCACGGGATCGTTGCCGCCGCCGTGTGGTGGTGGGGCGGCGTCAAGGTGATCTTTGGCGTATTCAAGGCGGGCGTGCACGCGCTCGGCGCGGCCGGGACGTGGCTGTACCGGTCGGCGATCAAACCGGCGTTCGACGGGATCCGCTCGGCCGCCGGGTGGCTGTGGTCCAAGGGGCTGAAGCCTGCGTTCGACGCGGGCAAGTCTGGCGTGCGGCTGCTCGGCGACGCGTTCGAGTCGGCGCAGCGGGCGATCGGCAAGGCGTTCGGCAAGATCATCGACGTCACGAAAAAGCCCGTGAACTTCGTAATCCGGTCGGTCTACACAAACGGGATCAAATCCGTCTGGGACAAGGTCGCCGGGTTCGTCGGGCTCGGCAAGCTGCCCGCCGCGCCGAAGCTGCTCAAGGAGGGCGGCCGCACTCGCGGCGGCGTGCCAGGCAAGGACAGCATTCCCGCGCTGATGATGGCCGATGAGTTCGTCGTCAAGCGCAGCAGCGCCCGCGCGGTCGGGTTCGACACCCTGCAGTACATCAACCAGCACGGCGAGCTGCCCGTGCAGAAGTTCGCCGACGGCGGCGTCGTCGGCAAGGTCACAGGGTGGCTCGGCGACAAAGCAAAGAAGGTCGGCGGCGCGGTCATGTCCGGGCTCGACTTCCTGTCGGACCCGGGCAAGCTGTGGGACAAGGCGGTCGGCGGGATACAGAAGACGATCGCGCGAGTCGGGCAATCCAAGTACGCGCAGATGATCGGCAAGGTGCCGATCAAGATGCTCGCCGGGTTGAAGGACAAGATCGTGAACGCGGCCAAGGACGCGTTCGGTAGCGCGGGCGACATCGGCGGCTCGGGCGTACAGCGGTGGTCGGGCGTCGTACTGCAGGCGCTCAAGCTCGTCGGACAGCCCGCGTCGCTACTGCCCGTCGTGCTGCGCCGCATGAACCAGGAGAGCGGCGGCAACCCGCACGCGATCAACAATTGGGACGTCAACGCGAAGAACGGCGACCCCTCGCGCGGGCTCATGCAGACGATCGGCGCGACGTTCAACGCCTATGCGGGCCCGCTGCGTTCGCGTGGCATCTATGACCCGCTCGCGAACGTGTACGCCTCGATGCGGTACGCGCTCGCCCGGTACGGGTCGCTCGCCGCGGCGTACAACCGGCCCGGCGGGTATGCCAAGGGCGGCCGGCCGAAGCGGGGCGAGCTCGCGTGGGTCGGCGAGCAGGGTCCGGAGCTCGTGCGGTTCGGCGGTGGCGGCACCGAAGTGTTCGACCACCGAACCTCGCTCGGCATGGCGGCCGGGCTCGGCGCGCTGCGAGGGTTCGCCAAGGGCACGAGCGGCGCCAAGGTCGCGGCGGCCGCGCGCAAGCAAGTTCCGGGCGATCTCGGCGCGTTCACCAAGAGTCTGACCGGCTCGGCGAGCGACATAGCGAAAGCGGCAAAGAGTCTCGCCGAGGACTTGCGGAAGACCGGCAGGGCGGGCAAGGCGCTCGCCGACCAGGTCGGCCGGACGTCGAGCAAGCTGCAGGCGCTCGCGAAGGACCGTGACCGGGTCGCGTCGCGACTGGCCACGGCCAAGCAAGCGGCCACCGACCAGAAGTCGGCGGCCGCCGATTACATGTCCCTGTCGAACATCGGCGACGTGACGTCGGTGGGCGGGCTCATCGCGGGCATGCAGTCGCGGCAGTCGAACCTCGCCGGGTTCCAATCGCTGATCAAGACAGCCCGTAAGCGGGGCGTGTCTCAGTCGGTCATTCGGCAGCTCGTCGCCGCCGGACCCGACAGCAACCTCGCGCAGCTCGTCGCCGGCGCGAGCGCAGGCGACATTAAGAAGATCAACGGGCTCGCGGCGTCCGGCGCCAAGCTCTCGACGTCATACGGCAACACTCTCGCCGACAGCATGTACGACGCCGGCAGCAAGGCCGGCGACGGGTTCCTGACCGGGCTCAAAGCCCGCGAGAAGGAACTGCAGAAACAGATGAAGCACCTCGGCGACGTGCTCGTCGACTCGATCGAGCACCGGCTCGACATTCACTCGCCGAGCCGCGAGACGCAGCGCGTCGGCGAAATGGTCGGCGCGGGCGTCGTCGTCGGCACCGATAAGGCGCTCGCCTCGGTGCGGGCGGGCGCGCAGCGGCTCGGCGCCGCAGCGATACCGCCCGTACTGCCGGTCGCCACGGCGGCCGGGCAGGCGCAGCCGGCCGGGCTGCAGCGCGGCGACACGCTCGTACTGCGGGTCGGCGAGCGCGAGTTCGTCGCGGTCGTCGACGAGCGGGTCGACGCCGGGCTCGCCACTGTCCGCGGCCGCAGCCGTGCCGGATCCAAGAGGGGATAAACGCATGCCGATGATCGTCGACCTAGCGGCGCCGCACATCACGCCGCCGGAACGGATCACCTCGCCCGACGGGTGGCTCGCCGCGATCGTCGACGAGGTGTGGGCGGGTGTGGTGCTGTCGTACAACGGCGACACCGCGCCCGCCGCCCGGAACCGGGTACTCAACCCGTCGGCCGAGGTCGACCTCGCGAACACGGCGCTGTACTCGTTCGGCACCCGGGCCCGGGTCACGACCGACGCCCGGTACGGGACGGCGTCCATCCAGCACACACAGACCTCGGGCGGCACGTTCTGCGGCTCGCGGTACACGATCGAGCCGGCGCCGGCGGGCACGGTGCTGCAAGCCTCGGCGTGGGTCAAGGTGCCCGGCACCGGCACGACTGTGTTCTTCGCTTTCCGGTCGGCGTCGGCGACGCTCGGCACGGTGAGCGTCGGCACCCCGACCGCGAACCAGTGGGTGCGGGTGAGCGCGCAGTACACGGTGCCCGCCGGGCAGACCTGCACCGAGGTCGCGGTCGCCTACAACGGGCCCGTCGGTGTCGTGTGGCTGGCGGACGCGATGCAAGTCGAGATCGGGGTAAGTGCGCCGTCCGACTACGTCGACGGGTCGCTGCCCGGCGGCGCGTGGGAGGGCGCCGCGAACGCCTCGCCGTCGATCCGGGTCACCGCCGTACCGGACGTCGCCGACGTCATGCAGGTGCGGATCGTCCGGCAGGATCCCGGCGCGGCCGCCCCGGTACCGGTGCGCAGCGCCGACCCGGCATGGGCGATCGAGGGCGTCGGTACCGCGTACGACAGTGAGGCGCCGCTCGGTGTCGCCGTCGTCTACACCGCGACCCCGGTGTACGCCGACGGGTCGACCGGGCCGGCGTCGTCCCTCGCGGTCACGGTGCCCGCGCCCGAGGCGGGCGAGGACCGCGACCTGTGGATCAAGTCGGTCGACGAGCCCGGGCTGTCGATGCGCGTCATGGTCGTTGACTGGTCGGGCGGCTCGTCGACCGCACGGCAGGACACGACAGAGATCGCCGGCTCGCCGTACATGGCGGTCGCTTACGACACCGCGTCGGCCGAGGCGTATCAGGTGACCGTCGACGTCGGACCCGAGGACGTCGACCAGGTGCGCGAGTTGCTGCGCGCGGGCGTGCTGCTCGCGCAGGCACGACCCGGCTACCTGTTCCCCGATTCGTTCCATGTGCCGGGCGACGTGACCGGGCCGACACCCACGGGCAAGCTCGGGTCGAGCGAGGGGTACCGGTTCGCATGGACGATCCAACCCGTTGCCCGGCCGGACACCGCCGGACAGCCGATGCGGCTGCCCGGCTGGTCGTGGGATGCCCTCGCCGAGCGGTTCGCGTCGTGGGATGCGGTCGCCGCGAGTTACGGATCGTGGGCGTCGCTCTCGACGGACGGGGCGATCTGACATGCTGCCCGTTCCCGACGCGGTGCACCGCGCGGTGCTCGGGCCGGCGAGGCGGCCGCGGCGCGCCGAATGGTCCAACGACGGCGGGCAGACGTGGCGGGCGGTCGACGTCGGCGGCAATCCCGAGATACGGGCCGACCGCAGCGCCGAGTGCCGGTACTCGACGAGCTGCGAACTCATCGGGGTGCAGCTCGGCCGCGACGGCATCAACACCGAGGCAACCCGGGTCCGGCTGTGGCAAGGGATCGCCGGGCCGCGCATGGATACCGTATGGATCCCGGCCGGCGTGTACGTCGTCGACGGCGCCGAACGCAGCCGGCTCGGCGCCACGGTCGATCTGCTCGGGCTTGAGGACGTGCTGCGCGGCGCTCGGTTCCCGCAGGCGCGCACCATCGGACCGGACACCGCCGGGAACCTGGTCGACCCGCTCGTCGCCGAGGCGCTGCCCGGCGCGGTCGTGTCATGGCGGGCAGGCGCCGACCGGTCGACGGCTGTGCCGCAGATCGTCGTCGACGAGGACCGGTGGCAGGCACTGTCCGGCGGCACCGACACCAGCGGCACCGCGACCGGGATCGCCGCGGCGCTCGCCGCCGAGGTGTACTGCGACGCCCGCGGCGTGCCGACCATGGCGCCGACACCGACCCTCGACGACCCGGTCGTGTGGCGGATCCCGTACGGCGTCGCCCTGGTCAAGCCTGCCGAGAAACAGTCGGCCGAGGGGCTCGTGAACCTGTGGGTCATCAGCGGCGACGGCGGCGACGGCTCGCCCACGGTCGGCCCGGTCTACGCATGGGACGACGACCCGAACAGCCTCACCTACGCCGGCCCGGATCCGGTGAACGACCCGCTCGCACCGCAGCGGCTCGGGCTGCCGTGGGTGCGGCTGCGGGTCGAACGGTACTCGTCGCCGCTGATCACGACCGAGGCGCAGGCGTTCGACGTCGGACAGTCACGGCTCGCCGACAGCCTCGGCGTGCAGTCGTCGCTCAGCTTCACGGCGGTGTGTCACCCCGCGCTCGAACCCGGCGACGTCGTCGAGGTCGAGGTGCGGCCCGGCGAGTGGCAGCGCCACATCGTCGACAGCCTTTCGTACAGCCTCGGCGGCGCCTCAATGAGCTGCACGACCAGGACGACCGCACGGAGGACGACGACGTGAACGAGGCAGCGACCGCGCTCGGCGAGCAGCTCGCCGCCCTACAAAACGCGACGGCCGCCGGCGGCACGGTGTCGGCGCAAGTCGTCGACATCACCGACACCGGCGTGAACCTCGACTATCGGGGGGCGCTGCTGCTCGACGTGCCGTGCGCCGACTCCTACCGCAACCGGAAGGGGGGCGACTGGGTCGCGCTCCGGCCGGGCGCCCGCCCGGTCGTGATGTGGCGGCTCGGCGACGACCCCGGCGACGTCGACGAGGACACGATCAGATCGCTCGCAAAGGACGTCGCCCTAGACGAGCAAGTCGTGCGCGCCGCCACGTGGGGCACCGCGGCGCCGGCCGGGTCCGGGTGGCAGACCGTGCAAACGCTGTACCTGCGGAAGAACTCCGAGGGAAAGGTCGAGCTGTACGGGCAGCTCGCGAGCGCGACCGACACCTCGCCGGACGCGCCGGCCGAGCGGGCACCGAAACCGGTCACGGTCTCCCCCACGGACTACGGGACATGGCGCAACGGCCGCCCCGACGACTATGCGTCCTATCCGATGCAAGGCGACTGGACGGGGGGCGGCAACCGGCGCGGCGGGTTCTTCTTCGGCTCGCGGATCGTCGACGCGTGCGCCGGGAAGACCGTCGCCAAAATGACCGTCAAGTTCCGTCGGCGCACCGGCTCGGGCGTCAACTCGAAACGCCCGCTGCACCTTTACCTGCACGGCTACGCCTCGCCGCCGTCGGGCTCGTTCACCCTCGACGACGGGCCCGAGGACCTGCTGTCGCTGTCGGTCGGTGCGACCGGCACGGCGACGCTGCCCGCGTCATGGCGGGCACAGCTCGCATCCGGTGCGGCACGCGGGCTCGCGATCTATGCGAGCGGCAGCCGCGACTACATGGCCGTATCCGGCTGCTCGATCACCATCTCATTCAGTTAGGGGTGCCTATGGCTACCGTCGGCCGCGCTGAACTCCCGATTCCCGGCGGGGGTGATGCGCCGGTTGGGCCCGGCGCCCTCGCCGAACTCGCGCTCGCCATCGACCCGCACCTCGTGCAGCACGTCGCCGATAAGGCGGAGCGCGACGCCGAGTACGCCGACGCCCCGCTGCACACCCTCGTCTCGGCGGCGAACGGCTCGCTATGGCTGAAGACCTCGAGCACCAACGTGTGGGCGACGATCTCCGAGCCGGTTCCGGCGTGGCGGCCGATCACCCTCGCGAGCGGGTTCGCGAACGATGCAACCGTGGCCCGGGTGCGGCTCACCGCCGACGGCCGGGTGTCGATGCGCGGCCGGATCGTCAAGAGCGACGGAACCCTGATCAACGGCAACTCGGGCATCAAGGTCGGCACGGTGCCGGCTGACTGCGTACCGACGACCCTCGTGTCGCGCACCGGCACGGCGTCGCTCGCAGGCGACGCGATCACGGGCGTCGGGCGCGTCGAGGTGTTCTCAGCCGACCAGACGTCGGACGCCCCCGGGTCGATCTATTGGTACTCGCAGGACGGCACGAACAACAGCAACACGACCGGCGGCGTGAACTGGGTCGGCATCGATACCGACTACTGGAAGGACTGAGGCAGCCGCATGACGCAGTACACCTACGGCGGCACGCCCGCCGACGTCCTCACGACCACGACCGGCGACGTCGTCCCCGACTACCCGCTGCGCGTCCGCCGGGCCGGCACGGGTGAACTCGTGTCCGCGCTGTACGAGGCGGACGGCACGACCCCGATCGGCGAACTCCGCACGAACCCGGCGACGTCGGCGCAGCCCGGCGCGGTTCGACCCTTCAAGGTCGCCGACGTGACCGCGATCGAATACGAGTACCTCGACAAGAACGGCAACCCGCTGCGGTGGTACCAGGTCGGCCGCGAGGTCGCCGCCGGCGCACTGGAGACCGCCGAGGCCGCGCTCACCGAGGCCGGCGGGAAACTCGACCTCGACGACCCCGACCCGCAGGAAGTGCAGGGACCGGTCACCTACGCCGCCCCGGTCACGTTCGAGCAGCCGATCAGCGCGCCGAACCTCGGCGACCAGTCGGCCCAACGATGGTTCGTCGTGAAGGATGCCGTCGGCAACGGCACCGCCGACGACGTCGCCGCGATACAGGCGCAGCTCGACGCCGCGCACGCCGCGGGCGGCGGCGTTGTTTTCCTGCCGCCGGGCCGCACGTACGGGGTGTCGACATTCCTCGTGATCTACGATTACACGACGTTGATCGCGTACGGGGCGACGCTCAAGGCGATCGGTAACAGCGGGATCCTGCGGAACTTCCTGGGCACCGAGACGTTCGCTGGGTACGCCGGGCACTCGCATATCACGCTGCTCGGCGGCACCTACGACGGCAACGCTGCCGACGGCACGACCGGCAGCGTCGTCGCCGAGACCGACGTGATCAATTTCGTGCACTGCAGCGATATCACGGTGCGCGACGTGACCGTGCTCAACTGCAGCACCGCGCACGGGCTGGAGTTCAACAGCACCGACGGCGGCCGCGCGATCAACTGCCAGTTCTACGGCTACCGGGACAACTCGGCAGGCGGCACCCGGCAGTTCTCCGAGGCGATCCAAGTCGACATGGCCAAGTCGGGCAGCAGCTCGATCGGCTCGTTCGACAACACGCCGAGCCGGAACATCCTAATTCAGGGCTGCCGGTTCGGCCCGTCCTCGCGGCTCGGTAACTACGGCCGCGCCGTGGGCAGTCACACGCTCACCTCGGGTGTGGTGTACGACAACGTCAAGGTTCTCGACTGCACGATCGACGGCGCGCTGCAGGACGGCATCTATGCGTACGGCTGGTCGCGGTCGCTGATCCGCGGCAACACGATCAAGGGCACCGGCAACAGCTCGATCCGGTACGCGCTGCCAGACCGGTCGACGACCCCGATCGCCCCGTACGACGTGAAGATCCGAGACAACACCTGCGAGGCCGCGGCGAGCGACTCGGGGATCCGGGTGATCGGCGACCCGGCGTACCGGATCCCGCAGGTGTCCATCACCGGTAACACGATCAAGGGGATCACGGGCGGCGGGAACGCGGTGCACGCCGAGTACTGCGCCGCCCCGGAGATCGAGACGAACACGGTCGACACGACGGCGGGCACCGGGCTGTACGCGCATTACAGCGACGGCGCGAACGTCACCGGCAACACGGTCAAGAGCGCGGGCAGCAACGCGATCAACGTGTCCGGCAGCGTCGGCGCGGTCGTCGCCTCGAACACGGTCGACACGACCTCGTCGAATTTCGGCGTGTTCATCGGCCAGGGCGCCGACGGCGCGACGAACTCGACCGACGCACTCGTGATCGGTAACACGATCCTGTCGCCCGCGAGTTACGGCATCCGGTTCTCGACGAACGCCGCCCGCTGTATGGCGATCGCCAACAAGGTGCGTAAGGGGTCGGGTTCGGCGACGGGCGGGTTCTCCCTCGCCGCCTCGGCGACCGACTGCACGCTGCTGCACAACGACCTCGCCGGTAACGGCTGGTCGGCGTCGGCCGCCCTGTCGGTGTCGACGGCGGCACCGCTCACCGGGCCCGGCGGTATGCAGGCGCTGCCCGGCACGAACCTGGTCGACGGCGACCTCACCGCGCTGCCCGCGCTTGAGGCGGCACTGAAACCGGCCGGCGTGTACGAGACAACGTCGCGCCTGCGCTGCGGCACGGCGTCGGCGCCCGTGTCGGGCGTGCTGTACCTGGTGCCCATATGGCTGCCGAAGGGCGCCGTCGTATCGAACCTGACGTTCGTTAGCGGCGGCACCGCTGCGGGCACGCCCACGAACTGGTGGTTCAGCCTGCACGACAGCTCGCGGAAGGCGCTCGCGCGTACCGCCGACCAGACGACGGCGGCATGGGCGGCGAACACAGCCAAGACACTGCCGATCGCGCAGACGACCGCGGGCAACGCGACGTCGTACACGACGACGTACACCGGGCTGCACTATCTCGGCGTCATGGTCAAGGCGACGACACAGCCGAACCTCGTCGGCGAGGGATCGCTGCCCGACGCCGTGGCATCGATGGCGCCCGGCTACGGCGGCGCGAATACCGGTATGTCGACACCGCCGACTGTGAGCGGCGCCGGGTTCACCGCCGCGGCGGTCGGCGGCACCGGCGCGATCATGGCGTACGGCTACACGAGCTGACACACCCCCCGGATCCACGCCCCGAGCCGAGCCGGCCGGGGCGTTCCTCATGCACG
The DNA here is from genome assembly GCF_053593175.1 of Streptomyces sp. NPDC002386. NCBI lineage: Bacteria > Bacillati > Actinomycetota > Actinomycetes > Kitasatosporales > Streptomycetaceae > Streptomyces > Streptomyces sp. NPDC002386. Next base: position 125,456 of record NZ_JBSFBX010000004.1, read on the forward strand.
CACAGAAGGGGCTCACCCATGGGTGACACGGAACGGCCGATCCCTGAACGGCTCGGCGACCAGGAAGAGCAAGCCACGCACCTCGTGCGCACCGGTAACGGGCCGACCGTCGACGGCGAGGGCAAGCTGCTCGCCGAGCAGTTCGGGCCGGCGGACATGGCCGGGTTTCACGTCGGACCCGGATTCGCCGACGGGCTCACCGCGCACGCCGGCGAGGCGGCCGCCGACGGCGACCAGGTCGACGAGCAGCCGGCCGACGCCGCCCCGGCCGCCGACACCGCCGAGGGGGGCGAGTCGGTATGAGCGTCGAGGGCATGGTCGCGCAGATGGAACGGTGGCTCGGCACGGGCGAGCCGAACGCCATACAGGCGTGGTACCGCGAGCGCAACGGCGCGGCGTACGTGGGTAACTGGCCGTGGTGCGACGCCACGATCACGCGGGCCGCCGTCGACGCCGGCGAGTACGACGCCGTCTGTTTCGGGCACGACTACGCGTACACCGTGGCGCACGCCGAGCGGTTCCGGCAGGCGGGCGCGTGGCACCCGATGACGGACGGCATCAAGGCGTCCGGGATCCGTCGCGGCGACGTGATTTTTTTCGACTGGTCGGGCTCGTCTGAGATCAGCCGGATCGATCACGTCGGGCTCGTCACGGGCGTGTCAGCAGACCACAAGTACGTGTACACGATCGAGGGCAACACGGCGAACGTCTGCGCGAGGCGCGTGCGCGTCGTGCACGACATCGCCGGGTACGGCCGCCCGGAGTACAAGAGCGAGCCGAGGACGACGGACACGGGCGGCAGCACGTCGACGTCGACGCGACCGCAGGTGTCCCTCGCGAAGCTCGTCGCGGCATTCAAGAGGGACGCCCCCAGGAAGGGCACGCCGGTCTCGTACCCGCTCGTCGAGGTCGTCGAGGACGCCCTCGTCGCCGAGCGGCTGCTCGCCCGGCGGTACGCCGACGGGCACGCCGGTACGGCGACCCGCAGCGCGTACGCCCTGCTGCAGGAGCGGTACGGCTACAGCGGCAAGGACGCCGACGGCATCCCGGGCCGGACCAGCCTGACACGGCTCGGCAAGGCGCACGGGTTCGACGTCGTCGCCTGACACACGCCCGGCCGCCGCCGGGTGGCCGGGCTCGCACACCACTGGAAGGGGGCCGGCATGTCCGGTCTGTTCGTCTCCATCATGCGCACCGCCGTGCCGCTCGTCGCCGGGTGGCTGCTCACCCTCGCCGTATCCGCAGGCGTCGACCTCGACTCGGCGACCGTGACGAGCCTCGTCACCGTGGCGCTCGCCCTCGCCTATTACCTGGTGTTCCGGGTGCTCGAACGGCTCGGGCAGCGATCGCAGGGAACGGCGCTGCAGAACCTCGCGGGCGTGCTGCTCGGGTGGGCGCGGCCGCCGCAGTACCCCAAGCTGCCCGACCTGCAGCCGGTCGACCCGGCCGGCTACACGAGCGGCTCGACGAGCACCTCGTGATCCGGCCCGCGCTCGCGCATGCGTGGCAACGGCTGCAGCGCCGCGGGCTCACACTGCTGATCACCGGGATTGCATGGATCAGTTACGGCGCGAGCATCGCGACGCAACCGCGGTACGGCACCGTACGCGGGATCGGTGTGCTGCTCGACCTGCAGCCGATGTACGTGTGGGCGTGGGTGTGGCTCGGCAGCGGGCTCGCGTCGATCGCGTTCTGCGCCGCCCGGCCGGGCCGCGACCGGTTCGGGATCGCGGCGGCGATCGTGCCGCCGCTGCTGTGGGCAGTCGCGTACGCGCTCGGCGCCACCATCGGCGGGTACGCGCAAGCGTGGGGGGCGGTCGCCCCGTGGGCGTCGCACGCGGTCGTGATCCTGATCGTCGTGTCGGGCACGCGGCCGAGAAAGGTCGTGATGGTGCACCATGAGTAACCCGAACTCGTATTGGGCGCTGCTCGCGATCCTGATTTCGACGGCCGGGGGTGTGGCGACCGCATGGCTCGGCGGCCGCGAGCGACGGCAGGAAGTCGAGGTGCCGGCCGGCGCTGAAGCACCCGAACTCGTCGGCGCCGACCTGCAGACGATCAGCGGGCTCGCGACCGCGCTCACGCAACAGTCGACCCGGATCACCGTGCTTGAGGCACGCGACCGTGACACCCGCGAGCGTATGGCGGCGCTGTGGCGGTACGTCCGGCTGCTGCGGTCGACGATCCGCGGGCTCGGCTCACCGGTGCCCGAGCCCGACCCGGAAGATAAGCACCTGATCGAGCAGTGACCGCGCGGGTTCGCCTGCGCCCTGTCGGTGCGGTGTGCCATAGTGGCACCGCCGTTGGGAAACCGGCGGCGCTCCCCGCCGATGCGGGGGTGTTCCCGCTTGTTACTTGCAGTGCTCCCCGCCGATGCGGGGGTGGATCGAAACGCAACTCCCCAGACACTGGGGATGACCCTGGTGCACATGAAGAGGGTCAGTGCTCCCCGCCCGTGCGGGGATTAGGAAGCGCCCCGTCTGGCCTCACGGCCGGGCGGGGCGCTTTCGTGCGTTCGGCGCACCTCGAGTTTTATCGTCACGGTGACGACAAAACTCGAGGTGTCACATCACGGCGACGCGTCCGGCGCCGCCCCGTACACCGCGACCCATCGGTCGCCGCGCATGACGATATCGGCGGTCTCGACCGCCCGTCCCGTGTCCTGGTCGTAGTAGGTGCGCTCGACGGCGAGCACCGGCCCGGCCGGGTTCATGTCGAGCGCGGCCGCCTCGGTGCGCGTCACCATCCGGGCGCGCACCCGCTCGACCGGGGTACCGACCTCGACGCCGAGCACCCGCATACGGGCCGCGACCCCGACGCCGGCGTACGGGCCGACCTCGGGCAGCGCGACGAGCGACTGCCCGGTGACGTCGAGCGGTTCCCACGACTCTGCGAGCTGCACCGGCAGATCGTCGGCGAGATAGACGTACGAGGTGTGCATCACCGGGGCGCCGGCCGGGATCCCGAGGCGCTCGGCGACCTGGTCGCTTGCCGCCTCGGTCGTCGACTCGTGCCGCCACGTACCCGCGACCCCTTGCTCGGCGGCGCCCCGCGCGAACGGCGAATCCTCGCTCCGCCTGCGGTGCTGCCGCACGAGCAGCTCGGGCGTCTCACGGCTGCGCACGTAGTGCCCGGCGCCGTGCCGCGGGATCACGAGCCCCTCGTCGACGAGCAGCCGGTACGCGCCCGACGCCACGCTCGTACTGCACCCGTACGTCGTGCTGATCTCAGCGACCGACGGCAGGCGGGCGCCGGGCTGCAGCTCGCCCGACTCGATCCGGGCGCGCAGGTCCTCGGCGACCCGCAGGTACAGCGGTGTCTCGCGCGGTGTCTGGCTCACTACGGTGCGCCTCTCGATGGTGTGACTTGCGTGACACAGTACCGAGCAGCGGTCTACCATCACGTGTGACAGCAACTCTTACGTAAGAGTAAGAGGGGGGGATCCCGTCGTGCCATCACGCGCCACCGAGTTACGCGCCGACCTCGCGAGCGTCCTCGGCGCACCCGTCCGCATGACCGTCACCGGCAGCAAGGCGCAGCTACGCGCCCCCGCCCCGGACGGCAGCGACCTCGACCTGTGGCAGCGGGTGATCGCCGTACTGAGCGCCGCCGACCGGTGGGGCAGCACCGACGCGAACGGCACCCCCCAGGTATGGGCCGAAGTCGAGGGGACATAGCTCATGGCCAATCCGCCGGTGCAAGAGGAACCGATCACCCTGTCGGACCCGACACGGCCGCCCCGGCCGGCGCCCGGCTGCGACGTGTGCGGCGCGCTCGATCGGCAGCGCGCCGAGCACGAGAAGCGGCAGGAGTACGGCCGCGCGACCGACTGTGAAGACGAGATCCGCCGCCACCCGCAGCACACGGAACGCGCATGAGCGGCGAGCAGCAGCCATCCCCCGAGACCGCCGAGCAGCGGTACTTGCAGCACGCCGCGAGCTGCTCGGGCTGCCGCGCGATGCTCCGTAAGTGCCCGACCGCCGAGGTTCTGTGGCGGAAGTACCGCGCCGCTGTGCGCGCCTGAACCGGACCCGCCTTCGTCGTGAGCGCCGACCCCGACGAGGGCGGGTCCTTCCACACCCCCAAGATCTTTGAACAATCGTCAATGAGAGCGTTTGGCGCATGCTCGGCGGTTGGTAACTTACCCACAGGTCAGACAGCGGCCACGCGATGAACTTCACTCTCCGGTTTCACAGGAGCCGCACGCCGACGCTGCTTCGGTACCCCACACTGGAGTAGTGACAGCCGCGCCCCCTTCCCCCTCGTCTCCGCAAAGACAGGGGAAGGGGGCGCGGCGTTTATGCTGCTCGGATGCGGTGTGTTCTTAGATGGAAGTTGCACGGTGACGGGCGCACGCCCGCACCCGGAGCGGTGGTACGCCCCGACGAAAGGCTCTCGTGGCCGCGCACGGTGGGCCTGGGCGCCCAGCACGTCGTGGCGATGTTCGGAGCCTCCTTCGTGGCCCCCGTGCTCATGGGCCTGAACCCGAACCTGGCGATCATGATGTCGGGCGTGGCGACCGTGATCTTCCTGCTCGCCACCCAGGGCCGGGTCCCGAGCTATCTGGGCTGCTCGCTGTCCTTCGTCGGGGTGGCCGCGGTCATCCGGGCGCAGGGCGGCACGAGCGCCACCGTGACCGGCGCGGTCCTGGTGGTCGCCGCCGTGCTGTTCCTGGTGGGACTCGCGGTGCAGCGCTTCGGCGCGCGGATCATCCACGCCGCCATGCCGCCGATCGTCACCGGCGCGGTCGTGATGCTGATCGGCTTCAACCTGGCGCCGGTGACCGCGTCGACGTACTGGCCGCAGGACCAGTGGACGGCCCTGCTCGTGATGCTGTTCACCGGGCTGGCGGTCGTGTGTCTGCGCGGCTTCTGGTCGCGCATCGCGATCTTCCTGGGACTGGTCTTCGGGTACGGGATCTCCTGGGCCTTCGACCGGATCTTCGGGAAGATCCACTCGGTGGACGCGAGCGGCAAGCTCACCGACCACTGGCGGCTGGACCTCTCCGGCGTCTCCAGGGCCGACTGGATCGGCCTGCCGTCCTTCCACGGGCCCTCGTTCCAGTGGTCGGCGATCCTGGTCGCCCTGCCGGTGGTCATCGCGCTGATCGCGGAGAACGCGGGGCACGTGAAGGCGGTCGGGGAGATGACCGGCGATCCGCTGGACGACAAGCTCGGCACGGCCATCTCCGCGGACGGCGTCGGCTCGATGCTGTCGACCGCGGTGGGCGGCCCGCCCACCACCACGTACTCCGAGAACATCGGCGTGATGGCCGCGACCCGCGTCTACTCCACCGCCGCCTACTGGGCCGCGGCCGGCTTCGCTCTCCTCTTCGGCGTCTGCCCGAAGTTCGGCGCGGTCGTCGCCGCGATCCCGGGCGGGGTGCTCGGCGGCATCACCGTCATCCTCTACGGCATGATCGGTCTGCTCGGCGCGCAGATCTGGATCAACGCCAAGGTCGACCTGCGCAACCCGCTGAACCTGGTCCCCGCCGCCGCGGGCATCATCATCGGCGTCGGCAACGTCACCATGAAGTTCACCGACACCTTCTCGCTCAGCGGCATCGCGCTCGGCACCCTGGTCGTCATCACCGGCTACCACGCGCTGCGCGCCTTCGCGCCCGCCCATCTCAAGACGCAGGAGCCGCTGCTGGACGAGGGCACGTCCAGCTACGACGAGAACGGCCGGCGCGCCACGTCGTAGCCGGGTCCGGCCGGCCGCCGTTCCCCCGTTCCGGGGAAGCGGCGGGCCGGTCGGCACCCGGGCCGGTCCGGGGCTGCGACCCTTCCCCCATGGCGCAGTTGGAACACTTCACCGCTCCCGTCGACGCCGTCCTGGCCCGGATGCGCGCCCTCGACGCGGAGCTGCCCGAGCGGGACGGGGTCGCCGTGTTCAACCGCGTCTACCTCGCCGTCACCGAGGAGGTCGGCCGGCGTCTGGACGCGGGGGTGTTCGCGGACCGGCGGGCGGCGGCCACGCTGGACGTGCGGTTCGCCGAGCGCTACCTGGCGGCGGTCGACGCGGCGGACCGGGACCGCCGTCCGCCGGCCTGCTGGCGGCCCCTGTTCCAGTTCCGCCGCCATCCCGGGGTGCGGCCGCTGCAGTTCGCGCTCGCGGGCATCAACGCGCACATCGGGCACGACCTGGCGCTCGCCGTGGTGGACGCCTGCCGTTCGCTCGGCTGCGAACCGGCCGATCTCGAGGACGAGTTCGACCGTGTCGGCGACCTCCTCGCCTCGCTGGAGGAGCGCATCCGCGAAGATCTGATGCCGGGCCCCGACCTGCTCCAGATCGCCGACCCGGTCACCCATCTCCTGGGCTCCTGGAGCCTCGAACGGGCACGGGACGCGACCTGGGCGGCGGCCCGGGCGCTGTGGGCGCTGCGCCGCTGCGGGGACCTCGCCGGGGAGTTCACCGAACGGCTGGACGCGGCGGTCGGCTTCGCGGGGCGGATGCTGCTGACGCCGTGCGGCGCCTGAACCGGGCCGTTCCGGCCATCCTCCGCCGGGTCTCCTGGAACTTCACGGTGATCTCGGTAGGTTGAACCCGAAACCGACCGCGAAGGAGTTCACGGCACATGGCTACTCGGCTGGGCCTCGGCCTCCCGCAGAACCGGCAGTACGACCTCGGCAGGGACGTACCCGACGTGGCGCGCACGGCGGAGCGGATCGGATACGACAGCCTCTGGGTGTACGAGCGCGCGCTGTTCCCGGAACCCGCGGGCCAGGGCCTGTACGGCATCCCGGGCCTCCCCTGGCCCGACTCCTACCGCGGCGTCGCCGAGCCGCTGGTCACCCTGACCCTGGCCGCGGCCGCCACCGAACGCGTCGAACTCGGCTCCAGCGTGCTGGTCGCCCCGCTGCACCTGCCCTTCCAGCTCGCCAGGTCCCTGGCCACGCTGGACGCGGCCAGCGGGGGCCGGGTGCTCGCCGGTTTCGGCACCGGCTGGTCCCACGACGAGTACGCGGCGACGGGCGTACGGCCCTTCGAGGAGCGCGGGCAGGTGCTGGACGAGCTGATCGACGTGTGCCGGGCGGTGCGGGGTCCGGACCCGGTCGTGCACGAGGGCCGCGTCTCCCGGATCTCCTCCGCGGTGGTCGGCCCCAAGCCGGCCCGGCCGATCCCGGTCCTGCTCGCGGCGAGCGGCAGGCGCGCGCAGCGGCGCCTGGTGGACCACGCCGACGGCTGGCTGCCGGTGGGCACGGGCGTGGAGCAGATCGCCGCGCAGTGGGCCGAGTTGCAGGACCTGGCCGCCGAGCGCGGCCGCGAGAGGCCGATCCGGACCGTGCTGCGGGTCAACGCGGTCCACTCGGCCAAGCCCTACGAGGGCGACGGCCGGCGGCCGTTCCAGGGCGACGCCGACCAGATCGTCGAGGACCTGGTCCGGCACGCGGAGATCGGCCTGGACGAGATCCTGGTGGACCTGCAGACCACCCCGCGCGACGCCCAGGAACTCAAGGACGCCGCCGCCGAGGTGTTCGAGAAGGCGCGGGCGGCCGGCGTCTGAGTCCGGCCGCCCGCGCCCCGGTCCGTTCCCCCGTCGGGCCCGGTCAGTCCTCGGGCAGTTCCACCGGGGCGATCTCGTCGTAGACGTCGCCCGGGCCCGGGTTGGTCGGGTCGGTCTCCCCGCCGAAGTGGTGCATGACGCCCCAGACCGCGTTCAGCGCGGTCTGGATGGCGCCCTCGGCCCAGCCGGCCGTCCAGGAGATGTCGTCACCGGCGAGGAAGATGCCCCGCTTGTCCTCGGGCAGCCGGTCCTGCATGAAGTGCGTGAACAGACGCCGCTGGTAGCGGTAGTGACCGGGCAGGTTGGCCTTGAACGCGCCCATGAAGTAGGGCTCGTTCTCCCAGGAGACGGTCACCGGGTTGCCGATGATGTGCTTCCTGATGTCGACCTTCGGATAGATCTCGCCGAGCGACTTCAGCATGACCTCCATCCGCTCGTTCGCGGACAGCGGCAGCCACTTCAGGCTGTCGTCGCACCAGGTGTACGACAGGCAGATCACGGCCGGCCTGTCCGGGCCGTCGTCGAGCAGGTAGGTGCCGCGGGTCATGCGGTCGGTGAGCGTCATCGACATGACGTCCCGGCCGGTCTCCTTGTCCTTGTCCAGCCAGAACGGCCGGTCGACGGGAACGAAGAGCTTGCTGGACTCCATGTAGTGGGTGCGCTCGATCGCCGTCCAGTGGTCGATCGGGAAGAGCGAGTCGTCACAGGCGATCTTCGACAGCAGCATCCAGGACTGGGCGGTGAAGACGGCCGCCTGGTAGGTGCGGATGTCGCCGTTGGCGTCGGTGACGGTGATCCGGTTGCCCGAGGTGCGGTGCAGCCGGGTCACGGCGGGGCGGGGCTCACCGTCCACGTGCAGGGACTTCAGCGACGTGCCGTACGGCCAGTGGACGATCTTCTCCGGCTCGCGCTCCCACAGCCGGAGCGGGAGCTGCTGGGAACCGCCGACGATGCCGCGGTGGTGGTCGTCGGCCTCGGTGTAGACGACGCGCAGGATCTCCAGGATGGAGTTCGGGAAGTCGGTGTCCCAGCCACCGGTGCCGAAGCCGACCTGGCCGAAGATCTCCCGGTGCCGGAAGGACTTGAAGGCCTCGGAGTCGCAGAGGAAGCCGTAGAAGGTCTGGTTGTCGAGCTTCTCGACCAGCCGGGCCCAGATCTCGCGGATGCGCGGCACGTCCCGCTCGCGCAGCGCGCGGTTCATGTCGGAGAAGTCGGCGCCGTCCTCCAGGCACTTGTTCCAGGCCTCGGCGACGTCCCGGTACACCTGGGGCAGGTCGTCGACGGTCTCGGCGTAGTGCGACTCGCCCTTGAGGTCCACGACGGTGGAGGGGGTGGTCTCGGCGAGCGGGTTCGGGAACGGCCTGGTCTCGAGGTCCACCAGGTCGATGTAGTGCTGCAGCGCGGTGGAGGACGGCGGGAAGCGCATCGCGCCCATCTCGGCGGTGAGCGACTCGTCGCAGCCCTCGAAGCCGATCGTGCGCAGCCGGCCGCCGAGCTGGTCGGCCTCGTAGACGACGGGCTTGAGGCCCATCTTCATCAGCTCGTAGGCGGCCACCACGCCGGACAGCCCGCCGCCGATGACGGCCACCTCGGTGCCGTGCTCGGTCGCCGGGACCTGGCCCAGGCCCGCCGGGTGCGCGAGGAAGTCGTCGTAGGCGTAGGGGAAGTCCGGGCCGAACATGGTGATCGGCGGCTGCTGCTCGTCTGCGTGCTCGACGGCGTTGGGCACGGTGGACGTCATGGGGTACGGACTCCTTGCGCGGGGGTGGTTCGGGGAGGGCTCGGGGGGGTGGTCAGACGAGGGACCGGTACAGACCGGGGCGGCGGTCCTTCAGGTACGGGTTGGACTCGCGGGAGGCGGCCAGGAAGCCCGGGTCTGCGTCGGCGAGGACCAGCTGCTCCTCGCGGCCGGCGCGGGTGCGGGCGACGCCGTCGGGGCCGGCCAGCACCGACAGTCCGACGAACTCGAACTCGCCCTCCTGGCCGGCCCGGTTGACGTACGCCACGTACATCTGGTTCTCCCAGGCCCGCACCGGCACCAGGGACTCGGCGACGAACTGGAAGGGGTGCATCTGCGCCGTCGGCACGAGGAGGAGGTCGGTGCCGGCCAGGGCGTGCGCCCGTACGTTCTCCGGGAACTCGACGTCGTAGCAGATCATCAGGCCCACGGTCAGCCCGTTCAGCTCGGCCTGGACGACCGGCTGCTCGCCGGGCGTGAAGTGGTCCCGCTCGAAGCAGCCGAAGAGGTGGGTCTTGCGGTAGTTCGCGAGCCGGGTGCCGTCGGCGGAGATCAGCTGGGCGGAGTTGTACACGGTGCCGCCGTCGCGCTCGGGGTAGCCGTAGGCGATCGCGAGCGCGTGCCGGCCGGCGATCTCCGCGATCGCGTCCGCGGAGTCGCCGTCGGCGGGCTCGGCGAGGCGGGCGATGTCGTCGCCGATCGCGTACCCGGTGAGGAACATCTCCGGCGCGGCCAGCAGCGCGGCGCCCGCGGCGGCGGCCCGGCCCGCGGCCTCGTCGAGAACCTTGAGGTTCTCGGCGATCGAGCCGGGGCGGCCGGAGCTCTGGAGCAGGGCGGTGCGCATGCGTTTCCTCACCGGGAAGGGGGGTTCGGGGGTCCAGTTAGACGGTACGGTCGGCGCGCTCGGCCGGACAAGAAGGAGCCATTGCGCGCCGGTGCGCGGTTCGTTGCGTGGCGAGGGGGTCGGGCGGCGATTCGTTGCGCGCCCCTCGGGGGAGCCCGTGTGCGCCCTGGGACGCAGGTCAGGGCGGGGGTCCCCGCCGGACGGGGGAGGCGGGAGGCCTCTCGGGAGCGATGTGCCGGAGGCGCGGCGCCGGGAGAGTGGTGGGCGTCCGGTTCACCCGCCCGGTCTGCCGAGAGGACCGTCGTGCAGCGTCGTACGGGGCCGCGGGACCTGCCCGGGTGTGTCTCCTCGGCGCCGTTCGAGAAGGTGCGGCAGGGCTCGGGCGACTTCCACGTCGTGCCGTGGCAGCCGGCGCTCTAGAGCTCCCGGAGCCGCTCCACGATCTCCCGGAGCAGGTCCGGATCGGCGGCGCCGGTGACGGGGTGGCGGCCCGGCTCGTCGATCCGGACCAGGCCGGCCTCGGCCAGGTCCCCGAGCAGCACGCGGACGACGGTCAGCGGCAGGTCGGCGTCCGCCGCCAGCTCGGCCACGGTGCGTGGGCCCCGCCGGACAAGGTCGAGCAGGGCCGCCGGGGCGTGGTCGAGCACCGGCCGGGCCGCGCCGTCCGGCTCCGGCGCGGTGACCCGGGACAGCAGGTCGATGGCGTGCCGGTCCGAGGGGCGGGTGCGGCCCCGGGTCACGGTGTAGGGGCGGACCATCGACCCGGTCTCGTCCTCGTACCAGTGCTCGTCGCTCACCGCGGGGTCAGGAGGCCGAGCGGGCGGCGGCGTCCAGGTGGCGGCCGAGGCGGCGGACCAGCAGGGCCATCTCGTGGCCGAGCTGTCCGACGTCGGTGCCCGCCTCACTGAGCACGGCGAGACGGCTGCCGTGGCCGGCCGGGGTGACGAAGAGGTAGCCGTCCTCCAGCATGACCATCGTCTGCCGCACCTCGCCCGCCTCGAACCGCTCCCCCACCGAGCGGGCCAGCCCGTGGAAGCCGGAGCAGACGGCGGCCAGGTGCTCGACGTCCCGGTCCGGTACACCCTCCGAGCGGCTCAGGGGCAGTCCGTCGGCGGTGAGCAGCACGGCCTGTCGGACATGGCCGGTGCGGGCCACCAGGTCGTCCAGCAGCCAGCCGAGACCGGTGCCGGGGGCACCGGCCGGCGTGGCCGGGTTCGCGGGGGTCTGGTCGTCACCGTGCATCGTCGGTGTCCGTCCCTTCGTCGGCGTGGATGTGCGCTGCGTCCGGTTCGCGAGGGTCCGCCGCGTCCGGGTCACCGGCCGCGGGCAGCCCTCTGCGGCCACGGTCCAGCCCCCGCTGGAAGGCCCCGAAGATCGCCCGCATCTCCTCGGCACCGACCTCCCGCACCGGCACCGGGGCGGGCCCCACCGCCTCACCCCGCAACTCCCGGACGAGAGAGGCCTGACGGGTCCGGGTGGGCAGGGCGGGGGCGCCGTGCGGGTCGGGGGCGGCGGGGGGCTGGTCGGGGGCGGCGGTGTCCTGGGGCTCGGGGGCGCCGTGCGGGACCGGGGCGAAGGCGTTCTGCGGCTCGGGCGCGGAGGCGTCCGGCCGGGGCCGTGCCGGGGCGCCGTGCCCCACGGGCCCCGGCACGGAGGTGGCCCGCGTACGGGACGGCAGCTCGGGGGCGGGGGTGTCGTCCGGTGCGGGTGTGGCCGGGAGGGGCGGCTTGTCGGTGGCAGGGGTGCCCGGTGGCTCCGGCGCCGGAGCGGAGGTGCCGCGCGTACGGGACGGCAGGTCGGGGAGCGGGGCGCTGGGCGTCCCGGGAGCGGCCGGCGTGGCCCCGGGGGCGACTGGCTCCGGTGCCGGGGGCGTGTCGGAAGGCGGTCCCGGTGTCGTCGTACCCATGGGGGTCCGCGGAGGGTGTGCCCGCGCCGGTTCCGCGTCCGCCAGAACCGCCGGAGGCAGCAGCACCACCGCCGTCGTTCCCCCGTACGGAGAATCCCCGAGGCTCACCTCGATGCCGTGCCGGGAGGCGAGACGGCCGACGACGTACAGGCCGAGGCGGTCGTGCCGGGTGGGGTCGAAGGCGTCGGGGTCGGTGAGGGTGCGGTGCGCCTCGGCGCGCTGCCCGGCGTCGAGTCCGAGTCCGCGGTCGTCGACCTCCAGCACGAAGCCGCCGCCGACCCGTCCGGGCCGCAGGGTGACCTGGGTGTGCGGCGGCGAGAACGCCGTCGCGTTCTCCAGCAGCTCGGCGAGGAGGTGGACGACGTCGGCTACCGCGTCGGCCGCGATGCCCACCTCGGGCATCGGCGGCACCACCACGCGTGTGTAGTCCTCGATCTCGCTCACCGCCGAGGCGACCACGTCCCCCACGGGCACCGGCCGACGCCAGCGGCGGCCGGGCGCCGCGCCGGAGAGGATGATCAGGCTCTCCGCGTGCCGGCGCATCCGGGTGGTGAGGTGGTCGATGCGGAACAGCTGGCGCAGGATCTCCGGGTCGTCGGTACGCCGCTCCAGCGTGTCGACGAGCTTGAGCTGGCGGTGCACCAGTGCCTGGTTGCGCCGCGCGATGGTGAGCAGCACCGCGAACAGCCCCCGGCGCAGGCCGGCCTGCTTGACGGCGGCCTCCACGGCGGCCAGGCGCGCGGTGTTGAAGGACCGGCCGACCTGGCCGATCTCGTCGTCGCGGACGTCGTCGGCGGCGAGCGGGGGCGCCTCGGCGAGCGCGTCCACCTGCTCGCCCGCGCCCAGTCGCCGCATGACGTCGGGGAGTTGCCGCACGGTGAGGACGTCGGCCGCGTCCCGGAGGGTCTCCAGACGGCGGGACACCCTCCGTGCTCCGCGTACCGCGAGCCACAGGGACAGCGCCACGGCGGCCAGCCCGACCGCTCCGACGACGGCGGCCTTCGTCAGCTCGTGGAAGGCGAAGGCCCGGCCGCGCGCCGCGGAGTTCTCCGCGGAGCGGGTGCACAGCAGCATGTAGCGCTTGACGGCCCGGTCGGCGGCCGACCGCCAGGTGTCCGCCGCGACGGCCCGCCCGGCCCCCGCGGCGCCGGCCCGCAGCAGCGCGTCCTCGCCGCGCACCAGCGAGCGGTGCGGCTCGGCCTGCTGGAACTGTTCGAACAGGCGCCGCGAGTCCGCGGGCAGGTCCGGTACGTACGTCCGCTCGAAGACCCGCCGGTCCTCGATGGTCGCGGTCAGGGTGTCGTACTGCCGGTCGGTCAGCGCGCCCGCCGCCCGCGCCCCGGCGACCAGGGCGTCCTCCCGGGACACGAACTCCCGCACCCGCACCAGTTCGATGACGACCTGCGCCTCCCGGGCGAGCTGCCCGGCCTGGAGGGCGGTGAGCGTGGACTGGACGTCGAAGCCGGGCTCGACGAGCTCGCCGTACTCCCCGACGGCCCGGTCCCAGGTGACCCGCCGGGTCAGTACGCGCTCCCGCAGGCCCTCCAGCCTCCCGGTGGCGGCGACCATGGCGTCCACGGCCTGCCGCTGCCGCCCGGTGAGCCGGCCGCGGTCGCCGTCGCGCACCGCCCGCCGCATGGCGTCGACGGCCCGGTCGGTACGGCGCTGCTGTTCGAGCAGGTCGCCGCCGGCGGCGGTGTCGAGGCGGGCGCCCAGGTAGGCCGCGGACATCCGGCGTTCGATCTGGATCTGGCCGACCGCGGTGTCCACCGGGGTGCCGAAGTCCTCGTACACCCCCTGGAGCCGGACGAGCGCGCGCAGTTCGGCGGTGACGGACACCATGGTGAAGCTCCACAGGCCCATCAGCGCGACGGCCGGGGCGAGGGCGAGCGCCACGATCCGCGCGCGGACGGTGGTGGGACGGCCGACGGGCCAGCGCATGGGTTACCTGCCGGTGTTACCAGTCAGTAGAAAGTCCGGCACAACTTACGGGATGGTCATCGGGACCGCAATGGTGATCTGCGGTGACTCCGGGTCACCTCCGGAACCTCACCGGGAGGCTCCGGGGTGATCATCCAGGGAAGCGGGGCTCTAGCCCGGAGCCCCCGAGGAGAAGCGGCGCAGCAGCGGCGACAGCACCAGCACCGACTTGGTCCGCTCCACGAACGGCTCACCGGCGATGCGCTCCAGCACCCGTTCGAAGTGGCGCATGTCGGAGGCGAAGACCTGGACGACCGCGTCCGCGTCACCCGTGACGGTCGACGCGGCCACGACCTCCTGGTAGCGCTCCAGGCCCCGCTGGATGGTCTCCGGCGAGGTGTTGCGCCGGCAGTAGATCTCGACGAACCCCTCGGTCTCCCAGCCGAGCGCCGCCGGGTCCACCCGGACGGTGAAGCCGGTGATGGCTCCGGTGGCCCGCAGCCGGTCCACGCGCCGTTTGACGGCGGGTGCGGACAGGCCGACGAGCTGCCCGATGTCCGCGTAGGAGCGGCGCGCGTCCTCGGCGAGGGCGTGCACGATGCGTTCGTCGAGATCGTTCAGCACGAGGGGTGGTTCATTTCTCCGGGTCGGTCACTTCTCCGCCGCCACCGCGACGTCCTCAGCGGTCGCGAGACGGGAGCGGCGATAGCCGTACCCGAAGTAGAACACGAGCCCGACGGCCATCCAGACACCGAAGACCACCCAGGTGACGGCGGACAGGCTCCCCATCATCCAGACGCAGAAGGCGAAGCCCAGCGCGGGCAGCACCGGCGACAGCGGGACGCGGAAGGTGCGCGGCATGTCCGGGCGGGTCCGGCGCAGCACCACCACGGCCACGTTGACCAGAGCGAAGGCGAACAGCGTGCCGATGCTGGTGGCGTCGGCCAGCTGGCCCAGCGGGACGGCGGCGGCGAGGACGCCGCAGAACAGCGAGACGATCACCGTGTTGGCGCGGGGTGCGCCCGTCTTCGGATGGACCCGGGCGAAGACCTTGGGCACGAGACCGTCCCGGGCCATGGCGAAGAGGATGCGGGTCTGGCCGTAGAGCACGGTCAGGACGACGCTCGCGATGGCGATGACGGCACAGAAGGCCAGCAGGGTGGCCCAGAAGCTCTGCCCGGTGACGTCCCGCATGATCTGGGCGAGCGCGGCCTCGGAGTCGTTGAACCTCCGCCAGGGCCGCGCGCCGACGGCGACGGCCGCGACCAGCACGTACAGGGTGGTCACGATGACGAGGGACAGCATGATCGCGCGCGGCAGGTCCCGCTGGGCGTTCTTCGCCTCCTCACCGGCGGTGGAGGCGGCGTCGAAGCCGATGTAGGAGAAGAACAGCGTGGCGCCGGCCGCGCTGACGCCCGCCATGCCGAGCGGCATGAAGTGCGCGTAGTTGCCCGACTTGAAGCCCATGAAGCCGATGGCGCAGAACAGGACCAGCGCGGCGATCTTCACGCACACCATGATCGTGTTGGCGCGCGCGGACTCCTTCGCGCCGCCGAGCAGGAACGCCATCGCGAGGAGCACGACGATCAGGGCGGGCAGGTTGAAGACGCCCCCGTCGCCGGGCGGGGCGGACAGGGCGTCCGGGATGGTGACGCCGATGGTGCCGTCGAGCAGTTCGTTGAGGTACTCGCCCCAGCCGACGGCGACGGCGGCGACCGAGACGCCGTACTCCAGGAGCAGGCACCAGCCGCAGACCCAGGCGATCAGTTCGCCCATGGTTGCGTATGCGTACGAGTACGACGATCCGGAGACCGGGATGGTGCCCGCCAGCTCGGCGTAGGACAGCGCCGAGAACAGTGCGGTGAGTCCGGCGATCACGAAGGAGAGGGTGACGGCCGGACCCGCCTTGGGAACGGCCTCGCCGAGGACGACGAAGATACCGGTGCCGAGGGTGGCGCCGATGCTGATCATGGTCAGCTGCCACAGCCCGAGGGACCGCCGCAGCGTCCCTCCCTCACCCTGACCGCCCTCGGCGACCAGGCGTTCCACGGGCTTGCGACGCATGAGGCGCGCGGCGACGCCCGGGGACGCGGGGGCGGCCGTTCTCTGGTCTTGCGGGGGTGCGCCTTGGTCGAGCACGTGCTGGCTCCTTATCGCTGCCGGTCAGGACGGACGAGGACCGGCGGAAGCCCCCTGGGGGCAGGAACCCGCCGAGCGGAGTCCCCGCCACGCCACCTACAGCCCAGCACCCTACGAGGCGCGGCTTCGCGGGCGTAATGCAGCAAGGTTGCGCATGCCCGCATGATCATTGCGTTGATCGGGGCCCGGTGCCCTTTTGTTGCGCCCGGACCGCGAACCGTTGCGCGGCGGCTCCGCCGGTCCCTTTTCGCACGCTTCCTCCGGCTCCCCGCGACGGCCTCGCCGGGCGCCGGCCGTTCCGGCGGCTCGTCCCTGCCGGGCGCCCGCTCGGCGCGCCGTCACCGGCGAGTGACTCGTGCCGCCGCAGTCCGTGAAGGGAAGCCTGACGCCGAGGAGCCCCACGGGTGGCCGGGTGCGGAAGGTTCGCACCCGGCCGGCGCGATGCGCCCCGGACACGCCGACGGCCCCCGTCCGTCCCGGGAACGGGACCGGCGGGGGCCGTACGGCGGGTCGGGCCGGTGACGGCCGGCCGTGTCAGTTCCAGCTGGCGTGCAGCGGCTTGCCCTCGGCGTAGCCGGCGGCGCTCTGGATGCCGACCACGGCCTTCTCGGCGAACTCCTCCAGGGAACCCGCACCGGCGTACGTGCAGGAGGAGCGGACGCCCGCGATGATCGAGTCGACCAGGTCCTCGACGCCCGGGCGGGCCGGGTCGAGGAACATCCGGGAGGTGGAGATGCCCTCCTCGAACAGGGCCTTGCGGGCACGGTCGTAGGCGGACTCCTCCGAGGTGCGGTTGCGCACCGCGCGCGCGGAGGCCATGCCGAACGACTCCTTGTAGAGGCGGCCGTTCGCGTCCTGCTGGAGGTCGCCCGGGGACTCGTAGGTGCCCGCGAACCAGGAGCCGACCATCACGTTGGACGCGCCGGCCGCGAGGGCCATGGCCACGTCGCGCGGGTGCCGCACACCGCCGTCGGCCCACACGTGCTTGCCGTACTTCCGCGCCTCGGCGGCGCACTCCAGGACCGCGGAGAACTGCGGCCGGCCCACGCCGGTCATCATCCGGGTCGTGCACATCGCGCCGGGGCCGACACCGACCTTGATGATGTCCGCGCCGGCGTCGATGAGGTCCTTGACGCCCTCGGCGGAGACGATGTTGCCCGCCGCGATCGGCACCTGCGGGTCGAGCGCGCGCACCACCTTGACCGCGCTGATCATCGACTCCTGGTGGCCGTGCGCGGTGTCGATGACGAGCGTGTCCACGCCCGCGTCGAGGAGCTGCTTGGCCTTGCCGGCCACGTCGCCGTTGATGCCGACGGCGGCGGCGACGCGCAGCCTGCCGTTCGCGTCCACGGCCGGGGTGTACAGCGTGGCCCGCAGGGCTCCCTTGCGGGTCAGGATGCCGGCGAGCCGGCCGTCCTTGTCCACGGCCGGGGCGTAGCGGCGGTTGTGCGCGTCTAGGGTGTTGAAGGCCTCGCGCGGGTCGATGTCGGCGTCGAGCAGCAGCAGGTCCCTGGACATGACCACTTCGAGCTGGGTGAAGCGGTCGACACCGCTCAGGTCCGCGTCGGTGACGACGCCGACCGGACGCTGCTCCTCGTCGACGACCACGCCGGCGTTGTGCGCGCGCTTGGGCAGCAGGGCCAGGGCGTCGGCGACGGTCTGGTGCGGGGCCAGCACGATCGGGGTGTCCAGCACCAGGTGGCGGCTCTTGACCCAGGTGACGACGTCGGTGACCACGTCGATCGGGATGTCCTGCGGGATGACCACGAGGCCGCCGCGCCGGGCGACCGTCTCGGCCATGCGGCGGCCGGCGATGGCGGTCATGTTGGCGACGACGAGCGGGATGGTGGTACCGGTGCCGTCCGGCGAGCCGAGGTCCACGCCCTGACGCGACCCGACCGCGGAGCGGCTGGGCACCATGAAGACGTCGTCGTACGTCAGGTCGTACGCGGGCTGGATGTCATTGAGGAAACGCACGTGCCGCACATCCCAGTCGATCAGAGGTGACCCCCCGACGGGTGCGCCAGGGGGAAAAGAGCACGTACCTCATTGTCCCATGACGGCCGGCCCGTCACGCCCCCACAGAACCTCCAGGCCCGCCGGAAGGGCCCTCGGAGGATCCCCCAAGGGCCAGGACCACGGTGAGCGCGGGGGTCCGGTCCACGGCCTCCTCGAACACGTCCTGCGCGGTCAGCCACTCCCGGGGGTTGGCCCGGGCGTACTCCCGCCAGCCCCGCACGACGACCAGCAGCCCCCGTTCGACGGCGTCCTCGGGCCAGACGGTGTGGTCGGCCAGGGAGTCCGCCAGCGCGTCCCAGTTGCGGCCGAACCAGTCGGGCAGCGCCAGGGCCCGGGCGGTGCGGTCCATCAGGCCCGCCTTGTCCGTGACCCCGTCGAGGTCGAGGGCGACCACGAGGCGGCCCGTCAGGTCTTCGGTCATCTCAGCACCGCCCGGAACGAGTTGTAGTGATCATCGGTGTAGTAGATCTCCCCGTCCCGCCCGGTGACCAGCCGTCGTGCCCCGCGGTCCGGTGAACCCGGGGTGGGCACCGTGTACTCGTGGTAGTAGCCGCGCGGCCGCTTCGGCAGACGTCCCTCGAAGTTCCCGAACACGACGCCGTCCCTGGCGTACGGGTAGGGGCCGCCCTGGTCGATGAGGGCGAGGGTCCGGCGCGCCTCGGCCGGCAACCGGGACTCCTGGACGGTGGCCATGCCCCGGGCCCACTCCGGGGCGGACGCGCCCGTGTCCGCCGGCGCGGCTCCGCCCGTGCCGGAGCAGCCGGTCAGCAGGACCGCCAGCGCCAGCAGCGCGCCCGCGAGCACGGCGGGAACGCGGCGCGCCCCGGACCGGAGTACGGCCCCCTGGAACGCGTGGAGAACCGTCCTCGGGCGTGCGTGGCGAACGGTCCTCGGGCGCGCGTGGGGGACGAACCGCGACAGCAGCATGCCGCCGATGCTGCCACGGCCGTCCCGTCACGTCCGCACCGCGACCCGCCGGACCGGCGTGATCCGGCGGGCTCCGTCGAGCCCGCCGGATCACGCCGGGGCCCGCAAGGGGTCGGTCAGTGCCCGTCGGGGTCCGCGCGGCTGAGCGCGGGCTTCGGCGCCGGCCCGGCCGTCATCAGGTAGTCGGCGGCCGAGGTGTCCGTGACCAGGCTGGTGACCAGCCCGGAGCGCAGCACCGCGTCGATCGCGGAGGCCTTGCGCTGGCCACCGGCGATCGCCACGACCTCCGGGATGCGGCGGAGCTGGTCGGCCTTGACCGTGATGCACCGCTCCCCCAGGTCCCGCCCGATCCGGCGCCCCTCGGCGTCGAACAGGTGCGCGGCCATCTCGGCGGCGACACCGAGCGAGGCGTAGTGCGCGCGCTCCTCGTCGCTGAGCATGTCGTGCACCGTCGAGATACCGGGCTCCCAGGAGCCGATGGAGACGCAGGCGACCGTGACCTTGTCGAAGTACTCGAAGGCCCGGGCGATCCCCGTCTGGTTGCGCAGCGCGGCCGCGGTGGCCGCGTCCGGCAGCAGCATCGGCGCGTAGATGGGGTGGGCGTCGCCGCCCGACACCTGGGCGGCGCGGCGCACGGCCTCCACCGAGCCGCGCTCGGAGGTCCCGGCGTCGTACACACCCGTGAGCTGCACCACCGTGCACGGCGGCAGCCGGTCGAGCGCGGCCGCCATGTGAATGGTGGACCGGCCCCACGCCATCCCGAGCACATCCCCCTCGTTGACGAGCTCACCGAGCAGATCTGCGGCGACCTCGCCGAGATTCTCGGGGTCGGGGGTCTCCTCCGCCTCGGCCGGGGACTCGACCACGACGGCGTGCCTCAGGCCGTAGCGGGCGCGGAGCGCGTCGGAGCGCTCCGCGTCCAGCTCGGCCGGCACCCGGATCTCGATACGCACGAGATCCCGTTCGAGGGCCGTCTCCAGGACCCGGGCCACTTTGAAGCGGCTGACGCCGAACTCCTCCGCGATCTGGATCTTGGATTTGCCCTCGAGGTAGAAGCGGCGGGCCATGGCCGCCGCCTGCACCAGCTCAGCGGGTCCCATCCGCATGGCTGACCGGCCCGCCGACATACCCGACACGGCGATCTCCTCACTGCTGTTCACACTCTGGATTCGCCGTTCATCCTTGCAGATCCGGCGCGGCTCATCCGCCCACATGGGCGGCGTTCACTCAAGCGTTCACACAGCCGTGGCTCAGTGGCCGCATGCCCAGGACGCCTTGGCGGTCGCGGAATCCGCCTGGGCGCGCAGCGCCCGCACCGCCTCCGCGGGGTCGTCGGCCCCGTACACGGCCGAGCCGGCCACGAAGACGTCCGCCCCCGCGTCCGCGCACCGCTCGATGGTCGAGGCCGAGACACCGCCGTCGACCTGCAGCCAGAGCTGGAGGCCGTGCTTGCCGATCAGCTCCCGGGTGCGGCGGATCTTCGGCAGCATGATGTCGAGGAAGGCCTGCCCGCCGAAGCCCGGCTCGACCGTCATGATCAGCAGCATGTCGAGTTCCGGCAGCAGGTCCTCGTACGGCTCGATCGGCGTCGCGGGCTTCAGCGCCATGGAGGCGCGGGCGCCCTTGGCGCGGATCTCCCGGGCGAGGCGCACCGGCGCGGCGGCCGCCTCGACGTGGAAGGTGACCGACGAGGCCCCCGCCTCGACGTACTGCGGCGCCCAGCGATCGGGGTCCTCGATCATCAGATGGCAGTCCAGCGGAGTGCCCGTGGCACGCGCGAGGGACTCCACGACCGGCACACCGAGCGTGAGGTTCGGGACGAAATGGTTGTCCATGACGTCGACATGGAGCCAGTCGGCTCCCTCGACCGCCCTGGCCTCGTCCGCGAGGCGGGCGAAGTCGGCGGACAGAATGCTGGGGTTGATCTGCGCGGCCATGACCCAAGCCTGCCATGCCGCCGCGCGGGCCTGTGACGGCGGTCCGTGCGGGGGGTGTCCCGGCACCGGGCGGGTACCTGCCGGGCGCGCGGTCCCCCGCGCGCCCCGGGGCACGTCCGGCCGGTGTCAGCCGGTGCGGCGGATCAGGGCCAGGTACATCGCGTCGGTGCCGTGCAGGTGCGGCCAGAGCTGTACGTCGGGCCCCTCGCCGAGCGCCGGGACACCCGGCAGCAGGGGGCGGGCGTCGATCAGCTCGGTGTCCGGGCGCTGCTTCAGCACATCACCGACGACCGCCCGGGTCTCGGCGAGATGCGGCGAGCAGGTGGCGTAGCCGACCACTCCGCCGACCCGCACCGAGTCCAGCGCGGTGCGCAGCAGGGCGCGCTGGAGCGGCCCGAAGGTGTCCAGGTCCTCCGGGCGGCGCCGCCACCGCGCCTCGGGGCGGCGGCGCAGGGCGCCGAGCCCGGTACAGGGCACGTCCATCAGCACCCGGTCGAAGGAGCCGGCCCGCCACGGCGGGCGGGTCCCGTCGGCGGTGACGACCTGGTAGGGGCCCGGGTTGCCCTTGAGAGCCTTGGCCACCAGCCCGGCCCGGTGCGGCTGCTTCTCGGCGGCCAGCAACGACGCCCCGCGCTCGGCGGCGAGGGCGGCCAGCAGCGCGGCCTTGCCGCCGGGACCGGCGCAGCCGTCGAGCCACGTGGCGTCGGAGCCGTCGAGCGGGGCGTTCGCGAGCGCGAGGGCGACCAGCTGGCTGCCCTCGTCCTGCACCCCGGCCCGCCCCTCGTGCACGGCCGGCACCGCGCCCGGCTCGCCGCCCTCGGCCAGCCGCACGGCGTAGGGGGACCAGCGGCCCGGCACGGCGGCCTCCTCGCCCAGCAGTTCGGCGGTGGTGGCCCGGCCCGGCCGCGCCACGAGCGTGACCTCGGGCCGCTCGTTGTCGGCCGCCAGCAGTTCCTCGATGCCGGCCCGGCCGCCGCCGAGGGAGTCCCACAGCGCGGAGACGACCCAGCGCGGATGCGAGTGCACGACGGCGAGATGGTCCTCGGGATCGTCGTCGTAAGGGGGCGCGACCTTCTCGATCCATCCGTCGAGATCGTGCTGGGCCACCTTCCGCAGCACCGCGTTGACGAACTTGGCGCGCCCGTCCCCGAGCACCACCCGCGCCAGCTCCACGGAGGCGGACACGGCGGCGTGGCTGGGGATCCGGGTCCCGAGCAGCTGGTGCACACCCAGGCTGAGCACGTCGAGCACCGGAGGGTCGACCTCGCGCAGCGGCCGGTCGACGCAGGCGGCGATGACGGCGTCGTAGGTGCCCTGCCGGCGCAGCGTCCCGTACACCAGCTCGGTGGCGAGGGCGGCGTCCCGCGCTTCGAAGCCGCCCTTCTCGCGGGCCTTGCGCAGCAGCGGCGGCAGGACCAGGTTGGCGTACGCGTCCCGTTCGTCCACCGCGCGCAGCACGTCGAAGGCCAGGATGCGGACGGGGTCCTTCTGGGGACGGCGGTAGGGCTTGGCGGGCCTGCGCGGCCGCTGGGACTGCTCGCTCACGAAAAAGGTGCTCCGGCTGTGAAGAAGGGGGTGCGGTTCCCAGGTTACGTCGCCGCGGCCGCGCCCCCGCCGCTCGGGGCTCAGCCCCCGAGCGTCTCCCCCTCGGCGATACGCGCCCCGCGCGCCCAGTCGGCGGCGCGCATCGGCTTCTTGCCCTGCGCCTGCACCCACAGCAGCTCGACGGCGTACGAACCGGTGCCCACGTGCACGCTGTTCTTGCCGGCCGCGAGCTGCCCGGGGGCGAGTCCGGTGCGCTCGGGCACGGGGGTGACCTGGACGAGCTTGAGCCGTTCGCCGCGGAACGTGGTCCAGGCACCGGGGGCGGGCGTGCAGCCGCGCACCACCCGGTCGACGCGGAGGGCCGGTGCCGCCCAGTCCACCTGGGCGTCCTCGACGGTGATCTTGGGTGCGAGGGTGATGCCCTCGGCGGGCTGCGGTACGGCCTTCAGGGTGCCGTCCTCGATGCCGTCCATGGTCGCGGCCAGCAGGCCCGAGCCGGCGAAGGCGAGCCGGGTGAGCAGGTCGCCGCTGGTGTCGGTGGGCCGGACCTGCTCGGTGACGGTGCCGTACACCGGTCCCGAGTCGAGCCCCTCCTCGATGAGGAAGGTGGAGGCGCCGGTGATCTCGTCGCCCGCCATGAGGGCGTGCTGCACGGGCGCGGCCCCGCGCCAGGCGGGCAGCAGGGAGAAGTGCAGGTTGACCCAGCCGTGCGCCGGGATGTCCAGGGCGGCCCTGGGCAGCAGGGCGCCGTAGGCGACCACGGGGCAGCAGTCCGGGGCGATCTCCCGCAGCCGCTCCAGGAACTCGGGGTCGCGCGGCTTGGCCGGCTTCAGCACCTCGATGCCGGCCTCCGCCGCCCGTTCGGCCACGGGGGACGCGACCAGCCTGCGCCCCCGTCCGGCCGGCGCGTCGGGCCGTGTGACGACGGCGGCCACCTCGTGCCGCCCGGAGGCGAGGAGAGCGTCCAGGGCGGGAACGGCGACCTCGGGGGTACCGGCGAAGACGAGCTTCATGGGCGGGATCGGGCCTCTCGGGCGGGGGTCGGACGGGCAGCGCACCAGTCTATGACCCGGGCCGGGTCCACCGCCCCACTGCCGCGGACCCACGCGGGAGCCGACGGCGGCCGGACCGCGCCGGTGGTGCGCGGGTGACGGGCGGCGTACGAATATGCCCGTACGCCCCCACCCCGTGACCAGCGGCGCGTCCACGCGTTGGTCAAGAGAGAGTTGACCACACCGTGCCGCGCCAGCGGCCCAATTCCTTTCAACGCCGGTTCGAGAGGCTTGTTCATGGCCGACCACGCAACCCACGACGCCCAGGCCCGGGCCAGCCTGCACTTGCTGGTGCGGGACATCGAGCGGGTCCGCCGGCAGGTGGACGCGCTGCGCACGCTCACCGCCCAGCTGGGCAACGTCTACCGTCCGCGCCGTTCCGGCCCGTCCACGGGCTTCGTCGTCTACGGACGCGCCCCCGCCCCCACGGTCCGCCTCGCCCAGGAGCTCCGGGACAGCGTCGAGACGCTGGTCACCGCCGCCGTGGACTTCGACCGCTCGCTCGGCTTCTCCTGGGACGCGGTGGGCTCGGCCCTCGGTGTCACCAAGCAGGCGGTGCACCGCCGATACGGCGCCCGCCGGGCGGCCACGCAGGCGGCCGCCGAGAACGAGCGCGCCACGGAGGCGTCGGGCACCCGCACCCTCGACGTGAACTCCCCCCTGCCCGCGGTGCCGACGGTGCCCGCGGCCCGTTCCATGCCGACTCAGCCGACCGCGGGCAGCCCGACGCTCCGCGACGACGCCCGGCCGACGGCCTTCCCGGGCCCGCGCAACGGCTGAGCGTGCCGGCCGGCCCCGACCTCACCCCTGCCCTCCCGGGAGACGCCGGGAGGGCAGACGTATGCCCGGGCACGGCGCGGGGCCGGTCCGGGCCGCGGCCCGCGGGCGGTCAGCCGATGTCCGGGGGATCGATCCGCACCCGTACCGGCTCCTCGCTCCCCCGCGCCATCCGCGCGGCCTGAGCCGTTTTCAGGGCGGTGGCCAGCGTGGCGCCACTGCCGGGCGGCACCCGCACCAGGGCCCGCTCCCAGTGCTCACCCGGTGGCGGCGCGCCGGGCCTGCGGGGGCGGCCCGGCAGCGCGGGGGGCACCGGCACCGGCCCCAGCACCTCGGCGTCCGCGGGCAGGTCCACGGCGCCGAGGAAGTCGGCCACGGCCTGGGCCGTCCCCGACACGGCCGCCATCCGGGACACCGGGGGGAAGCCCAGCTCGGCGCGCTCGGCCAGCTCCCGCACCGCGTGCCCCACGGGGTCCCAGCGCACCAGCGCCTGCACGGGCCGCAGGGTCGGCTCGGCCACCACGACGACGGTGCCCCGCTCGCCCTGCGGCCGGACGAGCGCCGCGGCGGCGATCCACCGGCGCAGCGCCTCCTCGCCGGCCCGCAGGTCGGGCCGGCCGAGCATGGCCCAGCCGTCCAGCAGCAGGGCGGCCGCGTAGCCGCCCTCGGCGACGGGTTCCGCCCCCGGCGTGCTCACCACCAGCGCGGGCGTGCCCGGCACCGTGTCCAGCACGTGCTCGCGCCCCGAGGTGCGCACCGGTACGGCGGGGAAGGCCCGCCCCAGTTCCTCGGCGGTCCGCCGCGCCCCCACGACCTGGGCCCGCAGCCGGAAGCTCCCGCACTCCGGGCAGTGCCAGGCCCCCTCCTCGCGCCCGCACCAGCCGCACCGCAGCGCACCGGCGTCCTGGGCCTCCAGCGGGCCCGCGCAGTGCCGGCACCGGGCGGGCGCCCGGCACTGCGCACAGGCCATGCGCGGCACATAGCCCCGGCGGGGCACCTGCACCAGCACCGGACCGTGCCGCAGCCCCTCCCGGACCGCCTGCCAGGCGAGCGTGGGCAGCCGGGCGGCGCGGGCGGCCTCGTCGCGCGCGAGATCGTCGTCCCCGACCGTGCGTACGAGGGGGGCGGCCCCCCGCACCTGCTCCCGGCCGGCGACCAGGGGCCGCGCCCAGCCGCTCTCGACGAGCTGGGCTCCCTCCACCGTGCAGCTCCAGCCGCCGAGCAGAAAGGCGCACTTGTCGAGCGTGGCGCGCAGCAGCAGCACGTCCCGGGCGTGCGGCTGCGGGGCGTGCTGCTCGCTGTGGCTGCCGTCCCCGTCGTCCCAGACGGCGACGAGCCCGAGATCCCGCACGGGCGCGAACATCGCCGCCCGGGTGCCGACGACGGCCCGCACGGACCCGCGCCGCACGGCGAGCCACTGCCCGTACCGCTTCTCGGGGCCGGCGTCGGCGGTGAGCAGCACGTGCCGGCCCTCGCCGAGCAGCGCGGTCAGCGCGGCGTCCACGCGCGCGGCGGCCCGCCCGTCCGGTACGACGACGAGCGCGCCGCGTCCCGAGGCGAGCGTGGCGGCGACGGCCCGGGCCAGCTCCTCGCTCCACAGCGGGCCCGGCAGGGCGTTCCACACGGCGCGCGGGGCGGCGCCGGCGGCCAGCGACCCGAGGAAGGCGGCCCCTTGTTCGTACCGCGTCCATGAGCCCGGTTCCGGCGCCGGCGGCGGGGGCAGCGGGTCGGGCGAGGGGCGCCGCTCGGCGCGGGCGCTGCGCGGCGGCACGGCGAGCTGCAGCACGTCGGCGAGGCTCCCCGCGTACCGGTCGGCGACGGCCCGCGCGAGCCCCAGCAGCTCCTCGCTGAGCACGGGCTCGGGTGACACCACCTGGGCGAGGGCGGCCAGCGGCCCGGAGTACTCGGACTCGGCCCGCCGCTCCACGATGAATCCGCCGATGAGCCCGCCGCCCTCGCGCCGGCCCTCGCGCACGCGCCCCCGCCCGGCGCCGAACCGCACCCGCACCCTGACCCCGGGCTGCGCCTCGGCGTCCAGTTCCTCGGGCACCGCGTAGTCGAAGTACCGGTCCAGGTGCAGTACGCCCTTGTCGACGAGGACCCGCGCCACGGGCAGTTCGCCGGCCAGCGCGGCGCCCCGCCAGGTCCGCGGTTTGGCCCGGGGCACCTTGGCGCCCCGCACGCTCTCCCGGATGAGCGCGAGCTGCTCCGGCGGCGCCCCCTCGGCCCCGCCGCCCCCCGAACCGTTCTCGCTGCTCACGCTTGCATTCTTACCAAACGCCACCGACAACCGGCGCTCGGAGTGGGAACCCCCGGGGACGGGAGATGGGGACGGGACCGCGCCGGAGCGCCGGACACGTGCCGAGGCCCGGCCCCCCGAAGGGGAGCCGGGCCTCGGCGGGACGACCGGGACGGGACTACAGGCCCGCGGCCTTGCGCAGGGCGTCCACGCGGTCCGTGCGCTCCCAGGTGAAGTCCGGCAGCTCACGGCCGAAGTGGCCGTACGCGGCGGTCTGGGCGTAGATCGGGCGGAGCAGGTCGAGGTCGCGGATGATGGCGGCCGGGCGGAGGTCGAAGACCTCGTCGATCGCCTTCTCGATCTTCTCGTGGTCGATCTTGGCGGTGCCGAAGGTCTCCACGAACAGACCCACCGGCTCGGCCTTGCCGATGGCGTAGGCGACCTGGACCTCGCAGCGGGAGGCCAGGCCCGCCGCCACGACGTTCTTGGCGACCCAGCGCATGGCGTAGGCGGCGGAGCGGTCGACCTTGGACGGGTCCTTGCCGGAGAAGGCACCGCCGCCGTGGCGGGCCATGCCGCCGTAGGTGTCGATGATGATCTTGCGGCCGGTCAGGCCGGCGTCGCCCATGGGGCCGCCGATCTCGAAGCGGCCGGTCGGGTTGACCAGCAGCCGGTAGCCCTCGGTGTCCAGCTTGATGCCGTCCTCCAGCAGGGCCTTCAGCTCGGGCTCGACGACGAACTCGCGGATGTCGGGCGCGAGCAGCGACTCGAGGTCGATGTCCGAGGCGTGCTGGGAGGAGACCACGACCGTGTCGAGGCGGACGGCCTTGTCGCCGTCGTACTCGATGGTGACCTGCGTCTTGC
This sequence comes from Streptomyces sp. NPDC002386, assembly GCF_053593175.1. Taxonomy (NCBI): domain Bacteria; kingdom Bacillati; phylum Actinomycetota; class Actinomycetes; order Kitasatosporales; family Streptomycetaceae; genus Streptomyces; species Streptomyces sp. NPDC002386. The sequence goes on from NZ_JBSFBX010000004.1 coordinate 152,870, forward strand.
CGTCGGGGCGCAGGTAGGGGATGGTGCCGTTCTTGCGGACCTCGGAGAGCCGCTTCGACAGGCGGTGCGCCAGGAAGACGGGCAGCGGCATCAGCGTCGGGGTCTCGTCCGAGGCGTAGCCGAACATCAGGCCCTGGTCGCCGGCGCCCTGCTTGTCGAGCTCGTCCTCGTCACCCTCGACCCGGGACTCGTAGGCCGTGTCGACACCCTGCGCGATGTCCGGGGACTGCGCGCCGATCGACACCGAGACGCCGCAGGAGGCTCCGTCGAAGCCCTTCTTCGAGGAGTCGTAACCGATCTCGAGGATCTTGTTGCGGACCAGGGTCGCGATGTCCGCGTAGGCCTTGGTCGTCACCTCGCCGGCCACGTGGACCAGGCCGGTGGTGATCAGCGTCTCGACGGCGACACGCGAGGAGGGGTCCTCGCGCAGCAGCGCGTCGAGAATGGTGTCGCTGATCTGGTCAGCGATCTTGTCGGGGTGACCCTCGGTCACGGACTCCGAGGTGAACAGGCGACGGGACACAACGCTCCCTGGGGTTGCAGCGGCTGCTGGCTGATCATTGGCAGATGACGCGGGGGGCTGCACCCGACGTCGTCCGAGAACAGTTTATCGGTCGCACTCGGCCGCCGGCCCACGTGTCTCGCCACTCGGGAGTGCTGTGACCTGCGGCACGGGCATTCTGCACAATGCCGAGCGGCCTTGGCCAGGGCCGCCACGCGACATTGTGCGGCGGAAAACCGACGTCCGACGGCCCGGTCAGAACGGCCCGGACGGCCGAACCGGGCCGCGCCCGGACGGCGCAACGGGGGCGGCCGGGTCAGCCGAGACGGGCGGCCACCAGGTCCCAGACGACGTCCGCGAGGGCCTCCTTGGGACCGTGCGGAACGGGGGTCTCGCTGCCGTCGGAGCCCAGCACCACGGCCTCGTTCTCCTCGGAGCCGAAGGTCTTGCGCTCCCCCACCTCGTTGACGACGAGGAGGTCGCAGCCCTTGCGGGCGAGCTTGGCGCGACCGTTGGCGAGCACGTCGTCCGTCTCCGCGGCGAAGCCGACGACGACCTGCGCGGGCCTGGCACGCTCGGCCGAGATCTCCGCGAGGATGTCCGGATTCCGTACCAGGGTGATGGGGGCGGGCTCCTGGTCGTCCTTCTTCTTGATCTTCCCGGACGCGTAGACGGCGGGACGGAAGTCGGCGACGGCGGCGGCCATGACCACGGCGTCGGCGTCGGCCGCGGCCTTCAGGACGGCCTCGCGGAGCTGGACGGCGGTGCCCACCGGCACGACGTCGACGCCGGCCGGGGCGGGCAGCCCGGTGTTGGCGGCGACCAGCGTGACCCGGGCGCCGCGGGCGGCGGCGGTGCGGGCGAGGGCGTAGCCCTGCTTGCCGGAGGAGCGGTTGCCCAGGAAGCGGACCGGGTCGAGGGGCTCACGGGTGCCGCCGGCGGAGACCACGACGTGCCGCCCCTCCAGATCGGGCGCCTGGGCGCCGCGGGCCAGGACCCGGCGGCACACCTCGAAGATCTCCCCCGGGTCGGGCAGCCGGCCCTTTCCGGTGTCGACCCCGGTCAGACGGCCCACCGCGGGCTCGATGACGACGGCGCCGCGGCGGCGCAGCGTCGCCACGTTCTCCTGGGTGGCGGGGTGCTCCCACATCTCCGTGTGCATGGCCGGCGCGAAGACGACCGGGCAGCGGGCGGTGAGCAGGGTGTTGGTCAGCAGGTCGTCCGCGAGGCCGTGGGCGGCCTTGGCGAGCATGTCGGCGGTGGCGGGGGCCACCACGACCAGGTCGGCGTGCTGGCCGATGCGCACGTGTGGCACCTCGTCGACGTGGTCCCAGACCTCCGTGGAGACCGGGTTGCCGGAGAGGGCGGACCAGGTGGCGGCGCCGACGAAGTGCAGCGCGGACGCGGTGGGCACCACGCGCACGTCGTGGCCCGACTCCGTGAACCCTCTCAGCAGCTCACAGGCCTTGTACGCGGCGATGCCGCCGCTGACCCCAAGAACGACCCTCGGCTTGTGCACCATCTCTCCCGGGCTCGGCAACGTACGGGTCCATCACACACCACAGGCCCGGCAGCACGACTGCCGGGCCTGTGGATAAGTCAACCGCGATCTGAAAGTACTACCGCGCGGTGCTACTGGGCGGGGCCCTCGATGGCCTCGGAGGTCAGCAGACCGGCGTTGATCTCACGCAGGGCGATCGACAGCGGCTTCTCGTGGACGTGGGTGTCCACGAGCGGACCGACGTACTCGAGCAGGCCCTCACCGAGCTGCGAGTAGTACGCGTTGATCTGGCGGGCCCGCTTGGCCGCGTAGATCACGAGGCTGTACTTCGAGTCCGTGGCCTCGAGCAGCTCGTCGATCGGCGGGTTGATGATGCCCTCGGGCGCGGTGATGGAAGAGGACACGCTCTACCTTCCGATGGATGGGAAAGAATCAGTCGGTGGGAGGAACCGCGTGCACCTGGGTGCGGCGGTCACGATCACACAACGTCCATCAAGGCTAGCAGCTCGCGGGCCACGTCCTCGACGGAGGTGTTGACGAGGGTCTCGTCGAACTCCGGCTCGGCCGCCAGCTCGGTCTTCGCCGCGTCCAGGCGGCGCTCGATGACCTCGGGCGGCTCGGTACCCCGGCCGGTCAGCCTGCGCACCAGCTCCTCCCAGGAGGGCGGGGCCAGGAACACCAGCTGGGCGTCGGACATCGACTCGCGGACCTGCCGGGCGCCCTGGAGGTCGATCTCCAGCAGCACGGGCTCGCCCTTCTCCAGCCGCTCCTGCACGGCCGCGCGGGGCGTGCCGTAGCGGTTGCCGGCGAACTCGGCCCACTCCAGCAGCTCGCCGTTGGCGATCAGCTTGTCCATCTCGTCGTCGGTGACGAAGAAGTAGTGGACACCGTGCTGCTCGCCGGGGCGCGGCTTGCGGGTGGTCGCGGACACCGAGAGCCAGACCTCGGGATGTTCCTTGCGCATATGAGCGACGACCGTGCTCTTGCCGACCCCGGAGGGGCCGGAGAGCACGGTCAGCCGCGGACGTGCGTCCGGGGGCACGGGGGTCGTCCCCCGGGGTGTTACAGCCATGCAGCGATTATTCCAGCAATCCCGGAGTGCCCGGGACTCCCGGTCCGGCGGGAACCGGACTCAGGAGCCGGTGCTGCCGAACTCACGCTCCAGGGAGGCGATCTGGTTGGAGCCGAGACCGCGCACGCGACGGCTCTCGGAGATGCCCAGACGCTCCATGATCTGCTTGGCGCGGACCTTGCCCACGCCCGGCAGGGACTCGAGCAGGGCGGAGACCTTCATCTTGCCGATGACGTCGTTCTCCTGGCCCTGCTTGATCACCTCGTGCAGGGAGGCGCCGGAGTGCTTGAGTCGATTCTTGACCTCGGCCCGCTCCCGGCGAGCCGCGGCGGCCTTTTCGAGCGCGGCTGCGCGCTGTTCAGGGGTAAGGGGCGGAAGAGCCACGCCTACGTCACCTCGGATGTCGAACTGTCGGATACGGACCGGTGAGGAACCTAGTCGCCCCACACCTGGGGAGCCACGAGCAACACGCTGCCCGTTCTCCCCCACTACCTGCGGAGGCGCGGGAGGTGCCCCCACTGCTCGGAGACTAGCGGCCAAGTCCGCCAGAGTCAGCGAGAACAGCGGAAAAGTACAGGTCAGCCGCCGTCAGGCCGGACATTTCAGACATACTGCCCTCGATTTGAGGATGTATTCACACTCAGACCGCCCGCGGGCCGCGCACCGAAACGCCCTCGGGGCAGCTCAGGCGCCCGCGACGGCGGTCCGGATCTCCTCCGCGTAGCGCTCCGTGGCCGACCGCAGCGCTCCGACGCCGGGACCCTCGCGCAGCACTCCCCGGCTGACGTTCGGCACCACGTTGCGCACCGCCGACCCGAAGAGCCGGGGAAGATCGGCGGCCGTAGCCCCCTGCGCCCCCACGCCGGGCGCCAGGAGCGGGCCGTTGACACCGAGGTCGTAGGAGGACAGGTCGCTCACCGTGGCGCCGACCACCGCGCCGAACGAGCCCAGCGGCTCCTCGCCGGCGTTCTCGGCCGCCAGGTGGGCCAGCATGGTCGCGCCCACGTCGCGCCCGTCGGCACGGACCGCGTGCTGGACCTCCGGGCCCTCCGGGTTCGAGGTGAGCGCCAGCACGAACAGGCCGGTGCCGCTCTCCCTGGCGAGCGCCACGGCCGGGCTGAGCGAGCCGTAGCCGAGGTAGGGCGAGACGGTCAGCGCGTCGGAGAACAGCGGGGAGTCCTTGTGCAGGTAGGCCTCGGCGTACCCGGCCATGGTCGAGCCGATGTCGCCGCGCTTGGCGTCCATCACGACCAGGGTGCCCGCCGCGCGCGCCTCCTGGACCGTCCGCTCCAGCACGGCGACACCGCGCGAGCCGAACCGCTCGAAGAACGCGCTCTGCGGCTTCATGACGGCGACCCGGTCGGCCACCGCCTCGACGACCGTGCGGCTGAACCGCTCCAGACCGGCCACGTCGTCGGCCAGGCCCCACTCGGCGAGCAGGGAGGCGTGCGGGTCGATGCCGACGCACAGCGGACCGCGCTCGTCCATCGCGCGGCGCAGGCGCGCGCCGAAGGGCTCCAGGACCGTCATGCGTCGTTCCTCACGTCGGCGCCGACCGCGTCGGCGAGGGTGGCGTACGGGCTGGTCCGCAGGCGCGCGGCGAGGCCCTTGTGGATCGCGCGGGCCCAGAACGGGCCCTCGTAGACGAAGGCGCTGTAGCCCTGCACCAGCGTGGCACCGGCCAGGATGCGCTGCCAGGCGTCCTCGGCGGTCTCGATGCCGCCGACGCCCACCAGCGTGATCCGGTCGCCCACGCGCGCGTACAGGCGGCGCAGCACCTCCAGGGAGCGCGCCTTCAGCGGCGCGCCGGAGAGGCCGCCGGTCTCCTTGACCAGGGACGGCGCGGAGGTCAGGCCGAGACCCTCGCGCGCGATGGTGGTGTTGGTGGCGATGATGCCGTCCAGGCCGAGTTCCACCGCCAGGTCGGCGACGGCGTCGACGTCCTCGTCCGCGAGATCGGGGGCGATCTTCACCAGCAGCGGGACGTGCCGGTCAGGGACCGCGCGGTCGGCGGCCTCGCGCACCGCGGCGAGCAGCGGGCGCAGCGCCTCGGTCGCCTGGAGGTTGCGCAGGCCGGGCGTGTTCGGGGAGGACACGTTGACGACCAGGTAGTCGGCGTGGGGCGCGAGGCGCTCGGCGGACTTCACGTAGTCGCCGGCGGCCTCCTCCTCGGGGACGACCTTGGTCTTGCCGATGTTGACGCCGACCACGGTCCGGAACACCGGCTCGCGGGCGGCGAGGCGGGCCGCGACGGCCAGTGAGCCGTCGTTGTTGAAGCCCATGCGGTTGATCAGCGCGCGGTCGGCCACGAGCCGGAACAGCCGCTTCCTGGGGTTGCCGGGCTGCGGTTCCCCGGTGACCGTGCCGATCTCGACGTGGTCGAAGCCCAGCATCGACATGCCGTCGATGGCGACGGCGTTCTTGTCGAAGCCGGCGGCGAGCCCGAAGGGGCCGTGCATGCGCAGCCCGAAGGCCTCGGTGCGCAGCTCCTTGTGCCGGGGCGCGAGAGCGGCGGCCACGAACGTGCGCAGCACGGGGACGCGGACGGCCAGGCGGATCCAGCGGAAGGCCAGGTGGTGGGCCGTCTCCGGGTCCATCCGTTTGAAGACGAGACTGAAGAAGATCTTGTACATGGTGTCCTCATGAAGAGGGGGACACCGTTTCCGGTGTCCCCCTCGGGGCTGCTAGTCGCGGGCCGCGGTCAGGTGTTCCGCGTGTTCCTGGAGCGAGCGGACGCCCACGTCGCCGTGGTTGAGGGCGTCGATGCCCTGGACGGCCGCCGCGAGCGCCTGGACGGTCGTCAGGCACGGCACGGAGCGGGCCACCGCCGCGGTGCGGATGTCGTAGCCGTCGAGGCGGCCGCCGGTGCCGTACGGGGTGTTGACGATGAGGTCGACCTCGCCGTCGTGGATGAGCTGGACGATGGTCCGCTCACCGTTCGGGCCGGTGCCCTCGGACTGCTTGCGCACGACGTTGGCGTTGATGCCGTTGCGCTTGAGCACCTCGGCGGTGCCGGAGGTGGCGAGCAGCTCGAAGCCGTGCGCCACCAGCTCGCGCGCCGGGAAGATCATCGAGCGCTTGTCGCGGTTGGCGACCGAGATGAAGGCGCGGCCCTTGGTGGGCAGCGGCCCGTAGGCGCCGGCCTGCGACTTGGCGTACGCCGTGCCGAAGACCGAGTCGATGCCCATGACCTCGCCGGTGGAGCGCATCTCCGGGCCGAGGACGGTGTCGACGCCGCGGCCCTGGATGTCGCGGAAGCGCGACCACGGCATCACGGCCTCCTTGACGGAGATCGGCGCGTCCAGCGGCAGCTCGCCGCCGTCGCCGTTCGCCGGGAGCAGTCCCTCGGCGCGCAGCTCGGCGACGGTCGCGCCCAGCGAGATCCGGGCGGCGGCCTTGGCCAGCGGTACCGCGGTCGCCTTGGAGGTGAAGGGCACCGTACGGGAGGCGCGCGGGTTGGCCTCCAGGACGTAGAGGATGTCGCCCGCCATCGCGAACTGGATGTTGATCAGGCCGCGCACGCCGACGCCCTTGGCGATCGCCTCGGTGGAGGCGCGCAGGCGCTTGATGTCGAAGCCGCCGAGGGTGATCGGGGGCAGGGCGCACGCCGAGTCGCCGGAGTGGATGCCGGCCTCCTCGATGTGCTCCATCACGCCGCCGAGGTACAGCTCCTCGCCGTCGTAGAGGGCGTCGACGTCGATCTCGATGGCGTCGTCCAGGAAGCGGTCGACGAGGACCGGCCGGGAGGGGCTGATCTCGGTCGACTCGGCGATGTAGGAGGCCAGGCGGGTCTCGTCGTAGACGATCTCCATGCCGCGCCCGCCGAGGACGTACGAGGGCCGGACCAGGACCGGGTAGCCGATCTCGTCGGCGATGGCCTTGGCCTCGTCGAAGGTGGTGGCCGTGCCGTGCTTCGGGGCGGGCAGTCCGGCCTCCGCGAGGACCCGGCCGAAGGCGCCGCGGTCCTCGGCGGCGTGGATCGCCTCGGGCGAGGTGCCGACGATCGGCACGCCGTTGTCCTTCAGGGCCTGCGACAGGCCGAGCGGGGTCTGGCCGCCGAGCTGCACGATCACGCCCGCGACCGGACCGGCCTGCTGCTCCGCGTGGACGATCTCCAGCACGTCCTCCAGCGTCAGCGGCTCGAAGTACAGCCGGTCGGAGGTGTCGTAGTCGGTGGAGACGGTCTCCGGGTTGCAGTTGACCATCACGGTCTCGTACCCGGCGTCGGACAGCGCGAAGGAGGCGTGGACGCAGGAGTAGTCGAACTCGATGCCTTGGCCGATGCGGTTCGGCCCGGAGCCCAGGATGATCACCGCGGGCTTCTCGCGGGCCGCGACCTCGGACTCCTCGTCGTAGGAGGAGTAGAAGTACGGCGTCCGCGCGGCGAACTCGGCGGCGCAGGTGTCGACCGTCTTGTAGACCGGGCGGATGCCGAGGGCGTGCCGGACCTCGCGCACGACGTCCTCGCGCAGACCGCGGATCTCGGCGATCTGCTGGTCGGAGAAGCCGTGGCGCTTGGCCTCGGCGAGCAGGTCCGCGGTCAGCTCGGGCGCCTCGGCCAGCTCGTCCGCGATCTCCTTGATCAGGAAGAGCTGGTCCACGAACCACGGGTCGATCTTCGTGTACTCGAAGACCTCCTCGGGGGTGGCGCCCGCGCGGATGGCCTGCATGACGGTGTTGATCCGGCCGTCGGTGGGGCGCACGGCCTCGCGGAGCAGCGCCTCCTTGTCGCCGGGCTCGCCGGTGAAGGCGAACTGGCTGCCCTTCTTCTCCAGCGAGCGCAGCGCCTTCTGGAAGGCCTCGGGGAAGTTGCGGCCGATGGCCATGGCCTCGCCGACCGACTTCATGGTGGTGGTCAGCGTGGAGTCCGCCTGCGGGAACTTCTCGAAGGCGAACCGCGGGGCCTTGACGACCACGTAGTCGAGCGTGGGCTCGAAGGAGGCCGGGGTCTCCTGCGTGATGTCGTTCGGGATCTCGTCGAGCGTGTAGCCGACGGCCAGCTTGGCGGCGATCTTGGCGATGGGGAAGCCGGTCGCCTTGGAGGCGAGCGCCGAGGAGCGCGAGACGCGCGGGTTCATCTCGATGACGATGATCCGGCCGTCCTCGGGGTTCACCGCGAACTGGATGTTGCAGCCGCCGGTGTCGACGCCGACCTCACGGATGACGGCGATGCCGATGTCGCGCAGGACCTGGTACTCGCGGTCGGTCAGCGTCATCGAGGGCGCGACCGTGATGGAGTCACCGGTGTGCACGCCCATCGGGTCGAAGTTCTCGATGGAGCAGACGACCACGACGTTGTCGTGCTTGTCGCGCATCAGCTCCAGCTCGTACTCCTTCCAGCCGAGGATGGACTCCTCCAGGAGCACCTCGGTGGTCGGGGAGAGCGTGAGGCCCTGGCCGGCGATGCGGCGCAGCTCCTCCTCGTCGTGCGCGAAGCCGGAGCCGGCGCCGCCCATGGTGAAGGACGGGCGGACGACCACGGGGTAGCCGCCGAGGGTATCGACGCCCTTGAGGACGTCGTCCATGGTGTGGCAGATCACCGAGCGGGCGGACTCGCCGTGTCCGGTCTTGCGGCGGACCTCCTCCACGACCGCCTTGAACTGGTCGCGGTCCTCGCCCTTGTGGATGGCCTCGGGCTTGGCGCCGATCAGCTCGACGCCGTACTTCTCCAGGACGCCGTTCTCGTGCAGCGCGATGGCGGTGTTGAGGGCCGTCTGGCCGCCCAGGGTGGGCAGGAGGGCGTCCGGGCGCTCCTTGGCGATGATCTTCTCGACGAACTCGGGGGTGATCGGCTCGACGTAGGTGGCGTCGGCGATCTCCGGGTCGGTCATGATCGTCGCGGGGTTGGAGTTGACGAGGACCACGCGCAGGCCCTCGGCCTTGAGGACCCGGCACGCCTGGGTGCCGGAGTAGTCGAACTCGGCGGCCTGGCCGATGACGATCGGGCCGGAGCCGATGACCAGGACGGACTGGATATCGGTGCGCTTAGGCACGCTGGCCCTCCATCAGTGATACGAAGCGGTCGAAGAGGTAGGCGGCGTCGTGCGGGCCCGCTGCCGCTTCGGGGTGGTACTGGACGGAGAAGGCCGGCTGGTCGAGCAGTTGCAGTCCCTCCACCACGTCGTCGTTCAGGCAGACGTGCGAGACCTCGGCGCGGCCGAACCTGGTGTCGCTGACCTTGTCGAGCGGGGCGTCGACGGCGAAGCCGTGGTTGTGCGCGGTGACCTCGACCTTGCCGGTCGTACGGTCCTGGACCGGCTGGTTGATGCCCCGGTGGCCGTACTTCAGCTTGTAGGTGCCGAAGCCGAGGGCGCGGCCGAGGATCTGGTTGCCGAAGCAGATGCCGAACAGCGGCGTGCGCCGCTCCAGGACGGCGGACATCAGCGCGACCGGGCCGTCGGCGGTGGCCGGGTCGCCGGGGCCGTTGGAGAAGAAGACACCGTCGGGCTCGACGGCGTAGACGTCCTCGGGCGTGGCGGTGGCGGGCAGCACGTGCACCTCGATGCCGCGCTCGGCCATGCGGTGCGGGGTCATGCCCTTGATGCCGAGGTCGATGGCGGCGACGGTGAAGCGCTTCTCGCCGACCGCCGGGACGACGTACGCCTCCTTGGTGGCGACCTCCTCGTAGAGGCTCGCGCCCTTCATGTGCGGCTGCGCCTGCACCCGCTCGACCAGCTCGGCCTCGGCGGCGACGGCCTCGCCGGAGAAGATGCCGGCGCGCATCGAGCCGCGCTCGCGCAGGTGGCGGGTGAGCGCGCGGGTGTCGATCCCGGAGATGCCGACCACGCCCTGCGTGACCAGCTCGTCGTCCAGGGACCGCTTGGCGCGCCAGTTGGACGGCACGCGCGCCGGGTCGCGCACGACGTACCCGGAGACCCAGATGCGCCGGGACTCGTCGTCCTCGTCGTTCCAGCCGGTGTTGCCGATCTGCGGGGCGGTCGCCACGACGATCTGGCGGTCGTAGGACGGGTCGGTGAGGGTTTCCTGGTAACCGGTCATGCCGGTGGAGAACACGGCCTCGCCGAAGGTCTCCCCCACTGCCCCGTAGGCGCGGCCGCGGAAGGTGCGGCCGTCCTCCAGGACGAGTACGGCGGGAACCTTCGCGGCTCCCCTGGTGGAGGTCGTCATCGTGCGCCTTCCGTGTCGTTGATCATCTTGTTGAGGGTGTCGGCCCACTCGCTGTGCTCGGCCGCGTGGTCGGAGCGGAAGCCGGAGTCGATCAGTTTGTCGCCGAGCGCCCAGGTCACCACCAGCAGTCCGCCCTCGGTGAGGACCTTGCCGGCGATGCCCTTGTCGAGCCGGGCGCCGCGGAGTGCGTCCGTGGGGACGAAGAAGTCGTTCGCTCCGGGGCGCTCGACCTCCAGGCCCGCGTCGGTCAGGGTGAGCTCGGCCCGGCTGCGGGTGCCGAGGCCGTGGGCCACGATGCGGTCCAGCCACTGCCCGGCGGTCGTGGAGCCGTGGTAGCGGCCGCTCATGCTCAGTCTCACCGGGCCGGTCGTGTCCGGCGCGCTGGGCGGGGCGGGCAGGTCCCCCTGGAGGGTGCCGCGCCACTTCCAGCCCTCGCGCATCAGCCAGTAGACGAGCGCGACGAAGAGGGCGAGTCCGACGAGCCAGCCGATGCGGGCGCCCCAGTCGGTGACCTCGGCCGATTTCTGCGCCTCGGCCAGCAGGATTACAGGTGTCACGTGAGCTTCCCGTCGACGAGCGTGGCCTTGCCCCGCAGCCACGTGTGCGTCACACGGCCCGGCAGCTCGCGTCCCTCGTACGGGGTGTTGCGGCTGCGCGAGGCGAAGCCCGCGGGGTCCACCTGGCCACGGTATGCGGTGTCGACGAGGACGAGGTTGGCGGGCTCACCAGCCGAGACGGGGCGGCCGTGTCCGGTGGCCTGTCCGATCTGCGCGGGCCGGACGGACATCCGGTCGGCGACGCCGGCCCAGTCCAGCAGGCCCGTGTCGACCATGGTCTCCTGGACCACCGACAGCGCGGTCTCCAGGCCCACCATGCCCATGGCGGCGGCGGCCCACTCGCAGTCCTTGTCCTCGTGCGGGTGCGGGGCGTGGTCGGTGGCGACGATGTCGATCGTGCCGTCGGCGAGCGCCTCGCGCAGGGCGTGCACGTCCCGCTCGGTGCGCAGCGGCGGGTTGACCTTGTAGACCGGGTTGTACGAGCGCACCAGCTCGTCGGTGAGGAGCAGGTGGTGCGGGGTGACCTCGGCGGTGACGTCGATGCCGCGGGACTTGGCCCAGCGGACGATCTCCACGGATCCGGCGGTCGACAGGTGGCAGATGTGCACGCGGGAGCCGACGTGCTCGGCGAGCAGCACGTCCCGCGCGATGATCGACTCCTCGGCGACGGCCGGCCAGCCGCCCAGGCCCAGTTCGGCGGAGACGACGCCCTCGTTCATCTGGGCGCCCTCGGTGAGGCGCGGCTCCTGCGCGTGCTGGGCGACGACGCCGCCGAAGGCCTTCACGTACTCCAGCGCGCGGCGCATGATCACGGCGTCGTCCACGCACTTGCCGTCGTCGGAGAAGACGGTGACGCCGGCGGCGGACTCGTGCATCGCGCCCAGCTCGGCGAGCTTCCTGCCCTCCAGGCCGACGGTGACGGCGCCGATGGGCTGCACGTCGCAGTAGCCGTGCTCCCGGCCGAGCCGGTAGACCTGCTCGACGACGCCGGCGGTGTCGGCGACCGGGAAGGTGTTGGCCATGGCGAACACGGCCGTGTAGCCGCCGCTCGCGGCCGCGCGGGTGCCGGTCAGCACGGTCTCGGAGTCCTCGCGGCCCGGCTCGCGCAGGTGGGTGTGCAGGTCGACCAGGCCGGGGAGCAGCACCTGGCCGGCGGCCTCGACGACCTCCGCGCCCCCGGCGTCGAGGTCCCGGCCCACCGCGGCGATCGTCTCGCCGTCGATCAGCACGTCCTGCGGCTCGCCGCCGAGCACCTTCGCACCACGGATCAGGATCTTGCTCATGGTTCTTACTTCTCCTCGGTGGTGCGGGCGTTGTTGAGGGCGGGCTCGTTGCCGCCGAGCAGCAGGTACAGGACCGCCATCCGGATGGAGACACCGTTGGCGACCTGCTCGACGACCGTGCAGCGGTCGGAGTCGGCGACCTCGGCGGTGATCTCCATGCCGCGGACCATCGGGCCGGGGTGCATCACGATGGCGTGCTCGGGCATCTTCGCCATGCGCTCGCCGTCGAGGCCGTAGCGCCGCGAGTACTCGCGCTCGGTGGGGAAGAAGGCGGCGTTCATCCGCTCGCGCTGGACCCGCAGCATCATCACGGCGTCGGACTTCACCAGCGTGCTGTCGAGGTCGTACGAGACCTCGCAGGGCCAGTTGCCGACGCCGACCGGCACCAGGGTGGGCGGGGCGACCAGGGTGACCTCGGCGCCGAGGGTGTGCAGCAGGTCGACGTTGGAGCGGGCGACCCGGCTGTGCAGGACGTCGCCGACGATGGTGATCCGCTTGCCGCTCAGGTCCTGCCCGAGGCCGGCGTCCCGGCCGACCAGGCGGCGGCGCATGGTGAACGCGTCCAGCAGGGCCTGGGTGGGGTGCTGGTGGGTGCCGTCCCCGGCGTTGACCACGGCGGCGTCGATCCAGCCGGAGGTGGCCAGGCGGTAGGGCGCTCCGGAGGCGCCGTGCCGGATGACGACGGCGTCGACGCCCATCGCCTCCAGGGTCTGGGCGGTGTCCTTCAGGGACTCGCCCTTGGACACCGACGACCCCTTGGCGGAGAAGTTGATGACGTCCGCGGACAGCCGCTTCTCGGCGGCCTCGAAGGAGATCCGGGTGCGGGTGGAGTCCTCGAAGAAGAGGTTGACGATCGTGCGGCCGCGCAGGGTCGGCAGTTTCTTGATCGGCCGGTCGGCGACCCGGGCCATCTCCTCGGCGGTGTCGAGGATCAGGACGGCGTCGTCGCGGGTGAGGTCGGCGGCCGAGATGAGATGACGCTGCATCTGTCAGGCTCCGTAAGGCAGTTCATTCAGGGAGATTCGGGGCAGACCGGTGCGTGTACGGGCGCGCCGGGGCGGCCGTACGCCGGACTCGCTACTGGCCGGCCGGCTTCACACCGAGCAGCACGGTGTCGCGACCGTCCTCCTCGGAGAGCTGGACCTTGACCGTCTCCCGCAGCGACGTGGGGAGGTTCTTGCCGACGTAGTCGGCGCGGATGGGCAGTTCGCGGTGGCCGCGGTCGACGAGGACCGCGAGCTGCACCGCGCGGGGGCGCCCGATGTCGTTCAGGGCGTCGAGGGCGGCGCGGATGGTGCGGCCGGAGAAGAGCACGTCGTCGACGAGGACGACCAGCCGGCCGTCGATGCCGTCACCGGGGATCACGGTGCGGGCCAGCGCACGCGGCGGGTGCATGCGCAGATCGTCGCGGTACATGGTGATGTCGAGCGAGCCGACGGGGACCTTGCGGTCGGTGATCTCCTCCAGCTTCGCGGCGAGCCGCTGGGCGAGGAAGACCCCCCGGGTCGGAATGCCCAGGAGCACCACGTCGTCGGCGCCCTTGGCGCGCTCGACGATCTCGTGGGCGATGCGGGTCAGCACGCGTGCGATGTCGGGGCCCTCGAGTACGGGCCTCGCATCGGACGCGGACGGGTTGGCGTGCGTGTCCATACGAAACGGACCCCCTTCTCCGCCTCACGGGACGGACCTTAAAGGACGTCGGATTTGCGCCATCAACCGTAGCAGGTCCCCAGGAGTCCTCGATCACCCGTCCGGCGTAATCGGCCACCACCGGAACGGAAGAGTCGGGGTGGCCCATTCGGCTTGACGCGCGAGAGTCACGCTGCGTAACCTCACAGTGAGTTACCAGCCGCGCGGCGGAAATCACAGCCGACCGCGTCGACACAGTGCCGGGGAGCTATATGTCCAGCGAATACGCCAAACAGCTCGGGGCCAAGCTCCGGGCCATCCGCACCCAGCAGGGCCTTTCCCTCCACGGTGTCGAGGAGAAGTCCCAGGGTCGCTGGAAGGCCGTGGTGGTCGGTTCCTACGAGCGCGGTGACCGTGCCGTGACCGTGCAGCGACTGGCCGAGCTGGCCGATTTCTATGGCGTCCCGGTGCAGGAGCTGCTGCCGGGCACCACGCCGGGCGGCGCCGCCGAGCCGCCGCCGAAGCTGGTCCTCGACCTGGAGCGGCTGGCCACCGTGCCGGCCGAGAAGGCGGGCCCGCTGCAGCGCTACGCGGCGACGATCCAGTCCCAGCGCGGTGACTACAACGGCAAGGTGCTGTCGATCCGCCAGGACGACCTGCGCACACTCGCCGTCATCTACGACCAGTCCCCCTCGGTCCTCACCGAGCAGCTGATCAGCTGGGGCGTCCTGGACGCGGACGCGCGCCGCGCCGTGGCGACCCACGAAGACGCCTGAGCCGTACAGCGCCTCAGCAGAAACGTGCCGCCGGGGTGGCCGGAACTCTACGGTTCCGGCCACCCCGGCGGCTTTGTGCGCCCCTTCAGGGCCTTCCGGGGCGGCCCGGGCACCCGGACGCCACAGGGCCCGCGGCGATCGCTCACCGCGGGCCCTGTGGCGTCTCGTCGTACCTTCTACGCCTCGTCGCGGCGCAGCGAGGGCTTGAGCTCCTTCAGCCGGCCCAGCAGGCCGTTGACGAAAGAGGGCGAGTCGTCCGTGGAGAACTCCTTGGCCAGCTGCACCATCTCGTCCAGGACGACGGCGTCCGGGGTCTCGTCGACCCAGATCAGCTCGTAGGCGCCAAGACGCAGGATGTTCCGGTCCACCACCGGCATCCGGTCGAGCGTCCAGTCCACCGCGTAACTCGCGATCAGCTCGTCGATGCGCTTCGCCTTCTCGGCGTAGCCCTCGACGAGCTGCATCGTGTACTCGCTCACCGGCGGCTGCCGGGTGTCGGACCGGGAGAGCCGGATCCAGTCCGCGAGGACCGTCAGGACGTCGGCGCCGCGCTGGTCGCCCTCGAAGAGGATCTGGAAGGCGCGCTTGCGGGCCGTGTTGCGGGCGGCCACGGTTAGCTGTTCACCCGGCCGAGGTAGTCGCTGGTACGGGTGTCGACCTTGATCTTCTCACCGGTGGTGATGAAGAGCGGGACCTGGATCTGGTGGCCGGTCTCCAGGGTGGCGGGCTTGGTGCCACCGGTGGAGCGGTCACCCTGGACGCCCGGCTCGGTCTCCTGCACGACCAGCTCGACGGCGGCCGGCAGCTCGACGAAGAGCACCTCGCCCTCGTGCTGGGCGACGGTGGCGGTGAAGCCCTCGATGAGGAAGTTGGCGGCGTCGCCGACGGCCTTGCGGTCGACCATCAGCTGGTCATAGGTCTCCATGTCCATGAAGACGAAGTACTCGCCGTCCATGTACGAGAACTGCATGTCGCGCTTGTCGACAGTGGCCGTCTCGACCTTGACGCCGGCGTTGAAGGTCTTGTCGACGACCTTGCCGGAGAGCACGTTCTTGAGCTTGGTGCGCACGAATGCCGGGCCCTTGCCGGGCTTGACGTGCTGGAACTCGACGACGGACCAGAGCTGGCCGCCTTCGAGCTTGAGCACCAGGCCGTTCTTGAGGTCGTTCGTGGAAGCCACGGTTGCGGAATCTCCTGGACTGACGTACGACCCCGGGGCACGCACTCCTACAGCGCGAGCAGCTCCTTGGTCGTGATGGTGAGTAGCTCGGGTCCGCCGTCCGCCTCTGGGCGTACGACGAGCGTGTCATCGATCCGGACGCCGCCCCGGCCCGGGAGGTGGACCCCCGGTTCGACGGTGACCGGCACGCAAGCGTCCAGTTTACCCATGGCGGCGGGGGCCAGCTGCGGGTCCTCGTCGATTTCGAGTCCGACACCGTGTCCGGTCAGCGGTGGCAGTGCTTCCGCATAGCCCGCGGAGTCGAGCACCTGCCGGGCCGCGCGGTCCACCTCGCGGTACGCGGCGCCCGGCATGAGGGCCTCGCGTCCGGCCCGCTGGGCGGAGAAGACCAGGTCGTAGAGCTCGATCTGCCAGTCGGCGGGCGAGGTGCCGATGACGAAGGTGCGGCCGATCTCGCAGCGGTAGCCCCGGTAGGTGGCGCCCAGGCAGACGGAGAGGAAGTCGCCCTCCTCCACCCGCCGGTCGGTGGGCCGGTGGCCGCGCCGGCCCGAGTTGGGCCCGGTGGCGACCGAGGTGGGGAAGGCCGGCCCGTCGGCACCGTGGTCGACCAGCCGGCGCTCCAGCTCCAGGGCGAGGTGCCGTTCGGTACGGCCGACCAGGATGGACTCCAGCAGTTCCCCGAGGGCCTGGTCGGCGATCTCGGCCCCGATACGCAGGCAGGAGATCTCCTCCTCGTCCTTGACGACCCGGAGCTGCTCGACGGCTCCGCCGAGATCGGCCAGGCGCAGCCCCGGGGCGACGGAGGACACGGCCCGGTAGCGGGAAACGGTGAGATCGTGCTCCTCCACGGCCAGGGCGTCGCAGCCCTGGGCGGCGGCGAGGCCGGCCGCGGCGACCGCCGCCTCGCCCCCGGGCGAGGAGAGGACGTGCAGGCGCACCTCCTCGTCGGGCCGCCCGTCGGCGGGGCGGTCCTCCGGGGGTGCGGGGCACACCAGGAGATCCTCCTGCCCGCCCAGCAGCAGAACGGCGCCCTGGGGGGCGGCGCCCGCCAGATAACGCACGTTGGCGGGGCGGCTGACCAGGGCGGCGGGGGCGCCGGCCGCGTTGCAGCGCTCCCTCAGGCGGGATCGGCGGGTCGCGTGCACCTCTGACATGTGATGAGCGTAGGAGTTCTGGGCGGATTGTGCCGGTTGGGCGGGGCCGAGTGGGGCCCGGAGCGGGCGGTCCCGCCGGTCACCAGCTCGGCGGGCTCGCCATCGCCCTGGCGAGGACCTCGTCCAGCAGCCGGGCCGTGCCGGGGACGTCGAGCTGGGAGTTGTCGATGATCGGCAGGCCCGATCCGTACCAGCCCGCCATGCGGCCGTGGATCCTGGCCACCTCCTCGTCGGTGAGGCGGCGGTTTCCGGAACGCTCGGCGTTGCGCTCCAGGACGATGTCGAGGCCCGGGAGCAGGACGACCGGGAGCAGGCCGGGTCCGACGTGGCGCTTCCAGCCGCCGAGGCCCACGACCGGCCGGTCCGGGAAGACGGCGTCGTCGAGGATGCAGGAGATGCCGTTGGCCAGGAAGTTCCGGGCGGCGAAGCCGCAGGTCCGGCGGGCCAGACGGTACTGGGCCTCGGAATGGTCGTTCCAGCCCGACTGGGGGTCGGCGAAGCCGGAGCGGACCCATTCGCGCACGTCGTCCAGGCTGATGTGGGCGGTGGGCACCCGCCGGTGGTCCGCCCAGTACTTGGCGACGCTGGTCTTGCCGGCGCCCGCCGGGCCGATCAGCAGGACGGCCAGGGTGGTCGCCGCCGGGTCGGGCGCGGGGGCCGAGGCCGGCGGCGCGGCGGGCACACCGACGAGGCCGCCGGGCGGCAGCGGGAGGTGGCCGGTGGTCTCCGGGGGTGGCGGCGCGGGGGCGTGCCGCGGGGCGGGAGGCTGCGCGTGCGGCGGCGGCACCGGGCCCGAGGGGGGCACGGGCGCGGACGGAGGCATCGGGCCGGCCGGGGGTACGGGCGCCGACGGGGGCATCGGGCCGGACGGGGGTACGGATCCCACGCCGGTTCCCGGGTAGCCGGGTGGCGGCGGAGGCACGGGTGCGGGACCCTGCGGGGCTCCCGGGTGGTGCGCGGCCGAAGACCAGCCGTCGTGTGGTCCCCGCCCCTGCTCGTGGGGCGGTGGCAGCGGAGACCCCACTGCGTGCTGCATCCGTTGCCACTCCGTCTCGTACACACATCTGGCGCTGGCAGGCGGGTGCGGAGCCCGCTCCCCCCACAGCCTAAGGGGCACGGGAGGGACCCTCCCGAACGGTACCGCCCCCGGCCGTCGTTCGGTGCAACGACCGGGGGCGTCCCGAAGTGCCCACTGCGCGAAGGGAATCGGACGGAGCGGTACTGCGGGGTGCCTACTCGCCCACTTCTCCGTAGGCGGCGAGCAGGACCGCCGGGTCCGGGCCCTCCAGCACGGTCGGCCTGGCCAGTCCGTCGAGCACGATGAACCGCAGCAGGTCACCGCGGGACTTCTTGTCGACCTTCATCGTCTCCAGCAGCTTGGGCCACTGGTCGTAGCGGTAGTGCAGCGGCAGGCCGACCGCTTCGAGAACGGCCCGGTGACGGTCCGCCGTCGCGTCGTCCAGCCGGCCCGCCAGACGGCCGAGTTCGGCGGCGAAGTGCATGCCGACCGCGACCGCGGCACCGTGGCGCCACTTGTAGCGCTCGTTCTTCTCGATGGCGTGACCGAGCGTGTGGCCGTAGTTGAGGACCTCCCTGAGACCCGACTCCTTCAGGTCGGAGGAGACCACCTCGGCCTTGACCCGGATCGAACGCTCGATCAGCTCGGCCGTGTGCGGCCCCGCCGGGGTCCGGGCGGCCTCGGGGTCGGACTCGATGAGGTCGAGGATCACCGGGTCGGCGATGAAGCCGGCCTTGATGACCTCGGCGAGCCCGGACACGTAGTCGTTGACCGGGAGGGAGTCCAGCGCGGCGAGGTCGCAGAGCACACCGGCCGGCGGGTGGAAGGCGCCCACCAGGTTCTTGCCCTCGGCGGTGTTGATGCCGGTCTTGCCGCCGACCGCCGCGTCCACCATGGCGAGCACGGTGGTAGGGATCGCGATCCAGCGCACCCCGCGCAGCCAGGTCGCGGCCACGAATCCGGCGAGGTCCGTGGTCGCGCCGCCGCCGACACCGACGATGACGTCGGTGCGGGTGAAGCCGGACTGGCCGAGCGCCTTCCAGCAGTAGGCGGCGACCTCGGCGGTCTTGGCCTCCTCGGCGTTGGGCACCTGGACGGCGACGGCCTCGAAGCCCTGCTCGGCCAGGTCGGCGCGGAGCGCGTCGCCGGTCTCGGCCAGCGCCTCCGGATGGATCACCGCCACCCGCTTGGCCTTCGTGCCGATCAGCCCGGCCAGCTCCGCCAGGAGCTGCCGGCCGACCAGCACCTCGTAGGGGTCGGTGCCGGCGCTGCCGGCGACCTGGATCCGGGTGACTGACTCGCTCATGCTTCCTTCAACTCCAGTGCGTCCAGCGCGGCTTGGGTGACCTCTTCGGGCGTGCGGCCGTCCGTCGCCACGACGGCGGTGGCGATCTCCTCGTACAGGTGCCGCCGCGCCTCCATCAGCTCGCGCCACTGCTTGCGCGGGTTGACCGCGAGCAGCGGGCGGGCCACGTTGAGGCCGGTGCGCCTGACGGCCTCCTCCACGTCCATGGAGAGGTAGACCACCCGGTGGCCGGCGAGCAGCGCCCGGGTGTCCGCGTCGAGGACGGCTCCGCCGCCGAGCGCGAGGACACCCTCGTGCCCGGTGACGGCCTCGTGCACCGCCCGCCTCTCCAGGGCGCGGAAGGCGGGCTCGCCCTCCTCCACGAAGATGTCGGCGATGGTCCGGCCCTCGGCGGCCACGATGTCCTCGTCCGTGTCCCGGAACCCGGTTCCGAGCCGCTCGGCCAGCATCCGGCCCACGGTGGACTTGCCCACGCCCATCGGACCGACGAGCACGACGGCAGGCATCGCGCTCACCGGATCCGCAGGTTCTCGAGGTACGACCGGACGTTGCGGCTGGTCTCGGCGACCGAGTCGCCGCCGAACTTCTCCGCCACCGCGTCCGCGAGGACGAGCGCGACCATCGCCTCGGCGACGATGCCCGCGGCCGGCACGGCGGAGACGTCGGAGCGCTGGTGGTGCGCCTGGGCGGCCTCGCCGGTGGCCACGTCCACCGTCTGCAGGGCCCGCGGCACGGTCGCGATCGGCTTCATCGCGGCCCGCACGCGCAACAGCTCACCGGTGGTCAGACCGCCCTCGGTGCCGCCGGAGCGGCCGGACACGCGCCGGATGCCCTCGTCGGTCCGCACGATCTCGTCGTGCGCCTTCGAACCGGGCACCCGCGCGAGCTCGAAACCGTCGCCGATCTCGACACCCTTGATCGCCTGGATGCCCATGAGCGCGCCGGCGAGGCGCGCGTCCAGCTTGCGGTCCCAGTGCACGTGCGAGCCCAGGCCCACCGGCACGCCGTAGGCCAGGATCTCGACCACGCCGCCGAGGGTGTCGCCGTCCTTGTGGGCCTGGTCGATCTCGGCGACCATCGCCTTCGAGGCGTCGGCGTCCAGGCAGCGCACCGGGTCGGCGTCCAGCCGCTCGACGTCGGCCGGCGTCGGGTAGACACCATGCGGAGCCTTGGCGGAGGCCAGCTCGACCACGTGGGAGACGATCTCGATGCCGGCCGTCTCCTTGAGGTACGACCGGGCCACCGCGCCGAGCGCCACCCGGGCGGCGGTCTCGCGGGCGGAGGCGCGCTCCAGGATCGGGCGGGCCTCGTCGAAGCCGTACTTCTGCATGCCGGCGAGGTCGGCGTGGCCGGGGCGGGGCCGGGTCAGCGGCGCGTTGCGCGCGAGCCCGTCCAGGATCTCGGGGTCGACCGGGTCGGCCGCCATGACCTGCTCCCACTTGGGCCACTCGGTGTTGCCCACCATGATCGCGACCGGCGAGCCGAGGGTGAGGCCGTGCCGGACACCGCCGAGGAAGGTGACCTCGTCCCGCTCGAACTTCATGCGCGCACCGCGGCCATAGCCGAGCCGCCGCCGCGCCAGGTGGTCCGCCACCATCTCCGTGGTGATCGGCACGCCGGCGGGAAGCCCCTCCAGCGTCGCGACAAGTGCGGGACCGTGGGACTCCCCCGCGGTCAGCCAACGCAGCCTGCTCAACGGTGCTCCTCAGTGTTCGCGCCCGGTACTGCCCTGAGTACGCGTGTCCTCGCGTACGGCGACGACGCGACCGGGTGCGCGACCCCGGCCCGCCACCACCGATCCTCCCACGTCCGGGGCGCAGATCCGGCGGCCGGTCCAGCAGGCGGACGCGCGGTGGACGCGATACCGGGTGGTCAGCGCCCGGCGAGCGCCTTCTCACCGGCGTGCCGCATGGCCTCCAGAGGCGCCGGGGCACGGCCGGTCATCCGCTCGACCTGGAGGACGGCCTGGTGGACGAGCAGGTCGAGGCCGCCGACCACGGCGCCGCCCAACATGGACCAGCGGGCCGCCAGCTCGGTCGGCCAGGGGTCGTAGAGCACGTCGAACAGGGTGGCGGGGCGCTCCGGCACGGCGGCGGCGAGGGCGTCGGTGGTGCCGGCCGGTGTGGTGGCGATCACCAGCGGGGCGCGCAGCGCCCGCTCGGCGTCGGCCCAGTCCGCCGTGCGGACGTCCACCTCGAGCCGTTCGCCCCACTGCCGCATCTCGGCGGCGCGGGCCTCGCTGCGCACGTAGGCGACCACCTCGCCGGTGCAGATCCGCGACAGTGCGGCGAGCGCGGACGACGCGGTGGCGCCGGCGCCGAGGATCGCCGCCGACTCGACCTCCTCGATGCCGTGTTCGCGCAGCGCGGCCACCATGCCCGGGATGTCGGTGTTGTCGCCGAGACGGCGGCCGTCCTCGGTGAGGACGACCGTGTTGACCGCGTCGACGGCGGCCGCCGTGTCGCTGATCTCGTCCACCAGCGGGATGACCGCCCGCTTGAGCGGCATGGTCAGCGACAGCCCCGCCCACTCCGGTCCGAGCCCGTCGAGGAAGCCGGGCAGGGCCGCCTCGTCGATCTCGAACCGGTCGTACGACCAGCCGCCGAGCCCGAGGGCTTCGTAGGCCGCCCGGTGCAGCACCGGGGAGAGCGAGTGGGCGATGGGCGAACCGAGCACGGCGGCCCGGCGGGCGTCAGTTGCCCGAGGAGGCATTGAACTTGTCCTTGAGCTCCTGGAATTCCGCGTAGGTCTTGGCGAATTCGGTGTTGGTGGTACCGTCCGTCGCCACGAAATAGAACCAGCCGTCGTGCGTCGGATTCAGCGTCGCCCGCAGGGCGTCCTCGCCGGGATTTCCGATCGGGCCGGGCGGAAGACCCTTGTTGGTGTAGGTGTTGTAGGGACTGCGGTTGCTGTTGATCTCCTTCTCGGAGATATGGATGTTGCTCGTGCCCTTGAGGTAGTTGTAGGTCGAGTCGAACTGCAGCAACTGGTTGGTCTCGGTGTTGGTGGGCTTGAGACGGTTGTAGACGACTTCGGCCATCTTGCGGAAGTCGTCGTGCGTCTTGCCCTCGGCCTGGACCAGGCTCGCGACCGTGAGCAGTTCGAACGCGTTCTTCAGGCCCATGGCCTTCGCCTTGGCGGGCAGGTTGTACGGGGCGTACTTCTGTTTCGACTGGGCGACCATCTGCTTCAGGACCGCCTCGGGCTTCATGCCCTTCGCGGCCGGGTACGTGGCCGGCCACAGGAAGCCCTCCAGCGGGTCCTGGATGGAGCCGCTGTTCTGCGCCCAGCTCGGCAGGCCGAGCTTCTTGTACTCCGCCTTGGCCACCTTCTTCGTGGTGCCGGCGGAGACCCCGAGCTGTTTGTCGATGGCCTGGTACACCTGCGCGTTGCGCTCGCCCGGCTTGACCAGGACGTTGCTCTGGCTCCTCGGGTCCAGCATCAGCTGCACGGCACTGGCGGCGGACATCTCCTTCTTCAGGAGGTACGCGCCGGCCTGGAGGGTGTCCCCCTTGGGATTCTGTCCCTGGGCGCTCACGAACGCGTCGGCGCTCTTGACCACGCCCGCTTCCTTGAGCCGCCGCCCGATCTCCCAGCCGCCGGCGCCCTTGGGAATCTCGACGGTCACGCTCTCGCTGGTCCCCTCGCCCGCGTAGTCGGGGGCCGGGGCGAAACGATTTTGGTAGAACTTCCAGCCGAAATAGCCGGCCCCGCCGAGACCTCCGCCGAACACCAAGCAGACGACCAGGCAGGCGCAGCCGTTGCGCCGCTTCTTGCCCTTGACGGGTTTCTTGCCCTTGCCCCGGCGCTCGCGCCTGCTCTGCAGCTCGTGTTCGGCGTCGTCCTCGTCGTCCTCGCCCGAGAAGAAGGCGTGCTCCTCCTCGCCGGCCGCGGGTTCCGGTTCCGGTTCGGGACGCCGGCGGCCGGGTGGCTCCGGCGGCGGATAGGCGTCCTCGGTGCGGTAGAAGTCGTGCTGCTGAGCGCCGTAGGCGGCGGGCTGCTGGCCGTACGGGTCGCCGGGATCGGGCGGGTACGGCACCTGGCCCTGGGCACCGCTCGTGTTCCACACGTCCTGGTGCTGGTACTGCTGCGGGGTGTGCGCGGCGTACTGCTGGTCCTGGCCGGGGTACTGGTGGCCGTACTCCTGCCGGCCCTGCTCGGGGTGGTACGGGTACTGCTGCTGGTCGTGACCGGGCTGCCCGCCCTGGGTCCAGTCGCCGTGCTGCGGCTGCTGCGGGTACTGCTGCTGCGCCTGGCCGTCGTAGAGGGACTGCTGACCGGTGTGGGTCTGCTGCCCTCTCCATCCGCCGTCCCCGTACAACGGGTCCTCCGGATGCCACGGTTCGGAGCCAGGGCCCCGGCCATACTCAGTCATCGATCCCCTAGAGCCGCGAGGCGGACGGTCACGCGGCCGGTTCCCGTACCGCCTCTTGCTGTGCGGCGGCTGTTCGAACACCGCCGCATCGCGCGGAACGTTACCGTATCGCGATCAGATGACCACTTCGACGCCCTCGCCGGGTGCTTTGCCTGACACCCGTTCGGATTCCAGGGCCTGCTGCAGAATGATGACCGCGGCGGCCTGGTCGATCACCGAGCGGCCCTTCTTCGATCTCACCCCCGAGGCGCGCAGTCCCTGACTGGCCGTCACGGTCGTCATCCGCTCGTCCACCAGCCGGACCGGCACCGGCGCGATGCCCTTGGCCAGCTCCTGGACGAAGGCACGGACCTTGGCGGCGGCCGGACCCTCGCCCCCCTTGAGGGAGCGAGGGAGTCCGACGACGACCTCGATCGGCTCGTACTCCTCCACCAGCTGCCGCAGCCGGCGGTGGGCGGCGGGGACGTCCCGGCCCGGGACGGTCTCCACCGGGGTGGCGAGGATCCCGTCGGGGTCGCACGAGGCGACCCCGATCCGGGCGTCCCCGACGTCGATCGCGAGCCGGCGTCCTCTGCGCATCTCGGGCCGCTTCCTACTTCGCGGTCTCGGCGACGAGCCGCTCGACGGCGTCGACGGCCTCGCCGACCGCGGCCGGGTTCTGGCCGCCGCCCTGGGCGACGTCCGGCTTGCCGCCACCGCCGCCGCCGAGCGTCTTGGCGGCGGTCCGGACCAGTTCACCGGCCTTGAGACCGCGCTCGCGGGCGGCCTCGTTGGTGGCGATGACGGTCAGCGGCTTGCCGTTGTTGACCGTGAACAGCGCGACCACGGCGGCCCGGCCGCCCTGGATGCGGCCGCGCACGTCGAGGACCAGCTTGCGCAGGTCGTCGGGGGTCGTGCCGTCCGGGACCTGGCCGGTGACGAGCGCGACGCCGCGGACGTCCTTGGCGGACTCGGCGAGACCGGCGGCGGCCTGCAGCACCTTCTCGGCGCGGAACTTCTCGATCTCCTTCTCGGCGTCCTTCAGCTTGCCGAGCATGGCGGAGATCTTCTCCGGGAGCTCCTCCGGGCGGCCCTTGACCAGCTCCTGGAGCTGGGCGACGACCGTGTGCTCACGGGCGAGGAAGTTGTAGGCGTCGACGCCGACCAGGGCCTCGATACGCCGCACGCCCGAGCCGATCGACGACTCGCCGAGCAGCTTGACCAGGCCCAGCTGGGCGGTGTTGTGCACGTGCGTGCCGCCGCACAGCTCCTTGGAGAAGTCGCCGATGGTCACCACGCGGACGCGTTCGCCGTACTTCTCGCCGAACTCGGCGATGGCGCCCTGCTTCTTGGCGTCGTCGATGCCCATGACCTCGGCGTGCACGTCGAGGTCGCGGGCGAGCACCTCGTTGATCTTCTGCTCGACGTCGCTCATCACGGCCGTCGGGACGGCGGCCGGGGAGCCGAAGTCGAAGCGGAAGCGGCCGGGCTGGTTCTCGGAACCGGCCTGGGCGGCCGTCGGGCCGAGGGCGTCGCGCAGCGCCTGGTGGGTCAGGTGCGTGGCCGAGTGGGCGCGGGCGATGGCCTTGCGGCGCCGGGAGTCGATCGAGGCGTGGGCCTTGGCGCCGACGGTCACCTCGCCGACCTGGACGACGCCCTTGTGGACGTAGACGCCCGGGACCGGCTTCTGGCAGTCGCGGATCTCGATCACGGCACCGGAGTCGACCTTGATCCGGCCGGTGTCGCCGATCTGGCCGCCGCCCTCGGCGTAGAACGGGGTGCGGTCGAGGACGACCTCGACCTCGTCGCCCTCGGTGGCGGCCGGCGAGGAGACGCCGTCCACCAGGATGCCGACGATCGTGGTCTCGCCCTCGGTGTCGGTGTAGCCGATGAAGTCGGTGGCACCGGCGGCGTCGGCGATCTCGCGGTAGGCGCCCATGTCGGCATGGCCGGTCTTCTTGGCCTGGGCGTCGGCCTTGGCCCGCTCCCGCTGCTCCTTCATCAGGCGGCGGAAGCCGTCCTCGTCCACGGAGAGGCCCTGCTCGGCGGCCATCTCCAGGGTGAGGTCGATCGGGAAGCCCCAGGTGTCGTGGAGCAGGAACGCCTTGTCGCCGGAGAGGACGGTGCCGCCGGACTGCTTGGTCTCGGTGACGGCCGTGTCGAGGATGTTGGTGCCGGCCTTCAGCGTCTTCAGGAAGGCGTTCTCCTCGGCGAGGGCGACCTTCTCGATGCGCTCGCGGTCGGTGACCAGCTCCGGGTACTGCTGGCCCATCATGCCGATGACGACCTCGATCAGGTCCTTGACGACCGGGCCGGTGGCGCCGAGCAGGCGCATGTTGCGGATGGCGCGGCGCATGATGCGGCGCAGCACGTAGCCGCGGCCCTCGTTGCCCGGGGTGACACCGTCGCCGATGAGCATGGTGGCGGTGCGCATGTGGTCGGTGACCACGCGCAGGGAGACGTCCGAGGCGTGGGCGTCGCCGTAGGCCACGCCGGTCAGCTCGGTGGCCTTGTCGATGACGGCCATGGACGTGTCGATCTCGTACATGTTCTGCACGCCCTGCAGAATCATGGCGAGCCGCTCGAGACCGAGGCCGGTGTCGATGTTCTTGCTCGGCAGTTCGCCGAGGATCTCGAAGTTGTCCTTGCCGGTGCCCTCGCCGCGCTCGTACTGCATGAACACGAGGTTCCAGATCTCCACGTACCGCTCGTCGTTGACGGCGGGGCCGCCCTCGACGCCGAACTCGGGGCCGCGGTCGTAGTTGATCTCGGAGCAGGGGCCGCAGGGGCCGGGGACGCCCATGGACCAGTAGTTGTCCTTCATGCCCAGGCGCTGGATGCGCTCCTTGGGCACGCCGACGACCTCGTGCCAGATGCGCTCGGCCTCGTCGTCGTCCTTGTAGACGGTGATCCACAGGCGCTCGGGGTCGAGGCCGTAACCGCCCTTGTCCTGGGGCGAGGTGAGCAGCTCCCAGGCGTGCTTGATGGCGCCTTCCTTGAAGTAGTCGCCGAAGGAGAAGTTGCCGCACATCTGGAAGAACGTGCCGTGCCGGGTGGTCTTGCCGACCTCTTCGATGTCGGGCGTGCGCACGCACTTCTGCACGCTGGTGGCGCGCGCGAAGGGGGGCTTGACCTCACCCAGGAAGTAGGGCTTGAAGGGCACCATGCCGGCGGGGACGAGGAGCAGAGTCGGGTCGTCCGCGATGAGCGACGCCGAAGGGACGACGGTGTGCCCGCGCTCCTCGAAGAAGCTCAGCCAGCGGCGGCGAATCTCGGCCGACTCCATCAGTGGTCCTCATTCCGGTTGTACGAGTACGTCGTGTTCTCGACGTACTTCGGGTTGCTGCGGTCGTTCTCCAGGGCGGCGTACCGCCCGGGCGCGGGGAGTTCGGGGGCGGCGTCGATGCCCAGCGCCTCCCCCAGCTCGGCCTCCCGCTGGGCCATGTTGTGGCGGACGTCGAGCGCGAAGCCGACCGCGCCGTCCTTGAGTCTCCGGCCGGTCTCCAGGGCCTTGTTGGCCGCGGTGGCGGCGAGGCTCTCCGGAGTCAGCTGCCTCAGCTTGCGGTTGACCTTGGTGGTGGCCCACACCCCGGCGGCGACGCCCGAGGTGAACCAGAAGGTACGGCGGAACATCGCTGGGTCTCAGTCCTTCTTCCGCTTGCGGCGTGCGGCGGGAACCGTGCGGCCCACGATCACCGTGCGCCGGGGCGCCTTCGCGGGCGCGTCCTCCCGGCGGACGCCCAGGGCCCGGCGCACGCCGTAGCCGAAGGCCGCGACCTTGACCAGCGGGCCGCCGAAGGTGGAGGCGACGGTGGTGGAGAGCGCGGAGGCGTTCGACGTGACTTCCTGGACGTCGGAGGCGATCGCGTCGACCCGGTCGATCTGGGTCTGCGCGGAGCGCACGGCCGCGGAGGCGTCCGCGAGCAACGGGACGGCCTGGTCGGTCACATCCGCCACGAGCTTGGTGGTCGCCTTGAGCGTCTGGGCCACCCTCACCAGTGCGACGGCGAGGAAGGAGACCAGGATCGCCCAGAAGACGGCCACCAGGATCCCGGCCACCTCTCCACCGGACACTGTGCGCACCCGCTCCCTGATACGTGCTCTGAACATCGGAACCATGAGAAAAGCAGTGCACCGAGCCTATCGCGCCGGTGGTGGGGCTCCGTACCGGATTACCGTCGGCGGCGGGCGGAGTCGCGGGAAGCGATTGTACGGAATGAACACGGTTCAGTACGCTCCGTGTCCCATGCGAGATCCTGAGCGCCCCGGCCCCTGCGCGGACGGCGATCCGCCCCTTGAACTCACCGCCTTCGTCGGCCGTACGGCCGAACTCGGCGGGTTGGCCGAGGCGATGGCGTCGGCCCGGCTGGTGACGGTGACCGGCGCCGGCGGGGTCGGCAAGTCCCGGCTCGCGCTCCGGGCCGCGGTACGGGTGGCGGCCGGGGACGCGGTGTCGCGGGTCGAGCTGGCGCCGGTCCGGGACCCGCTGTTCGTCGAGTACGCGGTGGCGGAGGCGCTGGGGCTGACCGACCACACCACCCGGCCGCTCCGCGAGTCGCTGCTCGGCCATCTCGCGGGCCGCCGCCTCCTGCTGGTGCTGGACGGGTTCGAGCACCTGGTGGACGCCTGCGCCGAACTGGTCGCGGAGCTGCTGCGCCGGCTGCCGGAGCTGCGGGTGCTGGCCGTGGGTCGGCGTCCGCTCGGGCTGGCGGGCGAGCGGCTGTTCCCGCTGGCGCCGCTCGGCACGGACGAGGCGGTCGAACTCTTCGCCGACCGGGCCCGGCAGCACGGTGCCGCGGTGGACGACTGCCCCGCGGTTCGGGAGCTGTGCCTGCGGCTGGAGGGCATCCCACTGGCGGTGGAGCTGGCCGCGGGGCGGCTGCGGGCGCTGTCCCCGGCCCAGTTGCTCGAACGTCTCGACGACCGGTTCCGGCTGCTGACCGGTGGCGGCCGGGACACCCTGCCGCGGCACCGGACGCTGCGCACGGCGATCGGCTGGAGCCATGAGCTGTGCACTCCGGCCGAGCGGCTGCTGTGGGCGCGGCTCTCGGTGTTCGCGGGCACCTTCGACCTGGACGCGGCCGAGTACGTGTGCAGCGGGGACGGGCTGCCCGCCGAGGACGTCCTGGACGTGCTGTCGGAACTGCTCGCCCAGTCGCTGGTGACCCGCGAGGAGACGGCGACGGGCCCCCGGTACCGGATGCTGGACACCGTCCGGGCCTACGGCGCCGACTGGCTGGAGGCCGCCGGGGACACGGCCCGGCTGCGGCGGCGCCACCGCGACTGGTGCCTGGGGCTGGCCACGATGTGCGAGCTGGACTGGTTCTCGCCGCGGCAGCGGGAGGTGGCCGCGCGGGTCGAGGCGGAACTGCCGAATCTGCGCGGCGCCCTGGAGTTCTGCCTCACCGAGCCGCAGGAGGCGCACCTGGGCCAGTACCTGGCGGGCTCGCTGTGGTTCTGCTGGGCGGGCTGCGGGCGTCTGTCGGAGGGGCGGCGCTGGCTGGAGCGCAGCGTGGAGCTGGAGTCGGGGTACGAGCGGTCGAGGCTGAAGGCGCTGTGGGTGCTCGGCTACGTGGCGATCCTCCAGGGCGACACCGTGCCGGCGCTGGCGGCGCTGCGGGAGTGCCGGGAGCAGGCGGAGCGGGTGGCGGACGGCACGGCGGTGGCGTACGCGGAGCACCGCACGGGCTGTCTGGCCCTGGTGACGGACGACATGGCGCGGGCGGAGCGGCTGCTGCGCTCGGCGCTCGGGCGGTACCAGGAGATCGGCGAGCTGAACAGCAACGTGCTGATGAGCCAGGTGGAGCTGGCGATGGCGCGGGCGTTCCAGGGCGACCTGGCGGACGCGGTGCGGCTGTGCGAGGACGTGCGCCGGGTTTGCGAGGACCACGGGGAGCACTGGGCCCGTTCGTACGCGCTGTACGTGCTGGCGTACGCGTCCTGGCGGGACGGGGACCAGCGTCGTGCGCGGGAGCTGCTCGTGGACTGCCTGGGCAACGCGCACGCCTTCCGCGACCTGCTCGGCTCGGTGCTGTCGCTGGAGCTGCTGGCCCTGGTGACGGCGTCCCAGGGCGATCCGGCCGAGGCTGCGGTGCTGCAGGGTGCGGCCGGCCGGCTGTGGCCGTCGGTCGGGCTGCCGCTGTTCGGCTCGGTCCACTACAACGCCCCGCACGAGCTGTGCGAGGCGGCGGCCCGGCGGGCGCTCGGCGACGGGCGGTACGAGGAGCTGCTGGGCGAGGGGGCCCGGCTGGACCGGGACGCGGCCGTGGCCCGGGCGCTCGCCCATGACGGGGTCCGCCCGGCGCACGGGGTGCCGGGCCCGCGGGGACCGGTGCCGCACGCGCGCGGGGAGGCCGGCAAACGCGAACCCGCCGCCTCCCGCACCCGGAAGGGCGGGGAGGCGGCGGGCGGAGTGCCTACGCCGTGACCGGGATCAGCGGGCGTAGTACTCGACGACGAGCTGCTCGTCGCAGATCACCGGGATCTCCTTGCGGTTCGGCTCGCGGTCCAGGCGGAACGCCAGGGCCTTGAGGTTCACCTGCAGGTAGCGCGGGGTCTCACCGTCGGGGGCGAAGCCACCCTCGCGGGCGACCTGGAAGAGCGTCTTGTCCTTGGAGCGGTCGCGGACCTGCACGACGTCGTCCGGACGGACACGGAAGGACGGCTTGTCGACCTTCTGGCCGTTGACCTGGATGTGGCCGTGGACGACCATCTGGCGGGCCTGGTAGATCGTGCGGGCGATGCCCGAACGCAGGACCAGCGCGTCGAGACGGCGCTCGAGCTCGATGATCAGGGCCTCACCGGTCTTGCCCTGGACCTTGGAGGCACGCTCGTAGGCGCGGACGAGCTGGCGCTCGGACACGTCGTACTGCGCGCGCAGACGCTGCTTCTCGAGCAGACGGACCTTGTAGTCCGAGTTCTGCTTGCGGCCGCGGCCGTGCTCACCCGGCGGGTAGGGGCGGGCCTCGAAGTACTTGACGGCCTTCGGGGTCAGCGCGATGCCGAGGGCACGCGACTTCTTGACCTTGGGGCGGGACTGGTTCGCCACTGTCTGTTTCTCTTTCCTGGTTTTCGGCTTGTCAGGGTTGAGGGAGGTCGCATCCGCAGCCGGGGAAACCCGCCGGGTCCGCTCGGGACCCTGCCGGGCAGCCGCTCCCCTGATCTGGGCACATACGTGCAGCACGCGAGTGGCCCACCGACCGCTCCCGGCACTCCGGGTGGTGGTGGGCTGCCCGCGACACCGTTCGACGGTGCGCGACGCTCCTGGAGCCGGTCCTGAAGGACCGGGTCTCCGGCTGGCTGTCCCGCTCTGACTGCGCGGAACTCAGCACTTCGGGGCAGTCTACAGGCTGCTCAGGACCGCTTGCGACCGAGGTGCTTGCGCGTCCACTCCACCGCGTCCGCGTACCGGGCCTCCGCGCCGTGCCGGGTCGGTGTGTAGTACTCGCGGTCCTTGAGGGCCTCGGGGGCGTACTGCTGCTGGGCGATGCCCTCGGGGATGTCGTGCGGGTACACGTACCCCTGGGCGTGACCGAGCTTGGCCGCGCCCTTGTAGTGCCCGTCCCGCAGGTGCGCCGGGACGGAGCCGGCGTGCCCCTTGCGCACGTCCTCCAGCGCGGCGCCGATCGCGGTGGTGGCGGCGTTGGACTTGGGGGCGAGCGCGAGGGCGATGGTGGCGTGGCTGAGGGTGAGGGCGGCCTCCGGGAAGCCGATCATGGCGACGGCCTGGGCGGCGGCGACCGCGGTGGGCAGGGCGTTCGGGTCGGCGAGGCCGATGTCCTCGCTCGCGGAGATCATCAGGCGGCGGGCGATGAACCTGGGGTCCTCGCCGGCCTCGATCATGCGGGCCAGATAGTGCAGCGCCGCGTCGACGTCGGAGCCGCGGATGGACTTGATCAGGGCGCTGGCGACGTCGTAGTGCTGGTCGCCGTCGCGGTCGTACTTCACCGCGGCGCGGTCGACGGTCTCCTCGAGCGTCTGGAGGCTGATCTCGCTCTCGCCCTTGTCGAGGGCGGCTCCGGCGGCGGCCTCCAGGGCGGTCAGGGCGCGGCGGGCGTCACCGCCGGCGATGCGCAGGAGGTGGTCCCCGGTGTCGTCGGGCAGGGCGACGGCGCCGCCCAGTCCGCGCTCGTCGGTGAGGGCCCGCTTCAGCAGCCCCCGGACGTCGTCGTCGGTGAGCGGTTCGAGGGTGAGCAGCAGGGAGCGGGACAGCAGCGGGGAGATCACCGAGAAGTACGGGTTCTCGGTGGTCGCCGCGATCAGGGTCACCCAGCGGTTCTCGACCGCGGGGAGCAGGGAGTCCTGCTGGGCCTTGCTGAAGCGGTGGATCTCGTCGAGGAAGAGGACGGTCTCCTTGCCGAAGCCGCCGGTGGCGCGGCGGGCTCCGTCGATGACGGCGCGGACCTCCTTGACGCCGGCGGTGATGGCCGACAGCTCCACGAAGCGCTTGTCGGTGGCCTTGGACACGACGTACGCCAGGGTCGTCTTGCCCGTGCCGGGCGGGCCCCAGAGGATCACCGAGGACGGCCCGGCGGGTCCCACCCGTCTCCCCCCACCGCCCTCGCCGGAGGGGCCTGCGGCCCCTCCATTTCGGTCTGCCCCCTCGCCCACCAGGCGGCGCAGGGGCGAGCCGGGCTTCAGGAGGTGCTGCTGGCCCACCACCTCGTCGAGGGTGCGCGGGCGCATCCGCACCGCCAGGGGGCTGGCGGCCGGGTCCTTCTCCTGGCGTTCTTCTGCTGCGGCGGTGAACAGGTCGGGCTCCACGCAGAAACCCTAGAACACCGCACCGACAGTCCGGCGCGGGCGGTCAGCCGGCCGTCAGCTCGTCCAGAAGTCCCACCACCGGGTGAGTACCAGCATGCCGATGACGCCGACGTGCATGACCGGTACGACCCAGGTGAACTCGCCGAAGAAGGACTTCAGCCAGCGCGGGGCCGGCAGGAAGTCGTTGCGGACGTTGAACGAGGTCACGTACCAGAACATGACGATCGTGGCGACCCAGGCCAGTGAGCACCACAGGCACAGGGCGTTGATCCGGTACAGGGACTGGAACTGCAGCCAGGTGCAGAAGGCGACGCCGAAGAGCGTGCCGAAGTTGAAGGTCAGCCAGTACCAGCGCGGGAAGCGGGCGCGGGCCAGCAGGCTCATGCCGACGCCGACGACGATGCCGTAGCAGACCAGGCCGAGCATCGGGTTGGGGAAGCCGAAGGCGGCGGCCTGCTTGCTCTCCATCACGCTGCCGCAGGACACGACCGGGTTGAGACTGCAGCCGGGGGTGAAGGTCTTGCCCGCGACCTTGGCCTCGAGGATCTTGAACTTGTCGAGCGTGATGACCCAGGCGGCCAGCAGCCCCGCGGCGCCGGTGATCACCAGCAGGATGGCGAAGGCGCGGCTGCCGCCCGCCGTGCGCGGTGCGCCGGCGGCCTGCCCGGACCCGGGCTCGCTGGAGACGTCCTTGACTGTCGTCTTGCTCATCACGCCGATTCCGTCACTCGAGAGGTGGACCTTCTTCGGGCAAGCCTCATTCTGCCGCACGCGCGCGGGGGTTCACCGTTCGCTCCGCATAAGCATGTACGTATGACCGGGCCCGTTCGTTCGGCTCCGGACCGTGGCCGCGCCGCCCACGGCAAGGGCGCCGGACACCCCCGTCGGGGTCTCCGGCGCCCACGCGCGCGCATGCTCAGCCGAGCCGCGACTCCAGCTCCGCCACGATCTCGTTCACACCGATCGCCGTCTGCTCGCCGGACTCCATGTCCTTCAGCTGCACGACGCCCTCGGCGAGATCCCGTTCACCGGCGACGATCGCGTACCGGGCGCCGCTGCGGTTGGCGTTCTTCATGGCGCCCTTCAGGCCCTTGCCGCCGTAGGCGAAGTCCGCCGCGATGCCGGTCCTGCGCAGTTCCGTGACCTTCGCGAACAGGACGCGGCGGGCCTCCTCGCCGAGCGGGACGGCGTAGACGCTGGTCGCGGACGGCAGGTCGAGCGTGATGCCCTCGGCCTCCAGGGCGAGGACCGTGCGGTCGACGCCCAGGGCCCAGCCCACCGACGGCAGCGCGGGGCCGCCGATCATCTCGGACAGGCCGTCGTAGCGGCCGCCGCCGCCGACCGCGGACTGGGAGCCGAGGCCGTCGTGCACGAACTCGAACGTGGTCCGGGTGTAGTAGTCCAGGCCGCGGACCAGCTTCGGGTCGTTCTCGAAGGCCACGCCCGCCGCGGTGAGCAGCTCGCGGACCTCCTCGTCGTAGGCCTTGCAGGCGTCGCACAGGTAGTCGCGCAGCAGCGGCGCGCCGGTGAGCTGCTTCTGCACCGACTCGCGCTTGTCGTCGAGGACCCGGAGCGGGTTGATCTCGACGCGGCGGCGGGTGTCCTCGTCCAGGTCCAGGGCGCGCAGGAACTCCTGCAGCGCGGCCCGGTACACCGGCCGGCACTCCTTGTCGCCCAGGCTGTTCAGCAGGATGCGGAAGTCGCGCAGGCCCAGCGAGCGGTAGGCCTGGTCGGCCAGGATGATCAGCTCGGCGTCCAGCGCCGGGTCCTCCGCGCCGATCGCCTCGGCGCCGACCTGGGAGAAGTGCCGGTAGCGGCCCTTCTGCGGGCGCTCGTAGCGGTAGTACGAGCCGGAGTACCAGAGCTTGACCGGGAGGTTGCCCGCCTTGTGCAGGTTGGCCTCCAGAGCGGCGCGCAGCACGGACGCCGTGCCCTCGGGACGCAGGGCGAGCCGGTCGCCGCCCTTGGTCTCGAAGGCGTACATCTCCTTGGTGACGATGTCGGTGGACTCGCCGACACCGCGCGCGAACAGCTCGACGTTCTCGAAGCCGGGGGTCTCGACGTAGCCGTAGCCGGAGTCGCGCAGCGGGGCCGCGATCGCCTCACGGACCGCCAGGTAGACGGCGGAGTCCGGCGGGATCAGGTCGTAGGTGCCCTTGGGGGCCTGGAAGGTGCTCACGGAAGTCTCTCGTCACATTCCTCGTCGGGGAGCCCGCGGGGCTCCCTGGCCGGCCGCCACCTGCCGCAGATACGGGTTGGTGGCGCGCTCCTGGCCGATGGTCGTCTGGGGGCCGTGGCCGGACAGCACCACGGTGGAGTCCTCGAGCGGCAGGCACACGCGGGCCAGCGAGTCGAGCATGTCCTCCGTGGAGCCACCCGGCAGGTCGGTGCGTCCGACGGAGCCGGCGAACAGCAGATCCCCTGAGAAGAAGACCGGCGGGATGTCCGCGGTCTCGGGCATCCGGAAGGTCACCGACCCCTTGGTATGGCCCGGTGCGTGCGCGACGGAGAACGTGAGACCGGCCAGCTCCAGCCGCGCGCCGTCGGTCAGCTCCCGGACGTCGTCCGGCTCGCCCACGGTCAGCTCGCCCATGAGCGGCATGCCGAAGGAGCGGCCGAGCGCCTTCTCGGGGTCGCTCATCATGTACCGGTCGCTCGGGTGGATCCAGGCCGGTACGTCGTGCGCGCCGCACACGGGGACGACCGAGGCCACATGATCGATGTGGCCGTGGGTGAGGACGACGGCGACGGGCTTGAGCCGATGCTTCTTCAGCGCTTCCTCGACTCCGTCGGCGGCCTCGTGGCCCGGGTCGATGATCACGCACTCCTCACCGGCGGCGGGGGCGACGAGATAACAGTTCGTCCCCCAGGCCCCGGCGGGGAACCCGGCAATGAGCACGATCGTCCTTCGTTGTGTCGATACGGGAGGGCCTGCGAACAGGCCGCCTGTGGTCCAGAAGCCTACCGGCGCTGCCGTTTCCTCAGCGAACCCATATACGGTACGGGGCTACACGCGGCCGTCGGCTCACAGGACGCACGCGTACCGTCGGCAACACGACACGCATGAGGAGAGAACCCGGTGGTCAGCCAGGAGCAGCGGCGGCGTCAGCTCGCCCGGGAGAAGTTCTTGCGGCAGCAGCAGCGGCGCACCAGCGCGCGGCGCAAGGCACGCATGCGCAACTCCGTGATCGCGTCGGTGCTCGGCGTGGTCGTGATCGGCAGCGTCGCGCTGTACACGACCGGCGTGCTGAAGAACGACGACGACAAGAAGACCAGCGCCGGCGCGGACGCGTCTGCGAGCGCCTCGCCGAGCAGCAAGGCGCCGGACCCGTGCGGGAAGCCGGCGGCGGGCTCGGTGAAGAAGCTGAGCTGGAAGAAGGAGCCGGCGATGACGATCGACACGTCGGCGAAGTACACGATGAAGCTCGCGACGACGTGCGGTGACATCGACATGTCGCTGAAGGCGTCGGCGGCCCCGCACACGGTGAACTCGTTCGACTTCCTCGCCGGCAAGGGCTTCTTCGACCACACCAAGTGCCACCGGCTCACTCCCGAGGGCATCTTCGTGCTGCAGTGCGGCGACCCCACGGCCACCGGCAGCGGCGGACCGGGCTACACCATCCCGGACGAGAACCTCAAGGACAAGAGCCTCAAGGGCAACTCGTACCCGGCCGGCACGGTCGCGATGGCGAACACCGGGCAGAAGCACTCCGGTGGCAGCCAGTTCTTCCTGGTCTACAAGGACAGCCCGCTGCCGCCCAGCTACACGCCGTTCGGGACGATCAGCGAGTCGGGCATGAAGGTGCTCAAGAAGATCGCCGACGCCGGTGCCCAGGCGGCCGACCCGACCACCGGGAACACCGCGCCGAACGCGACGGTCGTGATCGACAAGGCGACCGTCACCAAGTCCTGACCCGGCGGGACACCGGGAGCGGCCGCCAGCGCAATTTCGCCCGCGCTGGATGCGGACAGGTCACCCGCCGGTCGCCTATGTTGGCCGTGACGAAACTGTGGACGATGCCCGGGGGTGCTGAGGCCCCTCGCAGGCATCATGTGGAGGAGGCGCTGTGAGCAGCGACCCGTGGGGCCGCGTCGACGAGACGGGGACCGTGTACGTGCGTACGGCCGACGGCGAGCAGGTCGTCGGTTCCTGGGCGGCCGGCTCCCCTGAGGAGGCGCTTGCCTACTTCGAGCGCAAGTACGAGGGCCTGGTTGTCGAGATCGGCCTCCTCGAGAAGCGAGTCAAGACCACCGACCTGTCCGCGAAGGACGCCCGGACCGCGATCGACCACCTGCGCGAGCAGGTGGACGCGCACCACGCGGTGGGTGACCTCGCCGCGCTGCGGACCCGCCTCGACAAGCTGGTGGAGACGGTCGAGGCCCGGCGCGAGGAGCGCAAGGCGCAGCGGGCCAAGCAGTCCGACGAGGCCCGCAAGGCCAAGGAGGACCTGGTCGCCGAGGCCGAGCAGCTCGCGCAGTCCGATCAGTGGCGGGCGGCCGGCGAGCGGCTGCGCGCCCTGGTGGACACCTGGAAGGGTCTGCCGCGGCTCGACCGCAAGTCGGACGACGAGCTGTGGCACCGCTTCTCGCACGCCCGGTCGGCGTTCTCCAAGCGGCGCAAGGCGCACTTCGCGCAGCTCGACGCGCAGCGCGAGGAGGCCCGCCGGACCAAGGAGCGGCTGGTCTCCGAGGCCGAGGCGCTGTCCGGTTCGACGGACTGGGGCGTGACGGCGGCCCGTTACCGCGATCTGATGACGGAGTGGAAGGCCGCGGGCCGCGCCCAGCGCGAGCACGAGGACGATCTGTGGAACCGCTTCCGCGGCGCCCAGGACGTGTTCTTCGCGGCACGCAGCTCGGTCTTCGCCGAGCGGGACGCGGAGCAGGCCGAGAACCTGAAGCTGAAGGAGGAGCTGGCCGAGGAGGCCGAGAAGCTCCTGCCGATCTCGGACCTGAAGGGCTCGCGGGCGGCCTTCCGCACGATCAACGAGCGCTGGGAGGCCATCGGCCACGTTCCGCGGGACGCGCGACCGAAGGTCGAGGGCCGGATGCACACGGTCGAGCGGGCGCTGCAGGAGGCCGAGGAGGCCGAGTGGCGCCGGACGAACCCGGAGGCTCGCGCGCGTGCCGCGGGCCTGACCGGCCAGCTCCAGGCGGCCGTGGACAAGCTGCGGGCGCAGATCGAGCAGGCCCGCGCCCAGGGCAACGGCGCCAAGGCCGACAAGCTGGAGCGGGAGCTCGAAGGCCGTCAGGCGCTTCTGGACCAGGCCCTGAAGGGTCTGCAGGAGTTCGGCGGCTGAGTTCCCCACCGCGCACGTGAGAGGGCCCCATACGCCTGTACGGGGCCCTCTTTCGCGTCCTGCTACGCCCGGCTGCGCGCCGAGGTCACGCGGTAGACGTCGTAGACGCCCTCCACGCCCCGCACGGCCTTGAGAACGTGACCGAGGTGCTTGGGGTCGCCCATCTCGAAGGTGAAGCGGGAGGTGGCCACCCGGTCGCGTGACGTCTGCACGGCCGCGGACAGGATGTTGACGTGCTGGTCGGACAGGACACGGGTGACGTCCGACAGCAGCCGGGAGCGGTCCAGCGCCTCGACCTGGATGGCGACCAGGAAGACCGAGGACTGGGTGGGGGCCCACTCGACGTCGAGGATGCGCTCCGGCTCGCGGGACAGCGACTCGACGTTCACACAGTCGCTGCGGTGAACCGATACGCCGCTGCCGCGCGTGACGAAGCCGATGATCGGGTCGCCGGGCACCGGAGTGCAGCAGCGGGCCAGCTTGACCCACACGTCGTCGACGCCCTTGACGACGACGCCCGGGTCGGCGCTGGAACGCCGCTTGCGGCCGCGGCCGCGGGCCGGCGGGACCGTCTCGTCGATCTCCTCGGTGGCGGCCTCCTCGCCGCCGAGGGCCTGCACCAGCTTCTGGACGATGTTCTGCGCGGAGACATGGCCCTCGCCGATCGCCGCGTAGAGCGCGGAGATGTCCGAGTAGCGCATCTCGTGCGCGAGGGTGACCAGCGAGTCGCCGGTGAGGATGCGCTGGATGGGCAGGTTCTGCTTGCGCATGGCCCGCACGATGGCGTCCTTGCCCTGCTCGATCGCCTCGTCGCGGCGCTCCTTGGAGAACCAGGCCCGGATCTTGTTGCGGGCACGCGGCGACTTGACGAACCCGAGCCAGTCGCGGGACGGGCCGGCGCCGGGGGCCTTGGAGGTGAAGACCTCCACCAGGTCGCCGTTGTCCAGGGTGGACTCGAGCGGTACGAGCCTGCCGTTGACCCGTGCTCCTATGGTGCGGTGGCCGACCTCGGTGTGGACGGCGTACGCGAAGTCCACCGGCGTCGCCCCGGCCGGGAGCGCGATGACGTCGCCCTTCGGGGTGAAGACGAAGACCTCGTTGCGGGAGAGGTCGAACCGCAGGGACTCCAGGAACTCGCCGGGGTCCTCGGTCTCCTTCTGCCAGTCCAGCAGCTGGCGCAGCCACGCCATGTCGTTGAGATGGTCGTCCTTGCCCTTGCCCGCCTTGGGCACGTCGGTGCGGACCTTGGAGGCGCCGGCGACGGCCTCCTGCTTGTACTTCCAGTGGGCGGCGATGCCGTACTCGGCCCGCCGGTGCATGTCGAAGGTGCGGATCTGCAGTTCGACGGGCTTGCCGTTGGGTCCGATGACCGTCGTGTGCAGCGACTGGTACATGTTGAACTTCGGCATCGCGATGTAGTCCTTGAACCGGCCGGGGACCGGGTTCCATCGCGCGTGCACGGTGCCGAGTGCGGCGTAGCAGTCCCGGACCGTGTCGACCAGTACGCGGATGCCCACCAGGTCGTAGATCTCCGCGAAGTCACGGCCGCGGACGATCATCTTCTGGTAGACGCTGTAGTAGTGCTTCGGGCGACCGGTGACGGTCGCCTTGATGCGGGCGGCGCGCAGGTCGGCCTGGACCTCGTCGGTCACTATGGCGAGGTACTCGTCGCGCTTCGGCGCCCGCTCGGCGACCAGCCGCACGATCTCGTCGTACATCTTGGGGTAGAGGATCGCGAAGGCGAGGTCCTCCAGCTCCCACTTGATGGTGTTCATGCCCAGCCGGTGCGCCAGCGGGGCGTAGATCTCCAGCGTCTCGCGCGCCTTCTTCTCCTGCTTCTCGCGCTTGAGGTAGCGCATGGTGCGCATGTTGTGCAGGCGGTCGGCGAGCTTGATGACGAGGACGCGCGGGTCCTTCGCCATCGCCACGACCATCTTGCGCACGGTCTCGGCCTGCGCGGCCTCGCCGAACTTGACCTTGTCCAGCTTGGTCACGCCGTCCACGAGCAGGGCGACCACGTCGCCGAAGTCGCGGCGCAGGTCCTCCAGGCCGTACTCGGTGTCCTCGACGGTGTCGTGCAGCAGCCCCGCCATGAGGGTGGCCGGGTCCATGCCCAGCTCGGCGAGGATGGTGGTGACGGCGAGCGGATGCGTGATGTACGGATCGCCGCTCTTGCGCTTCTGGCCCCGGTGCCAGCGCTCGGCCACCTGGTAGGCGCGCTCGATCTGCCGGAGCGTGGCGTTCTCGATCTTGGGGTCGTTGCTGCGCACTATGCGCAGCAGCGGCTCCAGGACCGGGTTGTACGGGTTCGCGCGCTGGACGCCGAGGCGGGCGAGGCGGGCGCGGACGCGGTTGGAGGAGCCGGAACGGGCGGGCTGGCCGGCGGCGGGGCGCACGGGCGGGGCCGGTTTGGGGCGGGTGACCTCGGGGGTCTTCTCGACAGGCGCGGACTGGGCGTGCTCGACCGCCCCGCGGGTGTCGTTCTTGGCGGACGACACGTTCCGCGCGGGCTTGGCCGCGGGCGCCGAGGCGGGCTCGGGCTTGGCGGCGGTCAGTGGCTGGGCCTCGTCTGGCAAGAGGACTCCTCGTGCGCGATCCGGGTCCCCCGGTCAGGCTCCGGAAACCCCATGGTAGCGATCCTGCGCCCTGGCATCGCCCGCAGGCGGCTGTGAGGACCGTCTACCCGTGCAACGCGAGGGACTCCCCCGGGATTCCGCGCCGGTGACGTGGAACGGGATCCGGGGCGTGC
This sequence comes from Streptomyces sp. NPDC002386, assembly GCF_053593175.1. Taxonomy (NCBI): domain Bacteria; kingdom Bacillati; phylum Actinomycetota; class Actinomycetes; order Kitasatosporales; family Streptomycetaceae; genus Streptomyces; species Streptomyces sp. NPDC002386. The sequence continues at coordinate 193,139 of NZ_JBSFBX010000004.1, forward strand.
GGCGGGTGGCCGCACGGCGAACGGCCGCCCCCGGAGGTACCGGGGACGGCCGTCGGCGGTTCGGCGGATGTCAGATCCGCAGGAGCGCCGTGAGCGGTGCCTCGCCGAGCGCGGGCTCCAGGCGGTCGCGGCCGCCGAGGAAGCCCAGCTCCATGAGGACCGCGAGCCCCGAGACCTCGGCGCCCGCCCGCTGGATGAGCTGGATCGCGGCCTCGGCGGTGCCGCCGGTGGCCAGCACGTCGTCGACGATCAGCACGCGGTCGCCGGACACCAGGTCCTCCGCGTGCACCTCGATCTCCGCCGAGCCGTACTCCAGGTCGTACGCCTGGCGCAGCGTCGCGCCCGGCAGCTTGCCCGCCTTGCGGACCGGGATGAAGCCGAGGCCCGCCTGGACCGCGACCGGTGCGCCCAGAATGAAGCCCCGGGCCTCCAGGCCGACGACCTTGGTCGCGCCGGTCTCGGCGGCGATCCGGGCCAGCGCCCCGGTCAGCGCGGAGAACGCGGCGGGGTCCGCGAGCAGCGGGGTGATGTCCTTGAACATCACGCCCGGCTCGGGGTAGTCGGCCACGTCCCGGATGCGGCTGAGCAGCAGCGACGTGATGTCGGCGAGCTCGGTCATCGGCGCTTCCCGGAGGGTCGGCCGCGGCCCCGGTTGCGGGAGGCGGGCTGGTTGCGGGGGCCGACCACGGCGGCCGCCGCCTCCTCGTGCTGGTCGCCCTCGCCGGGCCGGCCCGCCACGACGTCCTCGCCGGCGGCGGCCTGCGCGCGCTTGGCCATGACGCGCTTGCGGAGCGCCCGCATCGCCGGCTCGCGCTCCTTGAGGTCGGCGACGAGCGGGGTGGCGATGAAGATCGAGGAGTAGGCGCCGGCCGCGAGACCGACGAACAGCGACAGCGAGATGTCGTTCAGGGTGCCGGCCCCGAGGAAACCGCCGCCGATGAACAGCAGACCCGCGACGGGCAGCAGCGCGACCACGGTGGTGTTGATGGAGCGGACCAGCGTGCCGTTGATCGACTGGTTGGCGATGTCGCTGTAGGTGAAGCGGGTCTGCTTCGTGATGTCCTTCGTCTGCTCCTTGAGGCTGTCGAAGACGACGACCGTGTCGTAGAGCGAGTAACCGAGGATCGTCAGCAGACCGATGACCGTGCCGGGCGTGACCTCGAAACCGACCAGGGCGTAGATGCCGGTGGTGATGGTGATGTCGTGGATCAGCGCGACGAGGGCCGCGACGGCCATCCGCCACTCGAAGGCGATCGCCAGGTAGACGACGACGAGCACCATGAAGATCGCCAGGCCCTGCCAGGCCTTGCTGGCGATCTGCTCGCCCCAGCTCGGGCCGACCAGGTCGGCGTTGAGCTTCTCCGGGTCGAGGCTGAGGTCCTTGGCCAGCGTCTGCCTGATCTGGCCGGACTTGTCGGTGTCGATGCCGGCGATCTGGATGCGCAGGCTGCCGTTGCCGAGCTTCTGCACGACGGCCTCGTGGCCGGAGGCCTTCGTCGCGAACTCCTCGGCCTGCGCCACCGACGTGCTCATCTTGGTCGGCGTGGTGAAGACCGCGCCGCCCTGGAACTCGATGCCCATGTTCAGCCCGCGCACCGCCAGGCCGACGATGGCCGTGATGGTGATCAGGATGGAGACGCCGTACCAGATCTTGCGCTTGCCGATGAAGTCGTAGCTGATCTCGCCGCGGTGCAGTCGAGCGCCGAGGTTGCCGAGTTTCGACATCGCTCACGCCTCCTTCGGGTCGACAGGGCCGGCGGCGGGACCGGCGGGACGGCGGGTGCGGCGCAGCGGCGGCTTGGCACCCAGGCTCTTCGGGTCGAGGCCGGACCACTTGTGGCCGTCCGCGAAGAACCTGCGGCGGGCGAGCAGGGTCATCAGCGGCTTGGTGAACAGGAAGACGACGACCACGTCGAGCACGGTGGTCAGGCCGAGCGTGAACGCGAAGCCCTGCACCTTGCCGACGGTCACGATGAACAGCACCGCGGCGGCGAGGAACGACACGAAGTCGGAGACCAGAATGGTACGCCGGGCGCGCGGCCAGGCCCGCTCGACGGCGGGGCGCAGCGAACGGCCCTCGCGGATCTCGTCCCGGATGCGTTCGAAGTACACGATGAACGAGTCCGCCGTGATGCCGATGGCGACGATGGCACCGCAGACGGCCGGCAGGTTCAGCGCGAAGCCGATGGCCGGGCCGAGCAGCGCCATGATCACGTAGGTGAGGATGGCGGAGACCAGCAGGGACGCCATGGCCACGAGCGACAGACCGCGGTAGTAGGCGATCAGGTAGATCACGACCAGGGCGAGGCCGATCGCGCCGGCGATCAGACCGGCGCGCAGCTGCTCACCGCCGAGCGCGGCGGTGACCGTGGTGACGGTGTCCTCGCTGAACGAGAGCGGGAGCGCGCCGTAGGACAGCATGTTGGCGAGGCTCTGCGCCTCGTCCTGCGTGAAGCTGCCGGAGATCTCCGCCTGGCCGCCGGTGATGGCGCTCTGGACGTACGGGCTGGAGACGACCTCGCCGTCGAGGACGATGCCGAACTCGTTCTGCGGGCTCTGGTTCTTGGCCAGTTCGCCGGTGATGTCCGCGAACTTGCTCGAACCGGTCTTGGTGAAGGTCATCTGGACCTGCCAGCCGGAGCCGCCCTGGGTGTCGAAGATCGCCTGTGCCTTCTTCACCTCTGTGCCGTCCACGCCGGCCGGGCCGAGCAGGTACTTGTACCAGGTCTTGTCCCGCTGGCCGCAGGCCACGGTGGGGTCACCGGGCTTGGCGTTGGTGCCGGCCTTGGCCCGCTCGGCGGGCTTGGCGCAGTTCAGGGCCGTGTACTGGGCCTGGAGCCTGGCGGTGTCCGGGTTGCCCGAGGCCGGGGCGGACGGGCTGGCGGAGGTCTTGGCGCCGGACGAGGACGAGGCGCTCGGGGAGGACGAGCCGGACGGCGAGGCGTCCGCCTTCAGCGCGTCGGTGACCGCGCGGCCCTGGGAGGTGGCGGAGGCCGACGGCGAGGCGGAGGAGGACGAGGACGCCTTCTCCTTGCTGGAGCCGGACGGGCTCGGCGAGGCGCCGCCGCTGGAGGACGCGCTCGGCGAGGGGCTCGCCGGGGTGGCGCCGCTGGGCTCGCTGGCGAGCACCGGGCGGAAGTACAGCTTGGCGGTGGTGCCGACCTGCTGCTGGGCCTCCTTGGAATTGGTGCCCTTGGGGATGTTCACGATGATGTGATCGCGCCCCTGGGTCTGCACCTCCGCCTCGGAGACGCCCAGGCCGTTGACACGGCGGTTCATGATGTCGACCGCGGTGTCCATGTTGGCCTGGTTGATCGCGGACCCCTGGTCGGCCTTCGCCTTGAGCGTGATGCTCGTACCACCGGCGAGGTCGATGCCGAGGCGCGGTGTCGTGTGCCCGGAGAGGAACATCCCTCCGGTGAGCGCCACGATGGCGATCAAAATGAGGGCCAGCGAGCGCCCTGGCCTGCTCTGGGCGCTCGCGCTCCGGCCCCTCTTAGGTGCTGCCACCTTCTCGTACTCCCTCTCGGGCCGCCCCGCGCCGGATCGGCGCGGTCAGCCATGACATGGTGTCGGGCTCCGTGCGGCGAACAGAAGCACCCTGGGTGCGCGGGGTGCGGCCGGGCCGCGCCGCACACCCGGGGCGTGACTACTTCGCCTCGGAGTCGCCGTCGGTCTTCTTCGGCTCTTCGTCCTTCTTGGCCTCGGCGACCTCGGCGGCGCCGGTCCCGTCCTCGGCGACGTCCTTCTTGCCGAAGTCGACGGCCTTGTCCCCGGAGGCGGCGGCAGCGGGCTCGTCGGTCTCCGTGAGGGAGGAGGCGTCGTCCGGGACGACGTCCGCGTCGGCCTTGAGGTCGTGCTCGATGCCGTGGACGATCCGGTTGTACTCGTCGTCCGTGAGGACGGCGCCGATCGCGTTCTTGGCGAAGAGGAGGTCGACGCCCGGTCCGGCGTCGAGGAGGACCGTGTCCTCACTGACCTCCTTGACCGTCGCGTACATGCCCCCGATCGTGCGGACGCCGGAGCCGGGCTGCATCTCATTGCGCATGCTCGCGGCCTGCTGCTGCTTCTTCTTGGCCGAGCGCGTCATCAGGAACATGGCCGCGATGAGCACAATGAACGGGAGAAGGGTCAAGGTATTCACGGGACGGGGTTTCCTTCGCGCGACCGCGCGGTGAGAGCGGCCTGTTGATGGGGGTGGGTCGGCGCCGCCCGCAAGGGCGGCATCGGCGGAGTCTAAGCGAGTCCGCGCGCATGGAACAACGCTCAGCATGGCACCTGGGTTCCTGCCCCCGCCAATGCCCTCGCCGTCACGCCCCGAACAGGTCCTGTTGTCCGTTTCCCCCGGTGGCCGTGCGGGGCGGGGTCAGACCGAGGTGCGCCCAGGCGGCCGGGGTACCGACCCGGCCGCGCGGGGTGCGGGCCAGCAGTCCCTCCCTGACCAGGAAGGGCTCGGCGACCTCCTCGACCGTCTCGCGCTCCTCGCCCACCGCGACGGCGAGCGTGGACAGACCGACCGGACCGCCGCCGAACAGCTTCAGCAGCGCCTCCAGCACGGCCCGGTCGAGGCGGTCAAGGCCGCGCGCGTCCACTTCGTAGACGGCGAGGGCGGCCCCGGCGATCTCGCGGGTGATCACACCGTCCGCCTTGACCTGCGCGTAGTCCCGGACGCGGCGCAGCAGACGGTTGGCGATACGGGGCGTCCCGCGGGAGCGGCCGGCGATCTCGGCGGCGCCGTCCGCCTCGATGCCGACGTCGAGCAGGCTCGCCGAGCGGTGCACCACGCGCTCCAGCTCGTGCGGCTCGTAGAACTCCATGTGCGCGGTGAAGCCGAAGCGGTCGCGCAGCGGGGGCGGCAGCAGGCCCGCGCGCGTGGTGGCGCCGACCAGGGTGAACGGGGGCAGCTCCAGGGGGATGGCGGTGGCGCCGGGGCCCTTGCCGACGATGACGTCGACGCGGAAGTCCTCCATGGCCATGTACAGCATCTCCTCGGCGGGCCGGGACATGCGGTGGATCTCGTCGAGGAAGAGGACCTCGCCCTCCTGGAGCGAGGAGAGGATCGCGGCGAGATCGCCGGCGTGCTGGATGGCGGGGCCGGAGGTGATCCGGATGGGGGCGCCCATCTCGGCCGCGATGATCATCGACAGGGTGGTCTTGCCGAGGCCGGGGGCGCCGGAGAGCAGCACGTGGTCGGCGGTGGCGCCACGCGCGCGTGCGGCACGCAGGACGAGGTCGAGCTGTTCGCGGACCTTCTCCTGGCCGATGAACTCGTCGAGGTCCTTGGGGCGCAGGGCCGCCTCGACGGCCTGGTCCTCGCCGTCGGCGGCGGAGCCCACCAGCCGCTCGGGGGCGGCGGAGTCGGTCGTGTCGTCCCAGTTCATGTGGTGTGCCTCGGGGTGGTGGAGTCGGTCAGCGGGCGCGGTTCAGGGTCTGCAGCGCTGCCTTCAGCAGCTGACCCACCTGTGGGGTGCCGCCCGCGGCCTCGGCCTGGGGGGTCACGGCGGCGACCGCCTCGTCGGCCTCGCGGGTGGCGTACCCGAGGCCGATGAGGGCCGCGTGCAGCTGGTCCCGCCAGCCCTGGGTGACGGGCGCGCCCACCACGGGGGCGCCGACCGGCGCGCCGAGGCGGTCCTTCAGCTCCAGCAGGAGTTTCTGGGCGCCCTTCTTGCCGATGCCGGGCACGGCGGTGAGCGCCTTCTCGTCGGCGGTGGCGACGGCCCGGCGCAGTGCGTCCGGCGTGTGCACCGCGAGCATGGCCTGGGCGAGCCTCGGTCCGACCCCGCTGGCGGTCTGGAGCAGCTCGAAGACCTGGCGCTCGTCGTCGTCGGCGAAGCCGTACAGCGTCAGGGAGTCCTCACGGACGACCAGGGAGGTGTGCAGCTTGGCGGGCCGGCCCTGGCGGAGGGTGGAGAGGGTGTTCGGCGTGCACTGGACTGCCATGCCGACGCCGCCCACCTCGATCACCGCCGCGTCGGGGGCGAGCGCGGCGACCGTGCCGCTGAGGAAGGCGATCATGCCGTACGGCCTTTCGTTGCGTGGGCCGAGTGCAGAGCCACGGCCTGCTGGAGTCGGTTCTGCGCGGGGGCGCGCCAGATGTGGCAGATGGCGAGCGCGAGGGCGTCGGCGGCGTCGGCCGGCTTGGGCGGCGCGGAGAGCCGGAGCAGCCGGGTGACCATGGCACCGACCTGTGCCTTGTCGGCCCGTCCGCTGCCGGTGACGGCGGCCTTGACCTCGCTGGGGGTGTGCAGGGCGACCGGGATGCCGCGGCGGGCGGCGCACAGCATGGCGACCGCGCTGGCCTGGGCGGTGCCCATCACCGTGCGCACGTTGTGCTGGCTGAACACCCGCTCCACGGCGACGAATTCGGGCCGGTGCTCGTCCAGCCAGGCCTCGATGCCCTGCTCGACGGCGACCAGGCGGTGCCCCAGCTCGGCGTCCGCGGGCGTCCGTACGACGCCGACGCCGATCATGGTGAGCGGGCGCCCCGCGACTCCCTCGACGACACCGACACCGCACCGGGTCAGGCCGGGGTCCACCCCCAGTACGCGCACCGCGCCCTCCCTCTCTGGTCATCCGCGGACGCCTGGTGATCCACGGATGCCGCCAGGCTAACGGCTGCCTCTGACAACGGCGGCGGGCCGGTGGACGTGTTCCACCGGCCCGCCGTACCGCTCAGCACACGGCGGCGCTACGCGTCGACCTTCTCCATGATCTCGTCGCTGACGTCGAAGTTGGCGAAGACGTTCTGCACGTCGTCGCTGTCCTCGAGCGCGTCGATCAGCTTGAAGATCTTCTTGGCGCCCTCCTCGTCCAGCTCGACCTGGACGGACGGCACGAAGCTGGAGTCGGCGGAGTCGTAGTCGATCCCGGCCCCCTGGAGGGCGGTGCGGACCGCGACCAGGTCGGTGGCCTCGCTGATGACCTCGAAGGTCTCACCGAGGTCGTTGACCTCCTCGGCGCCCGCGTCCAGGACGGCACCGAGGACGTCGTCCTCGGACAGCTCGCCCTTGGGGACGATGACGACGCCCTTGCGGCTGAACATGTACGACACCGAGCCCGGGTCGGCCATGCTGCCGCCGTTGCGGGTCATGGCGACGCGCACGTCGGAGGCGGCGCGATTGCGGTTGTCGGTGAGGCACTCGATGAGGACGGCGACACCGTTCGGGCCGTAACCCTCGTACATGATCGTCTCGTAGTCGGCGCCACCGGCCTCGAGACCACCGCCGCGCTTGATCGCGGAGTCGATGTTCTTGTTGGGGACCGACTGCTTCTTGGCCTTCTGGACGGCGTCGTAGAGAGTCGGGTTGCCCTCGAGGTCGACGCCGCCCATGCGCGCCGCGACCTCGATGTTCTTGATCAGCTTCGCGAAGAGCTTGCCGCGCTTGGCGTCGATCACGGCCTTCTTGTGCTTCGTCGTAGCCCATTTAGAGTGGCCGGACATCTGCCTGTCTCCTTCGCTTAACCCATCTCTGCAACGAACTCCAGAGATCCTACAAGGACTCCGGTGCCCGGTCGGCGCGCACCATGTCGACGAAAAGCGAGTGCACGCGGTGGTCGCCGGTCAGTTCGGGGTGGAACGACGTGGCGAGCACGTTGCCCTGGCGGACCGCGACGATGTGTCCTTCGTGCTCGGCGAGCACTTCGGCCCCGGCGCCCACGGACTCCACCCAGGGAGCGCGGATGAAGACGCCCTCCACAGGATCGCCCGCGATGCCCCGGACGTCGACCGCGGCCTCGAAGGACTCGTTCTGACGTCCGAAGGCGTTGCGGCGCACGATCATGTCGATGCCGCCGATGGTCTCCTGGCCCGAACGCGGGTCGAGGATCTTGTCGGCGAGCAGGATCATGCCGGCGCACGTGCCGTAGACGGGCATGCCGTCGCGCACGCGCGCGCGGAGGGGTTCCATCACTCCGAAGAGGACGGCCAGCTTGGAGATGGTGGTCGACTCGCCGCCGGGCAGCACGAGGGCGTCGACCTCGGCGAGTTCCTCGGGGCGCCGCACCGGCCTGGCCACGGCGTCGGCCGCGGCCAGGGCGATGAGGTGCTCCCGTACGTCGCCCTGGAGCGCCAGGACGCCGATGACGGGGGTGTTCATGTGCCGTGTCGCCTTACCAGCCGCGGTTGGCGTAGCGCTCGGTCTCGGGCAGGGTGTCGCAGTTGATGCCGACCATGGCCTCGCCGAGGTTGCGGGAGGCGTCCGCGATGATCTTCGGGTCGTCGTAGAAGGTGGTGGCCTTCACGATGGCGGCGGCGCGCTTGGCCGGGTCGCCGGACTTGAAGATGCCGGAGCCGACGAAGACGCCCTCGGCGCCGAGCTGGCGCATCAGCGCGGCGTCGGCCGGGGTGGCCACACCGCCGGCGGAGAAGAGGACCACCGGGAGCTTGCCCAGCTCGGCGACCTCCTTAACCAGCTCGTAGGGGGCGCGCAGCTCCTTGGCGGCGGCGTACAGCTCGTGGTTGTCGAAGCCGCGCAGGCGGGCGATCTCGTTCTTGATCTGGCGCAGGTGGCGGACGGCCTCGACGACGTTGCCGGTGCCGGCCTCGCCCTTGGAGCGGATCATCGCGGCGCCCTCGGCGATGCGGCGCAGGGCCTCGCCCAGGTTGGTGGCACCACAGACGAAGGGGGTGGTGAAGGACCACTTGTCGGAGTGGTTGACCTCGTCGGCCGGGGTGAGCACCTCGGACTCGTCGATGTAGTCGACGCCGAGGGACTGCAGGACCTGGGCCTCGACGAAGTGGCCGATGCGGGACTTGGCCATGACCGGGATCGAGACGGCGTCGATGATGCCCTCGATCATGTCCGGGTCGGACATGCGGGCCACGCCGCCGTCCTTGCGGATGTCGGCCGGGACCCGCTCCAGGGCCATGACGGCGACGGCGCCCGCGTCCTCAGCGATCTTCGCCTGCTCCGGCGTGACGACGTCCATGATCACGCCGCCCTTGAGCTGCTCGGCCATGCCGCGCTTCACACGGGCGGTGCCGGTCTCGGGAGCCTGGTTGTCGGTGGTGGACACGGGTGACCTCACTGAGTGGAGAAGGGTGACTGCACGGATGAGGAAACGCGAGGGGACCAGTCCACAGCAAGGGCCAATGCCGACCCGGTGGATCGTTTTGCGCGGTCGCGGGGCGCGGCGCCGGGTTCAGGCGGCCCGTTCCACCAGGGCCGCGGGCGGCTCGTCGTCCATCTCGAAGGCCAGCGGGAACGGCGCGTGGCCGGCCAACCGGAACCAGCGCACCTTGCGGTGCTCGCGGAGCCTGCGGGCGGCCCCCACGGCGTCGTTGTGGAAGCGGCGGGCCATGGGGACCCGGCGTACCGCCTCGGCCAGCTCACGGGCCGCCTCGTCGCCGCCCGGGGCCTCCCGGACGACCTCGACCTGCCGCGGGTCCTCGAACACCGCGCGCAGGGCCTGGCTCAGCTCGCTCTCCGCGACCTCCCGTTGCTCCTCCTCCGCCTGCCGGGCGGCGTGCGCGGCCTCGTAGAGCACTATCGAGGCGGCGGGGTCGAGGACGCCCGAGGTGGCCAGCTCCTGGGCCACGGAGGCCCGCCGCAGCAGCTGGGCGTCCAGCGCGGCCCGCGCGGCGTCCATGCGCACGTGCAGCCGGTCCAGCCGCCCGGCCGTCCAGCTCAGATAGACGCCGACGGCGACGAGGGCGAGGAGGATCCAGATGAGGGTTGCGGTCACGGGCGAAGGCTATCGGGACGCCCCGGCCGTGCCGTCGCCCCCGTCGGTTCAGTCCCGGGCCAGCCCGAACCGTGACCGCCGGCCCGGTCGCTCGTCCGCGGCCACCGCCGCCGTTCCGGTGGTGACGGTCTCGTACACCGACAGGATGTCGGCGCCGACCGTCGACCAGTCGAAGCGGCGCACGTGCGCGCTGCCCCGCTCCCGCAGTTCGGCGCGCCGCTCCGGGTCCGCCAGCAGGTCCACGGCCGCCCGGGCCAGCGCGTCGGCGTCCTCGTTGGCGAAGACCTCGCCGGCCTTGCCCTGGTCGAGGACCTGGACGAAGGCGTCCAGGTCGGAGGCGAGGACGGGGGCGCCCGCCGACATCGCCTCGACCAGGATGATGCCGAAGCTCTCGCCGCCGGTGTTGGGCGCGACGTACAGGTCGACGCTGCGCAGGAAGCGGGCCTTGTCCTCGTCGCTGATCATGCCGAGGAACTCCACGCGCGAGCGCAGCTCCGCGGGCAGCTCCTCGACGGCCGCCTCCTCGTCGCCGCGTCCCGCGACCAGCAGCCGGGTCTGCGGGCGGGCGGCGAGGATCTTCGGCAGCGCCCTCATCAGCACCGGCAGGCCCTTGCGGGGCTCGTCGATACGGCCGATGAAGCCGATCGTGTCGCCCTGCCACCCGGGCCTGGGCTCGGCGTCGGCGAAGAAGTCGACGTCGACGCCGTTGGGGATGACCACCGCGTCCCCGCCGAGGTGCTCGACCAGGGTGCGCCGGGCGTACTCGCTCACCGCGATCCGCGCGCTGATCTTCTCCAGCGCGGCCTGCAGGATCGCGTAGGCGGCGATCATCGCGCGCGAGCGCGGGTTGGAGGTGTGGAAGGTGGCCACGATGGGGCCCTGCGCAGCCCAGCAGGTCAGCAGGCCGAGCGAGGGGGACGTCGGCTCGTGGATGTGGACCACGTCGAACGCGCCCTCGTGCAGCCAGCGGCGCACGCGCGCGGCCGACAGGAAACCGAAGTTCAGCCGGGCCACCGAGCCGTTGTACGGCACCGGGACGGCGCGGCCGGCCGACACGACGTACGGCGGCAGCGGGGTGTCGTCGTCGGCGGGCGCGAGGACGGAGACCTCGTGGCCGAGCCGGATGAAGTACTCGGCGAGGTCGCGGATGTGGAACTGGACGCCGCCGGGCACGTCCCACGAGTACGGGCAGACGATCCCGATTCTCACGAGGGTCCCTTCGTGGGGTCCAGGTCGGCGAGCCACAGACGCTGGAGCATGTGCCAGTCCTCCGGGTGCTCGGCGATCCCGGTGGCGAAGGCGTCGGCGAGCGACTGTGTCATGGCGGACGTCTTCTCGGCGCGCGTACCCGTCTGCGGTACCTCGATCGGGGGATGCACGCGGCCCTTCATGACCGGGGAGTCGTCGTACCGGAGGGTGACGGGCAGCAGCAGCGCGCCCGTCTGCTGGGCCAGCAGGGCAGGTCCCGCGGGCATCCGGGCCCGGTCGCCGAAGAAGTCCACCTCGGTGCCGGACGCGGACAGGTCGCGGTCGGCGACCAGGCAGACCAGGCCGCCGTCGCGCAGCCGCCGGGCCAGGGTGCCGAAGGCCGAGCCGCCGCTGTGCGGGAGCACCTCCATGCCGAGGCCCTCGCGGTAGGCGACGAAACGGTCGTAGAGGGTCTCGGGCTTCAGCCGCTCGGCGACCGTGGTGAACGGGGTCCCCAGCTCGGTGGTGACCCAGGCGCCGGCGAGGTCCCAGTTGGCCAGGTGCGGCAGCGCAATGATCACACCGCGGCCGGAGGCGAGCCCGTCGGTCAGGTGGTGGAGGTCCTTGGGCTGGAAGCCGCCCCTGACGCGTTCGGGGCTCCAGGCCGGGAGCCGGAACGACTCCATCCAGTAGCGCAGGTAGGAACGCATGCCCGCGCGCGAGAGCTCGGCCAGCCGCTCCGGGCCGGCGTCGGGCACCACGCGCGCGTAGTTGGCCTCCAGACGCAGTACGCCCTTGCCGCGCCGCTTCCAGGCGAGGTCGGCGATGGTCCGGCCGAGGCGGACCGCGACGGGTTCGGGGAGGTTCTTGACGGTGCTCCAGCCGAGCCCGTACAGCGCGTCGGTGAGCCGGTCCGCGGTGCTCACTTGGCCGCCTCCCTCCCCTGGGAGGCGTTCTCCCCGGCCGCCGCCTCGGCCTCGGCGGACTCGCGGCGGACGGTGACGACCCGCTGGATCAGCGTCACGAGGCTGCCCACGGCGACGATCCACAGGGCGACCGGCAGCAGCCACTGGATGCCCGGCACACCGAACTTGTGCAGTCCCGCGAAACCGGCCGCGACCAGCGAGATCACCAGCCGCTCGGCGCGTTCGACGAGCCCGTTGACGGCGACCGGCAGGCCGATCGACTCGCCGCGCGCCTTGGTGTACGAGACCACCTGGCCGCTAGCCAGGCAGAAGATCGTGACGGCGCACAGGACGTTGTCGTTCCCGTTGCCCGCGTACCACAGCGCGAGGCCGCCGAAGATCGCGCCGTCGGCGACCCGGTCCAGGGTGGAGTCCAGGAAGGCGCCCCAGCGGCTGGAGCGGCCGAGCTGGCGGGCCATGTTGCCGTCGACCAGATCGGAGAAGACGAAGAGCGTGATCACGACCGTGCCCCAGAAGAACTCGCCTCGGGGATAGAAGACCAGCGCGCCCGCCATCACACCGGCGGTGCCGATGAGCGTGACCGTGTCGGGGCTGACACCCCGGCGGATCAGAAACGCGGCGAACGGCGTGAGGACACGCGTGAAGAATGCACGCGCGTACTTGTTCAGCATGGCCTTCCCGACGGTCGTTGTCGCCGTGGCCCTGGTGGCCTCCGGCTGGCCCATCGTAGTCACGCGTGCGCGTGCGTGACGGGCGGGCACCCGTGAGCCCGCACCGGCGCCTCGCGCGCACCCCGGGGCGCGGGCGGGCGTGGCGTGCCCGAGGCGCCGTGGCCGTTCGCGGCCGTTCGTATGGACGCGGCGTTACGGGAGTGGAAAGCTCGAAGGACCGCGGGCGTCGCCGGAGCCGCCAGAGCACGCGGGTCCCGCGTGTCCGCGCCCACAGTGACCTCACCGTGCACGGGAGGCAGGATCATGGGCGACAAGGCACAGACACATCCCGGAGCCGCCGGCAGGGCAAGGGCGGCCGACCACCCCGCGTCCATTAGGAATGTGGTGCTGGTCGGCCACTCCGGATCGGGCAAGACCACTTTGGTGGAGGCCCTCGCGCTGACCGCGGGGGCGGTGAACCGGGCGGGCCGCGTGGAGGACGGCGGCACCGTCTCCGACCACGACGACATCGAGCACCGGCAGCAGCGATCGGTGCAGCTCTCGCTGGTCCCGGTCGAATGGGACGGGATCAAGGTCAACGTCCTCGACACTCCCGGATACGCGGACTTCGTCGGGGAGCTGCGGGCCGGTCTGCGTGCGGCGGACGCGGCCCTCTTCGTCGTCTCGGCCTCGGACGGGGTGGACGGCTCGACCCGGATGGTCTGGGAGGAGTGCCAGGCCGTCGGTATGCCCCGGGCGATCGTGGTGACGCACCTGGAGAGCGCGCGCGCGAACTTCGAGGAGATGACCCGGGTCTGCGCGGAGGCGTTCGGCGCCGACGACCCCGACGCCGTGCTGCCCCTGTACCTGCCGCTGCGCGGCCCCGAGGGCCCCGACGGGCACGCTCCGGTGACGGGCCTCGTCGGCCTGCTGTCGCGGAAGCTGTTCGACTACTCGACCGGTGAGCGCAAGGAGTCCGAGCCCGGTGAGGACCAGCTCCCGGACATCGAGACGGCCCGCGACCGGCTGATCGAGGGGATCATCGCCGAGAGCGAGGACGAGACCCTCATGGACCGCTACCTGGGCGGCGAGCGGGTCGACGTCAAGACGCTGATCCAGGACCTGGAGCGGGCCGTGGCACGCGGCACGTTCTTCCCCGTGCTGGCCGCCGCCCCCGCCGCCGAGGGCGCCCGGCAGGGCCTCGGCACGGTGGAGCTGCTGGAGCTGATCACCGGTGGGTTCCCGACGCCGTTCGAGCACCCCCTGCCAGGGGTCACCACGATCGACGGCAGGACGCGGGAGCTGAAGGCCTGCGACACGGAGGGCCCGCTGGTCGCCGAGGTGGTGAAGACCTCCTCCGACCCGTACGTCGGCCGTATCTCCCTGGTCCGCGTCTTCTCCGGCACCCTGCGCCCCGACGAGACGGTGCACGTCTCCGGGCACGGGCTGACGGACCGCGGGCACGAGGACCACGACGTCGACGAGAAGATCGGCGCCCTGTCCACCCCGTTCGGCAAGCAGCAGCGCCCGGTGACGCACGCCGTCGCCGGCGACCTGGTGTCCGTGGCCAAGCTCGGCCGCGCGGAGACCGGTGACACCCTCTCGGCCAAGGACGACCCGCTCCTGATGGAGCCCTGGCGGATGCCCGACCCGCTGCTGCCGCTCGCCATCCAGGCGCACAGCAAGGCCGACGAGGACAAGCTCTCGCAGGGCCTGGCCCGCCTGGTCGCCGAGGACCCGACGATGCGCCTGGAGCAGAACCAGGACACCCACCAGGTGGTGCTGTGGTGCCTGGGCGAGGCGCACGCGGACGTCGCCCTGGAGCGGCTGCGCAGCAGGTACGGCGTCCAGGTCGACGTCGTCCCGCACAAGGTCTCCCTGCGGGAGACGTTCGCGGTGAAGGCCGCCGGGCGCGGCCGGCACGTGAAGCAGTCCGGCGGGCACGGGCAGTACGCCATCTGCGAGATCGAGGTGGAGCCGCTGCCCGGCGGCTCGGGCGTCGAGTTCGTCGACAAGGTGGTCGGCGGTGCCGTACCGCGCCAGTTCATCCCGTCCGTGGAGAAGGGCGTGCGGGCGCAGGCGGCCAAGGGCGTCGCGGCGGGCTATCCGCTCATCGACGTCCGGATCACGCTGCTGGACGGCAAGGCGCACTCGGTGGACTCCTCCGACGCCGCCTTCCAGACGGCGGGCGCGCTGGCGTTGCGCGAGGCCGCCGCGGGCGCGCGGATCCATCTGCTGGAGCCGGTGAGCGAGGTGGGCGTGCTGGTCCCGGACGACTACGTGGGCCCGGTGATGAGCGACCTGTCGAGCCGGCGCGGCCGGGTGCTCGGCACCGAGCAGGTGGGCTCGGGCCGGACCCTGATCCGGGCCGAGGTGCCCGAGTTCGAGATCGGGCGGTACGCGATCGACCTGCGCTCGCTGTCCCACGGCACGGCCCGCTTCGACCGCGCCTACGCGCGGCACGAGCCGATGCCGCCGCAGATCGCCGAGCGGATCCGCGAACAGGCGGGCGAGGCGCCGTGACCGACCCCGGTCGGCTCCGGGCGCCGGTGGGCGGCTTCGGCCGTCCACCGGCGCGCTGTCGGTGGCTGCGGATACGCTGATCACCTGATCACGTCGTGCCGAAGTCGTGCGGTTGTCATGCCGATTCGGCAGGTTGGCCTGTTCAACAGGTGTGCGGGGCAGTGAAGTCGGGAAGGCCGCAGGAGCGACACCGGCGGCGAGGGGGCGGGAATGTCGGTTGGTACGGAGTGGGACGGCCCGCAGGTGCCCGTCTCCGGCGACGAGGGACAGGCGGCGACGTACGCGCTGGCCTCGGCGGCCTACCGGGACAACGTGATCGAGGACATCAAGAAGACCGACAACGAATGGCACCAGTCGACCGTCAAGGCCGGCCGGATATCCCTGCTCAAGCCCAATCTCGGCGAGGCCTTCTCACGGGCCGTGGTCGACCGCATGCTCGCGCCGGGCCGCAAGCCGCTCATCCAGTCCTTCGGCGCCGAGCCCCAGGTCGTGGTGGAGCACGCGCTCGCGGCGAACAACATCCGCCGCGAGCGCGACAACCGGCTGTCCGTCGTCGTGGTGCTGTGCGGGCTGATCTTCCTGCCGGGGTTCATCGGCTGGCTGCTCGTCTTCCAGCTGCGCACGTTCGTCGCCAAGCGCGACGACCGGCGCGCCGGGACGCTCGCCACCGTCCTGCTCACCGGGGTGGGCGTGCTCGCCGCGCTCTTCCTGCTGAAGATGCCCTTCGGCGGATTCTGGGGCTGGTACGCGCGGGGCTGTGTCGTGATCCCGGTGCTCGGCTGGTTCTGGGCCAAGCGGATCTGCGAGCGCAGCGCCCGGGATCTGCGGGCGCGCTGGGAGGGCCTGCTCTCCGGCAGCAGCGTCGGCGCCAAGGTGCCAGAGGCCGTGCCGCGCGCCCCGGGCGAGACCGCGGCCGAGCAGCTGCGCCAGTCGCTGGCCCGGCTGGGGGCCGAACAGCGGTCCAACTCCGTCTTCTACGCCGGCCCCAAGGGCATACTCGGCATGGGCACCCGCTGGGGCTCCTGGCAGCTCGCCGAGGACCTGGAGCCCGCCGACGCCACCCGGGAGATCCACCCCTTCCGGAGCTGGGACGTCATACGCGCCATCCACGACCAGCTCCGCATGCTGGAGCGGGGACCGCTGAACACCGGCGGTTTCCCCCGCCCCTCGATACGGCACTGGATCGTGACGCCCATCGGGGAGAACGCCAAGGAGGTGTCCCGGCCCGAGGGCACGGACGTCGAGGCGTTCCAGATCAAGCAGCACGCGATCCAGGACATCTGCAACAAGCAGCAGTTCGGCAGCGGTGACCGGCACTACCTGGGCGTGCAGTGGACGCTGTGGGACGGGCAGCTCGTCATCACCATGATGATCACGGTGACGGTGCTCCACGAGACGCTGCGCATCGAGGTGACCGGGCACGCCCTCGGACCGGTGAACCCGCTGTTCACCACGAAGCCGACGGCGCCCACCAAGGAGGTCGCCAAGTCGCTCAAGCCCTGGGAGAACCGCACCGTCAGCCTGCCCCTGGTGCCCACCGACGAGGTGGTGCGGCTCACCGCGCGCGCCCCGCTGACCTGGTACCCGCCGATGCTCAAGTGGCTCGGCGGCTCGCTCGTCCTGCCGGAGCCCTTCGGGCTGCGGCACGCCTGGGCGGACCAGCCGTGGCGGCACCGGTTCATGGCCGACGACGCGCTGCGCGCGGCCACTCCCGTACTGCGGGTGGTGCACTCGGCCGCGATCCGGGTGCTGAAGGACAACGGCGTGGACACCGAGAAGTTCGGCAACCGCTCGTCCGTCCTCAGCGGCCTGGTGCAGGACCCGACGCCGCGGAAGGCCGACCTCTACGACGCGTGACGGTGACGGGTGCCCTCGGAACCGAGGGCACCCGCGGGCCTACGCCGACGCCGGCCAGGCCTCCGCCAGCATCTTCCTGGTGTCCGCCAGCAGCTGCGGCAGCACCTTGGTCTGGCCGACCACCGGCATGAAGTTCGTGTCGCCGCCCCAGCGCGGGACGATGTGCTGGTGCAGGTGGGCGGCGATCCCCGCGCCGGCCACCGTGCCCTGGTTCATGCCGATGTTGAAGCCGTGCGCGCCGGACGCGGTGCGCAGCGCGGTCATCGCCTGCTTGGTCAGCTCGGCCAGCTCGGCCGTCTCCGGCAGGGTCAGGTCCGTGTAGTCGGCCACGTGCCGGTACGGCACGGTCATCAGATGGCCG
Source organism: Streptomyces sp. NPDC002386 (assembly GCF_053593175.1). NCBI lineage: Bacteria > Bacillati > Actinomycetota > Actinomycetes > Kitasatosporales > Streptomycetaceae > Streptomyces > Streptomyces sp. NPDC002386. Next base: position 210,328 of record NZ_JBSFBX010000004.1, read on the forward strand.
CCGTTGTACGGGTACAGGTTGAGGACCGCGTACACGTGCTCGCCGCGGCGGACGATGAGGCCGTCCTCGTCGGACTTGGCCGGGATCGAGCAGAAGGGGCAGCCGTCGTCGGCCCCCGGACCGGTCGGCTTGTTCTCGCCCTGGATGTAGGCCATCCGGTGGGGCGTCCACAGGCGCTGGAACGCGTCCTGCGTCCCCACTCCGATCTGCTGTTCCGGCTCACTCGTCATGCAAGGCAGCATATGGCTTCGCCCGTTCGCGGCGTGTCGCCGGGGCGGAGGGAAGGCCGTCACCGGCCAAGCTGGGCCGGTGGACGACGACAGCCCCGCGGCCCGCTGGGAGCAGCGCACCGAGATCCCGCTCTTCTTGGGGTCGCTGATCTTCATCGCCGCCTATGCCACCCGGGTCCTCGCCACCGGCGTCGAGGCCTTCTGGCGAAGCCTGTGCCTGATCGTGATGCTCGCGCTCTGGGGGCTGTTCGCCGCCGACTACCTGGTGCGCTGGCGGCTCGGCGGCCAGCGGTTCCTGCGCTTCGTCAGCACACACTTCCTGCACACGGTCGTGGTGATCCTGCCACTGCTGCGCCCGCTGCGGATCGTCCCGCTCTACGACGTGGTCCAGCGCCGGCAGGGGGAGCCCAGGCTCTCGCTGTACGCGCGCGTGATCGCCTACGCGAGCCTGTCCACGCTGCTGCTCGGCTTCTCGGGCGCTCTCGCGGTCTACCAGCAGGAGCGCGGGGCGCCCGGCGCGACCATGCTGACGTTCGGCGACGCCGTGTGGTGGGCCGCGTCGACCCTGAGCACGGTCGGCTACGGGGACATCACCCCGGTGACCCCGACCGGCCGGGTGATCGCGACCGGGATGATGGCGGGCGGTCTCGGCCTGCTCGGCGCCGTGACCGGTTCGTTCTCGTCGTGGCTGATGCAGACCTTCTCCCGCGAGGGCGACGAAAGGCCCCCGGGGAAGTGATCCCCGGGGGCCCTTCGGGTGGTGCGGATCAGATCTGGGCCCGCTCCGCCACGACCTTCGCGATCTTGGCGATGGCCTCGTCGAACGGGATGCCGTTCTCCTGCGAACCGTCGCGGTAGCGGAAGGACACCGAGCCACCCGACATGTCCTCGTCGCCCGCGATGACCATGAAGGGCACCTTCTGCTTCTGGGCGTTGCGGATCTTCTTCTGCATGCGGTCCGAGGAGGAGTCCACCTCGACGCGCAGACCCTGCTTCCGGGCCGCGGCCGCGAACTTCTCCAGGTAGTCCACGTGCGCGTCCCCGATCGGGATGCCGATCGCCTGGACGGGGGCCAGCCACGCCGGGAAGGCGCCCGCGTAGTGCTCCAGGAGCACCGCGAAGAACCGCTCGATGGAGCCGAACAGGGCGCGGTGGATCATCACCGGGCGCTGCTTGGCACCGTCGGGGCCGGTGTACTCGAGGTCGAAGCGCTCGGGCAGGTTGAAGTCGAGCTGGATGGTCGACATCTGCCAGGTCCGGCCGATGGCGTCCTTGGTCTGGACGGAGATCTTCGGGCCGTAGAAGGCGGCGCCACCCGGGTCCGGCACGAGGGGCAGGCCCTGCTTCTCGGCGACCTGGCGCAGCGTCTCGGTCGCCTCCTCCCAGACCTCGTCCGAACCGACGAACTTCTCCGGGTCCTTGGTGGAGAGCTCAAGGTAGAAGTCGGTCAGGCCGTAGTCGCGCAGCAGCCCGAGGACGAAGGTGAGCGTCTTGTCCAGTTCCTCGGACATCTGCTCACGGGTGCAGTAGATGTGCGCGTCGTCCTGGGTGAAGCCGCGGGCACGGGTCAGGCCGTGCACGACGCCCGACTTCTCGTACCGGTACACCGTCCCGAACTCGAACAGGCGCAGCGGCAGTTCGCGGTAGGAGCGGCCGCGCGCGTCGAAGATCAGGTTGTGCATCGGGCAGTTCATGGGCTTGAGGTAGTAGTCCACGCCCTCGTCGAGCTGCATGGGCGGGTACATGCCCTCGGCGTACCAGTCCAGGTGCCCGGACGTCTCGAAGAGCTTCCCCTTCGTCGCGTGCGGGGTGTAGACGAACTCGTAGCCCTCCTCCTCGTGCCGGCGGCGCGAGTAGTCCTCCATCACACGGCGGACGATGCCGCCCTTGGGGTGGAAGACGGCGAGGCCGGAACCGATCTGCTCCGGGATGGAGAACAGGTCGAGTTCGTTGCCCAGCTTGCGGTGGTCGCGCTTCTCGGCCTCGGCGAGGAAGTCGAGGTGCGCCTTCAGCTCGTCCTTCGACGGCCAGGCGGTGCCGTAGATGCGCTGGAGCATCGGGTTCTTCTCGCTGCCGCGCCAGTAGGCGGCCGCGTTGCGCATCAGCTTGAACGCGGGGATCAGGCGGGTGGTGGGCAGGTGGGGACCGCGGCAGAGGTCCTTCCAGCACAGCTCGCCGGTCTTGGCGTCCAGGTTGTCGTAGATCGTCAGCTCGCCGGCGCCGACCTCGACGTCCGCGCCGTCGTCGTGCGACGCCGAGCCCTTGAGGCCGATCAGCTCCAGCTTGTACGGCTCGTCGGCCAGTTCCTCGCGGGCGGACTCGTCGGTGACGACGCGGCGGGAGAAGCGCTGCCCGCGCTTCTGGATCTCCTGCATCTTCTTCTCGACGGCCTTGAGGTCCTCCGGCGTGAACGGCTTCTCGACGTCGAAGTCGTAGTAGAAGCCGTCCTTGACGGGCGGGCCGATGCCCAGCTTCGCCTCGGGGAAGAGCTCCTGCACGGCCTGCGCCATGACGTGCGCGGTGGAGTGGCGCAGGATGTTCAGGCCGTCCTCGGAGGAGATCTCGACGGCCTCGACCTCGTCGCCGTCGGACAGCTCGTGGCTGAGGTCCCTGAGCTCGCCGGCCACGCGCGCGGCGATGATCGAGCGCTCGCCCGCGAAGAGGTCGGCGGCCGTAGTGCCCGTCGTCACCACGCGTTCTTCCCGCTCGGAATCGCGTTGGATGATCACACGGACGTCTGACACCGGTCTCTCCTGACTGAAGGTGGGTGCGGCGCCATACCCGGAGCGCGCGCACAACGGATCGTACCGACCCGGGACCGCCGACCGCGAAACGGTTACTGTCGGTCCGCCCCCCGACACGCCCCCGCCGTGTCCCCCGGTCCGCCTCAGTCCCCGTCGCGGTACGCCTCCCCGCACGCCTCCTCGAAGAAGTCGAGGTTCTCGTGCAGCGACTTCATCAGCCGGTCCCGCTCGGCGTCGTCGACCTGCACGGGTACGACGCAGCCGGCGCCGGTGAGCCTGCGGAAACCGCCCCGGCGCTCCAGCCTGCCGTGCACCCGCACCGGGAGCCCGACGAGGTGGGCGTGACCGGCGATGCGGTAGTCCTCCTCGCCCAGGGTGACGCGGACGTGCGGGACGTCGGCGCCCGCGAGCACCCGCAGCCGTACGGCGCCCTCGCCGAAGGGTCCGGAGCGGCGCAGCCGGACGACGGCGCCGGTGATCCGGACCGGTACGGAGGGCTCGTCGCGCAGGTAGCGGGCGCCGGCCGCGCGCAGGGCGGGCAGGTCGCCGGGTGAGAACTCGACGGGTTCGGCGGGGGCCGCGCAGCCCTCGGGGACACCGGCTCCGGGTGCCCAGGCGACGGCGACGCGGGCACCCTCGGTGCCGCGTACGAGAGCGGTGAGCGCGTCGGTCAGTTCGCGGCTGGCGCCGGCCTCGACGGCGCCGTCGAACGCGTCCATGCCACCGGTGGCGCGCTGGTAGTCGATGGCCTCGCGGACCGCGTACAGCGCCTGGTGGAGACGGACGGCGAGCGGACGGCCGGTGGGCACGGGCACGAAGGCGGTGAGCCGGCGTCCCTCCGCGCCGGGGCCGACGAGCACGTTCTCCAGGAGGGCCGCGGCGGCCGAGCGGTGCCGGGCACCGTGGTAGCCGGCACGCGCGCGTGTGGCCAGCGCCGCGGCGAGGAGCAACTGGCGGGTGGCGCCGCGCAGCCGCTCGTCGGCCGTCCAGGGCGCGGCCCCGGACGGTCCGCCCGGGGTGTCCCGCCAGCAGCGGATCTCGTCGCTGGGCACGGCGAGGGAGATCAGCACCTCGCGCGCGGACGGGGTGTCGCTGCGGGCGAGCGCGTCGAGGGCCTCGCCGAGCAGGTCGTCGCTGTCGGGGAAGGCGCGGCTCTCCGGGACCAGCAGGCTGGTCCCGGCGCCACCGGGACCCGGCGGGGTCCAGCGGCCGTAGCGCCCGGCCGCTCCCCCGCGCCGCTGCCAGCCGTGCCGGCGCAGCAGGGCCCCGAGCACGGCGGGGTCGACGGCGGCGGGGTCGGGCGGCCGGTGCCAGCCGGGGTCGTCGGGGTGCGGCCGGGCCTGGCGCGGAAGTTCCTCCTGGGGACGGCTTCTCATGGCCTGCCTCCCGTTCCGACCCGCGTCATGATCTCGCACAGCGCCCGGTCGTCGAAGATGCGTGAGGTCGGTATCCGCACGGTGGTCCGGTGCCGGCCGGTGACCGGCCGGCCGGCGAGGTTGACCCAGTAGCAGCAGTGCCTGAGGTCGAGCCGGTCGTGGCCGGCGCGCAGCCACTCGTCCTGGGACCGCGGGACCAGCATGACGACCAGGATCTTGTGCACCGAGACGGGCGTGCGGGCGAGTTTGCGCAGGTGGTCGTTGTCGAGCGTGAAGGAGAAGGAGGGACCCGGGGGGTTGGGCGGGATCTGGTAGGTGCATTTGAGCTGCACCTTGATGGTGACCTCGTCGTCGACGGTGTGGCCGGGCGCGCTGTGACTGACGTGCCAGTCGATGCCGTTGTCCGGGAAGGGCTGGGACAGCGAGCAGCCGGCCGCGGCGGCGACCGCGTGCAGATAGCCGACCTGCAGTGTCTCCATGCAGGCGGTGGTGGCGAGCGTGCCGCGGAGGTGACCCGCGCGTTCGGGCAGCAGCCCGCCCCGCTCGGGCTGCGCAATGGCCATGCCCAACAGCCTTCCGAGCCAAGGGTTTCCCCGTTGCGGGCCGCTGAACTGCAAAGACCCGTACTCCTGTTGTGTCCTTCCGGCGTACGGCGCAAACGGCCCGGGTATCACCAAACAGGCAGAAGACGGGATGTCACCCGCCCTGGGTGAACGAGGAGTTGTATTGCGATGACGAGCTGGTACGAGGGGCCGCTGGCCGCCTTCGACACGGAGACGACGGGTGTGGACGTCGAGGCCGACCGGATCGTGTCGGCCGCCGTCGTGGTCCAGGACGCCCCGGGCACCCGGCCGCGGATCGTCCGCTGGCTGGTGAACCCCGGTGTGCCGGTGCCCGAGGCGGCGACCGCGGTGCACGGACTGACGGAGGAGCACCTGCAGCACAACGGCCGCTGGCCGGCGCCGGTGATGTACGAGATAGCCGATCAGCTGGCCGAGCACGCGGCGATGGGGCGGCCGCTGGTGGTGATGAACGCGCCCTTCGATCTGACCCTGCTGGACCGGGAGTTGCGCCGGCACCGGGCCTCCTCACTGGACCACTGGCTCCAGGCCGCCCCGCTGCGGGTGCTGGACCCGCGGGTGCTGGACAAGCACCTGGACCGCTACCGCAAGGGCCGCCGCACACTGACGGACCTCTGCGCGCACTACGGTGTCGATCTGGACGGCGCGCACGACGCGGCGGCGGACGCGCTGGCCGCGCTGGAGGTGGTACGAGCCGTGGGCCGCCGCTTCGCGACCCGCCTGGAACGCCTCTCCCCCTCCGAGCTGCACACCCTCCAGACCAACTGGCACGCGGCCCAGGCCCGCGGCCTGCAGGCCTGGTTCGCCCGCAGCGGCTCGGAGGAGACGGTCAGCACCGACTGGCCCCTGCGACCGGAGCTGCCGGCGGCGGCGTGACGGGGCGGGACGCCGCCACCGAGTCTCACCAGGAGCCTCCGGCAACGTCGACGCCTCCGGAGGCGGAGCCTCCACCACCCTGCCGGAGCTCCCGGACGGGTTCCTGCCCGTCCTGAACCAGTGGGCGCACGCCCACGAGGGCGATGCTGGAGCGGCCGGAGAGGATCTTGTCCAGCACCTCCTCGGACGCGTTCGGTCAGCAGGATGCCGCCCTCAAGACGTTCGCACGGCCATGAAAAAAAGCCGGTCTGCGTCCTGCAGACCGGCTTTTCCCGGTGGGCGATACTGGGTTCGAACCAGTGACCTCTTCGGTGTGAACGAAGCGCTCTCCCACTGAGCTAATCGCCCGGGAACGCACTGAACAATACAGGGCTCCGCGGGGTTGGTTCAAACCGCTTCGAGGTGGCGCAGGAGTCCGCGGCGGCCGGAGGCCATCATCAGGGCGTGGTTGGCCCGGAAGAGGGGCCGGCCGGGTACGGCGAGACGGCGGAGCAGGGGCTTGGTCACGTCGACGACCTGGTGGTAGCGGGCGAGCGTGCCCGGACCCGCGGCGGTGACGGTCCAGCGGGCCCAGCCCTCGATGTCGCCGGACACGGTGACCTCCAGGACGCCGGCGGCCGGGTCGCGGCGCGTCTCGTGGGCGACGATCGTCATGTCGTACGGCAGCAGGGAGCGGACGGTGAGGACGCCGGTGGCGGCGTCGCGGCGGGTGACCGAGCGCACCTGGGGCCACCAGCGGGGATAGTCCTCGGGCCGCTCCAGCACGGCGAACACGGCGGCCGGCGGGGCGGGCAGGGACCACAGGGCGCAAAAACGGTAGTGGTTCCAGTCCATGGCCCGAGTCTGCCCGCCGCGGCGCGTGGATCTGAGTACGCGTACTCATGCGCCGCCGAGTGACGCGCACCACACTCGGGGGACGAGCGCCGCCGCCCGTGCGACGGCGCTCCCCCGTCGCCCCCTTCGGGCGGGCATCCGGCCGCCCGAAGGGCCAGGTTCTCGATGGCCGCGAGGTCGTGGAAGCGCGCTGTCGTTGATGGGCACTCAGCTCGCCTCCGTGCCCTTCGAATCGGACCGCATCGGGCTTAGGGAGACGGTGCACGTGACGGGCTCGCCGGTTGTATCCGTCCGTCCACCACTTTGTCGGATCGGCCGCGTCGGAACCGAACCCGTCCTTGGTGGAGAAGGTCCTGCCGTTCTGCCGGAGACAGAGGTCGTAGGGGTACGTGAGGGTGAAGCAGCCGGTGTCGCCGGCGATCTTCGTCCTGTCGTGGACGGTCTTCAGGCCTCGAAGTGCTGTCCCAGGTCCAGCCCCGCTCCGGTTCGACACCCGCCTGCCGGAAGAGCTTCTCGCCGATGACGGGTGCCATGGCGTTGGAGCCGACGGGAATTCCGAGCCGCTTGCCGTCGCCCTCTCCGGCCTTCGGGACGCTCGCCCGGAAGTGACCCGGGCTCAGCTTGCCGTCCCGCACTCGGGACTTGGGGTGCGAGGAGAATTCCGCGCTTGTCGTACTTCCGAAGGAAGGTGACGGCGTTTTGGAAAACGTCCGAGGGATTTCCGTCGGCGGCCTGCGCCCGGAACTTGTCCCAGAACGATTGATACGTCTGGAAGTCGGTCTTGACCTTGATCTTGGGGTGCTTCTTTGCTCACTCCTCGGCATCCGGCCAGGAGTAACGGATCGTCACCGCGCCGTCCCCGGAACCACTGCCGTCACCGCACCCGGTCGTCGCCGCGAGCCCGGTGATCCGGACAGGAATTTCTCCGGCCGCGGGACGACGGAGGTTACGGAGGCGGCGGGGGGCCCGCGGACGACCCGGCGGACGGCCCGGCAGGTGGGGGCGGGTGCGGGCGGGGGCCGGACACGGGAGGCGGGCCCTCTGGACCTGCGCGCCTCAACGACGACGGCCCACCTGCTGTTCGCAGGTGGGCCGTCTTCCGGGTGGGCGATACTGGGTTCGAACCAGTGACCTCTTCGGTGTGAACGAAGCGCTCTCCCACTGAGCTAATCGCCCGGGCGCAGGAAGAACATTACCCCATGTCAGGGGGTGCCTCCGACCAGGTGCCGGACACACGGCCGCCGACGCCGGGCGAACCTGCGGCGGCGCGGGTCACTGCTCCTCGATCTTCCAGGGCATGACGAAGCCGAACTTCCACAGGTAGATCCCCGCCAGCACGCCGATTATCACCAGGCCGATCACCGTCAGCGTGATGTTCCGCCGGCGCACCCGGGGGTCGAGGGCACGCTGCGCCGCCTCGGTGACCTTGCGCTTGGTCCAGCGCAGCACGAGCTGGGCCCAGACGAACTCGGTCGCCCAGATCGCCATGCCCCCGAAGATCACCACCCAGCCGGGGCCGGGCAGCGGCAGCATGACGACACCGGCCGCGACCACCGCGAGGCCGATCACGAAGACCCCGACCTGCCAGCTCACGTGCAGCACTCTGCGTGACTTGACGAACTGCGGAGCCCGGGAGCCGAGTCCCCGCTCGGCCCGCTCCTCGCCTGCCTTCATCTCGTCCGCCTCGTCGATGGCCGCGGCAACGCCGCCCCGCTCGTCACTCCCCGTATTCATACAGACAAACCCTACCGTAGTGAATCAGTCACTGGAATGGTCGCAGGTCTCACAGGAGTTCTCGGCCGGAAGAGTTACGTAAAGGCACGCAAAACCCTCAGAGGGGTTTACAACGGCACCGTAGGTGGCATGTCGATTTCGCCGACGTGCGAATCCCCGAGCGCACACTGAGCGAAAGGCCCTGGCGCTTATGAACACCACGGTCAGCTGCGAGCTGCACCTGCGCCTCGTTGTGTCGAGCGAGTCCTCCCTGCCTGTCCCCGCAGGCCTGCGGTACGACACGGCCGACCCCTACGCCGTGCACGCCACCTTCCACACCGGAGCCGAGGAGACCGTCGAGTGGGTGTTCGCCCGCGACCTCCTCGCCGAGGGTCTCCACCGCCCCACCGGCACCGGAGACGTCCGCGTCTGGCCGTCCCGGAGTCATGGGCAGGGCGTGGTCTGCATCGCCCTCAGCTCCCCTGAGGGAGAGGCTCTGCTCGAGGCCCCGGCGCGGGCCCTGGAGTCCTTCCTCAAGCGAACCGACGCCGCCGTGCCGCCCGGCACGGAGCACCGGCACTTCGATCTGGATCAGGAGCTGTCGCACATCCTGGCGGAGAGCTAGGTCGCGCCCCCACCAAACCGCCCGGCGCCGTCCACTCGGGGAGACGGCTCGGGCTCAGGACAACCGCATACGGCACTGGCCCGCGCCGTCACCGTGAGCGCTCACGGTGGTGGCGCCCGCCTGCGTGTGTACCGCGCGTGTCCGGGCGTGGGAGACTCGGGACCCCCCAGGGGTACGGGGGCGCCGTGCCGGCGGTCCGCCGGCGGGCGGTACCCGGTGCGGTGGGCGCGGTTGTCGCTACTATCGGCCGGCATCGGCGGGCGCCCGCCCGACCTCCAGGCCAGGGAGCGAAACGTGCTGATCACCCACGACACCCGCTGCGCCCTAGACACCGTGGTGGATCTGGTGAACTCCGCGCCGGACGACGAGTCGGCGGCGGACGGGCTCCCGGACGTCGCGGCGCTCGCCGATTTCGTGCGCGGGCACAACGTCAGTGACGTCGGAGTGCTGTCGGAGTTCGACCTGTCGGCGGTGCGCAAGGTCCGGAGCCGTTTCGCGGGGATCTTCGCCGCGCCGGACGCCCGGGCGGCGGCGGGGCAGATCAACGAGCTGGTCGCCGCGGCCGGCACCACGCCGCGCCTCACGGACCACGACGGCTACGACTGGCATGTGCACTACTTCGCTCCCGGCGCTTCCGTGGCGGACCACCTGGCCGCCGACTGCGGCATGGCGCTCGCGTTCTTCGTGGTGGCCGGGGAGCAGGAGCGGCTGCGGCGGTGCGAGGCCCCGGACTGCCGGCGCGCCTTCGTGGATCTGTCCCGCAACCGCTCGCGGCGCTACTGCGACAGCCGGACCTGCGGTAACCGCCTGCACGTGGCCGCGTACCGGGCGCGGCGCAAGGAGGCGGCGGGCTGACGGCCGGGCCGGACGGCCGCACTCATCGGGGCGACGCCTGTCCCGGCGGGTGACGCCGGGACGGACGTGTACGGCTCACAGCAACAGCAGGTCGTGCAGCGCAGCCATGAGGATGAGACACCCGATCACCGCAAGGAAGATCATCAGCGGTGGCTGGGAAAGGGCGAAGAGGCACCCGCGCGGCTCGTCCTTCGGCGGCGCGGCCTCGCTCTCTGACGTGTCCAGCATCTCGCGGTGATGATGGACCAGACGGCACCCCGTTGGCGATCAGCACACTCACCGTGTGCGGGTGTTCACCGTTTTCCCCACTGACCGGTTCACCTTGGTTCCGGTTGTGAACGGTTTCAGGTCATATGCCGTGCTTCTTGAGGATGGCCTCGATGTCGCTGAAGTCGTCGCCGGAGGCCGTGCCGGCGGACGGGGAGGCGGGCCGGGCCGCGGGGCTCTTCCCGGCGCCCAGCGAGGGGGCCGAGGCGGCCGGCGCCACCGCGTCGGCCCGGGCGCCGCGGGCGGCGGCCCGCTCGGCCCTGCGCTCGGCACGGGTGCTGCCGCCGCGGCGGCGCTCGACGGCGCGCGTCCCGGCGAACAGCAGCCAGGCCGCGCCCAGCACACCGAAGCCGGCCCAGGCCGTAGGGCTGAGGGCGGTGTCGGAGAGCCAGCCGACGATCCCGGTCATCACCAGGCCGATCGGCACGAGGGAGTAGGCCGCTATCCGCGCGGCGGTGAGGTAGCGCTTGCGGTACGCGGTGACCACCGCGATGCCCAGGCCCGCCGCTGAGACGGCGGAGCAGACGGTCTCGGCAATCATCCGGTCCTCCTGGCGGGCTCGGTCGGTGGCGGGACGCGAGCGGCACGGGGCGTGCGCTTCGTCCGTTCCATCCTGCACCGTCCCGGTCCCGGCAGGCCATGCCCGGGCCCGACATCAGGGAGATCTCCGGGTCGCCTCCTCCGCGGGTCCGGTCCGCGCCCTTCCCGGATCCGGACCAGCCTTCGACGGATCCTGTGCGCGGGAATGACCCCGGGCCCCGCCGGCCGGGCGCGGGTGAGCTGCCCGGGGGCGGTGGCGGGATCCGGGGCAGCGCCCGATTCGGCCCCCGGGGGCCCGCCTGGAAGACTGGTGACCATGAGCGACTCCTCACCCCAGCCCACCACCGATGCCCTCGTCCTCGACGTCTGGTGCGAACTCCAGTGCCCCGACTGTCTGAGCGCCCTGGACGACGTCCGCGCCCTGCGCGCCCGCTACGGGGACCGGCTGGAACTGCGGCTGCGGCACTTCCCGCTGGAGAAGCACAAGCACGCCTTCGCCGCCGCCCAGGCCGCCGAGGAGGCGCTGGCGCAGGGCCAGGGCTGGCCGTACGTGGAAGCGGTGCTGGAGCGCGTCGCGGAGCTGGACCGCGCGGGAGAACCCCTCCTGGTCGAGGTGGCCCGCGAACTGGGACTGGACGCCGAGGAGTTCGACACCGCGCTGATCGACGGCCGGCACATCCTGATCGTCGACGCCGACCAGGCCGAGGGCAAGGCCATCGGCGTGACCGGCACACCGACGTACGTCATCGGCGGCGAACGCCTCGACGGCGGCAAGAGCCAGCAGGGGCTGCGCCGGCGGATCGAGGAGATCGCCGACCGGCTGCTGGCCGAGCGGGCGTGAGCGGCCCGGCTACAGCAGCGGCTTGGTGAAGGCGGACTCCGTCGTCTCGTAACCCAGTGACTCGTACAGCCGCTCGGCCGGCGCGTTGCCGGCGAAGACGTTGAGCCCGAGGACCGGCCGGCCGGCGTCGATCGCCTGGCGCTCCGCCAGCAGCATGAGCGTCCGGCCGTGTCCCCGGCCCCGGTGTTCCGGGTCGGTCTCGACGTCGAAGACGAACGCCTTCTCCTCCTGCAGGGCCAGCCACAGCACGCCGACCCTCGTCCCCGCGTGCTCCAGGACGCTGAAGCTCATGTCCGCGGTCGACCGCCCCCGCGGCAGCAGTGTCTCGTGGTCCCTGCGCGCCTTGGCGTACGCGGCCTCCTCGGGGACGCCCCGGTCGATCCACATCCGGGCGTAGTCCGCGGACGCGTGTTCCTGCCAGGCGGTGAACTCGGCGGAGGTCATCGGCCGCCCCCGGCTCTCCGGGGGCAGTCCGGGCGGGGTGCCGTCGAGGCGCTTCTCCATGCCCCGGTTGCGCAGGGAGTAGCCGAGGGCGCCGGCCATGCGCAGCGCGGCCTCCGCCGCCGCCGGGACCACGACGTCCATCTGGGTGCAGCCCCAGCCGCGGGCGATCTCCTCCGCGGCGAGCGCGGCCACCGTCCCCCTGCCGCGCCGCCGGTCCGGCTCCGCTATCCGCACCTCGATGATGCGTGCCACCGAGTCACCCAGGTTCGCCGAGGTGCCGAGGTGGAGCACACCGACGGGACGGCTGTTCACACACACCTGGTACCGGCGTGAGCGCGTTCCGTCGGCGTTGCGCTGAAGCGGCTCGGCCGGCCGCAGGGTCGTCGTCATCACGGGTGTTCTACCCGCTCGGCGGCCCCGGGTCAGCCGAATTTCGCGCCGGTCACGGATCCAGGTCGTGCCCGGAGCGCTCGTCGAAGATCCGCATCGCCTTGAGGGTCGCCGGACCGGGGGCGCCGGGCAGCTCCCGGTCGTCGACCCGGTGCACGGCCTGGACGTCGCGCAGGCTGGAGGTGAGGAAGACCTCATCGGCGCGCTCCAGCACGTCCAGCGGCAGATCGGTCTCCCTGGCGCCGGTCCACTCCACCACGAGGGCGCGGGTGATGCCGGGGAGGCAGCCGGAGGCGACCGGCGGGGTGTGGATCTCGCCGTCCAGGACGACGAAGACGTTCGACCCCGTGCCCTCGCAGAGCTGCCCGACCGTGTTGCCGAACAGCGCCTCCGAGGCGCCGTGTCGGTGGGCGCGGGCGAGGGCGACGACGTTCTCGGCGTACGAGGTGGTCTTCAGGCCGGTGAGCGCGCCCCGCTCGTTGCGGGTCCACGGCACCGTGATCACGGCGGTGCTCTCCGGGCGGCGGGCGGTGTCACCGAGGGCGACCACCAGGGTCGGGCCGTGCTCGCCGCGGTCGGAGCCGAGCGGTCCGTGGCCGCCGGTGTAGGTGATGCGCAGCCGGCCGAGCGGCATCGGGGTGGCCTCGAGCACGGCCGCGCAGGCGCGGCGGACCTCGTCGAGATCGGGGTCGGGCAGGCCCAGGCCCCGGGCCGAGCGGGTCAGCCGGTCCAGGTGGCGGGTGAGCGCGAAGAGCCTGCCGTCGACGGCCTTCACCGTCTCGAAGACGCCGTCGCCGACGGTCAGCCCGTGATCGAGGACGGACACCCGGGCGGAATCGATGTCCCGCAGCGCGCCGTCGAGCCAGATCCTCATGTGAGAGCCCCTCCACTTTCCTGGTACAGCCCCGACGCTACCGCGAGCAGCCGGGACGCCTTCAGCTCGGTCTCCCGCCACTCCCCCTCGGGATCGGATCCCCAGGTGATGCCGGCCCCGGTGCCGAAGCGCAGCACCGGCGCGCCGGGGGCGGAGCGGTCGATCCAGAAGGTGCGGATGCCGACGGCCAGCTCGCCGACGCCGCGGTCGGCGTCGACCCAGCCGATGCCGCCGCAGTACGGGCCGCGCGGGGCGGGCTCCAGGGCCTCGATGATCCTGAGCGCGCTGGACTTGGGGGCGCCGGTGACGGAGCCGGGCGGGAAGGCCGCGGCGAGCAGTTCCGGCCAGCCGGCGTCCGGGCGCAGTTCGCCGCGGACCGTGGAGACCAGGTGGACCAGGCCGGGGTGCTTCTCCACGGCGCACAGGTCGGGGACGCTCACGCTGCCGGTGGCGCAGACCCGTCCGATGTCGTTGCGGACCAGGTCCACGATCATCACGTTCTCGGCGTAGTCCTTCTCCAGCAGGTCCGCCTCGGTGCGGCCGGTGCCCTTGATGGGGCCCGACTCGACGGTCCTTCCGGCGCGGCGCAGGAACAGCTCGGGCGAGGCGGTGGCGATCTCGACGCCGTGCCCGGGCAGCCGGACGGTGCCCGCGTACGGCGCCGGGTTGCCGCGGGCCAGCAGGGCGGTCAGCGCGTCCACGTCGGCGTCGGGGGCGACGGGCGCGCTCAGCACCCGGCAGAGGTTGGCCTGGTAGACCTCGCCGGCGGCGATGTGCTCGCGGATCCGGCCCACGGCCGCGGTGTATCCGGCGCGGTCCAGCGAGGAGGTCCAGTCGCCGGCCGCCGGGCCGCGCCAGGCGCCCGGCACCGGGGCGGGCACCGGCTCCTGCCGGACCTCGGCGAAGCGGGCGCAGGTCAGCCGGCCCTCGAAGTCCGCGCAGACCGCCCAGAAACCGGCCGATTCCAGGGCGGCGGGGTCGTCGGTGACATCGAGCAGGCCGGTGGCGAGGCGGGTACCGAAGCGGGCCAGGGGAGGTGGGCCGGAAGGGTGGTGAAGCACGAGGTCGAGTCTAGGGCTGGTGTCCGAATCGCGGCCGGGAGATGTCCCCCGGGAGCAGCCGGCCGTCACATCCGCCGAGTGCAGCGCAGCACGCTGCGCAAACGCGTTTTTGTACTGGACCGGGAATCCGCTAGAGTTCAACACGTCGCCGGGACGCGAGAGCGGACCGAAACGACAGGCGGACGTAGCTCAGTTGGTAGAGCGCAACCTTGCCAAGGTTGAGGTCGCGAGTTCGAGCCTCGTCGTCCGCTCGAAGGAAGAAGGGGTCATCCCGATCCCCTACACTCCTGGTGGAGTGGCCGAGAGGCGAGGCAACGGCCTGCAAAGCCGTCTACACGGGTTCAAATCCCGTCTCCACCTCCAAGGACGATTAGCTCAGCGGGAGAGCGCTTCCCTGACACGGAAGAGGTCACTGGTTCAATCCCAGTATCGTCCACTGGTTCCGCCGGCTCGTACGGCAGGGCCCGAACCCGCGCGATTAGCTCAGCGGGAGAGCGCTTCCCTGACACGGAAGAGGTCACTGGTTCAATCCCAGTATCGCGCACTGTCTGTGACTCACGGGTCACAGCCCGCGGACGATTAGCTCAGCGGGAGAGCGCTTCCCTGACACGGAAGAGGTCACTGGTTCAATCCCAGTATCGTCCACACAGCAAGAAGCCCCCGGCCGTCTCGTACGGCCGGGGGCTTCTTCGTGGTCCGGGCTCAGCTGGAGAACAGCATGTGGCCGAAGCTCTTGTGGCGGTGGTGACCGCCGTAGTGGCCGCCGTGGTGGCCACCGCCGTGCGGCGCGCCCCAGGCGGGAGCGGACGGCGCCGGGTACGCCTGCGGGGCGGCCGGGGGCGGGGGCGCCGGCTGGGACCACTGGGACTCCAGGCGGGTCAGCGACTCCAGCTCGCCGTAGTCGAGGAATATGCCGCGGCAGCCGCTGCACTGCTCGATCTGGACGCCGTTGCGGTTGTAGGTGTGCATCGGCGCATGGCACTTCGGACACTGCATGGTCGGCTCAACTCCTCGCCGGTAGGTCCTGCTTCGTGTTTCCCCAGGACAGACTCCGTGCGGCCCCGGTCGGTTGCACCCTACGCCGGGAAACCGGGCTTCAACTGGCGGGGTACGGGACTCATTCGGGCACAGGCGTCGACCAGGGCCTGCTCCACCTCGTCCAGCGGGCGGCCGGCGGCGATCGCCTTGGTGAGGGCGCGGGCCGCGGTCTGCGCGGTGAGCGCGCGGGCGGGGACGTCCAGAGCGGGCCAGGGGTCGCCGTCCGCCGGTACGGCGGGGCCGCCGGCCTCGCGGTAGGCGGCCAGGAACCGGGCCCACTCGTCGGGCGGGAGCAGGCCGCAGGCGTACCAGGCGGCGGGGCGGGCGAGATCCCAGGCCGGGACGCCGAGGCCGAGGTCGTCCACGTCGATCAGCCGCCAGGGGCCGTCGGGCGCCGGGTGCCGCACGAGCTGGCCGAGGTGCAGGTCGCCGTGGCAGAGGGCGGGGGTGCCGGGCATGGGGGCCTCCGCGCGGGCCCAGGCGGGGAGCGCGGCCCAGGCGCGGAGGACGGGGGTTCCGGCCGGATGCGGGGCGGCACCCAGGGACGCGCGCAGGCGGGCGATGGCGTGGGCGGCTTTGAGCGGGCCGCGCATCGGGGGTGGGGAGACGCCGTCACCGGGGGCCGTTCGGTGCAGGCGCGCGAGGAGGGTGGCGGCCGCCTCCCAGGGGGCGGCGTCGGGGTCGTCCGGGTCGACGGGGGCGCCGTACGGCCAGAGGGTGACGAGGCGGTCGTGCAGGACTGTGGCGGCGGTGGTGAGCGGGGGCAGGAGGACGTCCGGGACGCGGGCCGCGGCGGCCAGGCGGAGGGTGAGGCCGGCGGCGTCGGTGTCCGGGGCGTGGGCCTTGGCGACGATGCCGGCGTGGCGGACGACGGTGGCGTCGGGGCGGTCGGCGAGGGTTGCGCCCGGGCAGGGGCAGGGGGCTCCGCGGGGGTGGGGGTGGGCGGCGGCGACGGCCTCTTGGGCCAGGGCGGTCAGGAGGGTCACGGCGTTGCTTCGGCCTCGGGGGTGTTGGAGTGCGCGGGGTGAGCGTACGCCTGGGGTGGGCGGAGCTGGGGTGGTGGGCGGCGTCCTGGGCTCGGTGGGGTCGGGATGGGCGGTGCTGGGAGGTGGGCCGTGCCGTTGCCGGCCGCAGGGTGTTTCGCTCACCCGCGCTTGCGGGGTGCCTCCCCCACCGCCCACCCGTGCCGCCCCTGGCGGCACGCATGCCCGCGGCTACGCGGGCCCGGTACCCGAAGCCGGGTGGCCCACGTGCCCGAAGCCGGGCGGGGCGGATGCTGCCCGAAGCCGGGCGGGCGGATGCCTGCTGCTGGGCGGGGCGCCGGCCGCCGCCACGCGGGGCCTGGTGCGCGCCCGCAGTCCAGTGGGGCGGTGCTCGTAGCCGGGGCGGGGAACGGCGCAATGCCTGCGCGGGTCGGGGAACGGCGTAATGCCGGCGCAGCTCCCCAGCTGCGCCGGCATTTGTGCCGTCCGCCGCACCCCCGTCCCCACGGGGTTTCATGGATGGATGTCCCCGCCCGGACCGCTCTTCCGGGCCTGGGGTCGCCGCTCAGCGCCCCAGCATCACACCCACGGACGACGCCTGTGTGGCCACCGTCTCCCAGCCGTCGAAGACGAGCAGGAGCAGGGCCGCCAGGGGGAGGGCCATGAGCGTCGCCACCATCGGGTGGCGACGGCCCGTGCGGCGGGGGGCGAACGTGGTGCGCCGTGGTGCCGTGTGGGCCATGGTCCCTCTCCTGACCGTCTCTGTCTCACTGGATCCTGTGCCAGCAGCGGCGGGTGTCTGACCTCGGGGGACGAGTGCTGCCACCCGCCGCTTGACCTCAAATCTAGGCGCGCGGCGCGGGGCGGGCGTCATGCCCTCGTACCGATTGGCGGGCCTCCCGGAGGATGAGCGACGACCGGCGGAGTACTCCCCTGGGTGGAGACATGAACCTGACTCTCGGGGTCTTCCCGGAGGGGGCGTCCGCTGTGTCCCGTCATGTCCGGACCCGCCGGTGCGTCACTTCGAGTGAGTTCGATCACTTCCTCCGTTTCCGGGCGGTCGGCGGCGGGTGTCCTGATCGTCCGGTGGCCGGCCCCGCCGGGCGCGGTCCGGTCCGGGCGCGGGTGCCGCGTCCCGGCCGCCGGGGACTGCGCCGGGTCGCGGCGACCCCGGTCAACACACCTGTGACAAGGCCGGATTGGGGGCGTCCCGGCCTCAATGCCCCCGACGGGGACGGCTTCCTGACCTTGCCTCACCTCGCCCGTCCGAGGTGGACAATCCCTCGGGCCGAGAGGGCGCGGCCTATGCGCGCGGGCGGCCGTGGAAACGTAAGCTGTGCCACGTCACAGGGACCGGGCAGCGGGGATGAACATGGCGATGATGCGCCTGAGGCGCGAGGACCCGCGCGTCGTCGGCTCGTTCAGGCTTCACCGACGGCTCGGCGCGGGCGGGATGGGCGTGGTCTACCTCGGCTCCGACAAGAAGGGGCAGCGGGTCGCGCTCAAGGTGATCCGGCCCGATCTGGCGGAGGACCAGGAGTTCCGGTCGCGCTTCGCCCGCGAGGTCTCGGCGGCCCGGCGGATCAGGGGCGGCTGCACGGCCCGGCTGGTCGCCGCGGACCTGGAGGCCGAGCGGCCCTGGTTCGCCACGCAGTACGTGCCCGGACCCTCCCTGCACGACAAGGTCGCCGACGACGGCCCGCTCGGCGCGGCCGACGCGGCGGCGATCGGCGCGGCCCTGTCCGAGGGGCTGGTCGCCGTGCACGAGGCCGGCGTCGTGCACCGGGACCTGAAGCCGTCCAACATCCTGCTGTCCCCGAAGGGGCCACGGATCATCGACTTCGGCATCGCCTGGGCCACCGGGGCCTCCACGCTCACCCACGTCGGAACGGCGGTCGGCTCGCCGGGCTTCCTCGCCCCCGAGCAGGTGCGCGGCGCCGCCGTGACCCCGGCGACCGACGTGTTCTCGCTGGGGGCGACGCTGGCCTACGCGTCGACCGGCGACTCGCCGTTCGGGCAGGGCAGTTCCGAGGTGATGCTGTACCGCGTGGTGCACGAGGAGCCGCAGCTGCACGGTGTGCCGGACGCCCTCGCCCCGCTGGTCCGGGCCTGTCTGGCCAAGGACCCCGACGACCGCCCGAGCACGCTGCAACTCTCGCTCCGGCTCAAGGAGATCGCCGCCCGCGAGGCACAGGGCCTGGCCGACGTACGGCCGCCCGGGCCTCGCACCGCGGAGGCGGACCTGCCGACCGGCCGGCTCGTCGACACCTACCCCGAGCAGCAGCGCGCCCAGCGGCGCACGGCTCCCGGCACTCCGGTGCCGCGCGGGAACACGCCCGCCAGGGGCGGTGCGGCCGCCCGCGGCGGCAGCGCTCCGCGGAGCGGCGGGGTGGCCTCACGGCCGGGCGCGGCCCGGTCCACCCCGCCCCCGCGCGGCGGCGGCCCGCGCTCCGGCAGCCGGCCCGCTCCGCGCAGCGGTACCGGGCGGCCGGCGCCGCGCCCGACGGGAAGCCGGCTGCGGCCGGCCAATCCGCGGCTGCTGCGGCAGCGGCTGTTCGTGTTCGTCGTGGTGACGCTGCTGGTCGCGCTCGGCATCGCGGTCGCGCAGGGCTGCCAGGGTCCGGCGCGCGGTCTGGGCGACGACGGGCGGCGGCAGCAGCACGCGCAGCCGGACCCGCGGGCGGCGACCGGCGAGGAGCCGGTGCCGCATACCCACGGGGTGCGCCTGGAGGCAGGGACCCCTGCGTAAGAGGCCGTGTGCCGAACGGCGGTCCATGCCCCGGGTCTGGCACGGACGCGACTTCGAACGCCTCCGTCCGGGCGCGCGCGAGCCGGGTGTGGGCGCGAGACGCGCCGACGGTGCGGGGGGGGGTCAGCCCGTCGTCGCGACGGGCGAAACCGGCGTCAGCAGGCCCCGGGCCTGGACGGTGGGGAGGGACAGCGTGCGATAGCCCACGCTCTCGAAGAGAACCGTGATCCTGTTCCCCTCCTCGCTCATCACCTCGCCCTCACCCCACGCGCTGTGCCCCACCCGCGTCCCGGGCGGGAAGGCGCCGTCGGCCGCCACGGGTTCCAGCGGGTCCGGGCCCGTACCGGACAGGATGTCTCCCGGCCGTGCGGGATCGTCCCTCAACTCCCGTGCACGGGTGCATGTGTCGCAGCCCGCGCATTCGCCGTCCGCCAGGCTCTCACCGAAGTACCCGAGCATGTGCCGCCGGCGACAGCCGTTCGTCTCCGCGAACGCCCGCATCATCTCCACCCGGGAACGCTCCAGGTCGACTCGGGCGGAAGCGATCCGCATCGCCTCGCGGACGCACACGTCCCGCCGCGCCCCGGGCACGGCGCGAACACCGCCGCGCTTCTCCGTCGTCACGGCTCCCGCTTCTTCCAACAGGTGCAGCATCGACGTCAGCGGCGTCTGGGACAGGCCGGTGCGTTCGCGCAGAGCTGTGGCCGTGACCGGTCCCCGGTGCTCGCGCACCGCGTCGATCAGCCCGCCCAGCGCCTCCGGGTCGGGGGCGGCGCCGGTCCGGAACCGCTGGACGCCGAGATCCTCGGGCCGGTACGCGAGGATCGCCGTCGACGGTTCTCCGTCGCGACCCGCCCGGCCGATCTCCTGGTAGTAGGTATCGAGGGAACCCGGCACCGATGCGTGCAGCACGAAGCGGATGTTCGGCTTGTCGATGCCCATCCCGAACGCGGAGGTGGCGACGACCACGTCGAGTTCGCCGTCCCGGAAGCGGTCGTGCGTCCGGCTGCGCTCGGCCGCCGGCAGGCCCGCGTGGTAGGCGGCGCTGTCGAACCCGAGCGCGGACAGCTCCCGCGCGTACTCCTCGGTCTCCCGCCGCGTTCCCGCGTAGACGATGCCCGGTTTGGCCTCGGCGGCGGCCCGTTCCACCACCCACCGGCGCTTCTCCGCGTTCTGCCGGTGCCGCACGACCTCCAGCGTGATGTTGCGGCGGTCGAACCCGGCGACCACCTCGTGCACCTCGTGCATGCCGAGCCGCTCCACGATGTCCGCCCGCACGGGAGCCGCCGCGCTGGCGGTGAGGGCGAGGAGCGGAGGCCGGCCGATGCGCTCGCGCACATGGCACAGGGACAGGTAGTCGGGCCGGAAGTCGTATCCCCAGGTGGACACGCAGTGTGCCTCGTCGACGACCATCAGCGCGGGAGCGGCCGCGGCGATCTGTTCCACCACCTCGTCCTTCGCGAGCTGCTCGGGCGAGACGAACAGGAAGTCCAGACTGCCCTCGCGTACGCGCTCCCACACGGCCTCGTTGTCACTCGCGCGTTGCGCGGAGTTGACGGCCGAGGCGTCGAACGCCTCGATGCCGGAGAGATGGGCGACCTGGTCACGCTGGAGCGCTATCAGGGGCGAGACCACGACGGTCGGCCCGTCCAGCAGCACGCCCGGCACCTGGTACACGGCGGACTTCCCCGCACCCGTCGGCATCACCACGATGGTGTCGCGGCCCTCTATCACGGCCGTCATGGCGGCGAGCTGGGGCGGGCGCAGACTCTCCCAGCCGAACACCTCACGGGCACAGCGGTGCAGGCGCCTGCCGAGTGATCTGGTCTTGAGGGATCCGACCTTGACGCGCATGGCACTCCTGACGCCGCTCTCCAGTGGGTTCGGCGCTCGTGTACCCCCGGAAGGCACGAAAAACGGGCCGCTCGCGGGGAGATGCCGTTCCGTGTCCTGGACCCGCCTCCCGCGGGACGGCGCCCGCCTCCGGTCCTCCGCGGTCGGTCAGGACCTCTGACGAGTGGCGTAGAAGGCCACCGCGGCGGCCGCGCCGACGTTCAGGGAGTCGACGCCGTGGGCCATTGGGATGCGCACCCACTCGTCGGCGGCGGCCAGCGCCTTCGCGGACAGGCCGTCACCCTCGGCGCCGAGCATCAGGGCCACCCGGTCCATGCGGTGCGGGGCGACCTCGTCGAGGGTGCGGGCCTTGGCCTCGGGGGTGAGCGCGAGGAGGGCGAAGCCGGCCTCGCGGACCGGGTCCAGGCCCTTGGGCCAGGTCTCCAGGCGGGCGTAGGGCACGGAGAAGACCGCGCCCATCGAGACCTTCACGCTCCGCCGGTACAGCGGGTCGGCGCAGTCGGGTGAGAGCAGCACCGCGTCCATGCCGAGGGCGGCCGCGGAACGGAAGATCGCGCCGATGTTGGTGTGGTCGTTGACCGCCTCCATGACCACGACCCGCCGGGCGCTCCGCAGCAGTTCCGCCGTCGTCGGCAGCGGCTTGCGCTGCATGGAGGCGAGGGCGCCGCGGTGCACGTGGTAACCGGTGACCCGCTCGGCCAGGTCCGGGGTGACCGCGTACACCGGCGCCCGCGTGTCGTCGATGACGTCCCGCATGGCGTCGATCCACTTGGCCGAGAGCAGCATGGACCGCATCTCGTACCCGGCGTCCTTGGCCCTTCGGATGACCTTCTCGCCCTCGGCGATGAACAGGCCCTCGGCGGGCTCGCGCCTGCGGCGCAGCTCGACGTCGGTCAGGCCCGTGTAGTCACGCAGGCGCGGGTCGTCGGGGTCCTCGATGGTGATGAGCTCGGCCACGGGGTGATACTGCCTTGTCCTGGGGTGGGTCGGTTGCCGGCGGCGGGGAAGAGGGCGGGACGCCCCGGGTGCTGCTTCGGGTCGTGCCTGGTCAGACCGCGGGTTCGGGGCCCACGTTCACGACCTCGCCCACGACGATGACCGCCGGGGACCTGACGTCCTCGGCGCGTACGGTCTCGGCGACCGTGGCGAGGGTGGCGTCGACGCGGCGCTGCGCGGCCGTCGTGCCCTCCTGGACGAGGGCGACGGGGGTCTGCGGCGGCCTGCCGTGCGCGACGAGCGTGTCGGCGATCTTCCCGATCTTGTCGACGCCCATCAGGATCACCAGCGTGCCGGTCAGCCGGGCCAGGGACGGCCAGTCGACCAGGGAGCGCTCGTCGTCGGGGGCGACATGGCCGCTGACCACGGTGAACTCGTGGGCCACGCCCCGGTGGGTGACCGGGATGCCGGCCGCGCCGGGCACGGAGATGGAGCTGGAGATGCCGGGCACGACCGTGCACGGGATGCCGGCCTCGGCGAGCGCCTGGACCTCCTCCATGCCGCGGCCGAAGACGAACGGGTCGCCGCCCTTGAGCCGGACCACCGACCTGCCCTGCCTGGCGTGCTCGATCAGGGCGTTGTTGATGGCCTCCTGGGCCATGTAGCGGCCGTAGGGGATCTTCGCCGCGTCGATGACCTCGACGTGCGGCGGGAGTTCGGCGAGCAGGTCGCGGGGGCCCAGGCGGTCGGCGATGACCACGTCGGCCTCGGCGAGCAGACGGCGGCCCCGCACGGTTATCAGGTCCGGGTCACCGGGGCCGCCGCCGACCAGCGCGACCCCGGGGGTGCGGGTGCGGTGGTGCGGGGCGACGAGCGTGCCGTCGCGCAGGCCCTCGACCACCGCGTCGCGGACGGCCGCCGTGTGCCGGGGGTCGCGGCCGCGGGCGTCGGTGGTGAGGACGGCCACCGTGACGCCCTCGCTGTGTCCGGTCGCCGGGGTCCAGGCGGTCGCCTGGTCGGCGTCGTCGGAGCGTACGCACCAGACGCGGTTGCGCTCCGCCTCGGCGGAGGCGGCGGCGTTGGTCTCGGCGTCGCTGGTGGCGATGAGGACGTACCAGGCCTGCGCGAGGTCGCCCTCGGCGTACGGCCTGCGCTGCCAGATGATCTCGCCGCCGTCGGCCATGGCCTCGACGGAGGGCGTGGCCTCCGGGGAGACGAGGACGATGTCGGCGCCTGCCGCGATCAGCGCAGGGAGGCGGCGCTGGGCGACCTGTCCGCCGCCGAGGACGACCACGCGGCGGCCGGAGAGGCGGAGGCCTACGGGGTAGGCGGGATGTTCGGCCATGAGGGAGGGCTCCTCGTGCAGCTCTGCGATGGGCGCGCCGCGGCGTTGGAGCGGCCCTGACGTGCGGATTTTAAGACGTGGGAGCGAACGGGGCACGGGCGGTCCGGCAGCTGAACACCGGACCGCCCGCGGGGCCGCTACTTCTCCGTGACGCCCGCCGAGTCGAACGTGGCCACCTCGTGCATCGCGCGGGCGGTGCTCTGGACCAGGGGCAGGGCCAGCAGGGCGCCGGTGCCCTCGCCGAGGCGGAGGTCGAGGTCGACCAGGGGGCGCAGGCCCAGCTTGTTGAGCGCCGCCACATGGCCGGGCTCGGCGCTGCGGTGGCCGGCGATGCAGGCCGCGAGGACCTCGGGGGCGATCGCGCGGGCGACCAGGGCCGCCGCGCCGGCGCTGACGCCGTCCAGGATCACCGGCGTCCGCAGCGAGGCGCCGCCGAGGAGCAGGCCGACCAGGGCCGCGTGCTCGAAGCCGCCGAGCGCCGACAGGACGCCGATCGGGTCGGCCGGGTCCGGCTGGTGCAGTTCCAGGGCGCGGCGGACGACCTCGGTCTTGCGGGCCAGCGTCTCGTCGTTGATGCCGGTGCCCCGGCCGGTGACCTCGGCCGGGTCGGCGCCGGTGTACACCGAGATCAGCGCGGCGGACGCGGTGGTGTTGGCGATGCCCATCTCACCGGTGAGCAGCGCCTTGTTGCCGGCCGCCACCAGGTCGCGGGCGGTCTCGATGCCGACCTCGATGGCGGCCTTGGCCTCCTCGCGGGTCATCGCCGGGCCGGTGGTCATGTCGGAGGTGCCGCCGCGGATCTTGCGGGGCAGCAGTCCGGGCGTGGCCGGCAGGTCGGCGGCCACACCGACGTCCACGACGCACACCTCGGCGCCGACCTGGCCGGCGAAGGCGTTGCACACCGCTCCCCCGCCGAGGAAGTTCGCCACCATCTGCGCGGTGACCTCCTGCGGCCAGGGGGTCACGCCCTGGGCGTGCACCCCGTGGTCGCCGGCGAAGATCGCGACGGCCGCGGGCTCCGGGATCGGCGGCGGGCACTGCCGGGACAGCCCGGACAGCTGGGCGGAGATGATCTCCAGCATGCCGAGCGCGCCGGCCGGCTTGGTCATGCGCTTCTGACGCTCCCAGGCCTCGCCGAGGGCCTTGGCGTCGAGCGGGCGGATCTGTGCGACGGTCTCGGCAAGCAGGTCGTGGGGTTCCTCTCCGGGCAGGGCGCGGCGGCCGTACGTCTCCTCGTGCACCACCCAGGACAGCGGGCGCCGCTTGGACCAGCCGGCCTGCATCAGCTCGGGTTCGTCCGGGAACTCGTCGACGTATCCGACGCACAGGTAGGCGATGACCTCGAGGTGCTCGGGCAGGCCGAGGGCGCGGACCATCTCGCGCTCGTCGAAGAAGCTGACCCAGCCGACGCCGAGGCCCTCGGCGCGCGCGGCGAGCCACAGGTTCTCCACCGCGAGCGCGGCGGAGTACGGGGCCATCTGCGGCTGGGTGTGCCGGCCCAGGGTGTGGCGGCCGCCGCGGGTGGGGTCGGCGGTGACGACGATGTTCACCGGGGTGTCGAGGATGGCCTCGATCTTCAGTTCCTTGAACTGCTTGGCCCGGCCCTTGGGCAGCGACTTGGCGTAGGCGTCCCGCTGGCGCATGGCGAGTTCGTGCATGGCCCGCCGGGTGTCGGCGGAGCGGATGACCACGAAGTCCCAGGGCTGGGAGTGGCCCACGGAGGGCGCCGTGTGGGCGGCTTCCAGGACGCGCAGCAGCACCTCGTGCGGGATCGGGTCACCGCGGAAGCCGTTGCGGATGTCGCGGCGTTCGCGCATCACCTTCAGGACGGCCTCGCGCTCGGCGTCGTCGTAGGCGGGCGCGGCGGGTCCGGCGGACCGTCTCGGCTCCTCCACCGCGGCCGTGCCCTCCTCCTGGTCGGCGGCCGTGGTCAGCAGGTCCTCCGCGTGCTGTACGACGTCGGGCTGTACGACGGCGGGAGCGGCGTCGGCGTCCTGCGCGACCGGTGCCGCGACGGGCTCGGCCTCGCGGGGCGCGGGCACGGTGGCCACGGGCTCCGGCTGGTCCTGGGCGGGCAGCACGACGGGGTGCGGCGGGGTGGGGGCCAGGTGCGGGGTGGTCGGCACCTGGCCGTCCACGGGAACGAACTCGCCGAGCGGCTGCTCGGGGTGCGGCTGCAGCGGCACGGCGGAGGGCAGGGGCTCGGCCGGCGCGGCCGGGTCCCGCTCTCCGGCGGGCGCGGGCGGCGCCCCGGCTTCGGCGGCGACCGGTGCGGGCGTTGCCTCGACGGTCGCCGGCCCGGCGGACGTCTGCTCGGCGGGCACCGGCTCGACGGGCTGCTGCTGCGGGCCGGAGGGCACGCCGGGGCCGGTGGTCGGGGCCGGCATGCCGTCGGTGGCGGCCGGAACGGCGCCGTCCTCGGCGGGCTGGACCTGGGGCTGCTCCTCGACGGCCTGGGGCTGCTGCGGGGCGGTCGCCGCGTCGCCGTCCTCGGCGGCGGGCACGGTGAGCTGCGGGTCCTGCGCCTGCGGGACGGCGGGCGCGGCTGCCTCGGTGACCGGCGGGGCGGTCTCGGCCTCGGGCGCCGGGGCGCCGGACTGGGCGGCCGGGGCCGCTTCGGCGCCGTGCGCCGGCTCGGGGGCCTGGACCGGGTCGGGAGTCCGGGGCGGCTCGGGGACCCGGTCCGGCTCGGACGCCTGTGCCTGCTCGGGTGCCGGCAGCGGCTCCACGGCGGGGGCGGGTGCGGCGGCCTCGGCCGCTACGGGCACGGCGGAGGGGATCCCGACCGGCGCGGCGGGCTGGTCCTCGGCGGGCGCCTCGACCGCGTCGGGCACCTCGAGGGGAGCTGCGGCCTGCGCGGCGACGGCTTCGGCCGGCTGAACCGCTTCGGCCGGCTCGGTGCCGCCCTGAGGCGTGGCGGCGGCGGCCTCCGCCACCGGATCGGCACCGGGTGCGGAAACGGCGTCGGCGGCTTCCGGGACGGCGCCGGACGCCACGTCCACGTCCGGGGCGTCCCCGGCGGGCAGTGCCTCGGCGGCGACCGGGGCGTTCTCCTCCGGCTGGAGGGGTTCGGCGGCGACCGGGGCGTTCTCCCCCGGCTGGAGGGGTTCGGCGGCCTCGGCCGGTACCGCGGGCGCGGGCGCGGGCGGCGCCTCGGGGTCCTCCGCGGCCTGCGCCGGCGTGCCCGGAGCGGCCTGGTCCGCGAGGTCGGCGGCGTGCGGACCCGCGACCGGCTGTCCGGGCTCGGCGCCCTGCACCGCTTCCGCGGCCTCGGCCTCGGACACCGCTCCGTCGGTCTCCGCCACCGGCGGTGCCTCCACCACGGGCGGCTCGTCCGCACCGGCGCCGGACGCGGCCTGCGGTTCCTGGCCGGCGTCCGTCGGCAGCGGACCGCCCTGGGCCTCCTGCCCCTGGTCCGCCGCGGCGACGTACACCCCGTCGTGACCGAGCGCGGGCTGGACCCCGTCGTGACCGTGCACATCCTGGGCCACGGCGTCGTCCTGGGGCTCCTCGGCGGGTGCCTGCGCGGCCACCTGGGTGGTGAGGCGGGCCACCGCGGCCTGGGCGGCGCCGGCGACCGGCTCGGGCCCGGCGGCCGGAGCAACCGTTTCCGCAGCCGGGACCTGGGCGTCGACCTGGGCCACGGCGGCGGGCGCGGCGCCCCAGGGGGCCGCGCTCTGCGGGGCCACGCCGGGCAGGGCCTGGACGTCGAGGTACTCGAGCCCGGTCGTGGCAGGGCCGGAATGCCGGACCGGCGCTCCGGCGGGGCCGCGGTCGGCGAGGGAGCGGACCGGGCTGGCGGAGGCGTCGGGGATCGGCGGACCGAGGTGCAGCGGCCGGCGCTGCTGCTGGGGCGCCGCCGTCGCGTCGTGGGGGGCCGAGAGGATGGGGGAAGGGGGTACGGACGCCGGACCCGAGTCGGGCAGCCGGACGCCGCTGAGGTCGACGGAGCCGCTGTCCCGGCCGGCCGTCTCGTGCGGACCCGGCTCGTGGAAGGTCTCGACGACCGGTTCCGGCGCGGGCGGCGGAACCTCGTTGCCCCAGGCGCCCTGAGCACCCGGCAGCAGCAGGTCTTCGTCCTCGGCGGGAAGCTCGGAGAGGTAGGTGTACGCGCCGTGCGCGGGGACGCCCGGCTGCTCCACCATGCCTGCGCTCTCCGGCTGTCCCTCGGCCGGGACCTGCCCGGTGTCGGTCATGCGTACCCCTCGCCCATCGGTTAGTGCTTCTCTACGACCAGCTCACCCGGAACGGCGCACCGACCGCCCCGTAGTCAAGAACGAGCGTGCGTGCCCAGCGGCACGAACGACCGCCCGGAAAAGGCGACAAAGCCATTCAGTGGCATTGTCCCGGCCGTTCCGCCGTCGCGACAGCATGATCCGCGACAGCCCGCTGTGGACTGCGCCACGTTGCGCGTCCTCGGGTTCTGCCGTACCACACCCACCCCAAAACGGGCGCGCTTTCCGGACATTGATGAACGAAGCTCCGGGCCACCGGTACGGCACAACGATCGGCCAGCCTACCGCGCGCGGTACGACAACAGGATCACGGGGCGCGATCGGCCGGGCCCGTCCCGTCGTCCGGCCGCCGCCCGTCAGCGAGGCGCTTCGCGCCGCTGGATCTCCCCCGTGAGCAGGAACGCGACGTTCCGCTCGGTCTCCGTCCAGGCCCTGGTGTCCAGTTCGACGGACTGCAGCAGGGCGCACTCGACCCGGTACCCGTGCTCGGTCAGGCCGCGCCCGACGAGTTCGGCCTCGTCGCGGGTGGCGGCGTGGGTGACGATGCGCTGCGGCCGGCGGTCGGCGACCGCGGAGACCACGGCCGCTCCCCCGCCGCCCACGCGGACGACGTCGGGTTCGGGCAGGTTCTCGAGGACGTGCGGGGCGGCGCCGTGGACCACTTGGAGCTGGACGCCGAAGCGGCGCGCGGCCGCCTCGGTCCGGGCGCAGGCGTCGGGCAGCCGGTCGACGGCGATGACGGCGGCTCCGGCGCGCGCGGCCTCGGTGGCCAACGCGCCGCTGCCGCAGCCGATGTCCCAGACGAGGTCACCGACGCGGGGGCCGAGGCGGGCGAGTTGGGCGGCCCGCAGCAGCTGGGTCTCGCCCTCGCCGAGGTCACCGGGCGCGCCGTACTCCTCGTCCGGCCGCACCCAGCCGCGCGGCCCGGCGCCCGGGTCGCGGCCGGCGATCCAGCCGCCGTCCCCGGCCGTCGTCGCCCGGCCGCCGACGACGATGACGACGTTGGGGTCGCGCCAGGTGTGGTCGGCGGCCTTGTCGGACGTGACGACGGTGACCTGTTCGCGTGCGGTGCCGAGTTCCTCGCAGATGACGAAGGTCCGGTGCACTCCCTCCATCAGGAGGCCGAGTTCGGCGGGGCCGGCGCCCGGTGAGGTGAGGACGGCGACCTTGGTGTGGGCCCGGCACACGTTGACGGCGCGGCGCAGGGTGCGGGGATGGGCGACGACCACCTGGGCGTCGTCCCAGGGCATGCCGGCGCGGGCGAAGGCGGCGGCCACGGAGGAGACGGCGGGGACGACCTCGACCTCCAGCCCGAACTCCGGTGCGCGCAGGGTCCGTACGACGCCGAAGAAACCGGGGTCGCCGTCGGCCAGCACGACCGCGGTGCCGCGGTGCGCGGCGACGCGGCGGGCGGCGAGGGCGACGCTGCCGAGGCGGACGCGTTCGGCGGCGGGCGGGATCTCGGGGAGCTCCAGGTGGTGGGCCGCGCCCGCCACGAGCGTGGCGGCACCGAGGGCGGCGCGTGCCGCTTCGGTCGGCGGCGAGCCGTCCCAGCCGATCACCGTGACCCGGTCGGCCATCGTCGTCAGTCTCCGTTTTCGCAGGTCGTCTGGGGTACGGGGCCCTGAGTGGGCTCCGTGAGCGTACCCGGTGAAGCCGGCGGACGCGCGGTGGGGGCGGTGCGGAGCGTGCGCACGGCCCCGGTGGGGTCAGTTCCAGTCGGCGTAGGAGCTGAAACCCCCGGTGTCGGCGAACTGCTCGTCGCCGCCTTCGAGGTCTTCCGGCAGCAGGCTCCAGACGATGAAGTCGGTACGGCTGTCGGTCCAGGTGCCGTCCGCGGTGCGGACGTGGGCTATGCAGGCGTTGCGCAGCACGCCCTCGCTGATGCAGCCGATCTTCTGGGCGACCTGCTGGGAGGCGGTGTTGTCGGCGGCCGTGCGCAGCTCGATGCGCTCGAACTTCTGGTCGCCGAAGAGCCAGTGGGCGGTGGCGAGCGCGGCCTCGGACGCGTAGCCCTCGCCGCGGGCCCAGGGCGCGATGATGTACGACAGCTCGGTGGCGCGGACGTGCCAGTTGGTCCTGGTCAGCTGGACGATGCCGACCAGGCGCTGGGTGAGGAACTCGGTGACCGCGAGGTCCAGGCCCCGGCCCGCGGCGCGTTCGGCGGGCGCGTACGCGGTGATCCAGTGCCGGGCGCCGTTCTCGGTGAACGGCTGCGGTACGTCGGTCCAGGCGGCGACCTGCTCGTCGTTCATCATCTCGGCCATCGCGGGCACGTCGTCCTCGTCGAGGGGCCGCAGCACCAACCGCTCCGTGCTGATGGAGATGTTGGGGAAGGTGCTACTCATGCGCCGCTCCGTAACCTTCGGAAGAACCTGCAGGGGCTGCTGAACTGCCCAGCATGCAGCATGAAAGCACCGAATCGCACAACGGGGCCCTCCCCCACGGCCCGAAAGGCGTGGGGGTACCCCACCATGTGGGGAAGCGGGCCCCGTGCGTGGCGATATGGGCTCAGAAGGACGGGATGACCGAGCCCTGGTACTTGTCCTCGATGAACTTCTTCACCTCGGGCGAGGTCAGCAGCTTGGCGAGCTTCTTGACCCGGGGGTCCTTCTCGTTGCCTTCCTCGACCGCGAGGAAGTTGCCGTACGGGCTGTTCTTCGCGGACTCCAGGACCAGCGCCTCCTTGGCGGGCTTGATGCCGGAGGAGATGGCGTAGTTGCCGTTGATCACCGCGGCGTCCACGTCGTCCAGGGAGCGTGCGGTCTGGGCCGCCTCGACCTCCTTGAACTGGAGCTTCTTCGGGTTCTTGGTGATGTCCCGCGGGGTGGCCTCGGTGCCGACGCCGTCCTTGAGGGTGATGAGCCCGTTGGCGGCGAGCAGCTTCAGGGCACGGGCCTCGTTGACGGCGTCGTTCGGGACGGCGACGGTCGCACCGCTCTTCAGGGCGTCGGCCTTCTTGACCTTGTGGGAGTAGAGGCCGAGCGGCTCCAGGTGCACCGTGACGACGGGGGCGATGTGGGTGCCGCGCTTCTTGTTGAAGTCGTCGAGGTACGGCTGGTTCTGGAAGTAGTTGGCGTCCACCGAGCCGTCCTCGGTCGCCGTGTTCGGCGTGATGTAGTCGGTGAACTCCTTGACCTCCAGGTCGAGTCCCGCCTTCTTCGCCAGGTTCTGCTTGACGAAGTTCAGGATCTCGGCGTGCGGGGTCGGGCTCGCGGCGACGACCAGCGGGCCGCTGTAGTCGGAGGAGCCGGCGGAGTCCTTGCCGGAGCCGCAGGCGCTGAGCCCGAGGGTGAGGGCTCCGACGGCGAGGACGGCGGTGGTGAGCTTGGCGGTGTTACGCACGAAAAGTGCCTTTCCTTAAGGGTGGTGCGGCCCCGTGATGGGTGCACGGGGAGTTCGGGGGGCGGTGGCGCTCAGGCGACCTCGGTGACGTCGGCGGCCGCGGGCTCCTTCGCCTTGAGCAGGCGGAGCCTCGGCGCGGGGCCGGAGCGGGTGCCGCGGTGGTGCAGGGCGCGGGCCGCGAAGTCGCCGGCGAACTGGATGAGGGAGATGACCACGGCGAGGATCGCCACGATCACCCACATCAGGCCGGTCTCGAAGCGCTGGTAGCCGTAGCGGACGGCGAGGTCGCCGAGGCCGCCGGCGCCGACGGTGCCCGCCATGGCGGAGTAGCCGATGAGGGCGACGAGGGTGGTGGTCGCGGAGGCGATCAGCGAGGGCAGGGCCTCCGGCACCAGGACCTTGCGGACGATGGTGAGGGTGTTGCCGCCCATGGACTGCACGGCTTCGACGAGCCCGCCGTCCACTTCGCGGACGGCCGTCTCGACGAGGCGCGCGAAGAACGGGATGGCGCCGATGGCCAGCGGCACGATGGCCGCGTCACGGCCGATGCTGGTGCCGGTGACCCACCGGGTGAAGCTGGTCAGGGCGACCATGAGGATGATGAACGGCATGGAGCGGGTGATGTTCACGACCTGCCCGAGGACCTTGTTCACCACGACGTTCTGCAGCAGCCCGCCGCGCTCGCTGAGCACGAGCAGGATGCCCAGCGGCAGACCGCCGGCGATGGCTATGAGCGTGGACCAGCCCACCATGTAGGCGGTGTTCCAGCACTCCGGTTCCAGCAGCGACCACATCTCGGACCAGGTCACTTCGCACCCTCCTTCACCAGCACGGGCTCCTGGCCCTCGTGGCCGACGACGTCGATCTGCAGGCCCTGCTCGCGCAGGAATCCGACCGGCACCACGTTGTCCTCGTAGCGGCCGGGCAGCTCGATGCGCATACGGCCGATCTGGAGTCCGCCGACGGTGTCGATGGCGGCACCGAGGATCGAGATGTCGATGTTGTAGGTGCGCGAGAGCTGGGAGATGACCGG
Organism: Streptomyces sp. NPDC002386; assembly: GCF_053593175.1. NCBI lineage: Bacteria > Bacillati > Actinomycetota > Actinomycetes > Kitasatosporales > Streptomycetaceae > Streptomyces > Streptomyces sp. NPDC002386. The sequence goes on from NZ_JBSFBX010000004.1 coordinate 242,097, forward strand.
CTGGGTGGCGGCCTCGCCGTGGAAGGTGACGTCCAGGACGGTCCGGTCGGCGCCGGAGGCCTCGCCCCCGACCGGGAAGAGGGCGGAGGCCAGTTCGGAGCCGGGGGTGGCCAGCAGCTCGCTGACCGTGCCGGACTCCACGATCCGGCCCTTGTCCATGAGGGCGGCGGAGTCGCAGATCGACTTCACGACGTCCATCTCGTGGGTGATGAGCAGGACGGTCAGGCCGAGCTGCCGGTTCAGGTCGCGCAGCAGCTGGAGGATCGAGCGGGTGGTCTCCGGGTCGAGGGCGCTGGTCGCCTCGTCGGAGAGCAGCACCTTGGGGTCCCCGGCCAGGGCGCGGGCGATGCCGACGCGCTGCTTCTGGCCGCCGGAGAGCTGGGCGGGGTGGGCCTTCGCCTTGTCGGCGAGGCCGACCAGGTCCAGCAGTTCCAGGGCCTTGCGGGAGCGCTCCTTGCCGGACTTGCCGAGGATCTCCAGCGGCAGCTCGACGTTGTCCTGCACGGTCCGGGTGGAGAGCAGGTTGAAGTGCTGGAAGACCATGCCGATCCGGCTGCGCGCCCGGCGCAGTTCCCGGCCGGCCCGCGGGCCGTGTCCGGCGAGGGCGGTGAGGTCCTGTCCGGCGACGGTCACGGTGCCGGCGGTGGGGCGCTCCAGCAGGTTGACGCAGCGGATGAGCGAGGACTTTCCGGCGCCGGACTGGCCGATGACGCCGTAGACCTCGCCCTCGCGGACGTGGAGATCGACGCCGTCGAGGGCGGTGACCTCGCGGCCGCGGGAGCGGTAGACCTTGGTCAGGCCCGATGTGGTGATCACTGGGATTCCGTCACTGTCGAGTGCGCGGGCGTGGGTGTGCCCGGGCACGGGTGCATTCGTTGCATTCGGTCAGGGACGCGGCACGGTTCTCGCTGTGGCGATGGAACCGGGGAGAACATCGTGTGCGCGGCGGGCTCCCCATGCCGTTCGGGGCAGTGGGGATGGCGTCAGTCCGCGGTGCCGCGACGGCGGCGGGGACTGGCCACGGCTCTCGCTTCGGGGCGCGAGGCTCAGGTGGTGCGGGGGCCCTCTAGAAGGCGCACATTCGACACATACAGCGAGCACCGGGCGGCATGGTCGCCTCGGTCGCGGGGATGCGGCTGCTCGTCGTGGTCATGCGATCAGTAAACCAGAGGGACGGTGCTGACCGGCGACCGCCGTCCGCATAGTGGACAGCGATGGACAGTGAGGGGACGCGCTCAGCCGCGGACGGAGATCTCCACTCCCTCGTCGGTGACCAGTGCGGACAAGGCCGAGAGGTCCCCGACCACCAGGTCGGCCCGGAGTTCGGCGGCCCGGTGGGTTGTGGTCAACGCCACGGTGGTCATGCCGGCGGCGCGGCCCGCCTGGAGTCCGGCGGGCGCGTCCTCGAAGACCACGCAGTGGGCCGGGTCCACGCCGAGCTGCCGGGCCGCCAGCAGGTAGGGCTCGGGGTCGGGCTTGCCGCGGGTGATGTCGTCGGCGGCGACGAACGTCTTCGGCAGGATGCCGACCGCGTTCAGCCGCGCCTCCGCGAGCCGCCGGGTGGCGGAGGTCACGACGGCCCAGCGGTCGGCGGGCAGCGAGTCGAGGAAGTCCCGCGTCCCGGGCAGCAGCCGCACCCCTCCGCCCGGCACGTCCTCCACCTCCAGCTGCTCGACCCGCGCGACCGCCTCCGGGACGAGGCGGGCGGGCAGCAGGTCGGCGACTATCTCCGCCGCGGGCCGCCCGTGCAGCTCCACGCGCCCGAACTCCTCGGCCGTGATCCCGTACTCCCGCGCCCAGCGCGTCCAGCAGCGCTCGACGGATTCGAGGGAGGAGACGAGGGTGCCGTCGTTGTCGAACAGGAGGGCTTGTGCGTGGATCGTCATGGTCTAGACCCTACGGCGTACGACGGGGTCGGCGGCGGCGGGCCGTTTCCGCCGTAATAGGGTCACCGCATGCTCAATGCCCTGACGCTGGTGACCGGGCTCACCGCGCTGCTGCTCGCCGCCTGGTGCGGCTGGGCCGCCTACCGGGACCAGCCGACCAAGGACTGGCACTTCATCGGCATGGCCGTGGTGTCCCTGCTGGCCGTGGTCCAGCTGGTCGTCGGGGTCGTGCTGCTGGCGCGGGGCGAGAAGCCGGAGCAGGGCACGGCGATCTTCGTGGCGTATCTGCTGGGCGCGTTCGCCTGCGTGCCGGCGGCGGGCTTCATGTCGCTGGCCGAGCGGACCCGCTGGGGCTCGGTGACGGTGGCCGCCGGCGGTGTGGTCCTCGCCGTGCTGGAGGTGCGGCTGTATGACATCTGGGGAGCCTGAGATGACGGCGGTTCAGGAGAAGCGGGACCGGCTGATCAGCGGTCCGGGCATGCTGCTGGTCTGGTTCTACGGCGTGATGGTCGTCGGGGCGGTGTCGCGCTCGGTGTACCAGATCGCCACGGACTTCGACCGGGCACCGCTGGCCTACTCGCTGTCGGCGGTGGCCGGCCTGGTGTACGGGTTCATCACGTACTCGCTGGTGCGGGGCGGGGAGACGGCCCGCAGGGCGGCACTGGTGTGCTGTGCCGCCGAGCTCGCGGGCGTGCTGATCGTGGGTACCTGGACCCTGGTCGACCCCTCCGCCTTCCCGGACGCGACCGTGTGGTCCGACTACGGCATGGGGTACGTCTTCATCCCGGTGCTGCTGCCGCTGTCGGCGATGTACTGGCTGCGCAGGTCGCGCGAGCGCGTCACGCGGTAGCCGCGTAGGTACCGGCCCGCTTCTCCAGGACGATCAGCTCCACACCGTCGGCGCCCGTGGACCGGCCCACCGTCTCGTAGCCGACTCGGCGGTACAGCCGGAGGTTGCCCTCGCTGCGGTGCCCGGTGTGGAGGCGGAAGCGGGTGGCGCCGCGCTGCTCGGACAGCGCCGTCTCGGCCGCGCGCAGCAGCCGCGCGCCGATGCCGTGGCCCTGGAGCCGCGGGTGGACACAGAGCTTGCCGATGGCGGCCGCGCCGTCCTCGGTCACCTTGCCGCGCACCGAGCCGACCACCTCCTCGCCGAGCCGTGCGACGAACACGCAGTCGGCGACGACCTCCTGACGGACGGAGTCGAGGCTCTGCACGAGCGGGTCGATGCGGTAGTTGCCGTACAGCGCCGCCTCGCCCTGGAAGCACAGGTACTGGAGTCTGAAGATCTGCTCCACGTCCTGCTCGGTCGCCACCGAGATGGTCACGCTCATGCCCATGTGCGCACGCCTCCCGCTCACCTGATCGCCGGTTGTCCCACACTCCTATCCCCGTGCTTCGCGGGCCGCAACCTCCGGCGCGAGCAATCGCCGCAGACATCCCAGACATCTGGAGCGTTCCGGTCCGAGGCTGCCCTGTGAGATACCCAACTCCCCGGCGATTTCCCGGTATGTCGGGTCCTTCGGCGAGAGCAGCGCCGCCAGCAGCCGGGGGCAGCGCCCGGGCAGTGCGCGGACCGCTTCCCGCAGGGCGCGGTGCCGGGCGGCGGTGAGGGCGGACTGCTCCGGACCGGGGCGCGCGTCGTCGGCCGGTTCGGCCGCGTACGGCCGCTCGCGCCGGGCGGTACGGCGGCCGCGGCGGGCCTCGGCGCGCACCGCGCCGCGCAGCCAGCGGTGCGGGTCGGGCGGCGGGCCGGCGGCCGCCAGGCGCTCCAGGAGCCGCAGCCAGACGGCCTGTTCCAGGTCGGCCGGGTCGCTCCCGGCCGCCTGCGCCTCGGCCGACGCCTCGGCGGTGAGCAGGGGGCCCAGGGCGGCCACCAGGTCGTGCGTCATGTGCGGAACGACGCGCCGCCCCGGTGCCGGGTTCCGGGACGGCGCGCACTCACCCCGAAAGGGTGCGTGGCCGCTGGGCGTTGACGTGGGCCGCGGGTCAGCGGGCCAGGAAGTCGGCCCGGGCGAGCAGGCCGGTGTCGGCGTTGTCGGTGAAGACGCCGTCGATCCCGGTGGCGAAGTAGGTGGCGAAGGCGCCGAAGGCGTCACCGTAGGCGTCCGCCGCGCTTCCCTTGCGGTACTCGGCCGGGAGGAAGGGGTTCTCGTTGCGCATGGTGTAGGGGTGCAGGATCAGCCCGACCTTGTGCGCGTCGGCGACCAGCGTGCTCGGCTCGGCGAGGGTGCCGTCCGCCTTCCTCGGGATGACCAGGTCGAGGGTGGGGCCGATGCCCTGGGCGTAACCGGCGATCTCGCGCAGCCCCTTGGGCGCGATGAGGTCGGCGACCGTGCGCGGGTCGCCGGTGTCGACGAAGTCGTAGGGGCGGCTGTTCGCCGAGGAGAGCAGCACCAGCAGCGGGTTGTCGACGAGCCGGTTCAGCCGCTGGATGCTGGTCGGCTCGAAGGACTGCAGGATCACCGGCGCGTTCCGGCCGTCCTTGCCGTGCTTGCGCAGCAGCTTCGCCACCCGCTCCTCCAGGCCCAGGCCCAGCTTGCGGAAGTAGGTGGGGTGCTTGGTCTCCGGGTAGATCCAGACCTGCCTGCCCCGCCTGCGGGTCTGCTCGTCCTGCCACTTCAGGACCTCTTCGAAGGTGGGGATCCCCCAGCGGCCGTCGTAGAGGGTGTTGTGCGGCCGGTTGGCCGGGATGCGCTCGACGGCGCGCAGCCGCTTCAGTTCGGCGAGGGTGAAGTCCTCGGTGAACCAGCCGGTGGTGGAGACGCCGTCCAGCACCTTGGTGGTCCTGCGGCCGGCGAACTCGGGGTGCGAGGCGACGTCCGTGGTGCCGCCGATCTCCGGCTCGTGCCGGCAGACGAGATGGCCGTCCCGGGTGGGCACCAGGTCACCGGCCTCCACGATGTCCGCGCCGAGGTCGAGGGCCAGCTCGTAGGAGCCGAAGGTGTGCTCGGGGCGGTAGCCGCTGGCCCCCCGGTGGCCGATGATCGTCGGGACCGGCAGGCCCTTCAGCCCGTGCCCGCCGTGTGCGGCCGTCCCGGCGCCGGCGGCCCGGGCGGTGCCGGGCAGTCCGAGGACCGCCCCGCCCGCGCCGAGCACCGCCGCGCCGAGCACGGCCCGCCGTCCCGTGGTCCGCTGCCCCTCGTTCGCCCGGTCGCCGTCCATGCGGTCCATGCGCCCTCCTGCCGTTCGCTGGGTGTCCGTACCCGGCGCTCCGGTTCCGGGGCGCCGGTGCGCGCCGATCGTAGGGGTGCCGGTGTGACGTACGGGAGACCTTTGTTCGAACACGCGGGTGACGCCGGATGTCCGGCGGGCGGCGTAATCTGACGGTACGTCGGTGTCGCCGGGCGCCGGGCGGGCAGCCGGACCATGCGGGCTCCGCGCGATGTCCGTCACATCGCCCACCCGGACGCCACACCTGAGTTCCGGCGCTTCACCGCAGGTAAACCAGTGTCAACAGTGCGTAAGACCTCGGTGAACCGGGCCTCCCCGATGTGCGCTTCCCCCGGAGCCGCGAGTAATGTCCTCACCTGCACAGACACATATCGCCCACCTCGACATCGGAGGACCCGTTGTCCCGCTTCGCGCTCATCAAGGCCGTGCTCGGACCGATCATGCGTCTGATGTTCCGCCCTCAGGTGGAGGGCGTGGAGCACATCCCGGGGGACGGGCCGGTGATCCTGGCCGGCAACCATCTGACCTTCATCGACTCGATGATCCTTCCTCTGGTCTGCGACCGTCAGGTCGTCTTCATCGGCAAGGACGAGTACGTCACCGGCAAGAGCCTCAAGGGCCGCCTCATGGCGTGGTTCTTCACCGGCGTCGGCATGATCCCGGTGGACCGCGACGGCGGCCGCGGCGGTGTGGCGGCCCTGATGACCGGGCGCCGCGTCCTCGAGGAGGGCAGGATCTTCGGCATCTACCCCGAAGGCACCCGCTCCCCCGACGGCCGCCTCTACCGCGGCCGCACCGGCATCGCCCGGCTCACCCTGATGACGGGCGCCCCGGTGGTCCCGTTCGCGATGATCGGCACGGACAAGCTGCAGCCGGGCGGGGCGGGCATCCCGCGGCCCGGCCGGGTGACCGTCCGCTTCGGCGAGGCGATGGAGTTCTCCCGGTACGAGGGGATGGACCGGGACCGCTACGTGCTCCGGGCGGTGACCGACTCGGTGATGGCCGAGGTCATGCGGCTCTCGGGGCAGGAGTACGTCGACATGTACGCGACGAAGGCGAAGGCGGCGTAGGCCTCCGGCGGTTGGGCGATTCACCGCCGTGGGGGTGCTGCTTCGTCGCGCCTGCAGGTGCTTCCTGGCTGGTCGCGCAGTTCCGCGCGCCCCTTTGGGGGTGCTTGGCTCAGCCGGTGTTTTCCAGGTTCTGGTTCTTCAGGAGGAACCAGGCCGCCGCTGCTGCGGCGAGCAGGACCGCCGCTCCGGCGCCCGAGGCCAGGTGGAGGCCGTGGACGAAGGAGTCGCGGGCGGCGTCCAGCATGTGCTGCGCCGGGAGGGCCGGCATGTCCCTCGCCGCCTCCACCGCGCCGCCCAGTGACTCGTGCGCCTGGGCCGGGGTGCCGGCCGGGCCGGTGAATCCGCGGTAGGCGCCCGTCACGATGGAGCCCAGCAGGGCGATGCCCAGCGCGGCACCGAGTTCGTACGCCGTCTCGGAGACCGCGGACGCCGCGCCCGCCTCGTCCTTGGGGACACCGGCGAGGATGACGTCCGCCGTCACCGTGAAGGAGAACCCGGCGCCCACGCCCACGACGAGCAGCGCGGCGCCGAGCAGCGGGTAGCCCGTCGACCTGCTCAGCGTCGTCAGCACGGCCAGGGCCGCACCGACCGCCGCGAGGCCTCCGGAGACCACCACCCGCACCGAGAAGCGGCGCGCCGCGCGGCCCGCCACCAGGCCGGCCGCCACCGCGCCCACGGCCGCGGGGAGTTCGGCCAGGCCCGCCTCGAACGGCCGCCTGCCCTGGACGAGTTGCAGGTACTGGGAGAGGAAGAACACCAGGCCGGACATGCCCAGCACGGTCAGCAGGTCGGCGAGGACCGCACCGCTGAAGCCCCGGCGCCGGAACAGGCGCATGTCCAGCAGCGGGACCGGCATGGTGAGCTGGCGGCGCACGAACCCGTACAGCGCGGCCGCGCCCAGCAGGCCCGCGGTCAGCGCGACCGGGGTCGGGCCGTGCGCGGCGGCGTCCTTGACCGCGTACACGACGCCGATCATGCCGACGAGGGACAGCGCGACACTGCTCAGGTCCCAGGGCCCGGGGCGGGGGTTGCGGGACTCGGGCAGCGTGCGGATGCCGACCAGGACCAGCACCGCCATCACCGGCAGGTTGATCAGGAACACCGAGCCCCACCAGAAGTGCTCCAGCAGGAAGCCCCCCGCGATGGGGCCGACGGCCGTGCCGGCGGAGGCGGTGGCGCCCCAGATGCCGATGGCGAGGCTGCGCTCGCGCGCGTCGTGGAAGAGGTTGCGGATCAGGGCGAGGGTGGCGGGCATCAGGGTGGCGCCCGCGACACCGAGCAGCGCCCGCGCCAGGATCATCAGTCCGGGTGTGGTCGCGTAGGCGTTCAGGACGGATATCGCGCCGAACGCCGTGGCGCCGACGAGCAGGATGCGCTTGCGGCCGATGCGGTCGCCGAGGCTGCCCATGGAGACCAGCAGTCCGGCGATGACGAACGAGTAGACGTCGCCGATCCACAGCAGCTGGGTGCCGGTGGGGCGCAGGTCCTCGCTGATGTAGGGGGTGGCGAGGCCGAGCACCGTGGCGTCGACGGCCACCAGCAGCACGGCCAGGACGAGGACCGAGAGCGCGAGCCAGCGGCCCGGGCGCTTCACCGCCTCGGTCGTGCCGGCCGGCTGCAGGGTGCTGGTCATGATTCCTCTCTTCGCGGTGCGTTCGCACGTCGTGCGCCGCCGAGCAGCAGCTCGACGACCATGTGGCTGAAGTCCTTGCCGGCCACCCGGCCCTCCGTGACCGCCCATGCGGCGGAGGCCAGCAGGCCGTACAGCGCCTCGGTGAGCCAGGCCGGGGTCAGGTCGATGCGGAACTCGCCGCTCTCCTGGCCGCGCCGGAACAGGTTCGTGAGGCGCTCGTCGAGGCGGGTCCAGCCCTGGTTCTGCTCCTCGCCCTCGAAGAGCTGGTTCTCGGTGTAGAGGAAGGCGAGCAGGCCGGCCGCGGGTTCGATGGCGCGGACCAGGCGGCCGACGGCCTCGCCCGCCGGACCCTCGTCCAGGCGGGCCGCGTCCAGGGCTGCCTCGCACTCCGCGATGCCGAGCGCCTCCAGGGCCCGGACGAGGGCGTCGCGTCCCGCGAAGTGGCGGTGCAGGGTGGCCCGGCTGATCCCGGCGGCCTTGGCCACCTCGTCCATGGTCGCGGTGGACTTGCGGGTCAGCAGGGCGGCTGCGCTGCGCAGCACATGGTCACGATCAAGGGCCATGAGACAAGCATAGTCCATATGAGACATTGATGTCTCACTGTGGGCATGCGTGACTCATGACTGCTGGTCGGAGCCGGTTCGCAGCGGGTGTGTGTCAGTGCCAGGGCAGCTGCCCGCGCCGCTCCCAGTAGGCGTCCGGGTCCTCCACCAGGGTGGCGAGCCGGGTGAGCTGGTCCACGTCCAGGTCCACGACGGCGGCGTGCAGGTTGGAGGCGAGCTGGTCGAGCGTCGCGGCGCCGGAGAGGACGACCCCGGCCCAGGGCTGGCGCAGGATCACGGCGAGCGCCACGGCGTCGCAGCCGAGGCCGGTCTCCTCGGCCACCGACCTCAGCATCTCCGGGGCGTGCGGCGCGGCGAGCCGGCCGTTGGCCATGCCCTCCTTGACGATCACGGTCAGCCCGGCGTCGTGCGCCTCGGCCAGCGCGGGCCCGGCCGAGGTCTCGAGGGCGTTGTACGTCGACTGGACGGTGCGGAAGAGCGGCTCGCCCTCGACCGCCACCTCGAGGGCGGCCCGGATGGCGTCGGCCTGGGCGGGTCCGCTGGTGGAGAAGCCGACGGTGAGTCCGCCGGCGGCGGCCTCGGCGAGCCTGGCGTGCAGCTCCTTGTCGGTGAGGGCCGGGCTGTCCGGGGTGACCGAGTGGATCTGGTAGAGGTCGAGCCGGTCGCCGAGGAGTTCGCCGGTCTCGGCGCGCTGCCGCTCGTAGGTCGCCAGGCCGTGGTCCTTCACCTCGTGCCGTTCCGCGTCGGTGGACCAGCCGGCGGTGTAGGTGTAGCCCCACTTGCTGCCGACGACCACGTCGACGACGTCCGGGCGGGCGGCCAGCCAGTCGGCGAGGAACTCCTCCGAACGGCCGTAGGAGCGGGCCACGTCGATGTAGCGCACGCCCTGCGCGTAGGCGGCGTCGAGGAGTTCGTGGGTGCGCTCGCGCAGGGCCTCGATGCTGCGGTTCTCCCCGAGGTCCTGCTCACGGCCGAGGTTGATGTAGCCGGGGCGGCCCACCGCGGCCAGACCGAGGCCGATGTGGCTCGTCGGCGTGGTCGCGGTCGAGAGGCGGGCGAAAGGCATCGCGGGCTCCGTTCGGTCGGCTCCGGTACGGCTTCGACGACCAACGTAACCCGCGACGACCTCGCGGTCCGCCCGGCGACTCGGATGGATCGCCGCTTCGGCGGGGACGGACGCCCTACGCCCCGGCGAGCGGCCCGGTGTGCGCCTTCCGGGGCGCGGTGGCCCACGCGTGCTGCGCCGCGACGTCCGCCTTGACCTCGGCGAGCTGGACGGCGACCGCGCTGGGCGCCGTACCGCCGCGGCCGCTGCGGGAGGCGAGCGCGCCGGGGACGTCGAGGACCGAGCGGACCTCCGGGGTGAGGTGCGCGGAGATCTTCGCGAACTGCTCGTCCGTGAGCTCGTCCAGCTCCTTGCCCTCGGCCTCGGCGACCTTCACGCACTCCCCCGCGACCTCGTGGGCCACGCGGAACGGCACGCCCTGCTTCACCAGCCACTCGGCGATGTCGGTGGCGAGCGAGAAGCCGGCCGGGGCCAGTTCCTCCATGCGCTCGCGGTTGACCGTGAGGGTGGCCATCATGCCGGTGAAGGCCGGGAGCAGGACCTCGAGCTGGTCGCAGGAGTCGAAGACCGGCTCCTTGTCCTCCTGGAGGTCTCGGTTGTAGGCCAGGGGCAGGGCCTTCAGCGTCGCCATGAGACCCGTCAGGTTGCCGATCAGCCGGCCCGACTTTCCGCGCGCCAGCTCGGCGATGTCCGGGTTCTTCTTCTGCGGCATGATCGACGAGCCGGTGGAGAACGCGTCGTGCAGGGTCACGAAGGAGAACTCCTTCGTGTTCCAGATGATGATCTCCTCGGCGATCCGGGACAGGTCGACGCCGATCATCGCGGTGACGAAGGCGAACTCCGCCACGAAGTCGCGGGAGGCCGTGCCGTCGATCGAGTTGCCGGAGCTGCCGCGCTCGAAGCCGAGGTCCTTCGCCACCGCCTCCGGGTCCAGGCCCAGCGAGGAGCCCGCCAGGGCGCCGGAGCCGTACGGCGAGACGGCCGTGCGCTCGTCCCACTGGCGCAGCCGCTCGGCGTCCCGGGACAGGGACTGCGCGTGCGCGAGCACGTGGTGGGCGAAGAGCACCGGCTGGGCGTGCTGGAGGTGGGTCCGGCCGGGCATCGCCACGTCCGGGTGGGCCTCGGCGAGGCCGATCAGTGCGTCCTGGAGTTCGGCGATCAGGCCGCCGATGATCCGGGCGTGGTCCCGCAGGTACATCCGGAAGAGCGTCGCGACCTGGTCGTTCCTGGACCGGCCGGCGCGCAGCTTGCCGCCGAGGTCGGGGCCGAGGCGCTCCAGCAGGCCGCGCTCGAGCGCGGTGTGGACGTCCTCGTCGGCGACCGTGCCGACGAAGGAGCCGTCGGCCACGTCCGCCTCCAGCCGGTCGAGGCCGGCGATCATGCGGGTCAGCTCGTCCTCGGTGAGGAGCCCCGCCTTGTGCAGCACGCGCGCGTGGGCGCGGGAGCCCGCGATGTCGTAGGGCGCGAGCCGCCAGTCGAAGTGGACGGACGCGGACAGCTTCGCCAGGGCCTCGGCGGGACCGTCGGCGAAACGGCCGCCCCAGAGCCGTACGTCACCGCTGTTGCTGCTCACTTGCGTTGCTCCTCGAAAGTCGTCTCTGTGCGGCCGCCTCCCCACCCTTGCAGGCGGGGAGGCGGCTGTCAGGCGATGCGTGCGAGGTGACCCGTACGGGCCCCCGCCCTGGCTCAGCCCAGGTCGCGCTTGGCGGCGATCTTCGACGACAGGCTGTAGATGTCGATGAAGCCCTTGGCCGCGGCCTGGTCGAAGGTGTCGCCGGTGTCGTAGGTGGCGAGGTTGAAGTCGTACAGCGACGACTCCGAGCGCCGGCCGGTGACGACGGCGCGGCCGCCGTGCAGGGTCATCCGGACGTCGCCGGAGACGTGCTGGTTGGCCTCGTCGATGAAGCCGTCCAGGGCGCGCTTGAGCGGGGAGAACCACTGGCCGTCGTAGACCAGCTCGCCCCAGCGCTGCTCGACCTGCCGCTTGTAGCGGGCCAGCTCGCGCTCGACGGTGACGTTCTCCAGCTCCTGGTGGGCGGTGATCAGGGCGATCGCGCCGGGGGCCTCGTACACCTCGCGGGACTTGATGCCGACCAGGCGGTCCTCGACCATGTCGATCCGGCCGATGCCCTGGGCGCCGGCCCGCTCGTTGAGCTGCTGGACGGCCTGCAGCACGCTGACGGGCTTGCCGTCGAGGGCGACCGGGACACCCTCCTTGAAGGTGATGACCACCTCGTCGGCCTCGCGCTGGACGGCCGGGTTGGAGGTGTACTCGTAGATGTCCTCGATCGGGGCGTTCCAGATGTCCTCCAGGAAGCCCGTCTCGACGGCGCGCCCGAAGACGTTCTGGTCGATGGAGTACGGGGACTTCTTGGTGGTGGCGATCGGGAGCTGCTTGGCCTCGCAGAAGGCGATCGCCTTGTCCCGGGTCATCGCGTAGTCGCGGACCGGGGCGATGCACTTCAGGTCGGGGGCGAGGGCGACGATGCCGGCCTCGAAGCGGACCTGGTCGTTGCCCTTGCCGGTGCAGCCGTGGGCGACCGTGGTGGCGCCGTGCTTCTGGGCGGCGGCGACCAGGTGCTTGACGATCGTCGGCCGGGACAGCGCGGAGACCAGCGGGTAGCGGTCCATGTAGAGGGCGTTGGCCTTGATCGCCGGGAGGCAGTACTCGTCGGCGAACTCGTCCTTGGCGTCGGCGACCTCGGCCTCGACCGCGCCGCACGCGAGGGCGCGCTTGCGGATGACGTCCAGGTCCTCGCCGCCCTGGCCGACGTCGACCGCAACGGCGATGACCTCGGCGCCCGTCTCCTCGGCGATCCAGCCGATGGCGACGGAGGTGTCCAGACCGCCTGAATAGGCGAGTACGACGCGCTCGGTCACGGGTTTCTCCTCACAGTGCATTCGCTGACATGCATGAGTATGCAGAACTCCGCATGATTCGTCAATCGCCGCTCGGGCGAGCCGGACTTTTCCGGGAAAGTCCGGGCATCCGGCGGGGGGGCCGCGGCCGGGCGAGAGCCGGTCGCCTTCCAGGGGCCGCCGAACGTCGTCCGGGTCCACGGCCGGGGCGAGCCGGTCCTCCGCGACGACCCGCGCTTCGCCGGTCTGCTCGCCCGCTTCCCGGACACCGACCCGAGCAGGCACGGACTGCGCGCGATCGTCGTCGTGCGCGCCGAACCGGTCCGCGGCAGCTGCGGCTACGCCGTTGCCCGCATGGCGTACGAGGAGGACCGCGGCCTGCACGGGAAGCGGTTCGCGCGGGAGGACGACGCCTCGCTGAGCGCGTACTTCGCCAAGAAGGAGCACGTGGCGACGAGCCTGGACGGACTACCCGGGCTGCCGTTGCCGCTCCCCCCGTCTAGCGTCTGAGCCATGCGCCAAGGTGTCGTCCTCGCCCTCGTGTCCGCGTCCGTGTGCGTACTCGGTGTCTCCCCCCGCCACGGCCCGGATCCGCTGCCCGCCCGGATGGCGGACACCGGGGGCGGCACCCAGCTGATCACCGCGTCGGCCCCGGGCACCGGCTCGACGTCGGGGACGGTGACCTGGTGGGACCTGCGGGACGGGCAGTGGGTGGAGGCCGGTTCCGCGCCCGCCCGGTTCGGGGCGAACGGGCTGGTGGAGGGCGGCGCGCGCCGGCAGGGCACCGACACGACCCCGACCGGGCTGTACGGCATCCCGTTCGGCTTCGGCATCAAGGCGGCACCGGCCGGGACCCGGGTCGAGTACCGGCCGGTGACGGCCGCTTCCTGGTGGTGCCAGGACAACGACTCGGCGTCGTACAACCGCTGGACCGAACCGCTGCCCGCCGACTGCCGGGCCGCCCAGTCCGAGAAGCTGGGCTCCTACGACCCCCAGTACGGGTACGCGCTCGTCATCGGCTTCAACTACGACCGGCCGGTGCGCGGGCGCGGCGCCGGAATCTTCCTGCACGTGAACGGCAAGGCCGCTACGGCGGGTTGCGTGTCCGTGCCCGAGGACGCCATGCGGAAGATCCTGAGCTGGGCGGATCCGGCCCGCGAGCCGCACGTCGCGATCGGGACGGAGGACGGCGCCACGGCCGTCACGCGGTACTGAGCAGCACCGTGAAGGTCGTGGACCCCGGTTCGCTCACCAGCTCGACGCTTCCGCCGTGCGCCTCCACCACGGCCGCCACGATCGACAGACCGAGCCCCGCGCCGCCGCCGGAGGCGTCCGCGCGGCGGCGGTGCTCGGCGCGGGTGAAGCGTTCGAAGACGCCCGGCCGGACGTCCTCGGGGACGCCGGGGCCGTCGTCGTGGACCGAGAGGCGGGCCGTGCCGTCCGCGGCCGCCAGGGTCACCGTCACCTCGGTGCCGTCGGGGGTGTGCAGCCGGGCGTTGGCCAGCAGGTTGGCCAGCACCTGCTGAAGCCGGTGGGCGTCGCCCGTCACCGTCACCGGTTCCTCGGGCAGGTCCAGGGTCCAGCGGTGGCCGGGGCCCGCGGCCCGGGCGTCCGTCACCGCGTCCAGCACCAGCCGGGTCAGGTCGACCGGGCGGCGCTCCAGCGGGCGGCCGGCGTCGAGGCGGGCCAGCAGGAGCAGGTCGTCGACCATCTCGCCCATGCGGGATGACTCCGCGGCGATCCGCTCCAGGGCCCGGCTCACCTCCGCCGGTACCGGGCCGGGGTGCAGCAGTGCCAGCTCGGCGTGGCCGCGGACCGAGGCGACCGGGGTGCGCAGCTCGTGGCTGGCGTCGGCGGCGAAGCGGCGCAGCCGCTCCTCGCTGGCGTGCCGCTTGGTCAAGGCGCCCTCGACATGGCCCAGCATGCGGTCGAAGGCGGCCGCCACCTGGCCCACCTCGCTGCGCGGCTCGGACACCGGGGCACGGGGCGGCAGGGCGACCTCGCCGCTTGCCAGGGGGAGCTCGCTGACCCGGGTGGCGGTGGCCGCGACCCGGCTGAGCGGGCGCAGCGACCAGCGGACCCAGAGCGCCCCGGCCACGCCGGTGATCACGAGGGCGAGACCGAAGACGACGCCCGCCACCCGTTCCAGGCGGTGCACGGTGGCCTCGACCGGCTCCAGCGGCAGGCCGACGATCAGGACGTCCCCGTCGCGGCCCGGGGAGGCGATCACCCGGTAGTCGTGCAGGGCGGAGAGCTCGATGGTGTGGGGGCGGCCGTCCACCGGGAGCCGGGCGAGCCGGCCCTGGTCCCCGGCCGTCAGGTCGACGTTCAGGTCGGCGGACGGGTCACCGGAGCGGATGAGGCCCTTGTGGGTGACCTCGCCGTCCACCAGGCGCGCGCCGAAGGTGCCGGTGGCCTGGCGGCGGGTGTCGAGGGGCTCGTCGCCGTCGTGGTCGGTGCGCGGCGCCTCGTGCTCCATGCTCTCCGGGAAGCGGGTGCCGACCTGGACGAGCTGTTCGTCCAGGCGCTGGGTCAGGAAGCCGTTCAGTTCGACGACCGCGGCGAGTCCCACGGCGGCGCAGCTCACCGCGAGCAGGACGACGAGGCCGACGGTGAGCCTCGCGCGCAGCGTGCGGGGGCGGGGCAGGCGGCGCACGGCCCTCACCGGGTCACCGGCTTCAGCACGTAGCCCGCCCCGCGCACCGTGTGGATCATGGGTTCGCGCCCCGCGTCCACCTTTTTCCGCAGGTAGGAGATGTACAGCTCGACCACGTGGGCCCGGCCGCCGAAGTCGTAGGACCAGACCCGGTCGAGGATCTGGGCCTTGCTGAGCACCCGGCGCGGGTTGCGCATGAGGAAGCGCAGCAGCTCGAACTCGGTCGGGGACAGTTCGATCAGCTCCCCGGACCGGGTCACCTCGCGGGCCTCCTCGTCCATGACCAGGTCGCCCACGACCAGCCGGGGCCCGTCCTCGAGCTGGCGGGCCATGCCGGCCCGGCGCAGCAGGCCGCGCAGCCGGGCGACGACCTCCTCGAGGCTGAAGGGCTTGGTGACGTAGTCGTCGCCGCCCGCGGTGATGCCGGCGATACGGTCCTCGACCGCGTCCCGGGCGGTGAGGAACAGCACGCACACCTCGGGCTTCACCTCGTGCAGACGCCGCAGCACCGCGAAGCCGTCGGTGTCGGGCAGCATCACGTCGAGGACGACGGCGTCGGGCAGCAGCTCGCGCGCGGCGCTGACCGCCGCGGCGCCGTCGCCGGCCGCGCGCACCTCCCAGCCCTCGTAGCGCAGGGCACCGGTCAGCACCTCCGCGAGGTCGGGATCGTCGTCGACGACGAGGACGCGCAGCGGGGTGCCGTCGGGCCGGGTGAGGGCGGGGCGGCCGGAGCGAGTGGTGTTCATGGCGTCTACCAGCATCGCCCCTCGGAGGGCCGGCTGTCCGCCCTCCCCCCTCTGAGTTTCCTCTGAGCGTGCGGGCAGCTCCCTGAGATTCCTCTGAGAAAGCCCGCCGGGACCCCTGCGAAGCGGGTTTTTCAGAGGTGCCTCAGAACTTCGGCCCGCACAGTGGCATGGCTGACGGACGAAGGGAACGGCACAGATGACCACCGTGGAGACGAGGCGGGCGGCCCCGCCCCGGCCGGGGACCGCGCGGCGTTCCCCGGCGGCCTGGGTGCTCGCCGCGCTGTGGGCAGGCGTGGCGGCCGTGATCGCGCTCTGGTGGACGGACACCGGTTCCGTGGTCGGCACGGCCGGCTGGCTGACCGGGGCCGGCCGGATCGCCGGTCTGCTGTGCGGGTACGCCTGCGCGGTGCTGGTCGGGCTGATGGCCCGGGTCCCGCTGCTGGAGAGGCGGATCGGCTCGGACCGGGTGGCCCGGTGGCACGCGATGGCCGGCCGCTACACGATCTGCCTGCTCCTCGCGCACGTGGTGTTCGTCCTCGCCGGTTACGCGGCGCAGGACCGGGCCTCGCTGTGGCACGAGACGGTGACGGTGGTGCTGGACTATCCGGACATGCTGAAGGCGACCGCCGGCACGGTGATCCTCCTCGCGGTCGGCGTCACCTCGGCACGGGCGGCACGGCGCCGTACCAGTTACGAGTTCTGGTACTACGTCCATCTGCTGACCTACGCGGCCGTGTTCCTGGCCTTCTTCCACCAGCTCTCGCTGGGCGACCAGTTCAACGGCAGGCCCGTGGCCACCGGCCTCTGGTACGCGCTGTACCTCGGGGTGGCGGCCCTGGTGCTGTGGTTCCGGATCCTCGCGCCGGTGCGGCTCAACCGGCGGCACCGGCTGCGGGTGGACTCGGTGCACCAGGAGGCGCCGGGCGTGTACTCGGTCGTCGTGCGCGGCCGGCACCTGGACGAACTGGGGGCGCGGCCGGGCCAGTTCTTCCGCTGGCGGTTCCTGGGCGAGGGCATGGGCTGGACGTCCACGCCGTACTCGCTGTCGGCGCCGCCGCGCCCGGACCTGCTGCGGATCACCGTCAAGGCGCTCGGCGACCACAGCGCGGCCGTGCCGCTGCTGCGGCCGGGCACCCGGGTGTGGGCGGAGGGCCCGTACGGCTCGCTGACCGCCGACCGAGCCACCTCGCACCGCTCCCTGCTGATCGCGGCCGGCGTCGGCATCACCCCGCTGCGGGCGCTGTTCGAGACGCTCCCCGGCGAGGTCACCCTGCTGTACCGGGCCCGCGCCGCCGAGGACCTGGCACTGGGCGGCGAGCTGGAGGCGATCGCCCGCCGGCGCGGCGCCCGGGTGCTGTACGCGCTCAACGGACCGCACGGGCGGCGCCCGGCCTTCACGGCCGAGTCCCTGCGGGCCGCCGTCCCGGACCTGGCCGGGCACGACGTCTACATATGCGGGCCGCACGGCTTCGCGCAGGACGTGTACCGGGCGCTGCGGGCGGCCCGGGTCCCGGACCGCCGTATCCACCACGAGTCCTTCGAGCTGTGAGGGTGCTTCTCCGTGCACGCGCTGAACAAGAACCGGCCCTTCCGCCGCATCGTGCTGGCGAGCGCGGCCACCGTCTCCGGGATGGTGCTGCTGCTGTCGCTGAAGCCGCACGCCGGCCCGGCGCTCGCCGCCGGCACCCCCGCGCCCGCGCCGACCAGCAGCGGCGCCGGCGCCTCCCCGGGGACGACGAAGGCGCCCGCCACCGGGACGAGGACGGTCACCGGTGACTCCGTCCAGACCCGCTGGGGCCCCGTCCAGGTGCGGGTGACGATCCGGAGCGGCAAGCTCACCGACGTCACCGCGGTCACCTACCCGACGGAGAACCCGCGCGACCAGGAGATCAACAGCTACGCCGTCCCGCAGCTGCGGCGCGAGGCGCTGGACGCGCAGAGCGCGCAGATCGACTCGGTCTCGGGGGCCACGTACACCAGCGACGGTTACCGCCAGTCGCTCCAGTCCGCGCTGGACTCGGCGGGCCTCTGAACACTCGGCGCACCCGGCGCGTATCTCTGGGCCAAGGGTCAAGTCCCCACGGAGGAACCGTGACCACCACGCTCGCAGGCGGACGTGCCGCCCGCCGCCAGACGATGCGCCGCATCCGCCCGCGCCGCTCCCCGGCCGTTCCGCTGCTCATCGCGGTCTGGGCGGGCGCGGCGGCCGTGCTGTGGCTCTGGTGGCACAACACCCCGGCCATCGCGGACAACAACGGCAGGATCCTGAACGCGGGCCGGATCACCGGCCTGCTGGCGGGCTATCTGATGGCGCTGGTCGTGCTCCAGATGGCGCGGGTGCCGGCGCTGGAGCGGCGGGTCGGCTCCGACCGGGTGGCCCGCTGGCACGCGATGAGCGGCCGTTACACGCTCTGCCTGATCGTGGCGCACGTGTTCCTGACCATGTGGGGCTACGCCCTGCAGGCGGGCAAGTCGCTCGGTGACGTGGTGCAGCAGACCGTCGACTCCGTCGACCAGCTCCCCGACATGGGCAAGGCCGCCGTAGGCACCGGTCTGTTCGTGCTGATCGGGGTCAGCTCGGTGGGCGGGATCCGCCGCCGGCTGCCGTACGACGCCTGGTACCACGTGCACCTGCTGACGTACGCGGCGGTGTTCCTGACGTTCTGGCACCAGATCAGCACCGGCAACGACTTCGCGGTCGAGCCGGTCGCCAAGACCTTCTGGTACGGGCTGTACGGCGCCGTCACGGCGCTGCTGCTCTGGTACCGGATCCTCACCCCGGTCCGGCTGAACTCCCGTCACCGGATGCGCGTGGAGGCGGTGATCGAGGAGACGCCGGGCATCGTGTCGGTGCTGATCGGCGGGCGGAAGCTGCACCGGATGGGCGCGGAGGCGGGGCAGTTCTTCCGCTGGCGGTTCCTGGCCCCGGGGATGCGGTTCAGCTCGCATCCTTACTCGCTGTCGGCGGCGCCCCGGCCGGACATGCTGCGGATCACCGTGAAGGCGATCGGCGACCACAGCTCCCGGCTGCGCGAGCTGGAGCCCGGCACCCGGGTGTGGGCGGAGGGTCCGTACGGGGCGCTCACCGCGCAGCGGCGCAGCCGGGGCAAGGTGCTGCTGGTGGCGGGCGGCGTCGGCATCACGCCGATGCGGGCCCTGTTCGAGACGCTGCCCGGGGCGGCCGGCGACATCACCCTGCTCTACCGGGCCAACACCACCCAGGACCTGGCCCTTTGGGACGAGCTGGCCGCGATCGCCGAGGAGCGCGGCGCCCGGCTGATGTACGCGGTCAACAGCCCGGACGGTGAGCGGCCGGACATCTCGGCGGAGAACCTCCAGCGGAAGATCCCGGACGTCGACCGCCACGACGTCTTCATGTGCGGGCCGCCCGGGTTCGCGCAGTCCGTGTACGAGGCACTGCGCGGCGCGGGGGTCCCCGCGCGCCGTATCCACCACGAGTCGTTCGAGATGTGAGCGGGAGCTGCGAAGCGATGAGGAAGAGCCACCCCATTCGGCGCGTCGTGCTGGCCACCGCGGCCACCGTGTCCGCAGTCGTGCTGCTGCTGTCGCTGAAGCCCGCGTCGGACCCGGCGGCGGCACCGGCGGCCGGCGCGGCGGCGCAGCCGGGAGCGGGCGCGCAGCAGGCGCCGCAGGGCGGGCAGCAGGGCGGCGGCACGGCGGCGGGCACCGTCACCGGTGACGCGGCGCAGACCCAGTACGGGGCCGTGCAGGTACGGCTGACCGTGGCGGACGGGAAGATCACCGGGGCGGAGGCGGTGCAGGCGCCCAAGGGCGGGGTCAGCGACCAGAAGACCGCGCTCGCCGTGCCGAAGCTCAACCAGGAGGCCGTGGCCGCCGGGAACGCCGACATCGACGCGGTGTCCGGGGCGACGTACACGAGCGCGGGGTACAAGAAGTCGCTGCAGTCGGCGCTGGACAAGATGAAGGCGTCGTCCGCCGGCGCCGGGTCCTCGGACGCCGGGTCGGGCTCGGGCGCCGGGTCCTCGGGTGCGGGGTCGGGCTCGGGCGCCGGGTCCTCCGGCTCGGGGGCCACGCGCACCCGAACCCTCACCGGCCGCGTCGCGCAGACCCAGTACGGCCCGGTGCAGGTCCGGATCACGGTCAGCGGGGGCAGGATCAAACAGGCGCAGGCGGTGCAGGCGCCCAAGGGCGGGGTCAGCGACCAGAAGACCGCGCTCGCCGTGCCGAAGCTCAACCAGGAGGCCGTGGCCGCCGGGAACGCCGACATCGACGCGGTGTCCGGGGCCACCTACACCAGCACCGGCTACCAGCAGTCGCTGCAGTCGGCTCTCGACCAGGCCGGTGGCTGACCCGATGACCGGACCGGCCGGCGCCCCTGACGCGGTGCGGCACGCGGAGGAGGTCATGGGCACCGTCTTCTCCTTCGACGTCCGCGGCGGGCTGCCCGGCGCGGTGCGCGAGGCGCTGGCCGGGGCGGTCGCCGGGCTGCACCGGGCCGACGCGCTGTTCTCCACCTACCGCGAGGACAGCGAGCTGTCCCGGCTGGCCCGGGGCGAGCTGACCGTCGCGCGGTGCGCGCCCGAGATGGCCGAGGTGCTGGAGCTGGCGGCCGAGGCGGAGCGGGTCAGCGAGGGCTGGTTCAGCCCCCGGTACCAGGGCGGGCTGGACCCGACCGGGATCGTGAAGGGCTGGGCGGCGGAACGGGCCGCCCGGCTGCTGGCGGCGGTGGACGGCGTGTGCGGGGTCAGCGTGAACGGCGGCGGCGACGTCCAGATGCTGGGCGCGCCGGAGCCGCAGCGGCCGTGGCGGGTGGGAGTGGCCGACCCGCTCCGGCCGGGCGGGCTGGCGGCGGTGATCTCGGCGGCGGGCGTGGAGGAGCTGTCCGTGGCCACGTCCGGCACGGCGGAGCGGGGCGCGCACATCGTGGATCCGCGCACCGGCCGCCCTGCGGTCACCGACCTGGTCTCGGTGACGGTGGTGGGGCCGCGGCTGACCTGGGTGGACTGCTGGGCCACGGCCGCGTTCGCGATGGGGTCGCGGGCGGGGCTGGCGTGGCTCGACTCGCTGCCCGGCGTGGAGGGCCTGCTGATCACGGCCGGGGACGAGGTGCGGTGCACGGGGGGCCTGGCGGACCGGCTGGGCTGAAAGTTCAATTGGGTTCTTTTTACCTCCGAACGCCATCCGGCTCCGGCCCTGGCCCGTATCCCCTGTGAGGCAAGTTTCAGGAGGAACGCATGGCCATCTTCAGCAATCTCATGCCGGCCAACGGCCATGACCACGGCGACGACTCGTCCTTCGACGGCGGCTCGCGGAACGGCTTCGGCCACGACCACGGCGACCGTCACGGCTTCGGGGACCGCCACGGGCATGGTCACGGCCACGGTGAAGGCCACGGTCACGGTGGTCACGGCCACGGCGGCCACGGCGGCTACTGATCGCATCCCGAGGCGGAACGGACCGGTGACCGGAGGACCCGGTCCGCTCCGCCGCCGACTTCCGAGGAACGGATGCCATGGCGCACCTCCTGCGGCGTCTGCTGTCGGTGGGGGAGACCTCCGACGCCGTGGTCGCAGCCGCGCCCCCGGTGCCCCTGCGTGAGGTGTTCCGGCGGTTCTGGCCCTACACCCGTGGCGGGCGGCGCTGGCTCGTTCCCCTGGCCCTCTTCAGCCTGGCCGGTCCGGCCGTGGACGCGGCCGAGATCTGGCTCTTCAAGATCGTCGTGGACGATGTGCTCGTCCCCCGGGACCTGCGCCCCTTCCTGTGGATCGCGCCTGCCTATCTGGGGCTCATCCTCTGCTCCGGCGTCCTGGGCTTCGGCGACAACGTGACGTCCACCTGGGTCAGCGAACGCTTCCTGCTCTCGCTGCGCTCCGACGTCTTCCGGCACGTCCAGGGGCTGTCGCTCGGCTTCTTCGAGCGCCGGCGGCTCGGCGACGTGCTGTCGCGGGTCACCGGCGACGTCGACGCGGTGGAGACGTTCCTGCTGTCCGGGGTGGCGGACGTCCTGTACTACGTGATCCGCCTGGGCGTCTTCCTCGGGCTGCTGTTCTACCTGCGCTGGGACCTGACCCTGCTCGCCCTCGCCATCGTGCCGCTGTTCTGGGGTGCCGCCCGGCACTTCTCGCGGCTGATCAAGGCGGCGTCGCGGGAGCGCAGGCGGCGCAGCGGCTCGATCAGCGCGATCGCCGAGGAGTCGCTGGGCAATGTCGCCCTGGTGCAGGCGTACAACCGGCAGGGATGGGAGGAGCGCCGGTTCGAGCAGGAGAACCTCGGCAGGTTCCGGGCGGCGATGACGTCGGCCCGGATCCGTGCCGTGTACGGCCCCGTCGTGGAGATCATCGAGGTGGCCGGCGGTATCGCCGTGATGGGCCTCGGCACCTGGAAGCTGGCGCAGGGACAGCTCACGCTGGGCGGTCTGCTGGTCTTCCTGGCGCTGATCGGCAAGCTCTACGGCCCGGTGCGCGGCCTGTCCCACCTCGGCACCACGTTCTACGCGGCCTCCGCCTCGGCCGAGCGGATCATCGAGCTGCTGGACCAGCGGCCGCAGGTCGTCGAGGCCGCGCACCCCCGGCGCACCGGCCGGGCGCGCGGCGAGGTGGAGTTCGACGGCGTCTGCTTCCGTTACCCCGGGACGGAGTCCTGGGCCCTGTCGGACGTGTCCTTCGAGGTGGCCCCCGGTCAGACGCTGGCGCTGGTCGGGGCCAGCGGAGCCGGTAAGTCGACGATCGCGAAGCTGCAGCTGCGCTTCTACGACCCGGACCGGGGTGCGGTCCGCCTCGACGGCAGGGACCTGCGGGAGCTCAGCCTGTCCGACGTACGGGACAGCGTCGCCGTGGTGCTGCAGGAGACGCTCGTCTTCCACGGCACCGTGCGGGAGAACATCGCCTACGGCCGGCCGGAGGCGACGGAGGCGGAGATCGTCGCGGCGGCCCGCGCGGCGGACGCGCACGAGTTCGTCGAGCTGCTGCCGGACGGGTACGACACCCTGGTCGGCCAGCGGGGCCGGACGCTGTCCGGCGGACAGTGCCAGCGGCTGGCCATCGCCCGGGCGATGATCCGGGACGCGCCCGTGCTGGTGCTGGACGAGCCGACCACCGGCCTCGACGTACGGTCGGGCCGGCGGATCATGGACCCGCTGCGCCGGCTGATGGCCGGGCGGACGACCGTCGTGATCTCCCACAACCTGCTGACCGTCCGGGACGCCACCCGCATCGTGGTGCTGGACCACGGCCGGGTCGTCGAGCAGGGCACCCACGACGACCTGCTCGGCCACGACGGCGCCTACGCACGGCTGTACCGGCTGCACGCCCCGAACGGCGTCCCCTCCCCGGGACGGGTGCCGTCGTGAGCGCCCCCGCCGCCCCCACCGCCCGGGAACCCGCCCCGGCCCTGGCACCGGGCACGCGGCCGGTCCCCGGCTACGAGATTCTGGGCCATCTGACCCGTACCCGCTGGCTGGACGTCCACGACGCCTGGAGCGAGGAGCGGGACTGCCGCTGCGTGATCAAGGTGCTGCGGCCCGACCGGCGGGGCGAGGCGGGACTGGGCGAGCGGCTGCTGCGGGAGGGCCGGTGGCTGCGGGAGTTCAGCCATCCCCATCTGGTCCGCGGCTACGAGACCTTCGAGGCGCCCGAGCCGCTCGTGGTCCTGGAGACCCTGACCGGGGAGACACTGTCCCACCTGGTGCGGCGGCTGCGGCACCGGGCGTCCGCCGCCGACGTGGCGCTCCTCGGGGTCCAGCTCTGCTCCGCCGTCCACTACCTGCACCGCCAGGGGCTGCTGCACCTGGACGTCAAGCCGGGCAACGTGGTGGTGGACCGCGGGTACGCGAAGGTGCTGGACCTGAGTGTCGCGCGGCCTCCCGGCCCGGCCCCCGCGGGCGTGGGCACGTTCCGCTACCTGGCCCCGGAGCAGGCCGCAGGCGACCCGCTCACGGCCGCCGCCGACGTGTGGGGCATCGGCGTCACCCTGTTCGAAGTGGCCGTGGGCGAGCCGCCGTTCGGCCGCGACGACGGCACCGGGGACCCGGACGGACGGCGCTGCCTGCGACTGGACCGGACCGCCCCGCCCGTCGCGTCCCGCCGGCGCCTGCCGCCCGCTCTCGCCGCCGCCCTCGACGCCTGTCTGCGCCCCGGTCCGCCGGCCCGGCCGTCGGTCACCGAGCTGTCCGCCGCCCTGGGCTCGGCCCGGCCCGGGGCCCGTTCCCCCGGCTGAGGCCGGTACGGGCGCTCACGCCTCGCTCACGCGTCGCCGGTGCGGACCTGGCCGGTCTCCAGCGGGGCCGTGGCGAGGACCGTGCCGTCCGGGGAGGTCAGGCGGGCGCCCGACACCGCGGCCGGATCGACGGGGGCCGCCACGCCCCAGGCGCCGCGCCCCGCGTGCATCGGGAACTCGCCGAGCCGGACCGTGGAGCCGTCGGGGCGCTCCAGGAGACAGGTGACCTTGCCCTCGTACGCGCTGCCGGGGCCCGTCAGGTCGACGGACATGAACACCCAGCCGGGGCTCCCGGGATGGGCGTAGACCTCCCCGGCGGGCCGTGGTCCGGCCCCGGCCGAGGTCAGATCGCCGACCAGCATGGTCTCGGTCCCGGCGGGCGCCGCGGGCGCGGCCGTGACCTCCTCGATGGCGGTGCCGATCCCCCAGCCGGCGAACCCGAA
This sequence comes from Streptomyces sp. NPDC002386, assembly GCF_053593175.1. NCBI lineage: Bacteria > Bacillati > Actinomycetota > Actinomycetes > Kitasatosporales > Streptomycetaceae > Streptomyces > Streptomyces sp. NPDC002386. The sequence goes on from NZ_JBSFBX010000004.1 coordinate 266,386, forward strand.
GGCGACGGCGAACGCGACCGCCACCGACGCGAGCCGCAGCCTCGTCCGCCGGGCGCGGCCGCGCAGCCCCTCACGCAGGGACGCGCGCGCGGGCGGGCGCCGCTCGTCCGCCCCCATGTCCTGGGTCAGGGCGTGCGCCACCCGGGTCTCGAAGCCCGGCGGCGGCTCGCGGTCCGGCAGCAGGCCGATCAGCCGGTCACCGAGGAGGGTCAGGTGCTCCACGTACTCGCGGCACTCCGCGCAACCGTCCAGGTGCGCGACGGCGGCGGCGCGCTCGCGGCCGTCGAGCACGCCCAGCGCGAGCTCGGCGCCGAACTCCCGCAGTCGCCCGCAGGTCACCTCACTGGACATGGTTGCCTCGCTTCGGATCCGCGAGGGTGGTCCGCAGTTTGCCCATGGCCGCCCTGATCCGCGTCTTGGCGGTGCCCAGCGGGATCTTCTCCCGTTCGGCGATCTGCTGGGCCGTCATTCCGTAGACACCCGCCATCACCAGGGCACGCGCCTGTTCCCGCGGCAGCCGCGCCAGGGCGGCCCGGAGCTGGGACGAGGCCTCGTCGGCCAGCGCCCACCGCTCGGGGGTCTCGGTGACGACGCCCAGGAGCGCCTCGAGGTCCTCGGGCGCCACCGCCTGCGTCCGCCGGGCGCGGACGGCGTCGATCGCGAGGTTGTGCGCGATGGTCGTCAGCCAGGTCGTGACCGACCCGCGGCGCGAGTCGTAGATCTGCGCGTGACGCCATGCGCGCTCGAACGTCTGCTGGGCGATGTCCTCGGCGAGCTGCGGGTCACCGGTGACGGCCATCGCGACACCGAAGACCCTGTGCTGGAACCTCCGTACGAAGGCGACGGCGAGTTCCTGGTCACCGGTGGAGAGCCCGGACAGCAGAGCCTCGTCCGGAAGGCGCTCCACCGGTGTCCCGTAACCCGACACACCTCTGTATACGGTCGGCCGACGCCTGGGGATTGCGCCCCGGCTCCGGAAGATCACACGGCCATTGTCCGCCGGTCGGCCGGGCCCCGCACGCGGGTCACGGGCCGTTCTGCGCCAGCCGCAGCAGATGGGCCGCGAGCGCCTGCCCGCCGTCCGGGTTCCGGCTGATCAGCAGCAGCGTGTCGTCGCCCGCGATGGTGCCGAGGATGTCGTGCAGCTCGGCCTGGTCGATCGCGGAGGCGAGGAACTGGGCCGCGCCGGGCGGGGTGCGCAGCACCACCAGATTGGCGGACGCCTCGGCGGAGATCAGCAGCTCCTGGGAGAGCCGCCGCATCCGCTCCTCCTTCGCCGACTCCCCCAGCGGCGCGCGCGGGGTGCGGAAACCGCCCTCGCTGGGCACCGCGTAGATCAGGTCGCCGTCGTTGTTGCGGATCTTCACCGCGTTCAGCTCGTCGAGGTCCCGCGAGAGCGTCGCCTGGGTGACGTTCAGCCCGTCGTCGGCGAGCAGCTTCGCGAGCTGGCTCTGGGACCGCACCGGCTGCCGGTTGAGGATGTCCACGATCCGGCGGTGACGGGCGGTGCGGGTCTGCGGGACGGCGGGCCCGGCACCCGCCGCCTGCTCGTGGTCCTGCGCCTGGCTCATCGTCGTCTCATTCCCCGGATCGTCCGTCCCCGTCGGCTGCGTCGAGGATGCCGGGCAGTGCCCGCAGCAAGGCGCCCGTCTCGTCGTCGCGCAGGTTCAGCGGCGGCATGAGCCGTACGACGTCGGGAGCGGGCGCGTTCACCAGGAACCCGGCTTCCTGGGCCGCCTGCTGCACCTGTGGCGCGTGCGGCCCGGTGAGCACGATACCCAGGAGCAGGCCCGCGCCCCGGACGTGGTCGATCATCGGGTGGCCCAGCGCCTCGATTCCGTCGCGCAGCTTCTCGCTCTGCCGCTTGACGTTCTCCAGCAGTCCCTCGTCCGCGATGGTGTCCAGGACGGCGAGTCCGGCGGCGCACGCGACCGGGTTGCCGCCGAAGGTGGTGCCGTGCTGGCCGGGCCGGAGCAGTTCGGCGGCGCGCCCGAAGGCGACGGTGGCGCCGAGCGGCAGCCCGCCGCCGAGGCCCTTGGCGAGCGTGACGACGTCCGGCAGGACGCCCTCGTGGGCCTGGTACTCGAACCAGTTGCCGGTCCGGCCGATGCCGGTCTGCACCTCGTCCAGCACCAGCAGGGCGCCGGTGGCGGCGGTGATGGCGCGGGCCGCCTTGAGATAGCCGGCCGGGGGCACCACGACCCCGTTCTCGCCCTGGATCGGCTCGATGACGACGAGGGCCGTCTCCTCCGTCACCGCGGCGGCCAGCGCCTGCGCGTCGCCGTACGGGACGTGGGTGACGTCGCCGGGCAGCGGCAGGAAGGGCTGCTGCTTGCCGGGCTGGCCGGTGAGCGCGAGGGCGCCCATGGTCCGGCCGTGGAAGCCGCCCCGGGCGGCGACCATGTGGGTCCGCCCGGTGAGCCGGCCGATCTTGAAGGCGCCCTCGTTGGCCTCGGCCCCCGAGTTGCAGAAGTAGACCTTTCCGTCCCGGCCGAAGAGCTGGAGCAGGCGTTCGGCGAGGGCGACCGGCGGCTCGGCGACGAACAGGTTGGAGACATGGCCGAGGGAGCCGATCTGCCGGCTGACGGCCTCCACCACGGCCGGGTGGGCGTGGCCGAGCGCGTTGACCGCGATACCGCCGACGAAGTCGAGGTACTCCTTGCCGTCGGCGTCCCACAGCCGGGCGCCCGCACCGCGGACGAGGGGCAGCCGGGGGGTGCCGTAGTTGTTCATCAGCGCGCCCTGCCACCGCGCGGTCAGCTCCTGGTTGCCCGTCATGACTGCTCCCCCTGCGTGTCGTCGGGCACGACCATCGTGCCGATGCCCTCGTCGGTGAAGATCTCCAGCAGGATCGAGTGCTGCACCCGGCCGTCGATGACGCGGGCGGTGCGCACGCCGCCCCGCACCGCGTGCAGGCAGCCCTCCATCTTCGGGACCATGCCGGCGGACAGCTCCGGCAGCAGCTTCTCCAGCTGGGAGGCGGTGAGGCGGCTGATCACCTCGTCGGAGTTCGGCCAGTCCTCGTAGAGGCCCTCGACGTCGGTGAGGACCATGAGGGTCTCGGCCCCCAGTGCCGCAGCGAGTGCCGCAGCCGCCGTATCAGCATTGACGTTGTAGACATGTCCGTCGTCCTGTGACCTGGCGATCGAGGACACGACCGGGATGCGGCCGTCGGCGAGCAGTGCCTCGATGGCGCCGGTGTCGATCGCGGTGATCTCGCCGACCCGCCCGATGTCGACCAGCTCGCCGTCGATCTCGGGCTGGTGCCTGGTGGCGGTGATGGTGTGGGCGTCCTCGCCGGTCAGACCGACGGCGAGGGGCCCGTGCTGGTTGAGCAGACCGACCAGTTCGCGCTGCACCTGACCGGCGAGCACCATCCGTACGACGTCCATGGCGTCCTCGGTGGTGACCCGGAGGCCGGCCTTGAACTCGCTGACGATGCCGTGCCGGTCGAGGGCGGCGCTGATCTGCGGACCGCCGCCGTGCACCACGACCGGCTTGAGGCCGGCGTGGCGCAGGAAGACGACGTCCTGGGCGAAGGCGGCCTTCAGGTCCTCGTCCACCATGGCGTTGCCGCCGAACTTGATGACGACGGTCCTGCCGTGGTGCCGGGTCAGCCAGGGCAGGGCCTCGATGAGGATCTGGGCCTTGGGCAGTGCCGTGTGTTTCCGCGTCGTGGTCATGAGGAGTAGGCGCTGTTCTCGTGGACGTAGTCGGCGGTCAGGTCGTTGGTCCAGATGGTCGCGGTCTCGCCGCCGGCCGCGAGGTCGGCGACGATGTGCACCTCGCGGTAGCGCATGTCGACCAGCTCGCGGTCCTCGCCGACCGATCCGTTCCTGCAGACCCAGACGCCGTTGATGGCGACGTTCAGCCGGTCCGGGTCGAAGGCGGCCGCGGTGGTGCCGATGGCGGACAGGACGCGGCCCCAGTTGGGGTCCTCGCCGTGGACGGCGCACTTGAGCAGGTTGTTGCGGGCGATGGAGCGGCCCACCTCGACGGCGTCGTCCTCCGTCGCGGCGTTGATCACCTCGACCTTGATGTCCTTGGCCGCGCCCTCGGCGTCGCCGATGAGCTGCCGGCCGAGGTCGTCGCAGACCTGCCGGACGGCCTCGGCGAACTCGTCGTACCCGGGGGTGACGCCGGAGGAGCCGGAGGCGAGCAGCAGCACGGTGTCGTTGGTGGACATGCAGCCGTCGGAGTCGACGCGGTCGAAGGTGACCCGGGCCGCGGCGCGCAGCGCCTCGTCCAGCACCTCGCCGTCGAGGTCGGCGTCGGTGGTGAGGACGACGAGCATGGTGGCGAGGCCCGGCGCGAGCATGCCGGCGCCCTTCGCCATGCCGCCGACGGTCCAGCCGTCCCTGCTGACCACGGACGTCTTGTGGACGGTGTCGGTGGTCTTGATGGCGATGGCGGCCTTCTCGCCGCCGTGCTCGCTCAGCGCGCCGGCGGCCGTCTCCACCCCCTTAAGGAGCTTGTCCATGGGGAGCAGCACGCCGATGAGCCCGGTGGAGCAGACGGCGACCTCGATGGCGCCCCGGCCGAGCACCTCGGCCGCCTTCTCGGCGGTGGCGTGGGTGTCCTGGAAGCCCTGGGGGCCGGTGCAGGCGTTGGCGCCGCCGGAGTTCAGCACCACGGCCGACACCTGGCCGCTCCTGAGGACCTGCTCGGACCACAGCACCGGGGCGGCCTTCACACGGTTGGAGGTGAAGACACCGGCCGCGGCACGGCGGGGCCCGTCGTTGACCACGAGGGCCAGGTCGGGGTTGCCGTTCTCCTTGATCCCGGCGGCGATGCCCGCCGCCGTGAATCCCTTGGCTGCCGTGACGCTCACGGTGCGACTCCGATCGTGGAAAGTCCCGTGGTCTCGGGGAGACCCAGGGCGATGTTCATGCTCTGCAGGGCACCGCCCGCGGTGCCCTTGGTCAGGTTGTCGATGGCGCTGATCGCGATGACGCGGCCCGCGGCGGCGTCGTACGCGACCTGCACCTGCACGGCGTTGGAGCCGTACACGGACGCCGTGGCCGGCCACTGCCCCTCGGGGAGCAGGTGGACGAAGGGCTCGTCGGCGTAGGCCTTCTCGTAGGCGGCGCGGACGGACTGGGCCGTCACCCCGGCGGCGGCCCTGGCGCTGCACGTGGCGAGGATGCCGCGCGGCATCGGCGCGAGGGTGGGGGTGAAGGAGACCGAGACCCGCTCCCCCGCCACCCCGCTGAGGTTCTGGATCATCTCGGGGGTGTGCCGGTGGCCGCCGCCGACGCCGTACGGCGTCATGGAACCCATGACCTCGCTGCCGAGCAGGTGCGGCTTGGGCGCCTTGCCCGCGCCGGAGGTGCCGGACGCGGCGACGACCACCGCCTCGGGCTCGGCGAGGCGGGCCGCGTAGGCCGGGTAGAGGGCGAGGGACACGGCGGTCGGATAGCAACCGGGTACCGCGATGCGCTTGGACCCCTCCAGCGCGGCGCGGGCACCCGGCAGTTCGGGGAGGCCGTAGGGCCAGGTACCGGCGTGCGGGGAGCCGTAGAACCGCTCCCAGTCGGCCGGTTCCCGCAGCCGGAAGTCGGCGCCCATGTCGACGACGAGGACGTCCGGGCCGAGCCGCTCGGCGACCGCGGCGGACTGCCCGTGGGGCAGCGCCAGGAAGACGACGTCGTGCCCGGCGAGGTTCTCCGGGGTGGTCTCGGCCAGCACCCGGCCGGCCAGCGGCAGCAGGTGCGGCTGGAGCGCGCCGAGCCGCCGGCCGGCGTTGGAGCTGCCGGTCAGGGCACCGATCTCGACCTCGGGGTGCGCGAGGAGCAGCCGCAGGACCTCACCGCCCGCGTATCCGCTCGCTCCGGCCACCGCCGCACGTACCGCCATGTCCACCCTCCTCTGGATGGCATGACTATACGTATCGCTGCACGTTTATGCAATCGTCCGGATCTGCCTCCGCTTTTGGCTTGCCGAAGCGCCTTGGGGACCCGGCCCCCGGGAGTAGCGTTGACCGCAGGGATCTTCGGGGCACGGGGGAGTCGTCATGGGATCTGAAGCGGCGCCGTCCGGGTGCGGCAGCGTCCGGGTGCGAGATGTGGTGCGCGACGTGGTGGCGGAGACCGCCCCCGAGGAACTGCCGGTCGTCGCCGGGCTGGCCCACCTCGACGACGCGGCCGTCCTGCGGCGGCTGGAGCGCGGGGGCCGCGGACGCCCGGATCCGCTCGGTTTCGGTCTGGGCGAGATCACCGTGCTGGTGGCCCCGGTGGTGTGGCTGGTGGTGGACCAGGCGGCCCGGCAGATCGGGAGCGCCGCCGCGGAGAGCACGACAGCCGGCCTGAGGTCGCTGCTGCGCAGGAGGTTCCGGCGCGGGAGTTCCGCGGTGACGGTCCCGCCGCTGACCCCCGGCCAGCTCGCCGAGGTGCACCGCCGGATCTCGGAGACGGCCGGGCGGCGGGGGCTGGCGCAGGAGCGCGCGGAATCGCTCGCGGACGCGGTGGTCGCGAGACTGGCGCTGATCGCGCCGGAGGAGCGGACGGACACGCCCGCGGCACCGGCCGCGCAGCGAGAGCCGGCGGACGCGCGCAGAACCCTGACCGCTCCGGCCGGGGACGCCGACCAGCCGCAGGGCTAGCCGGCGGTGGCAGCGAGCCCTGAGACGGCTTCCGGGGACACGCGGCCGGTCGGTGACGGCACGACCGTGCGGTTCGCCGTTCTAGTGATCCTGATCCTGGCGACCAGCGGCCTGATGCTGATGTACGTCGCCCTCTGGTGGGTGTCGGACGCCGACTCGTCCGGCTGCGGCCTCGCCGCGGGGCTGGACCCCAGCCACCCCTCCGATCTGCAGGCCGTCGTCAGCCAGATCAACCAGGGCATGGCGTACGCGAACTGCCAGCGCCGCTTCGCCCAGCCGCCGCCGTGGTGGGTGCCCGTCTCCTGGCTGGCCCTGCTGGCCGCCGCCGCCGTCGCGCTGTTCAGCTGGCTGCCGGTGTGGAAGGCCCGGCGGAGCCGGGTCGTCCCGCTGGCCGCCGTCGACGGGGACGGGGAGATCCGGCGCGTCCTGAAGGAGGTCGCCTCGGTGGCCGGGGTGGCCCGGATGCCGCGTGTCGTGGTGGATCCGGCGGCCGCCTCCGTCGGGGCGCTGGTGTTCGGCCGCACCGGGAAGCCGGTCCTGAGCCTGCACGGCGGCCTGCTCGCTCGCCGGGTCCGCGATCCCGAGGGCTTTCGCGCGGTCCTGCTGCACGAGTTCGCCCACATACGCAACGGGGACATCACCCTCACCTACGCTACGGTCGCCCTCTGGCGGGTCTTCCTGGCCCTGGCCGCTCCGCCGTATCTGGCGGGTCTGGCCATGATCCTCTTCGACGGGCTGCGGTCCGGCAGCCGGTTGCTGGCGGCCCCGTCGCGCAGCGTCCTGCTGATGGCCTTCCTCACGGCCCTGGTGTACCTCGCGCGGTCGGACGTCCTGCGCAGCCGGGAGTTCCACGCCGATCGCGCCGCGGCGCGCTGGGGCGCCGACCCCCGCGGCTGGCACGGCACGGCGCCGGCGAAGAGGGGCGGCGTGCTGACGCGAGAACTGGCCACTTTCGCGGGTCTGTGGCGCCCCCATCCCCGGTGGGACCAGCGCCAGGACGCCCTGACGGACGCGGGTCCGGTGTACGGCGTCTTCGCCCTGCCGATGTTCCTGACCGGCGCCGGCGCCATTCTGATCGACACCCAGCTCCTGGCCGCCCCGATGCCGTACGTCCAGTACACGGTCGGCCAGCTCGTCGGGCAGGCGGCGGCGCTGGTGGCGGCGGGCACGGCCGCGGGAGTCGTCGGGACCGCCCTGTGGCGGGCGGTGATCCACGCGGTGCTGACCGGGCGCCGCTCTCCCTCAGGCATCCGGGCGGGGCTGTGGCTGGGGGCCGGCATGACCGTGGGCAACCTGATCAGCGGCCAGGGCACGATCGCGCAGTTCTTCCCGAGCCGCAGCACGCTGCTGCTGCAGTTCCTGCTCGGCGGCCCCGCCTTCACCTGGTGGACCGCGCAGTGCGCCCAGCTGTGGGTCAGGACGTGGCGGGGGCGCACCCTCCGGCCGGCCCTGGTCGTGAGCCTGGTGGCGGGCGGACTGGCACTGGCGCAGTGGTTCACCTGGTGGCACGGCTACGGGGTGCGGCTCGCGACCGGATGGTGGTACGACCCCGCGGGGTTCCGGCAGTGGCTGGAGCAGGTGTACCCCGGCCCGGCCGCGGACCACCGGACCATGCTGTCGGCGATCACCCTCGTCTCCCCCTTCATGCTGAATCTGGCGCAGGGGGTGCCGCTCGTCGGTCTCGCGGTCGCGGCCCTGTGGGTCGTGCCGCTGGCGGCCTGGACGCTTCGCCCGCGTCCTGGCGCGCCGCCCTGGACGCGCGGCGCCGCAGGCGACATCGAGGGCGCCGTGGAACCGCCCGCCGAGGCCCTGCCCGGGATGCGCCGGGTGATGCTGCCGAGCGTGCTGTGCGGGGTCGGGTGCTGGGGCGTCGTGGTGGCGGCGCTGGTGATCCCGCAGGCCGGTGTGTTCGCAGCCGATCCGCGGCGGGCCAGCATCCCGGGACTGCTCTTCCTCGCCTGGACCTACGTCGCGCTGACCGCGACGGCCCTGACGGCCGCCGTGGTCGCCGCGGTGCGGGCGGACCGCTACCGGCTGCTCGTCACCCTCGCTGCCGCCCAGACCACCGTGCTGGTGGGCCTGGCCGCCCCGGTGGCACTGCTGACCTTCGACGGCTGCGTCGACCGGCTGAGCCTCTTCGAGTCGTCCTGCGGATGGCGGCCCGCCAGGCTCGCCGGCTGGACCGACTCCCACATCGTCCTGGACTTCGCGGTGATGACCGTGACCGTCGCGGCCGTCGCGGTGGCCGCGACGGTGTCGGCCGTCCGCAGGACGCCCTGGTTCCGGCGGCGGCCTCCCTCCCCGGCACCACAAGGTAGGGAGGGTCCGCGAGTGCGCCGCGTCCTGCTGACGGCGCTGTGCGTCCTGGCGCTGACGGTCTCCGCGGTCCGGGCGGTGCACCAGGAGGAGCTGGTCACGGCCAACTTCGACGTCCGTCACTGGCAGGAGTCCGCCCTGCGCGACCGGCAGGAGCAGTCCCGGAAGGTGTCTCCCAGGATCAGGACCGGGCCGGTCTCCCCGCGGATCAGGGCGATGCAGGTGAACGCCTGGAGCCGGCTCGGCGGGGAGGAGCTCCTGCACCGTGTCCGCCGCGAGCGGGACGGCATCGACGCGATCGGGCGGGTGTTCGTCGCGGGGAAGAAGCCGCCTGCCTACCTCAACCGCATACGCCCCCACTGTGAGCGCATCGGCCTGACGGCCGTCGACGCGGCCTCGTACTTCGACGTGCCCGACCCCCAGGCGCAGAAGCTCTGGCAGCGGTTCATGCTCAACGCCGCCTACTCGACCCTGAACTGCCGGAAAGGCCTCTCCCACCTGAACGCCAACCGCTCGAAGGAAGCGCACGACGCCCTCGGCACGTCGTTCCGGGAGATCCGCGCGGCCTGCCTCCTCAGCGAGGCGATCGACTCCCGGATCGAGGCGGTCGAACGCGCGGGCGGCATGTAGTCCGGGCCGGCCCGGACAGGCACCCGGTGTGACCGCGGGGCCGTATCCCGTCGGCTCGGGCGCGGCCGTCAGGTCACCCGCCACCCGGGGCCGCCCGGGCCGGGACGCACCGCCACGCCAGGGCCGCGGCGGACAGGTAGGCGAGGGCGCCGACGGCCATGGAGACGCGCAAGCCGGTGCCGTAGTCGGTGCCGGTGGCCAGCAGGCTGCCGCCCAGGGCGACGCCGGCGGCACTGCCGATCTGGCGGGTGGTGTTGAACAGGGCGGAGGCGGCGCCCGCGTAGGCCGGAGGCGCGGCGCCCATCACGGTGGCGGTCGCGCCGGTCAGCGCGAAGGACGTGCCGAAACCGGCGGCCATCATCGGGAGCACCAGCAGCGGGTACGCGGGGTCGGGTCCGGCCGCGGCCCAGCCGGCCAGGCCCAGGGCGCCCAGGAGCATGCCGGTGACGACCAGCGGGCGGTCTCCGGTGCGGCGGCTCAGCCGGCCGGACAGCACGGAGGCGAACATCGTCATCGCCACCGCGGGGAAGAGGGCGAGCCCGGTCCTCAGGGCGCTGAAGCCGCGCTGGTGCTGGAAGTACAGGCTGGCGGTGAAGACCATGCCGTAGAAGCCGAAGTTGAACAGCAGCCCTACGACGGCACCGCCGCTCATCGCGCGCGAGCGCAGCAGCCGCGGCGGCAGGGCGGGAGACCGGGCGAGCCGCTCGCGCAGCGCGAACGCCGCGACGGCGAGCACGGCCAGGGCCAGACCGGCGAGTACGGCGGGGTCGGTCCAGCCGCGCCGTCCCGCCTCGTTCAGCGCGGCGGTGAGCAGGGCCACCGCCGCCACCACGGCGCACTGCGCCGGCCAGTCCAGGGCCCGGTCCGGGTGCCGTGGCGAGGGCGCGACGAAGCGGGACGTCAGCAGCAGGCAGACCACGCCGACCGGCAGGTTGATCAAAAAGACCCAGCGCCAGCCCACCGTGGACACCAGCAGCCCGCCCAGCAGCGGCCCGGCGGAGGCCGCGATGCCGGCCATCGACCCCCAGAGGCCGAAGGCGCGGGAGCGGGCCGCCGGCGCCGGATAGGCCTCCTGGAGCAGGGCGAGGGAGCCGGGCACGATCAGGGCCGCGCCGAGTCCCTCCACGAGCCGGGCCGCGACGAGGAAAGAGGCGCCCGGGGCGAACGCGCACGCCGCCGAGGCCACCGTGAACACCCCGACGCCCGCGCAGAAGACACGCCGGTTGCCCAGCCGGTCGCCCAGCGCTCCCCCGGTCATCAGGAAGCCGGCGAGGACGAGGGTGTACCCGTCGGTGATCCACTGGACGCCGGTGAGCGAGGCACGCAGGTCCCGGCCCACCACGGGCACGGCCACGTTGATGATCGTGACGTCCAGGATGACCATGAAGTATCCGGCGCACACGGCCAGCAGCGGTGCCGTGGAGCGTGGTGCCGCCGCGGCGCCGGGGTCACCGCCGGCGGTGGACTCCGCGAAGGGCATGGCGCCGACCCCGTCCTGTCCGGAACCCCTGAGCGGTGAGCATGCTAGGCGGACGCGGACGCCGGTCCGGCGAGACCGGGCCGCCGGGCGGCCCGGGTACACCGGACGGGCCAATCGGAGGCGGCCGGCCACCGGCCGGCCCGGCATGGGGGCTCGGGCCCGGCCCGGCAGGCGTCCGCCGGCGTTCCTCAGCGCCTCCCGCCGAACTCCCAGTCGTGGACCTCCACGGCGGCGTATCCGCCGGGAGCCAGGACGGCGCGGGCGGCCGCCGGGTCCGGGGCCCGGACCAGTGCCGCCGTACCCAGCCAGGTGGCGCCGTCGTCGGACAGCAGCGGCCCGAAGGCGATCAGGTCGTCCCGGCCGGGCGGCACCGCGAGCTCGGCGGCCCGCTCGACGCCGAGCCCGAGCACCAGGTACCGGTTGCCGCCGGCCGGCCCCCCGGGGAAGTCCCACATGGTGCGCCCCAGCAGGTTCCGCCACCGGCGCAGCAGCACGTCCCGGTAGACGCCGGCCTGGTGGTTCGGCTCGTCGAAGGCGAACGCGCGGGCGGCGGCGGGACCGGGCAGGTCGACGATGTGCACGCTGCCGGTGGGCGTCTCGCCGCCGGCGGCGAACGTCGGGCCGCGCGCGATCAGCTCCTTCGCGTACCGGTCCATGTAGGACCAGTGCGCCTCCAGCAGTTCGTCGCGCAGTGCCCCGGAGCCGGGCCGGTCGCGGTGGTGGCAGAAGAACTCCATGCGGCGGACCCTCGCGCATCGCGGGCCGGTGCCTCAACCGGATTACGTCACGCGGGCATCTCCGGCCGGTCCCGGACCTTCCGGCCGCCGGGCAGCATGATGCGGCGGGACACGACGAACGTCACCGGGACGGCCACCGCGGAGGCGAGCAGGGGGGCGAAACGGTTTCCGGCGTGGAGGACGTCCACGATCAGGTACACACCCGCGGTGGTGACGAGGAAGTTGGTGACGTTCGTCAGCGGGAACAGCAGGAATTTCCGCCACGTGGGCCGCGTCCGGTAGGTGAAGCGCGCGTTGAGGAAGAAGGATCCGACCATGCTGAGCAGAAATGCCAGAACATGCGCGCCGAGATAGGGAAGCCGGTGCAGGAGCAACAGGTAGAGACCGTAGTAGACGGCCGTGTTGACGACGCCGACCACGGCGAAGGTGACGATCTGTCTCGGTACCACGGTCTTTTCCGGCATCAGGGGATGAGGTCTTTCGTTCGTTCCACGTCGGTCGCCTTCACCAGGGAGTGCGGCCGCCCCCTCACCTCGTGGAAGATGCGGCCGGTGCACTCCCCGACGACTCCCAGCATGACCATCCACGCGCCCGCGAGGGCCGTGAAGGCGGTGATGATGGTCACACAGGCGGGGCGTCGTCGCGCGGGTTCGGCGACGACCTGGTCGTGGCCCTGCTCCCGCGGCCGGACCAGGCGCTCGATCAGCTCGGACGGGTGCTGGAGCTCGGCGTCCATGACGACGACCGGGTCGCCGGGACCGGCCTTGACCTGGAGTGCGCTCCAACTCCTAGCGTGACGGCAACGGCGAACGGCCGTCGCGCCGAGCGGCGGCCCGGAGGGGATGTACCGGCATGAGCGAGAGCACCACCCGTGACGAGCGTTTCGCCCACGGCCTGGAGGTCCTGCGGAAGGTCGACGGCGAGGCCGGGCAGCGGGTCGTCGACTCGCTCGCGGACATCAGCCCCGAGCTGGGCCACCAGGTCGTCTCCTGGGCCTTCGGGGAGATCTACGACCGGCCCGGACTGGCGCCGCGCGACCGCCAGTTGGTCACGCTGGGCGTGCTCACCGCGCTGGGCGGCTGCGAGGCCCAGCTCGACGTGCACGTGGGCGCGGCCCTGAACGTGGGCCTCACCCCGGAGGAGATCACCGAGGCGCTGCTGCACTCCGCCGTCTACTGCGGGATGCCGAAGGCGCTGAACGCGACGTTCGCCGCGAAGAAGGTCTTCGCCGAGCGCGGGCTGCTGCCGGTGGGACAGCGGCCCGCGCCCGGGACCGGCTCCGCCTGATCCCGCGCTCGGTCCCGGGGGTCGGTCCGGCGCCGTACGGGCCGCGGCCGACCGGGCGCGGGCCCGCTCGTAGACTCGGGGCATGCCTGCGCCGACGCCCTGTCCGATCATGCTCGGCCGCCTCGCCGCGGTCCCGCCGGCCCGTACGGGACTCGGGCGCGCGATCCGTCGCCGCGGCTCGGTCGGCGGCCGTGTGGGCGCGGCACCGGCCGCCTACGAGGAGGCCCTCCGGGCGACGAGCCACGCCTCGCACCACGAGATCCGCTGCCGGGCCGGGCGGAGGTCCCCCATCGGGTCGCCGGACGGTCCGCGCCGGGGGTCCTGGAGGGGCCGGCGATGAGCGGGGTGCTGTCCGTACCCGATGTGCTGGCCTATCTGGCCGGGCGCTGGCGGGTGGAGCGGAGCGTGCGGGATCTCGCGGGCGGGGACGAGGGGCACTTCGCGGGGGTCACCGTCTTCGGTCCGCTCGACGGCGGCGGGCTGCTGCACGAGGAGTCCGGGGAGTTCACCTGGCGCGGTGTGCCCCGGCCGGCGACGCGGACGCTGCGGTTCCTGCCGGGGCGGGAGCCGGGCACGGCGGACGTGCGGTTCGCGGACGGCCGGCCCTTCCACGAGCTGGACCTGACCTCGGGGCGGTACGTCGCCGGCCACCCCTGCGCCGCTGACTTCTACCGGGGCGAGTTCACCGTGACCGACGCCGACCGCTGGCGCACGGTGTGGCTGGTGGGCGGCCCGGCCAAGGACCTGGTGCTCACCACGGACTACGTGCGCGAGGGCTGAGCGAGGACGCCGTCGAGACGGAGGTTCCAGCGGCCCGAGCGGCCCGTCACGGTGGTGACCGACAGCGGGCGGACGTCGATGTTCCAGTACGCGGCGGGCGGCGCCTTCAGGGTGTACACCAGGGCCGCGCGGATCACGGACGGCTCCGCGACCGCGACGATCCGGCCGCCGTCGTCGACGGGACGGGTGTCGAGCCAGCCGCCGACCCGGGAGACGAAGGCGAGCAGCGACTCGCCGCCGTGCGGGGTGGAGCGCGGGTCGGCGAGCCAGGCGTCCACGGACTCCGGCTCGCGGGCCATCGCCTCGCCCAGCGTCAGCCCGCGCCAGCGGCCCATGTCGCAGTCGCGCAGCGCGAGCTGGACCAGCGGGGCGTAGCCGAGGGCGTCGCCGGTGGCACGGCTGCGCGGGGTCGGTGAGCAGTAGCGCAGTTCGGCCGCCGACAGCGGCAGCAGGTCCCCGGCGGCGCGCTGCACCTCGTCCCAGCCGGCCTGGTCAAGCGGCCGGTCGTCCTCGAAGCGCTCCGCGAGCAGCGGGGAACTGCGCGCGGCGGCGACGAACGTCACCCGAAGTGGCATGCGGAGATGGTGAGCCTCGGGGGTACGCAGGTCAAGAGGCACAGACCATCGGTTACCGAAGGTAAATGAACGCTCACTCGAAGGTGTGGATCATCCACCGTTCCGGGTGGTCGACCGCCCGGAAGCCGAGCCTTGCGTACACCTCCTGCGCGTCCTCGGTGGCCAGCAGGACGCGGCGCAGCCCGTACGGCCGCAGGTGCTCGCGGATCCGGCCGACGAACGCCGTGCCGACCCCCTTGCCGCGCACGCCGGGGTCGACGTACACGTCGGCGAGCCAGGCGAACAGCGCCCGGTCGGTGACCACGCGCGCGTACGCAACCTGCTCCCCCGACCCGGCGTCGTACACCCCGAAGTTGACCGACTCCGCCATCGCGCGCTCGTGCTTCTCGCGGGACCGGCCGATCGCCCAGTAGGCGTCGCGGGACAGCCAGCCGTGGACGCGGTCCACGTCCACGCGGTCGGTCTCGGCGGAGAACTCGTAGCCCTCGGGCAGCTCGGGTGCGTCGCTCATGCCGGTATCCTCACAGCCCGCCGCGGCCGGCGTCGACTCCGTTTCCCCGCCCGGCCAGGACGTTCGGGCCACCGCTCCCGGTCAGCGGCGTCCGGGCCGGAAGACCTCGTCGCAGGCGGCCCGCAGCCGGCGCACCCCCTCCGTGATCTCCCCCGTGCCCGCGACCGCCGCGAAGCTCAGCCGGAGGTGGCCGGCGGGAGGTTCGGCGCTGAAGTAGGGGCGGCCGGGGGTGACGGCGACGCCCGCGCGCAGGGCGGCGGCGGTGAGGGCGGACTCCGCCTCGGGACCCGAGCCGCCGGTGCCCGCCACGCCCTCGGGGAGGCGGAGCCAGAGGTGGTAGCCGCCGGACGGGATGTGGGGCAGGGCGAGTTCGGGCAGACAGCGGGCGAGCTCGGCGGTCATGGCGTCGCGGCGGGCCTTCAGCTCGGCCGACAGGGTCCGCAGATGGCGCGGCCAGGCCGGGGAGCCGACGAGTTCCAGCGCCGCCTCCTGGAGCGGCCGGGGCACGAAGAAGCTGTCCACCACCTGGATGGCGCGCAGCCTTTCCAGCACCGGCCCCCGGGCGGCCAGCGCGCTCACCCGGAAGCTGGGCGACGTCGCCTTGGTCAGCGAGCCGACGTGGACGACGACGCCGTCGGGGTCGTCGGCGGCCAGCGGCCGGGGCAGCGGCCCGGCGTCCGCGTGCACCAGACGCCGCACGAAGTCGTCCTCGACCACGAACGCGCCCGCCGACCGGGCGATGCCCAGCACCTCGGCGCGGCGGCCGGGGGCGAGGACGGCGCCGGTCGGGTTCTGGAAGAGCGGCTGGCAGACGAAGACCCGGGCACCGGTGGCCCGGAAGGCGTCGGCGAGCAGGCCGGGGCGGACCCCGTCGGGGTCGACCGGCACCGGGACCGGGCGCAGCCCGGCGGCGCGCGCGAGGGCGAGCATGCCCGGGTAGGTGGGGGACTCGACGAGCACCGGGGCACCGGGCGGGGCGAGCGCCCGCAGGGCGGTGGCCAGCGCGGACTGGCCGCCCGCCGCGACGAGCACCTCGGCGGCGGTGACGGCGCCGCCGATGCCGCGGGCGAACCACTCCCGCAGTTCCGGCAGCCCCTCCAGCGGAGGTCTGCCCCACGCGCCGGGCCGCCGCCCGGCCCGGGCGAGGGCGGCCGCCATCGCCCGCTCGGGCTGCAGGCAGGGGTGCGGATAGCCGCCGTTGAACTCCAGGACGCCCGGTGGCGGCGCGGCCAGCGAGACCGTGACCCCGGAGGCGTCCACGGTGCGCGGCACCAGGTCGGCGCCGTCGGCGCTCAGCGCGACCTCCTGCCAGGAGGTGTCACCGGCGGGCGCGGCGGCGGTGCGCGGTCCGGCCCGGAAGGCACCGGCGCCGGGCCGGGTGACCACCAGCCCCTCGGCGGCGAGCTGGGCGAGGGCCCGGGAGACGGTCACCGGACTCACCCGGAACCGTTCGACCAGGGCCCGGCTGGACGGGAGCTTTCCTCCGTGCGAGTAGCGGTCCAGCTCTCGGCGCAGCCGTTCCGCCAGTTCACCCACACTGCTACTCTGCTCCATGAAAGTACAGAGTAGCGCTACTGCCGCCACCCCGATAGCGGTCACCGCCCCCGCCGCCGAGCGCCGGGGCTTCGGCACCGGTCAGGCCGCGCTCGGTGTCCTCGCCTTCTCCCTCACCTTCCCGGCCACCGCCTGGGGCCTGGAGAGCTTCGGGCCCTGGTCGCTGGTGGCCGTGCGCAGCGTGCTCGCGGCGCTCGTGGCCGGCGGCTGCCTGCTGGCCCTGCGCGTGCCGCTGCCCGGGCGCCGGCAGCTGGCAGGCCTCGCGGTCGTCGCCGGCGGAGTGGTGTTCGGCTTCCCGCTGCTGACCACGCTGGCCCTGCGGACCTCCACCACCGCGCACGCCGCCGTGGTGGTGGGTCTGCTGCCGCTGACCACCGCCGTCTGCTCGGCCCTGCGCACGGGCCACCGCCCCGCACGGCGGTTCTGGCTGGCGGCGCTGGCGGGCGCGGCGGCGGTGGTCGCCTTCACCGTCGGCCAGAGCGGCGGCGCGCTCACCGTCGCCGACGGGTATCTGTTCGCCGCGCTGCTGGTGTGCGCGGCCGGGTACACCGAGGGCGGCAGGCTGGCCCGGGTGATGCCCGGCTGGCAGGTCATCGGCTGGGCCCTGGTGCTGTGCCTGCCGCTGAGCGTGCCGGCCGCCGCGCTGGCGCTGTCGTACGAGCCGGTGCGGCTGACCGCGCACGGGGTGACGGGTCTGCTGTGGGTGGCGCTGGGCTCGCAGTTCCTCGGGCTGGTGGTCTGGTACCGGGGCATGGCGGCCATCGGCATCCCGAAGGCCAGCCAGTTGCAGTTGGCCCAGCCCCTGCTCACACTGGTGTGGTCGGCGCTGCTGCTGGGCGAGAACCTCACGGCGGCCGCTCCCCTGACCGCCGTCGCCGTACTCGTGTGCATCGCCGTCACCCAGCGGTCGTGACGTGAGGAGGGCCTGCCGATGCGTGCATCCGTGGGAGACCAGCTTGTCCAGCACGGCAGGGTGGTCGGCCAGCACGATCAGGTGTCGGAAGTCGTCGAGGTGATGGGCACGGAGGGCAGCCCGCCCTACCGGGTCCGCTTCGCCGACGGACACGAGGCCGTGATGTCCCCCGGCCCGGACTGCCAGATCAAGCACAAGGAGAAGGAACAGCGGCTGTAGCTCAGCGCGGGGTCCTCGCCGGCTGCCGGTAGTGGTCGGCGACCACCCGCGCCATCGCCCCGATCGGGTCCGCCGCCACCTCCTTGGCGGCGAAGAACACGTGCCCGCGCACCTGCGGGTACCGGGCGGCGAGCGTGAGGTGCCGGGACAGCTCGACGGGGTCCTGCCACTGCGAGGGCTGCCCCGCCGCCCCCGCCTTGTACAGCGCCTCCCCGACGTACAGGCGGGTACCGGTGCCCCGCGCCACCCCGGCCCACCAGTCGACCAGGGTGGCGTAGTCGGCGGCGGCGAAGCCGATGTTCCAGTAGAGCTGCGGGACGATGTAGTCGATCCAGTGGTTGCGCACCCAGGTGCGGGTGTCCGCGTGCAGGTCGTCGTACGTCTGCACGCCCGCCCGGGTGTCCGAGCCCAGCGGGTCGGTCGTGGCGTTGCGCCACACCCCGAAGGGGCTGATCCCGAACCGGGTGCCGGGCCGTACCCGCCGGATGCCCGCCGCCATCTCCCGCACCAGCCGGTCGATGTTGTCGCGGCGCCAGTCCGCCCGGGCCGTGAAGTCACCGCCGTACCGGTCGTAGGAGGCGTCGTCGTCGAAGGTCTGTCCGGCGACCGGGTAGGGGTAGAAGTAGTCGTCGAAGTGGACGGCGTCGACCGGGTACCTGGCGACCGCGTCCAGCATGGCCCGCTGCACGAAGGCCCGGACCTCGGGCAGCCCCGGGTCGTAGTAGAGCCTGCCGCCGTACGGCACCACCCAGTCCGGGTGCAGCCGGGCCGGGTGGGACGGGGCCAGCCGGCCGGGGTCGGTGTGGTTGGCGACGCGGTACGGGTTGAACCAGGCGTGCAGTTCCAGGCCGCGGGCGTGGGCCTCGCGCACGGCGGTGCCCAGCGGGTCCCAGCCGGGGTCCCGGCCCTGGGTGCCGGTGAGGTACTCGGACCACGGCTCGTACGGCGAGGGCCACAGGGCGTCCGCCGTCGGTCGCACCTGGAGGATCACCGTGTTGAGCCTGTCCCGGACCGCCCGGTCCAGATGGCCGATCAGCTCCTCGCGCTGCTCGGCGGCCGTGAGGCCGGGCTTCGACGGCCAGTCGCGGTTGGCCACGGTCGCGACCCACACGCCCCGCATCTCGGCGGGCGCGCCGTGCCCGCCCGCCCCGCCCCGCCCGGCGCCGGCGCCCCGCCGGCCGGGCGCCGCCACCGCCTCCTGGGCCCCGGCCGCCTGGGCCGCCGCCAGCGTCGACAGCGCCGCCGCAGCGAACGCCCGGCGTGAGATCCGCCCCATTCCCGCACCCCCATACGCTCCGGATCCGCACCCTCACGGATCGTTCCGGGCCCCAGGATGCCCCCACCCGCGCGATCGATCATCGATACTTGGCGGTAACGTGCACGATCGGAGCAGGCGCCGACCCGGAGTCCTGCCACACCCGGACAAAGCCGGAGAACCAGCGAAGGGGACGATGTGACCGACATCGAGCGCGTCGGAGTCGTGGGCTGCGGCCAGATGGGCGCGGGCATCGCCGAGGTGTGCGCCCGCGCGGGACTGGACGTGAAGGTCGCCGAGACCACCGGCGAGGCCCTGGAGATCGGCCGGACCCGGCTGCTCAACTCCCTGACCAAGGCCGCCGAGCGCGGCAAGATCTCCGAGGAGGAGCGGGACTCCACGCTCGCCCGGCTGAGCTTCACCACGGACCTCGGCGAGTTCGCCGACCGCGACCTGGTGATCGAGGCCGTGGTGGAGAGCGAGCAGGTGAAGACGGAGATCTTCCAGGTGCTCGACCAGGTGGTGACCCGCCCGGACGCGATCCTCGCCTCCAACACCTCCTCCATCCCGCTGGTGAAGCTGGCGGTCTCCACCTCGCGGCCCGACCACGTCGTCGGCGTCCACTTCTTCAACCCGGCCCCGGTGCAGAAGCTGGTGGAGCTGATCCCGGCGCTCACCACCTCCGAGGGCACCCTCAGCCGGGCCCAGGCGTTCGCCGAGAAGCTGCTCGGCAAGCACGCGATCCGCGCCCAGGACCGCTCCGGCTTCGTGGTCAACGCGCTGCTGGTGCCCTACCTGCTGTCGGCGATCCGGATGTTCGAGTCCGGCATCGCCAGCCGCGAGGACATCGACAACGGCATGGAGATGGGCTGCGCCCACCCGATGGGCCCGCTGAAGCTGTCCGACCTGATCGGCCTGGACACCATCGTCTCCATCGCCAACTCCATGTACGCCGAGTACAAGGAGCCGCTGTACGCCGCTCCCCCGCTGCTCCAGCGCATGGTCGAGGCCGGCCGGCTCGGCCGGAAGACGGGGTCGGGCTTCTACAGCTACTGATTACCGTCCGCTACACCCGTGGGCCCGGCACCGATTTCGGTGCCGGGCCCATCTGTTTCACACACCGTGTGCGCGCCGGGCCCGCATATGCCCGTCACACACGCTCCCCACGCGCTTACCAGCGGAGTTGACTCTGCATGCGCATGCAAGTGGTGTGGAACCACCACGTCCGACTACGGAAAGGAGTGGACCCGTGAGCGCCGAACCGGAGCATCCCGTGGTCCATGGAGAACTCGCAGAGTTACGGCGCCGCCTCGACGTGGCGTACGCCCGCGTCGAGGGAGGACTCGCCCTGCTCAGTCACCGCGCCGAGGAGACCGCGAAGGAGGTGGACGACCTGCACACGCGCATGAGCTCACTGGAGCACGCACGCTGGCCCCTGCCCTCGCTGGCCGTCCTCACCGCCCTCGGAGCACTCGTCGTGACGGTCTGGCAGGCGCTGGCCCGCTAGGCGGCCCGGTCGTCGGCGAGCCTCATGTGGTGCAGCAGGAGTAACGCGGCCGCCATGTTGGCGGCCGGGACCTCCCCCCGGGCGACGAGGTCGGGGACGATCTTGAGCGGGACCCACTCCCGGCGGTCCGACTCGAAGTCGTCCACGGGGTGTCCGACGTACTCCCCGTGGTCGGACCAGTAGATGTGGTGCCGGGCGTCGGTGAGGCCGTTGGACGGCTCCACGCTCATCAGGTGGTGCAGCGGTCCCGGCCGCCAGCCGGTCTCCTCCTCCAGTTCCCTGGCGGCCGCGCTCGCGATGTCCTCGCCGTCCTCCACCACACCGGCGGCCAGTTCCCAGCCCCAGCTGTCGGTGATGAAGCGGTGCCGCCACAGCAGCAGGACCTCGTTGGCCTCGTTGACGACCGTGGCGACGGCGACCGGCCGCAGCCGGATCAGGAAGTGGTCGAGATGCCGGCCGTCCGGCAGCTCCACATCTGCGAGATTGACGCTGAACCAGCGGTTCTCATAAACAGTTTGTTCGTTCTGTTTCGTCCACTGCACGGTTCTGCCACCTTCCACCGAGTAAGGGGCAATATCGCAGCAGGGGCTGTGTACCTACAGTGCGCCTACAGCGGTACGCGCAGTGCGCCGTCGATGAGTTCGGCGGCTTCGGCGGTCCCGGCCGAGCCGCAGCGCACCAGGTGCTCGCGCACCGCGCGGAGTCTGTCGCGCAGTCGCTGGGACTCCATCCCGCGCGCCTGCTCGGCCATCTGCACGGCCGTGGCCACCGCGTTGTCGGCGTTGCCCTGGCGCAGTTCGATGGTGCTGAGCATGGCGAGCCGGTGCACCCGGCCGCGGTCGTGCGCGGGGTTGTCCACCGCGGCCGCCGCGTGCTCCCGGGCGGCGGCCAGCTCACCGAGGCTCAGCAGCGCCTCGGCCACCTGGACGTTGACCAGGCCGGGCTGTACGTATCCCGTCTCGTCCGGCTCGTACCCCCGCCGGATGCGGTCGGCGGCCGTCTCGGCCCGGCGGATGCAGGACAGGGCGCTGCCGGAATCTCCGAGGTGGGCGTACGCCTTCGCCTGCATCGCGTACAGGTCGGAGGCGAGGGCCGGGGTGATGTGCTTGCCCGCCGCGCGCAGGGCCGCCTCGGCGAACGCCACCGCCTGCCGGTGCTCCCGCATGAACAGCGCCTGGTTGACCAGCAGCGCGATCACGTACGCGCCGAGCCCCCGGTCCCCGCTGGCCTTTGCCAGCCGCAGTGCCTGGTGGAAGTAGCGCTGGGCCAGCCCGTGCGCGTCGGAGTCGTAGGCGCAGATACCGGCGATCGCCACCAACCCGCCCGTGGCACGGTGCAGTTGGCGCCCGGTGGCGTCGGTGTAGCCGCCGCGCAGCAGTGGGGCCGCCTCGGCGTTGAGGAAGCCGACGATCCGCGCCCGGGTCGCCACACCGCCGGCCTTGCGGTACATCTGCTCGTAGTGGGTGCGGGCCGCGCGCAGCAGTTCGAGGTCGGCCGCGGTGACCCGGTGGCGGCCGCCCCGGGAGACGTCCACGTCCTCGGGCGGGTTCTCCCACTCCCACACCGGCATGACGGCGGGGGTGCCGGTGACCGCGGGCGCGCCGAGCACGTGCGGGCGCTGCTGTTCGTCCGAGCGCCACAGCGCGGTGGCCCGCTCCACGAAGCCGGACAGCGAGCCGGTGTGCGGGGCGCTGGGCTCACCGGGCACGCCGAGGCCGATGTCGTCGAGGGTGACCGGGCGGTGCAGCCGTCCGGCGAGCACCTCGCAGATCAGGTCGGGCACCTGGCCGCGCGGCCGCTGGCCCTTCAACCACCGTGCCACGGCGGTGTGTTCGTAGCGGAGCGCGAGACCCCGTCCACGGCCGGCCTGGTTCACGTGGGCGGCGAGACCGGCGTGCGAGATCCCCGCCTCGTCCAGGATCGCGTCGAGCAGAGTGTTGGGCTGCATGGATGCCCCCCGAGTGGCCTGGTGTCCGTCAGCGTAGTGGCTCGGCCTTCACACGGGGTGTGAACGGAGTACGCGCATCCGCGGCGTGCGCGCGCTGTCGCGGAGCGTGGTGCCGCCGGTTGACTGGTCGTCCGGCCAAGCCGCCGGCTCCCCCTCAAAAAGCGGTGGCTTGGCCGGGTCGCCCTCCGGCGGTTCGGGGCGGTGGGCAAAGCGAACGGACCGGCCCCCGAAGGGGCCGGTCCGTCGCCGCCGGCAGTCGAACGAGACGGGCCGGCGGCCGCGTCGACGCGGATCAGCCGCGCAGCACGGCTCCGGTCCGCTCGCCCGCCAGGGCGACCGCCGCGTCCCGGGCCGCGGACGCCTCGTCCACGGTCAGCGTCCGGTCACCCGCGCGGAAGCGCAGCGCGTAGGCCAGGGACTTGCGGCCCTCGCCGAGCTGCTCCGCGTTCTCGTACACGTCGAACAGCCGGATGGACTCGAGCAGTTCGCCCGCGCCCTCCCGCAGCGCGGCCTCCACCTCGGCGGCGGGGACCGGCCGGTCGACCACGAGGGCGACGTCCTGCGTGGCCACCGGGAACGTGGAGATGCTCGGCGCCTGCACCACGCCGTCGCCGACCGCCTCCAGGGCGTCCAGGTCCAGCTCCATCGCGCAGGTGCGCTCGGGCAGGCCCAGCGCCTTGAGGACCCGCGGGTGCAGTTCGCCCGCGTGGCCCACGACCCGCTCCGTGCCTCCGTCGGCGACGACGAGCTCGGCGCAGCGGCCCGGGTGCCAGGGACCGTACTGGCCCTTGCGCACGATCAGGTCGGCACCGGCCTCCGCGGCGACGACGCGGCCGGCTTCGATCGCGTCGGCCCAGTCCGCCGGGCGGCCCTTGCCCCACCAGCCGGCCCGCTCGCGAGCGCCCGCGAGCACCACGGCGACGTGCCGGGGCTGCTCGGGCAGCGCGCCGTTCAGCGACGCGATCTCCTCGTCGGTCGGGCGGCGGTCGACGGACAGGTGCACGCCGGCGCGCTGCTCCTCCCGGGGCTGGAACACCAGTCCGGTCTCGAACAGGGCCAGGTCGTGCGAGCCGCGGCCGTCGTTGCGGCGCAGCGCGCCCAGCAGGCCGGGCAGCAGTGTCGTCCGGAGCGCGGGCTCCTCGTCGTTGAGCGGGTTGACCAGCTTCACCACGCGGCGGGCCGGGTCACCGGACTCCAGGCCGAGCTGGTCGAAGACCTGCTCGCCGACGAACGGGTAGTTCGGCGCCTCGACGTAGCCGGCGCCGGCCAGCGCGCGGCCCACCCGGCGGTGCAGCCGCTGGCGGTGGGTCAGGCCGCGGCCGGAGGGCGGCTTCGGCAGCGTGGAGGGCAGGTTCTCGTAGCCCTCCAGGCGGATGACCTCCTCGGCCAGGTCGTTGGCCTCGGTGAGGTCGGGCCGCCAGGACGGCACCGTGACGACCAGTTCGTCCTGGCCCTGGACGTCGCAGCCGATCTCCTGCAGCCGGCGCACCACGGTCGCGCGGCCGTAGTCCACGCCCGCGACCCGGTCCGGGTGGTCGGCGGGGATCGTGACGGTCCGCGGGGCGGTGGGCGCGACGACCTCGGTGACGCCGGCCTCGGCCGTGCCGCCGGCGAGCAGCACCAGCAGGTCCACGGTGCGCTGCGCGGCGGCCGCGGCGGCCCGCGGGTCGACACCCCGCTCGAAGCGGCGGGAGGCCTCGGAGGACAGCTTGTGACGGCGGGCCGTACGGGCGATCGAGACGGCGTCGAAGTGGGCGGCCTCGATGACCACGTCGGTCGAGGCGTCCACCCCGTTCCCGGTGTCGTCGTGGTCGGCGATCTCCGTGTTGGCGCCGCCCATGACACCGGCCAGGCCGATCGGGCCGCGCTCGTCGGTGATGACCAGGTCCTCCGAGTGCAGCTTGCGCTCGGTGCCGTCGAGGGTGACGAGCTTCTCGCCCTCCTCGGCCCGGCGGACGCCGATCGTGCCCTGGACCAGATTCCGGTCGTAGGCGTGCAGCGGCTGACCCAGCTCCATCATCACGTAGTTCGTGACGTCGACGGCGAGCGAGATCGGGCGCATGCCGACCTTCTGCAGCCGGCGCCGCAGCCAGATCGGGGAGCGGGCCTCGGGGCTCAGGCCGGTGACCGTGCGGGCGGTGAAGCGGTCACAGCCGACCGGCTCGGCGACCTGCACCGGGTAGCCGAAGGCGTTCGGGGCGGGCACGTCGAGCAGTGCCGGGTCGCGCAGCGGCAGGCCGTAGGCGATGGCGGTCTCGCGGGCGACGCCGCGGATGGACAGGCAGTCGCCGCGGTTGGCGGTGACGGCGATGTCCAGCACCTCGTCGACGAGCTGGAGCAGCTCGACGGCGTCCTGCCCGACCTCGGTCTCCGGCGGCAGCACGATGATGCCGTGGGTGCCGTCGTCGCCCATGCCCAGCTCGTCGGTGGAGCAGATCATGCCGTGGGACGTCTTGCCGTAGGTCTTGCGGGCGGCGATGGAGAAGCCGCCGGGCAGCGTGGCGCCGGGCAGGACCACGACGACCTTGTCGCCGACGGCGAAGTTCCGGGCACCGCAGACGATCTCCTGCGGCTCGCCCGTGCCGTTGGCCTGGCCGACGTCGACGGTGCAGAAGCGGATCGGCTTCTTGAAGCCCTCCAGCTCCTCGATGGTCAGCACCTGACCGACGACCAGCGGCCCCTTGAGGTCGGCACCGAGCTGCTCGACGGTCTCGACCTCGAGGCCGGCCGAAATGAGCTTGGCCTGTACGTCACGGCCGGTTTCGGTCGCCGGCAGGTCGACGTACTCCCGCAGCCAGGAAAGCGGGACCCGCATCAGATCTCCATCCCGAACGGCCGGGTGAACCGGACGTCACCCTCGACCATGTCTCGCATGTCTTCGACGTTGTGGCGGAACATCAGCATCCGCTCGATGCCGAACCCGAAGGCGAACCCGCTGTACTTCTCCGGGTCGACGCCGCAGGCGGCCAGCACCTTGGGGTTGACCATGCCGCAGCCGCCCAGCTCGATCCAGCCCTCGCTGGAGCAGGTGCGGCAGGGCCGGTCGGGGTTGCCGACGGACTCGCCGCGGCAGACGTAGCACACCATGTCCATCTCGGCGGACGGCTCGGTGAACGGGAAGAAGTTCGGCCGCAGCCGGGTCTTCATGCCCTCGCCGAACAGGGACTGGACCATGTGGTCCAGGGTGCCCTTGAGGTCGGCCATGGTCAGGCCCTCGTCGACGGCGAGCAGCTCGACCTGGTGGAAGACGGGAGTGTGGGTGGCGTCCAGCTCGTCGGTGCGGTACACGCGGCCGGGGCAGATCACGTAGACCGGCAGCTCACGGCTGAGCAGCGAGCGGATCTGCACCGGCGAGGTGTGGGTGCGCAGCACGACGCCGGAGTCGGCGGTGCCGTCCGGGCCGCTCACGAAGAAGGTGTCCGCCTCGCCGCGGGCCGGGTGGTCCGGGCCGATGTTGAGGGCGTCGAAGTTGAACCACTCGGCCTCGACCTCGGGGCCCTCGGCGACCTCGTAGCCCATGGCGACGAAGACGTCCTCGATGCGCTCCGAGAGCGTGGTCAGCGGGTGCCGGGCACCCGCCGGGACACGGTCGTGGGGCAGCGTGACGTCGACGTCCTCCTCGACCAGCACGCGGGCGTCCCGCTCGGCCTCGAGCTCGGTCTGGCGGCCGGCGAGGGCCTTGTTCACGGCGCCTCGGGCCATGCCCACCCGCTTGCCGGCCTCGGCCTTGGCGTGCGGGGGCAGGGCGCCGATCTCGCGGTTGGCGAGGGCCAGCGGGGAGGCGGGGCCGGTGTGGGCGACCTTGGCCTCGTGGAGCGCGTCGAGGGAGTCCGCGGCGGCGAAGGCGGTGAGCGCCTCGTCCCGCATGCGCTCGATCTCTTCAGGTTTCAACGCCTCGACCTCGACAGGGTCGTACGACTTATTCGGTGCCGACATCTCTTCCCGTGCTTCCGGTTGGCTGGCGGACGGTCCCCGTCACCGACGTCGAGCCGGCTGTGGCTCTCGGCGGGCCGTGTGCAGGACACAAAGGTGCCAAAGGCCGATTCTAACGGGGTGGGGGTGGACGAATGGCCCGTGGGCCGCTAGGCGAGATACGCCGGCGTGCACACGGGCAACGTAAATCGGAACTCGGCGCCGCCGCCGGGGGCGCGGCCGACCGTGATGGTGCCGCCGTGGGCTTCGACGATGCCCTTGACGATGTACAGCCCGAGGCCCGTCCCGCCGCGCTTGCTGCCCCGCCAGAAGCGGGTGAAGACGCGGTTCATGGACTCCTCCGGGATGCCGGGCCCCTCGTCGCTCACCGTGACCGACGTGGCCGTTTCCTCGCCCTCGCGCGGGGACGGCGCGGGCGTGACGTCAATGGTGACGGTTCCCTCGCCGTGCCGCACCGCATTTTCCAGCAGGTTGCTCAGCACCTGGTCGACCTTGTCGGGGTCGGCCCACAGGGCGGGCAGCGGCTGCTCGACCCGCAGCAGGAAGCGGTCGGCCCGCTGGCCGGCCGCGACGTAGGCCTGGATGTGCCGGCCGACGGCCGCGCCGATGTCGACGGGCTGCCGGCGCACCTCGAGCCGCCCGCTGTCGATCCTGGAGATGTCCAGCAGCTCGGCGATCAGGCGGGTGACGCGGTCGGCGTCGGCGTCGACGGTCTCCAGCATCAGCCGCTTCTGGTCGTCGGTGAAGCGTTCCCACTTGGCGAGGAGCGTGGCGGTGAACCCCTTGACCGAGGTGAGCGGGGAGCGCAGCTCGTGAGCGACGGTCGCTATCAGCTCGGCGTGGCTGCGCTCGGTGCGGTGCCGGGCCTCGGTGTCCCGCAGGGAGACGACCACCCCGCGCACGGGCCCGAGGGGTTCGTCGCGCACGTACCGCGCGGAGACCAGCACCTCCCGTCCGCCGGGCAGCAGCAGGTTGCGCTCGGGCTGCCGTACCCGGATGGCGAGGCCGCCGTAGGGGTCGGTGAGCTGCCACCAGCGCCGCCCCTCCAGGTCCTCCAGGGGCAGCGCCTTCTCCAGGTGCCGGCCGAGGGCGTCCTCGGCCCGGATGGCGGTGATGCGCTCGGCGGCGGCGTTGAAACAGGTCACGCGGCCGTCCTCGTCGGCGGTCACCAGGCCGTCGGGCAGCTCGTCGGGGTCGATGCCGGGACCGGTGCCGGAGCGGCCGGCGTGCCGGGGCGCGGGTGCGCGGCGCACGTCACGCCCGTCCGGCGCGGTGCTGCTGCCGACCACCCTCATCCCCGTACCCCACCTCTCAGACGGCGCAGGGCCCCGAGCTGGCCACCCTACTAGCTCTGGGTGACGGAGCGGCACCCTCCGGAGGCGCGCTGGGCACGCGCCGACGCGTAGAGACATACGGCGGCGGCGGTGGCGAGGTTCAGGCTCTCGGCGTTCCCGTGGATGGGGACGCGCACGACGGCGTCGGCCAGCGCGCGGGTCTCCTCCGGGAGCCCCCAGGCCTCGTTGCCGAACACCCACGCGGTGGGGCCGCCCATGGTGCCCTTGTCGAGTTCCTCGTCCAGGTCGCGGTCGCCCGCTCCGTCGGCGGCGAGGATGCGCACCCCGGCGTCCTTCAGCCCCTCGACGGCCCGCTCGACGGGCACGCCGACGGCGACCGGCAGGTGGAAGTGGGAGCCGACGGAGGCGCGTACGGCCTTGGGGTTGTACAGGTCGACGGAGGCGTCGGTGAGGACGACGGCCTCGGCGCCGGCGGCGTCGGCGCAGCGCAGCACGGTGCCGGCGTTGCCCGGGTCGCGCACGTGGGCGAGCACGGCGACCAGCCGGGGCCGGGCGGCCAGGACGTCCTCGAAGGGGGTGTCCAGGAACCGGCAGACGCCGACCAGGCCCTGCGGGGTGACGGTGGTGGAGATGTCGGCGATGACGTCCTCGGAGGCGAGGTGCACCCGGGCGCCGGCCTCGCGCGCCGCCCCGACGATGTCGGCGTACCGCTCCGCGGCCTCGACCGTGGCGAACAGTTCGACGAGCGTGGGCGTCCCGTCCACCCGGTGCCCCGCGGCCTCCCGGACGGCCTGCGGCCCCTCGGCGAGGAACAGGCGGTCCTTGCCCCGGAAGTTCCGCTTGCCGAGCCGCCGGGCAGCGGCGACACGAGCGGACCGGGAGGAGATCAGCTCGGGGCTGACGGGGGGCATCTTCTTCTTCACCTCAGGAGATCTCGACGGGCACCGCACAGCTGATGCGGCTTCCGCCGGGCAGCGGCCGACCGGCGACCCCGACGAAAGGACCCGCAAGCCACACCGGCTTGCGGGTCCATGAGCCGGCCCGGGGCCGGCGCGGCGTCACGCAGCCTTGGGCGCGTTGACGTCGCTCGGCAGAGCCTTCTGGGCGACCTCGACCAGCGCGGCGAACGCGTTGGCGTCGTTGACGGCCAGCTCGGCCAGGATCTTGCGGTCGACCTCGACGTTCGCGGCCTTCAGACCCTGGATGAAGCGGTTGTAGGTCATGCCGTTGGCGCGGGCAGCGGCGTTGATGCGCTGGATCCACAGCTGACGGAAGTCGCCCTTGCGCTTCTTGCGGTCGTTGTAGTTGTAGACCAGCGAGTGGGTGACCTGCTCCTTGGCCTTGCGGTACAGGCGCGAACGCTGACCGCGGTAGCCGGAGGCCTGCTCGAGGATCGCCCGGCGCTTCTTGTGGGCGTTGACTGCCCGCTTGACGCGTGCCACTTCTTAACTCCTTGTAGCGGGGCCGCGGGGGATACTCACGCGGCCCGGAAACGAATGGGTCCCGGTCCAGACGTACGGCGTCGCCAGGGCGACGCCGGGCGTCACTTGCCGAGAAGCTTCTTGATCTTCGCGGCGTCGCCCGGGGCCATCTCGGCGTTGCCGGTGAGGCGACGCGTCACACGGGACGACTTGTGCTCGAGCAGGTGGCGCTTGCCGGCGCGCTCACGGAGCACCTTGCCGGAGCCGGTGATCTTGAAGCGCTTGCTGGCACCGCTGTGCGACTTGTTCTTCGGCATAGCGCCGTTCTCTCCTCGTCGGTGGCGCTCCGGTGCCCGGTCGTGAAAAACCGGGCACGGTGGAGCGTCTCTCTTGTTTCGGTTACATCCTCGGGGACTCGCGTCCCCCGGGATCACGCCTCGGCAGGCTCCTCGGACGGCGCCTCGGCCTCTAGACCGGCCTCGGCGGCGTTCTGCGACTTGCCGGGGTTGGCCTTCGCGTCAGCCTTGCGGGCTTCCTGCGCCTGGCGAGCCTCGGCCATCGCCTCGGTCTTCTTCTTGTGCGGACCGAGGACCATGATCATGTTTCGGCCGTCCTGCTTCGGGTTCGACTCCACGAAACCGAGGTCCTGGACGTCTTCCGCGAGACGCTGCAGCAGTCGGTAGCCCAGCTCGGGGCGGGACTGCTCGCGGCCACGGAACATGATCGTGATCTTGACCTTGTCGCCCTGCTTGAGGAACCGGACGACGTGACCCTTCTTGGTGTCATAGTCGTGCGGGTCGATCTTCGGCCGGAGCTTCATCTCCTTGATGACCGTGTGCGCCTGGTTCTTGCGCGCCTCACGGGCCTTCATGGCCGACTCGTACTTGAACTTCCCGTAGTCCATGAGCTTGCACACGGGCGGACGGGCGTTCGCCGCGACCTCGACCAGGTCCAGGTCGTACTCCTGCGCAAGCTCCAGGGCCTTGGCCAGCGGGACGATGCCCACCTGCTCGCCACTGGGACCGACGAGTCGCACCTCGGGAACGCGAATCCGGTCGTTGATGCGGGGCTCGGCGCTGATGGATCCTCCTCGGTAGCACCACGCGACCGCCTGGCGGACAGCCGCGTATGTCTGTTTTCGACAGACCTAACCGCGCCGAAGCACAAAAAATGCCCCGGACGATCACAGGCGGGGCTCCCATAGCTACCGGAGCACCGCCGCGGGGACCGCGGGGCGCAGTTCGGACGGCTCCATCGTCCGTACGGAACGATGGTGGCCGTCTGACCGGATGACCTGCCGTCCCGGGGGACGGTCAGGTGGGAGATCGGAGCCTCCACTTGTGGGCCGGGCACAGCGTGTCCGGCCGGTCGTCAACAAGGTTAGCAGGATCGCTTGACAAGGGCTAATTGAGAAGGCGTGACGGGGAACGCCTATCGTGTGGGCATGAGTGACACCCCTCCTGAGTCCCCCGACTTCGACGCGATGACCCGGGACATCGCCGAGGTCCCCGCCGTCGAGGTGATCGTGACGGTCGCCGTCAACCTGATGAGCGCCGCCGCCGTGAAGCTCGGGCTGAGCGAGGAGGGCGAGAAGTACAAGGACCTGGACGAGGCCCGCAAGCTGATCGGCGCGCTCGCCGGTCTGCTGGACGCGAGCGCCACCGAGGTCAGCTCCTTCCACGCGGCCCCGCTGCGGGACGGCCTGAAGTCGCTGCAGCTCGCGTTCCGCGAGGCGTCGATCGTGCCGGACGAGCCGGGCCAGGGTCCGGGCGAGAAGTACACCGGCCCGGTCTACGGCTGACGCGTCCCCGTACTCCCGCCGTACGCGATCCGCGTACTCACTCCCGCACGAACAAGGGCTCGCCCGGAGGCGCGGTCCCGGCCGGCAGCAGTGCCAGGTCGAGGCCGCGCACCAGGCGGGCCCGCAGTGTCTCGTCGGCGGCCAGCCGCCCGGCGACCGCGCGGGCGGCCTCCGCGGGCGCGGCGGCCGGGTCGAGGACGAGGACGAGCGTGCCGTCGGCCTGACCGGGGCCGAGGTGGGCTCGCAGGACCGCCGGCTCGGCGGCGACGGCGCCGCGCACGGCCTCGAGGACGGCCGGGTCGGTGAGCGGGTCGGCGCTGGTGCGTCCCTCGGCCAGGGCGAGCAGCGCGGGGCCGGTCAGCTCGAAGGGCACGGGTCCGGCGAGGTCGAGCACGACCGTGTCGGCCTTCTCGTGCGCGGCGGCCTCGAGCGCCTGGTGCAGGGGGACGGCGACGGGCCGGGCCGACGGGTCCCAGCGGGCCAGGGACTCGGTGGAGGTGAAGGCGGGCAGGGCCGTGCGGTCGCCCGCCTTGAGGGTCGGCACCGCCATGTCGCTGGTCTTCTCGCGGCGCAGTCCCCTCTCGTCCTCCTCGGCCTCCCCGAGCACGGCCACGACCGGAACCAGCAGCCGGGCTCCCTTCAGCGCCGCGAGGACCGGGTCCACGGCCGTGCGGTCCCCGGCCCAGGCGGTGAGCGCGGCGCTCAGCCGGGGGTCGGCGGAGCCGTCGTCGTCGGAGTAGCCGGAGTCGGGAATGTTCTTCTTCGCCACGGTCCCGACCCTATAGGCAGGCCCGAGCCGTGCCCGTCCGGGCCCGGAGCGGGATTCACAGCGGACCCGGGAGTTCGCTGACGTGGTTCCCAGGTCCGTCCGACGGAACGCACAGCGACCGCCCCGAGCATCGCGGGCATGGAGTCCTCCGGTTCCGGCCGTCGTGGCCGCCGCGCCCGCCGTCCGCTGCTGTCCGCCGTCCTGGCCGTG
Source organism: Streptomyces sp. NPDC002386 (assembly GCF_053593175.1). Taxonomy (NCBI): domain Bacteria; kingdom Bacillati; phylum Actinomycetota; class Actinomycetes; order Kitasatosporales; family Streptomycetaceae; genus Streptomyces; species Streptomyces sp. NPDC002386. The sequence goes on from NZ_JBSFBX010000004.1 coordinate 298,128, forward strand.
GTGGCGACGGGCGGGGTCGCGGCGGGCGGCACGGTCTGTGTGACGGCGCGCGCACTCCGGTGCCGGGACCGTATCGTCGGCCCCGTCGCCGGCGGCCTCCGGCTCGGCCGCGGCGGGTGAGGAGGCGTCGGTGGAGAGCGCGGAACAGCCGGTGACGGTGGACCGGGAGGCGCTGCTGGCGCGGGCCATGGGGTCGGTGACCGTCCCGTCGGGGGCCCGGGTGTCGGCGGCGGTGCTGGAGACGGGCTCCGGGCAGAGCGCCGCGTACGGGACGGACACCTTCGACACGGCGAGCATCGTCAAGGTGGACATCCTGGCCGCGCTGCTGCTCCAGGCGCAGGACGCGGGCCGGGAGCCGACCGCGGCGCAGCGGGCGTACGCGACGAGGATGATCGAGAACAGCGACAACGCGTCCGCGACCGAGCTGTGGCACGCGATCGGCCGGGCCGCGGGGCTGGACGCGGCGAACGAGCGGTTCGGGCTCACGCGCACCTCGGGCGGCGACGGCGAGCTGTGGGGGCTGACCCGGACCACCGCGGCCGATCAGCTCCTGCTGCTGCGGCAGGTGTTCGGGGAGGACTCGGAGCTCGACGCCGCGTCGCGCGCGTACGTGCGGAAGCTGATGGGGGCCGTGCAGGCCGGTCAGCGGTGGGGGGTGTCGGCCGCCGGTTCCTCGTGGGCGCTGAAGAACGGGTGGCTGGCGCGCAGCACGACCGGGCTGTGGGACGTGAACAGCGTCGGGCGGGTGACGGTGGACGGCGCCGAGTACCTGGTGGCGGTGCTGTCGCGGGGCACCGCCACGCAGGCCGAGGGGATCTCGCTGGTGGAGGCGGCCGCGAAGGCGGCGGTGTCGGCCTTCGCCCGCGCCGGCTCCGCCGCCTCCCCGGACGCCGGATCCGCCGGCCCGGGGACGCGGGCCGGCGCCGCCGGTTCGTGAGGCCGGTCAGCCGTAGGCCAGGCTGAGGGCCAGGTAGCAGGCGAAGGTGGACAGGACGTAGTAGGCGGCGGATGCGGCCGGCCAGCGCGGGGCGCGGGCCCGGAAGAAGCGCCAGCCGGCCCGGGCGGGCAGCAGCAGCGGCAGCAGGGCCAGCGGCACCAGCAGCGCCTCCGGTCGGGCCTGCGTGACCAGCAGCAGCACCGCCAGTACGGGCGCGGTGAGCGCCACCGCGACGGTGCCGCCGAGGCCGAGGGTGCTGACGTAGCTGCGCTCACCCGGTTCGATCCTGCGGGTGATCTTCTTGGCGAACTCCAGGTGGACGGTGACCAGCACGGTGATCACGATGGCCAGCACTCCCCCGCGGCCGGCGCCCTGCCCGGTGTCGCCCAGGTAGCGGGTGTACAGGTAGACGTGCAGCAGCAGTTGGGCGGGGAAGCTGATCAGCAGACTGAGCAGCAGCCGGTCGCCCGGCGGCCAGCCCAGGACCCGGTCGGCGGCCAGCACCAGGGCGCAGTAGAGGAGCTGCCCGGCGAGGACCGCGAGGGCGGCCGGGCGGCCCGCGTTCAGGGCGAGGACAGCGACGGCGCCCACCGCGCACAGCACGAGCAGGTCGCGCTCGCGCACGGCTCCGGAGGCCAGCGGCCGCCGGGGGTTGAACGCGCGGTCGTAGGCGAGGTCGCGGATGTCGTCCACGGCCCGCATCAGCAGCAGCGTGACGGTGAGCGTGAGCGCCGCGGTGAGCGTGCCGGGGCCGGGGCGCCAGGCGGGGTGCGCGGGCTGGACGACCGCGAACAGCCCGGAGACGCCGTAGGCCCACAGGAACGCCAGCGCCACGGACGGCAGCGGCGGGTAGCTGCCCGCCACGAAGCGGGCCCAGCGGCTCAGCACGGCCGGGCCTGTCCGGCCGGGCGGACACGTACGGGGAGTTCCCACACGCCGCGCATGAACATCCGGTCCCGCCAGCTCAGTTCGGCCGGGTCGACGGCGAGTTCCAGTCCGTCGAGCCGGCCGAGCACGGCGGTGAGGCCTTCCTGGAGCTCCACGCGCGCGTGGGCCGCGCCGAGGCACAGGTGGCGGCCGTGTCCGAAGCCGATGTGCGGGTTGGGCGAGCGGTCGGCGCGGAAGACGTCCGGGTCGGGGAAGACGTCCGGGTCGCGGTTGGCCGCGTCGGTGAGCGGGACGACCACCTGGCCGGCGGGCAGGGCGCGGCCCGCCAGCCACACCTCCTCGGTGGTGACGTGCGGCTGGCCGCCGGTGCCGGCGAACCAGACCCAGCGCACCAGTTCCTCCACAGCGGCCGGGACCGCCGAGGGGTCGCGGCGCAGCCGGTCGGCGAGGCCGGGCGTGGTCAGCACGTGCAGTACGCACATGGCGAGGTGGGAGGCGGTGGTCTCGCCGCCCGCCATCATCAGGCCGAAGCCGAAGACGGCGATCTCCTCGTCGGTGAGCCTGGTGTCCGGCGGCGCGGTCAGAAGCTGGGTGAGCAGGTCGTCGCCGGGCCGGCCGGCCTCGACGGCCGCGCGGCGCTCGGTGAGCTGCCCGAAGAAGTAGTCGTACATGAAGGCGTGGGCCCGGGCGCTCTCCTCGGGGGTGAAGCGCCCGGCGGACATCATGACGGTGACCTCGGGCAGCAGCCGGTCCAGGTCGGCCACGGGCACGCCGAGCATCTCGCAGATCACCCGGTACGGGAACGGCGTGGTGAACTCGGCGATCAGATCGACGGGGCCGTCGGCGGCGCGCAGCCGGTCCAGGAGCCCGGCGGCGATCGCGGCGATGCGCGGGCGGTCCTCCTCGGCCCTGTGGTGGGTGAAGCGGGCCTGCACCCGGCTGCGGCGCCGGGTGTGGGTGGGCGCGTCGCTGGTGACCAGGGCCAGGGCGCTGGACCTCCGGGCGAACAGCGTGCCGCCGGCCCAGGCCTCGCGGCTGAAGCGGTCGTCGGACAGGACGGTCCTGACGTCCTCGTGGCGGGTCACCAGCAGCGCGTCCCGGCCGTTCCCGAGCCGCACCGGCACCAGCGGCTCCTCGCGGAGGCGGGCCAGCCGGCCGGGGTCGAGGCAGATGCCGGGCAGGTCGGGGAAGGGGTAGGCGGGCGGCTCCCGGTCCGGGCCGGCCCCGGTGACCGGGCACCGCAGGGTGGGCGCGCCGGTCATCGCAGCCACCCCTCGGCGGGCTCGAGCTCCTGGTCCGGGGCACCGTGCCAGTACTCGTGGAAGGAGGCGCAGCGGCCGTCGGCGGCGAAGCGGAGCACCAGGCAGCCGGCCGCGTTGCGGGGCGCGCCGGTTTCCGGGTCGTGCAGGACGCACCACCATTCGACGGCGGCCCGCCCGCCGGAGACGACGGGCTCGCCGAACCACATGCGGGCGTCCTTCTGCCGGGACAGGGTGGTGCGCCAGTGCGCGGCGACGGCCTCCCGGCCGGTGTGCGGGGCGCCGTAGGGGCCCTGGTGGTAGACGGCGTCGTCGGTGAAGAGGGCGGCGACGGCGTCCGCGTCGCGGGCCCGCCAGCCGTCCTTCAGGGCGTCGATCCACCGGTCCACGGCGGTCGTGGCCCCGGACGCAGGGGCGAGGGTCTGCTGCTGGGTCATGTCCGTTCCTTGTACGGGGAGGGCGTCCCGGTGGCCCAGGACGGGGTGGCGGTGATCTCGACGACGGCGGCGAACAGGGAGACGCCGAAACTGTTGTTGAGCATCAGCACCCGGTCGCCGGGGCCGACTTCGCGGGTCTCGACGAGGTGGTGCAGGGCGGCGAAGTGGTCGCTGGTGGTCATGTGACCGAGGGCGCGGCCGAACTCGAGGACGCCGCGGGCCGGGTCGATGCCGAGCGGTTCGAGGACCGAGCGGATGTACTCGGGGCCGCCGGACAGCACGTGGGTGACGCGGGTGATGTCACCGGGCCGCAGCCCGGCGTCCTCGATGGCGCGCAGTCCGGTCTCGGTGCGGGCCGCGTCCACGGCCTTGCGGGCGAGGGTGGCGGCGCCGGGGTCGCTGCGGGCGTAGTCGATCATCCGGGCGACCAGGTCGATCCGGCCGGTGCGGGTGCGCCGGGGCGGGAAGAGGGGCCCGCGCGGCCGGTTCATCTCCTCCAGCTCGGGCAGCGAGCCGGAGACGAGGGACAGGACGCGGGCGAAGCCGCCGCGGGTGGACAGCACGACGGCGGTGGCCGCGTCGCCGAGGATCGACGGGCGTTTCATCCGGGCGCCGCTCTGGTAGCGCCAGCGGTCGACGCGTTCGGTGCCGAAGTTCTCGGCGGCGGTCACCAGCGCGGCCGTGCGGGACGGGTCGGCGCTCAGGTGGCCGTGGGCCAGTTCCAGGGCGCCGAGGGCCGCGTTGCAGCCCTGCCGTACCTCCATCGCCGGGACCCGGGTGCCGACCGCGTGCCGGAGCACGTACTGGTGCGGGGTCCACAGTTCGGGTCCCTGCTCGTGCAGCGAGGCGTGCAGCACGAGCGCGATGTCGGCGGCCGGGTGCGCGGAGCGTTCCAGAGCGGTGCGGGCGGCCTCCACCGCCATCTCGGGCGGCGAGACGTCGCCCGCGACGGCGGCGCCGGTCCAGCCGCCGGCCCGCCACTCGTCCTCGGCGTACCGGCCCTCGGCGACCGCGCGGTCGGCCGGGTGGGGCCGGGGCAGGTAGCAGCCGAGGCCGTCGATGAACAGGTTCGCTACGCGCACGGTCCGTCCTCCTCCGCCGCGGTGCCGTCGCCGGGCAGCAGGCGTACGGTGCCGGCGGTGCCGTCGATCTCGATCCAGGCGCCGTCCTCGATGGCCGTCATCGCCTCGCGGACCGCGACGACCGTGGGGACGCCGAGCAGCCGGCCGCTGATGGCGGTGTGGGAGACGAGGCTGCCGCGCTCGACGACGATGCCCTTGGCGGCCATCATCAGCGCCAGCCAGCCGGGGTCGGTCTCCTTGGCGACGAGGATGCGGCCCACGCAGGCCTCGGGCTGCACGTCGGTGTCCCGGATGACGAGGGCGCGGCCGCGTGCCGTGCCGCTGCTGGAGGCGATGCCGCGCAGCACGCCGTCCGCGTCGGGTCCGCCGGCCGCGGCGGTGTCCTGCCGGGAGGCCAGGGCGACCGGCACGGGCAGGCCGCCGGGGACGGTGAAGTAGGCGGGCGGGTCGGCGGCGGCCGCGCTCTCGGCGAACCGGACGGCGCGCCGGCGCACCAGCGCGCGCAGGTCGGTGTCGGGCAGGGTGCCGTCGAAGGCGCCGAGCACCTCCTCGGTCTGGAGGTGGACGACGTCCTCGGCCCGGTCCAGCAGCCCCGCCTCGACGAGCCGCCGGGCGAGCCCGCGCATGACCTCGCGGGAGACGCCGTAGAGCTGGCTGCGGCAGAACCGGGTGTCCTCGCGGGCCTTGACGCTGAACCGCAGCGACGCCAGCACGGCGCCGAGCGCGGCCCGCTTGAGCGGGGCGGGGCAGGCTTCGCGCAGGGCGTCCCGGGCGGCGGCGCGGGCGGCGGCCTCGTCGGCCTCGTTGGCGGCGACGGTCAGTCCCTGGCCGATGTAGGGGCGCAGCGCGGTGACGATCTGCCAGGGTTCCTGGCGCGGGGTCAGGACCTCCAGCTTCAGGTCGTGCAGTGCGCGGTCGCCGTAGGTGCGCAGGTGCCGGGCGAAGGCGTCGGCGGTGCCGGTGCCGTACTTCCCCTCGGTGATCTCCCGCCAGACCTCGGGCGCGGGGCGCTCCAGGACGGCGGTGCGCAGGGCCGGGTCGGCGGCCGCGCGTTCGGCGAGGGCGAGCGCCGAACGGACCGACGCGAGGGTGCGGTTGGGGCGGCCGCCGCCCATCAGCCGGGGCAGCAGCGCGGCGCCGTCCGGCACCCAGCGGTCGAGGAGGGCGTCGGCGCAGGTCAGGGAGACCAGGGCGAAGTAGCTGGCGACCATGGTGACGCCCCAGCGGTGTTCGGCCTCGGTCCACATGGTGCGGTAGCGGGCGATGAGTTCGTCGGCGGTGCAGTCCTCGAAGGAGGGCCAGCGCGCCATCAGGTCGTCCCACCAGCGCAGGAACTCCCGCAGCCGGCGCGGCTGGGCGACGTAGGCGCGGGTGAGGCGGGGGGCGGCGCGCAGCACCTGCTTCCAGGCGCGGCGGCGGGCCGCCCGGTCCGGGGCCGTGTCCTCGTCGCGTTCGGTGAGGCCGAGGGAGCGCTGCCACATGGGGCGGATGAGGTCGAAGCCGGGTATCTGGCCGTGCAGCGCGAACCAGGCGTCGAGGCGGTAGTAGACCCGTCCGTCCAGGTGCCCGATCATCCGGCTGAGGTGGTGCTGGTTGCGGCGCAGGGAGTCCTCGGGCACGCCGAGCCGCCGGTAGAAGTCGGTGAATCCGGTCCGGTAGAAGACGCGGGCCTGGGAGTAGGTCAGCGTGGAGGTGACGCCGGGGAAGGACTCGGTGAGGTTGTGGTTGGTCCACGGCACCGGGGGCGCGTCCTCCCCGCGCGGGACGGCGGCGCGGACCACGGGCCGGGCCTGGACGAGGTGGATCCGGCCGTCGGCGGTGAGGGTGCCCTCGATGTCCTGGGGGCCGCCGAAGAGTTCCTCGGCGCGGGCGGCCAGCTCGCCGATGGCGCGGACCTCGTCGTCGGACAGCACGGGCGGTGCGCCGAGCGCGTCCGGGACGGGCAGCGGCACCGGTCCGGCGTCCGGCCGGGCCGGGTCGAGGCCCGCCATCACGGACTTGACGGCGAGTTCGGCGCGTACGGCACCGGTGGCGCGGTCCACGAAGAAGTGGTCGATGTCGGCCTTCTCCTGCACGATGCCCTCGCCGATGCCGTGCGCGGCGGCCACCACCGCCTGGTCGGCGCCGCCGCGGGGATCGCTGGTGAACATCACGAAGGACCGCACACCGGGCACCATCCGCTGGACGCCGACCGCGACCCGGACGGCGGTGGCGTCGACGCCGCGCCGCACGCGGTAGAGCACGGCCTCGGGGTTGTAGGCGGAGGCCCAGCAGTCCGCGACGCGGTCCAGGAGGGCTTCCCGGCGGACGTACAGGTAGCTGTCGGACAGGCCGGCGAACGGGTCGTCGGCGCCGTCCTCGCCGCTGCCGTCCGGCTGGGCGGCGACGCAGCCGCGCACCGCCACCAGCCCCTCGGGTCCGGCGAGTTCGTCGAAGCAGGCGAGCACCTGCCGGGCGAGGCCGGGCGGCAGCGGGGTGGCGCGGACCTGGTCACGGGCCGTACGGGCCCATGCGGTCAGCTCCCCGGTGCCCGCCCCGGCGCCCGGGAAGCCGGCGGGAACCGGCACGCAGGCGGTGTACGCCTCGGCGGTCAGGGCGAAGAAGGCGGGTACGGGCAGCCCGGCGCGGAGCATCTCGTGCTGCCGGGAGAACTTGTGGCCCACCAGGACCGGGTCGGCCGGCGCGGTGCCGGTGCCGACGCCGGTGCCGGCCAGCAGCGGGCCGCGTCCGGTGGCGGGGCCGGGGTGGGCGAGCGGCGTGGTGGAGGCCATCGGCTACCACACCCCCGGCAGCAGCCGCGCCCGGCCGCCCGCGTATCCCGGGTATCCGGGGACGGCCCACAGCACACGCTCCTCGACCCGGATCCGCCACACGATCACCCCGGCCAGGGCGAGCAGGAACAGCACGCTGAGCGGGTTGCAGAAGAACGCCGTGAACGCCGCGTTGGCCAGCAGCATCCCGGTGTACGCGGGGTGCCGCACGTGCCGGTAGGGGCCGTTGGTGACGATGGAGTGGTCCGAGTAGCGGACCACGTGGTGGGAGTAGAAGCGGCCGAGGGTGCGGATGGCGGTCAGGCGCAGGGCGACGGACGCGGTGAACACCACGACCGGCACGGTCAGCCACACCGACCAGGTGTGCCAGGGCAGCGGCCACAGCACCGCGGAGACACCGGTGCCGGCCCGGGTCAGGGCGTACGGCAGCAGGGTGCTGTTCTCCGCGGCGGACTGCTTGGGGTGGCGCACGGTGATGCCGGTCTCGGCGAGGATCCACAGCACGTAGAGGCCCGCGAACAGGGCGGCCACGGCGTGCGGTCCCGCGGTGTCCGAGGTGAGCTGCAGTGCGATGGCGAGGGCGAACAGGGCGCAGGTCAGCGGCAGCAGGGCGCGCAGGACGAGGACGACGAGGCGCTGGTTCATGCCGCCGTCCCGGCACCGGCGCGGAAGGCCCGGTAGGCCTCGGGGGTCAGGCCCTTGCTGACGTAGACGAGGCTGCCGATGCGGGTGCCCGGTCCCTCGCCCGCGATCAGCTCGAAGGTGAGCCGGGCCTTGTCGTCGGACATGCGGGTCTGCCGCCAGCGCAGCGCCAGCGGGAGCCCGGCGGGCAGGTCGGCCGGCAGGTCGGCGGTGAGCCGCAGCCACAGCATCTGCACCTCGTCCGGCCAGCCGCCGACCCGGTGCGAGAGCCAGGTGGCGAACTGGCGGCCGGCCTCGACGACCGACTTCACCGAGCGCCGGTCCGGGCGCCGGCTCGCCAGGGTGTGCCCGGCCTCCGGCAGCAGGACCGCAGCGGTGAACACGCCGTCCTCGGCGAGGGGTTCGCCGAGCATGACGTTCTCCGGGCGGGTGCGGTGCACCAGGAAGGCGCGGGCGGGCTCGGCGACCGGGGCGGGCGGTAAGGGCGCGGCGGCGGGCCGGTCGGCCTCCGGGTCGGCGGTGAGGGTGAACCAGCTGTCCGACACGACGGCCGGGCCCTGGGTGACGCGCAGGGTGTGGCGGCCGTTCTCGGGCGGCGCGGCGTAGAGCACCAGGCGCGGGGTCAGCTCGGGCATCACCCGGAAGTTGACGACCCATTTCACCCGGGAGCCCGCCGGGATGCCGACGCGGTCGCTGACGGCGTCCGCCATGGCGCACACCAGGAGCATGCCGGGGACGTGGTCCAGCGGGTGGTCGTAGAAGAACGGGTTGCTCTGGTCGACCGTGAGGTCGGTGAGCCAGGGGTCGGCGTCGTAGCCCCCGGCCGCGGGGCGCGGTGCCCCGGCCGGGCCGTGGCCGCTCTGCTGAACGCGTGTCTGGGCTCGGGTCGTTGGCGTGGTCATCCGTCTTCCTCGATTCCTGACTGTGCTGTCGCTCGGCCCGGGCCGGCCCGCGGCGTCTGTTCCCGCGCTCGCGGTGGCGGCGCGCCGCCCGGCCCCCGGTCCAGCACGTGGGGCGCGTCCGCGGCGCCGGGCCCGGTGGCCGGCCGCATCGGTGCGGGCCGCCGTCGGCCCGGTGTCCGCGGCAGTCTTGACGAGCCGCCTGACATGCCGCTGACCCCTGCCGGCGGCAGCGGCCTCCGGCATGACAGCGTTGTCCGCATGTCAGCGGCGGGTCAGCGGCGCGGACCACGATCGGTCATCCGTCCGCTTTCCGAGGGACCGGACGCGGTCGCCGGCCGGGTCCGTTCCCCGTGGTCCCGCAGGGGAGGTCTCCGCATGATCCTGGTGACGGGCGCGACCGGTGTGGTGGGCGGCGAGGTGGCGCGGACGCTGGCGTCGGCCGGTCCGGTGCGGGTGTTCTGCCGTGACCCGGCCCGGCTGCCGGTGCTCGGTCCGGGCTGCGAGGTGGCCGTCGGCTCCTACCAGGACCACGGGTCCCTGCTGCGCGCGCTCGCGGGGGTGGACCGGGCGTTCCTGGTCACCCGTGATCCCGGCGGCGACAGCGACGCGCGCTTCCTGCGGGCCGCGGAGGCGGCCGGGGTGCGGCACGTGGTGAAGCTGTCCGCGTACGCGGCCGGTGAGGACGGCGCCGACGACCTGATCACGCGGTGGCAGCGGGACTGCGAGGACCTGGTGCGCTCCTGCGGCCTGGAGTGGACGCTGCTGCGGCCGCGCGCGTTCATGTCGAACACGCTGGCGTGGGCGGGTTCGATCCGCTCCGAGGGCGTGGTGCACGCCCTGCACCCCGAGGCGCCGAGCGCCTGCGTCGATCCCCGTGACATCGCCGAGGTCGCGGTGGCCGCGCTGACCTCACCCGGCCACGCGGGCCGGGTGCACGCGCTCACCGGCCCGGAGGCGATCTCCGCCGTGGGGCAGACCCGGGAGCTGTCCCGGGTGCTGGGACAACCGCTGGTGTGCCGCGCGCTGACGGCGGAGCAGGCCGCGGTCCGCTGGTCGCGCCGTCATCCGCCGCATGTGGTCGAGGCTCTGCTGCGCGGCGCCGAACGGCAGTCGAGGGGCGGCAAGGCCACGGTGGATCCGTCCGTCACCCGCCTCACCGGCCGCGCGGCCCGGTCGTACGCCCGCTGGGCGGCGGATCACCGGGAGGCGTTCGGACCGGTGCCCGCGACCGCGGTGCTCTCCGGGGCCGGGCGGGTCTAGGACGGGTCGCCGGCTGCCCGCCGTCCGCCCGGGGCCGGGCGGCGGTGCGACGGTGCGACGGTGCGACGGCGGACCCTAGAACTCGTCCTCGCGCCGCCGTCCCTGGTTCCGGCCCCGCCACAGGACCACACCGGCCACCAGCAGGACCGCGCCGGCGCCGCCCGCGAGCGGGCCCGCCCAGCCGGACGTGGAGCCGGTGGCCGTGGCGGTGTCGGGGCCGGGACCGAAGTACTTCTCCCCGTACGACGCCGGGCGCAGGCTCCGGGGTTCGAGGCGGGACGCGGCCTTCAGGGCCGCCGCGGGGTCGATCATGCCGAAGCCGCGGGAGTCGTCCCGGCCGCCCACCGGGGCGTCCCGGGCGGTGTCCTCCAGAAGCTTCTTGACCTGGGCCGGGGTCAGCCCCGGACGGGCCGCCTTGACCAGTGCCGCCGCGCCCGAGACGTAGGCGGCGGCGGCCGAGGTGCCCCAGCCCTCGTAGTACTTGTGGTCGGGGTCGGCGATGACCACGTTCACACCGGGCGCGCTGACCGCCGCGTACCAGCGGCGGGTGGAGAAGGAGGCGCGGGTGCCGTAGCGGTCGACGGCGGTGGCGGCGATGACGCCCGGGTAGGCGGCCGGGTAGGAGACGTGGTCGCCCTTGGCACCGCCGTTGCCCGCGGAGGCCACGACCACGACGCCCTTCTTCAGGGCGTACTGCACGGCCTCGTCCTCGCTCGGCTCCGGGTGGGCGGAGTCGGAGTCGTCGCCGAGGGAGAGGTTGATGACGTCGGCGCCGTGGTCGGCGGCCCAGCGGATGCCGTCGGCGAGGGCGTTGCCCCGGCTGGTGCGGGCCTTGCCGCGGGCGGAGTCGCCGTCCTCCAGGATCACCCGCACGGGAAGGATCTTCGCCTCGGGGGCGACGCCCATGACACCGGCGGTGCGTCCGGCGCCGTGGCCGTGCCCGGCGATGATGCCGGCCATGGCGGTGCCGTGCCGGGCCCAGTCGCGGTCGCCGGGACCGGCGCCGAAACCGATCATGTCCTTGGCGTCCAGGACGTTGCCGGCCAGGTCCGGGTGGTCGGCCTCGACCCCGGTGTCCAGCACGGCGACGGTGACGCCCCGGCCCTTGGTGGTCTGCCAGGCCTCGTCCAGGCGCAGGGCGGACAGGCTCCACTGCTGGGCGCGGATGCCGTCGGCGTGGGCGGTGGCGGACGGCAGCAGGACCAGGGAGCCGGCGAGCAGCAGGCTCACCGCGGACCCGGTTCCGCGCGGGCGGCGGCGCGGCGTTCGCCTCATGAGGGACTCTCCGTGGCCGGTCCGGCGGTCTGGCGCAGCCGGCGTTCGACGCGGTCGGCCAGGCCCTGCGCCTCCTGGCCGAGGCCGGCCTGCGCGGGTGCCGAGCCGGCGCCGGAGCGTACGGCGTCCGCGGCGGGCTGCGGCGAGTCGACCGTGCGGCCGTCGGCCCAGCCGGACACCGCGTAGGCGACGACGGGGGCGTCGGTGAGGACGGAGACGGTCCAGGTGGCGCGCTGCCGGTCGCCGAACCGGGCCGCGGCGGTGCCCTTGGCGGCGTAGGGCCGGGGCATCAGATCGGCGCGCCGGTCCAGGTGTTCGTCGCGGAAGCGGGCCGCGAGCGCCGACATGGCGGCGGAGTCGCCCTTGGTGAACAGCAGGCCCACGGTGGTGACGTGGCTCTGGGTGGCGTCGCTGTACGTGGCGCGCAGGAGCCGCCGGCAGCCGACCGGGGCGAGGACCTTGCGCAGCAGCGGGTCGAAGGCGTCGGCGCAGCCGCTGTCCGGGGCGACGGCGATCCGCGTCCAGGTCCGGTCGGCCCCGCCGGGGCCGGCGCCGGTGCCCTGGACGACGGGCGGGAACAGCCGGTCCACGGGCATGCTGTGCCACAGCGTGCCGGCCGCGCTGAACCCGGTGCCCACCTTGCCGTCGGAACCGTCGCCGGTGAGCCAGCTCCCGGTCACCGCACCGCCGACGAGACCGAGGCCGAGGACCAGGCACGCGGCGGCGGCCGCGGTGCGGGGCCGCAGCCATGCCGGGGCCCGGGTCCGCGGCCGCTCGCCGTACTCGGGCTGCCCGAACGACACGACGGGCCGGGCGGCGCCGCCCGCGCTCCAGGACAGCACGGGGTCCGGCGACACCGGCGCGGGGCTCCCGGGGTGGGCGGGGTCGCCCGGACTCCACGCGGGCCGCCCGTCCCGCACGCCGGAACCGGACGGCGCCGGGGACGACGGGGCCGTGACACCAGGCTGGGCGGGCCGCTGCGCGGAGGCGGGGCGGGCGGGAGCGGACGGCGGCTGGGGGAGAGGGCGCGCGGGAGGCTGGGCGGAGACCGGACGGGAGGCGGCGGACTGCCGCGCGGCGGCCGGGCGGTCGGAACCGGACGTGGGGACCGGTCCGCCCCGGCCCGGGGCGGACCCGGAACGCCGCTGCTCCGGCGCGGACGGGACGGGCCGCAGCCGGGTCGTCGTCTCCGCGCCCGACTCGGCGGGAGCGGCCGGCCGCGCGGCCGCCTCCCCGCCGGAACCGGAGCGGCGCTGCTCGGGCGCGGACGGGACCGGCCGCAGCCGGGTGGTCGTCTCCGACGCGGACTCCGCCGGAGCGCCCGGCCGGCGCGACGGCGCCCCCGCGCGTGCCGCGTTCGGCGGGGCGTCGGGGAAGCGGGCGGAGGCGGGCGGCGGAGGCGGGTCCGACGGATCGGTGCCGCCGGTCCCGGTGGCGGACGGGAAGGCGGGGAAGCGGGGGCCGGCGGCCGGGCGCGCGGTGCCGGACCGCTCGCCGCCCTGCCGCGTCTCCCCGGGAACCCGGCCTGCCGGGTTCCGCGCGGCGCGCGGCGCGAAGACCGAGGGCTCGTCGTCGTCGGCGTCGTCCGGCGCGGAGGCGGGCACGGCAGCGGTGGGGGCCCCGGGGCGACGGCCGCCCGGCCGGGCGGCGGTCCCCTGCGGGGCGCCCGGGCCACCGGCTCGGCCGCCCGGCGCGGGAGCGGGCACGGTCGCGTCGGCACGGGCCTCCTGGCCCCGGCCTTCGCTCGGCGCACCGGCACCGCCGGGCGCCGTGCCGCCCCGGCCCAGGGCGCCGTGCGCGGTCCAGGACTCGCCGCCCCGGTCACCCGGCCGGGCGCCGGCCGCGGTGGTGTCCGTCCCCTGGGCGGCGGACCGCGCGTAGCCGCTCCGCGGGGCGGCTGCCGGACCGGTCATGGGGGGCCGCGGTGCCGTCGTGCCGGTGTCGGCGGGGGCGATCTCCGGGGCCTGGCCCCGAGGCGGGTCCGCGGGGCGGGGCGGGGTGGCGGGACGCGGTGGGATCGGGGTGCGGCGCGCTTCCGTGCTCAATGCACCCCCCGTTTCCTCGTGCCCGGGCCGTCTGCGCGTGCGGGCCGCTCTGTGCTCGTCGGCGATGCCCGGTGCGAAGCTCCGTCCGGGCACGCATACCTACCCGTACGGCTGGACCGGCATCCCGGTTCAGGTAATGCGGCCGGGAGCGTTCCGCCGTTCGTGCGCGTCACTCTACGGGTTGTCCGGGAGAGAACGAGAACCAGTCCACGAGCCGGTCGCATCTGCCCCTATCGTCCCCCTACCCTGCGGTAATCCTGTCTGGCACGCTTCCGTCATGACTGCGCGCGCCGCCGACCGGGCCCGTTACGACCGGGCCACCGCCCATCTGGACGCCCCACTCGCGATCGTGGATCTGGAGGCGTTCGACGCGAACGCGGACGACCTCCTGCGCCGGGCCGGCGGCAAGCCGGTCCGGGTCGCCAGCAAGTCCGTGCGCTGCCGGGCCCTGCTGGAAAGAGTCCTGGCCAGGGACGGTTTCCAGGGCCTCATGTCGTTCACCCTCGCCGAGTCCCTGTGGCTGGCCCGCTCCGGGTTCGACGACGTCCTCCTCGCCTATCCGTCCGCCGACCGGGCGGGGTTCGCGGAGCTGGCCGCCGATCCCAAGCTCGCCGGCGCGGTCACCGTGATGGTGGACGACGTGGCCCAGCTCGACCTGATCGACGCGGCCCGCGACGGCGGACGTGAAGTGGTGCGCGTCTGCCTGGAGTTGGACACCTCGCTGCGGCTGCTGGGCGGCCGGGTGCGGGTCGGGGCCCGGCGCTCGCCGCTGCACTCCCCCGCCCAACTCGCCGACCTGGCGCGGACGGTGGCACGGCGGCCCGGCTTCCGACTGGTCGGGGTCATGGCGTACGAGGGCCATGTCGCCGGGGTCGGGGACGCGGTGGCCGGGCGGCCGCTGCGCTCACGGGCGATCCGGCTGATGCAGGCGGCCGCGCGGCGGGAGCTGGCCGAGCGGCGCGCGGCGGTGGTGCGGGCGGTCCGCGCCGTGGCGCCCGGCCTGGAGTTCGTCAACGGCGGCGGGACGGGCAGTGTGCAGCACACCGCCGCCGAGGACGCCGTCACCGAGATCGCGGCCGGCTCGGGGCTCTACGTGCCCCGGCTCTTCGACAACTACACGTCCTTCACCGGGCGTCCGGCCGCCCTGTTCGCCCAGCCCGTCGTGCGGCGGCCCGGCGTGGGTGTCGTCACCGTGCTGGGCGGTGGCTATCCGGCCTCCGGCGCCGCAGGACCCGACCGGCTGCCGGTGCCGTACCTGCCGGAGGGGCTGGCCTACGACCCGCAGGAGGGGCCGGGCGAGGTGCAGACCCCGCTGCTCGGCTCACCCGCGGACGATCTGCTGATCGGCGACAAGGTGTGGTTCCGGCACGCCAAGGCGGGCGAGCTGTGCGAGCGGTTCGACGTCCTGCACCTGATCGAGGGCGACACGGTCACGGCCGCCGTGCCCACCTACCGCGGTGAGGGCCACACCTTCCTGTGATCCGCGCCCGGACCGCGCCCGGCGGACGTCAGCGCATCCGGCCGGCCTGGTCCGGCACCACCGATCCGTCGGCGCGCCGGACCGGCCCGGGCGTGCCGTCGGGCGCGGTCCAGGCGGTGGTCGAGCACGGGTACGGCGCGGTCCGGGGCGGCAGCGGGTCGATGAACATGGGGTTCACCAGCCAGCGCCGGTCGGCGTCGTCGTAGGCCCGGCACATCAGTTCGGGCTTTTGGCGGTCGATCACGAGGTGGGCGCCGGTGGCGTCGCCGACGAAGGTGACGTCGGTGTCGGCGTCGCCCGCCGCGAGAGCGGGCCGCCGCTCCCAGGGCTGCCGCCGCCAGGCCGCGGCACCCCGCACGCCGTAGACCTCCTGGTTGATCCAGCAGCGCTTGCCGTCGATGTACGGGATCACCGTGCCCCGGGTCGCCGGGACGCCGCCGCAGCCCTCGGTCCGGGTGGTGATCCGGCCGCGGCGGTCCAGGACCGGGCGGATGGCGATGGTGTGCGCCGCGTCCACGCCGACGCCCCTCGACCAGACCTCGGTGACGGGCTCGGCGCCCGCCGAGACGACGTAGACCCGGAACCCGGCCCGGTGCAGGGTGCGGATGAGGTCGCGCTGCTGGGCGTAGGGGCGCACGTAGGCCGGGACGGTGTGGGTGCCGAGGACGCGGGTCGCGCCGACCGGGGCGGCCAGGGCCTCGCGCCGGGCGGCGCGGGCGTAGGAGGCGAGTTCGGCGGGGGTGCGGCCGGCGAAGAGCTGCGGGACCCAGGCGTACTGGGGCACGGTGCGCCGGTGGTTCCAGTGGCCGGCGAAGGCGCGCGCGCCGCTCGTGGTGGCGGCGTTCTCGCGGATCTCGAGGATCTCGTCCGTGCAGCGCGGCCGGGTGGAGGTCCGCAGGGACGTGCCCGCCCCGGTGCCGCAGGCGGCCGTCAGGGCCCTGTCGGCGGCCTCGGTCAGCCAGGCGCTGGTGTCCTTCCAGCGGGCGGGGCGCGGCAGGCGGTCGTGGCGCAGGGCCCAGGAGAGGGTGGCGTCGGTGACGTCGTTCTTGGTGACCGTGTTGTCCCAGTCGAACGCGGCGACCGCGCCGGTGTGCCCGGAGCAGGTGCCGCGGGCGTCGATGACGCGCTGCAGACGGGCGCGGTTGTCGCCGTGCCAGGAGGTGGTCAGCCGGGGGCAGTCGGGCCGCGCCGACGGCGCGGTGGGCGCGGCCGCCAGGGCGGCGGCCGCTGCCAGGGTCCACGCGAGAAGTAGTCGCATATGCGCGGACCGTACACCTTCGTCCCTTACAGGGGGGTGACGTACGCGCCCGCGATCCCGCCGTCCACCAGGAAGTCGGTGGCGTTGACGAAGGACGCGTCGTCGCTGGCCAGGAAGGCGACGGCGGCGGCGATCTCCTCAGCCCGGGCGAACCGTCCGACGGGGATGTGCACCAGGCGGCGCGCGGCGCGCTCCGGGTCCTTGGCGAACAGCTCCCGCAGCAGCGGGGTGTCGACCGGGCCGGGGCACAGGGCGTTGACCCTGATCCCCTCCCGG
Source organism: Streptomyces sp. NPDC002386 (assembly GCF_053593175.1). NCBI lineage: Bacteria > Bacillati > Actinomycetota > Actinomycetes > Kitasatosporales > Streptomycetaceae > Streptomyces > Streptomyces sp. NPDC002386. The sequence goes on from NZ_JBSFBX010000004.1 coordinate 314,640, forward strand.
GCGAACTGCACGCCCAGTTCACGGGACATGGCGAGCACGCCGCCCTTGGAGGCGGTGTAGGAGATCTGCGAGGTGGCCGCTCCCATCCGGGCCACGAAGGACGCCGTGTTGATGATGGAGCCCCGGCCCTGGCGCCGCATGTACGGGAGGGCGGCCTTGCAGCACAGGTAGACGGAGGTGAGGTTGACCTCCTGGACGCGCTTCCAGGCCTCCAGGCCGGTGTCCAGGATGGAGTCGTCTTCGGGCGGTGAGATCCCGGCGTTGTTGAAGGCGACGTCGACGCTGCCGTAGGTGTCGTGGGCCGCCGCGAACAGCGCCTCGACCTGCCCGGGATCGGTGACGTCGGTCTTCACGAAGAGCCCGCCGGTCTCGTCGGCGGCGGCCTTGCCGCGCTCCTCGTCGACGTCGCCGCAGACGACGTGGGCGCCTTCCGAGGCGAGCCTGCGGGCACTGGCGAGGCCGATGCCGCTGCCGGCTCCGGTGACTACGGCGGTACGGCCGACCAGGCGGCGGCAGACGTGTTCTGCGTTCACTGTGCGGGGCCCTCCGTGCTGATGAAGACGTTCTTGGTCTCGGTGAAGGCGGTCAGGGCGTCGGGCCCGAGTTCGCGGCCGAGCCCGGACTGCTTGAAGCCGCCGAACGGGGTCCAGTAGCGGACGCTGGAGTGGGAGTTGACGGACAGGTTGCCCGCGCGGACGCCCCGGGAGACGCGCAGGGCGCGGCCGACGTCCCGGGTCCAGACGGAGCCGGACAGGCCGTAGGGAGTGTCGTTGGCGAGGCGGACCGCGTCCTCCTCGTCGGTGAAGGGCAGCAGGACGGCGACCGGGCCGAAGATCTCCTCGCGGGCCGCCGGGGAGTCGGGCCGCTCGCCGGTGAGCACGGTCGGCGGGAACCAGAAGCCGGGGCCGTCGGGGGCGGCGCCGCGCAGGGCCTCGGCGTCGTCGGGGACGTACGACCGGACGCGGTCCAGTTGCGCACGGGAGATCAGCGGGCCCATCCGGGTCTTCTCGTCGGCCGGGTCGCCGACGACCACGGAGGCCAGGGCACCGGCCAGGAACGCGCGGGCCTCCTCGTACACGGTGTCCTGCACCAGGACGCGGGTGCGGGCGCAGCAGTCCTGGCCGGCGTTGTCCAGGAACGAGCAGGGGTCGAGGGCGGCCTCGAGGTCGGCGTCCGCGAAGACGATGTTCGGGCTCTTGCCGCCGAGTTCCAGGGTGACCGGCTTGACCAGCCGGGCGCAGCGCTGCATGACCTCGCGGCCGGTGGCCGTGGAGCCGGTGAACACGATCTTGGCGACGTCCGGATGGTCGGCCAGGGCGCGTCCGGCGGTGTGGCCGTGCCCGGGCAGCACCTGGAAGAGGTGCTCGGGAAGGCCCGCCTCCAGGGCGAGTTCGGCGAGGCGTAGGGCGGTGAGCGGGGTGGTCTCGGCGGGCTTGAGGACGACGGCGTTGCCCGCGGCGAGCGCCGGGAAGGAGCCCCAGGCGGCGATGGGCATGGGGAAGTTCCAGGGGGCGATCACCCCGATGACGCCGAGCGGTTCGCGGAAGGTGACGTTCCAGCCGCCCGGTGCCGGGATCTGGCTGCCGAGGAGGCGTTCGGCGCCGCCGGCCGCGTACAGCAGCAGGTCGCGGGCGTTGCCGGCCTCCCAGCGGGCGTTGCCGATGGTGTGCCCGGCCTCGCGTACCTCCAGCCGGGCCAGTTCCTCGACGTGGCCGTCGACGGTGTCGGCGAAGCGGCGCAGCAGCCGGGCCCGGTCGGCGGGCGGGAGCGCGGCCCACTTCGGCTGGACGCGCGCGGCCCGCGCGACGGCGGCGTCCACGTCCGGCGCGCCGGCCGCGGGGACGGTGGCGACGACCTCCTCGGTGGCGGGGTTGAGGACCTTCAGCTCGTGCGGGTCGGACACGTGAGGACCTTTCACCGGCGTTCTCGTCACAGGCGTTCGAAGGAGCGGCGCAGTTCCCAGTCGGTGACGGCGGCGTCGAAGGCGGCGAGTTCGACGCGGGCCATGTTCCCGTAGTGGGCCACGACCTCGTCACCGAAGGCGGCCTTGGCCACGGGGCTGTTCTCCCAGAGTTCGGCGGCCTCGCGCAGGGTGGTCGGCACGTGCTCGTAGTCCGCGGTGTAGGCGTTGCCGGAGCACGGCTCGGGCAGTTCGAGGCCCTGCTCGACGCCGTACAGACCGGCCGCGACCAGTCCCGCGACGGCGAGGTAGGGGTTGACGTCGCCGCCGGGGAGGCGGTTCTCGAAGCGCAGGGAGCGGCCGTGGCCGACCACCCGGAGCGCGCAGGTGCGGTTGTCGTGCCCCCAGGCGACGGCGGTGGGGGCGAAGGAGCCGGGCTGGAACCGCTTGTAGGAGTTGATGTTGGGCGCGTAGAGGAGGGAGAAGTCGCGCAGGGCGGCGAGCTGCCCGGCGAGGAAGTGCCGCATCACGCCGGACATTCCGTCCGGTCCGGCCATGGCGTTGCCGCCGTCGGCGTCGGCGAGCGAGAGGTGGATGTGGCAGGAGTTGCCCTCGCGCTCGTCGTACTTGGCCATGAAGGTGATCGAGACTCCCTCCTGGGCGGCGATCTCCTTGGCGCCGGTCTTGTAGAGCGCGTGCTGGTCGCAGGTGACCAGGGCCTCGTCGTAGCGGAAGGCGATCTCGTGCTGGCCCGGGTTGCACTCGCCCTTGGCGGACTCCACGGTCAGGCCGGCGCCCGCCATGTCGTTGCGCAGCCGGCGCAGCAGGGGCTCGACGCGGCCGGTGCCGAGGATGGAGTAGTCGACGTTGTACTGGTTGGCCGGGGTGAGGCCCTGGTAGTTCGCGTCCCAGGCCTGCTCGTAGCTGTCCTTGAAGACGATGAACTCCAGCTCGGTGCCGGCCTGGGCGGTGTAGCCGAGTTCGGCGAGCCGCTCGAGCTGGCGGCGCAGGACCTGGCGGGGCGCGGCGACGACCGGGGTGCCGTCGCTCCAGGCGAGGTCGGCGACGAGCAGGGCCGTGCCGGGGTGCCAGGGGACGCGGCGCAGGGTGGCGAGGTCGGGGTGCATGGCGAAGTCGCCGTAACCGCGGTCCCAGGAGGACATCGCGTAGCCGTCGACCGTGTTCATCTCGGTGTCCACGGCGAGGAGGTAGTTGCAGCCCTCGGTGCCGTGGTGCAGGACCTCGTCGAGGAAGAAGCGGGCGGCGAACCGCTTGCCCTGCAACCGCCCCTGCATGTCGGGGAAGGCCAGGACGACCGTGTCGATCTCACCGCCGGCGACGAGTGCGCGCAGCTCCTCGACGCTCAGCGGGGGTGTGCGGTCTGCCACGGGAGATCCTCCTTCGGCTGTTCGGCACTTTGTCGGCCGGACCGGGAGCCATAAGGTATTGCTCACGACCATTGCCTGGGAAGGGGGCACGGCCGGATGCCGCGGGAAACGGACGCACGGGGGGAGCGGGCACGGGCGGCGGACGACCGGCTCGCCGCGGTGCTGCGGCCGGTGCGGGCGGGCAACGGCTTCGAGGAGGCGCTGGAGCAGATCCTCCAGGTGGTGCGGCTCGGCCTGGTGCCGGGCGGTGAGCGGCTGCCCGCCGAACGGGAGCTGGCGGAGCGGCTGGGCATCAGCCGGGTGACGCTGCGCGAGGTGCTGCGCGTGCTGCAGGACCAGGGCCTCGTGGAGTCGCGGCGCGGGCGCTACGGCGGGACGTTCGTGCTGCCGCGCGCGGACGCGGGCGGCGAGGACGAGCTGCGGCGGCGGATCGCCGAGGTGGACATCGAGGACGTGCTGCGCTTCCGCGAGGTGCTGGAGGTGGGCGCGGCGGGGCTGTGCGCGGCGCACGGGCTGGCCCCGGAGCAGGCCGGCCGGCTGCGCGAGGCGCTGCACCGCACCCACGAGGCCCCGCTCGCCGACTACCGGCGGCGGGACACGCTGCTGCACCTGACGCTGGCCGAGCTGTGCGGTTCGCCCTCGCTGGCCGCCCGGTACGCGGCGGTGCGGGCGAGCGTCAACGACCTGCTGGACTGCATCCCGCTGCTGGTGCGCAACCTGGAGCACTCGCAGCGGCAGCACACCGCGCTGGTCGAGGCGGTGCTGGACGGGGACGCGGACGGCGCGCGGGAGATGATGCGCGAGCACTGCGCGGGCACGGCGGCGCTGCTGCGGGGGTTTCTGGCATGACCGGGCTCTGCAAAGGTACACGGGTGAACCTTTGCGTTTCGGGAAGGGCGGTGGGACGGTGCGGCCGCTGATCGGTGTGAGCACCTACCTGGAGCCGGCTGCGCGGTGGGGGGTGTGGGAGCTGGCGGCCGCGCTGCTGCCGGCCGCGTATCCACGGCTGGTGCAGCGGGCCGGCGGACTGGCCGCCATGCTGCCGCCGGACGAGCCCGCGCGGGCCGCCGCCATGGTGGCCCGCCTCGACGGGCTGGTCGTCGCGGGCGGCCCGGACGTCGACCCGGCGTGCTACGGCGCCGAGCGGTCCCCCCGTACGGGGCCGCCCGCCCCGGAGCGGGACGCCTGGGAACTGGCCCTGGTCGACGCCGCGTTGGCGGCCGGCGTGCCGCTGCTGGGGATCTGCCGGGGCATGCAGCTGCTCAACGTCGCCCGCGGCGGCACGCTCGTGCAGCACCTGGACGGGCACGCGGAGCTGGTCGGAGTCTTCGGCGGGCATCCGGTGAAGCCCGTGCCGGGGACCCGGTACGCCGGGATCGTCCCGGAGGAGACGACCGTGCCGACGTACCACCATCAGGCGGTGGAGCGGCTCGGCGAGGGACTGGTGCCCTCCGCGCACGCGGCGGACGGGACCGTGGAGGCGGTCGAACTGCCGCCCGGCGCGGGGTGGGTGCTCGGCGTCCAGTGGCATCCGGAGATGGGGGACGACACCCGGATCATGCGGGCGCTGGTACGGGCCGCCGCGTCCTGAGCAGGCCGGACCCGCGAGGATCGGGGAGACGACCCCTAGGGGGCGTCTCCCCGGTCTTCGTGGATCAGGCCGCGGCGTCCGGTGCGGTGCCTCGGCGTGCGACCGAGTCGCCCTCGTACCGGGCCTACGTGGGCGGTTCGGCCGTGCGGCGAGGTGCCGTGCCGGGCGTCGCGGACCCACGAGGATCGGGGAGACGGCCCCTAGCCCCGCGTCAGCGAGAGCAGTTCCCGTGCCGGTCCGGTGGGCCGGTGTCCCGTCGGCCACACCGCGCGCAGGTCACGGCGCAGGGCGACGCCGTCGACCGGGATGCGCACCAGGCGCCGCATCGCCAGCTCCTCCCCCACCGCCAGTTCGCTCAGCACCGACGGGCCGGCGCCGCTGACCGCCGAGGCCTTCACCGCCGTCGTGGAGGACAGCTCTATCAGCGGCCTGGCCAGGCCGCCGAGCGCCGTGTCCAGCACCTGGCGGGTGCCCGAGCCGCGTTCGCGCAGGATCAGCGGGGTGGCCGCCAGTTCGGACGGGGTGAGCGGGCGCCGGCGGCGGGTCCAGGGGTGGCCGGGCGCCGTGACGACGATCAGGCGGTCCCGGGCGATCACCGCCGAGTCCAGGCCCGCGGGGATCGTCAGGCCCTCCACGAAGCCCAGGTCCGCCTCGCCGTCCAGGAGCAGTTCCGCGACCTTCGCCGAGTTGCCCGCGAGCAGGGACACCGCGGTGTCGGGCCGCTCGGCGTGCAGGGCGAGCAGCCAGCCCGGGAGCAGGTACTCGGCGATGGTCATGCTCGCCGCGACCCGCAGCCGGGAGTCCCGCCGGTCGCGCAGCGCCCGCGCGCCGGCGTCGAAGGCGGCCGCCGCCTCCACCACCCGCCGGGCCCAGTCGGTCACCAGGGCGCCCGCGTCCGTGAGCCGGGACCCGCGCGGCGAGCGGTCGACCAGGGCCACGCCGAGCTGCCGCTCCATGGAGCGCAGCCGGCTGCTGGCGGCGGGCTGGGTGATGCCGACCTCCCGTGCCGCGGCGCCGAGGCTGCCCAGTCGCGCCACGGCCAGCAGCAGTTCCAGCGCGCCGAGGTCGGGCACCCGGTGCGCCAGAGAACCGCCGGGCGGGCCGTCGTCCGTCGCGTTCCGCTCGCTCATAAGACCAGCTTATGCCCCCATACACCGGGACTCCCTGGTCGGCCGGGGCCGGCGGCGGGATCGTACGGTCATGGTCATCGCAGCCCACTCCCTGCCCACCGTGCGTGCCGCCCGGGTCCGGCACCTCGGCCCCCACTGGTACGCCTCCGTCATGGGGACCTCGGTCGTCGGTACTGCGGGCGCCGCGCTGCCCGTGCACGTCCCCGGGCTGCGCGGGGCGTGCACCGCGCTGTGGGCGCTGTCCCTCGTCGTGCTCGCGGCCCTGCTGACCGCCCGCGCCCGGCACTGGACGCACCACCGCGACCGGGCCCGCGCCGGCCTGCTGGACCCGGCCACGGCCCCCTTCTACGGGTGCCTGTCCATGGCCCTGCTGGCCGTGGGCGGCGGTGCGGCGACCGTGGGGCGGGACTGGATCGGCACCGGCCCGGCGCTGGCGCTCGACGCGGTCCTGTTCACCACCGGTACGGCGGTGGGCCTCACGGCCGCCGTGGCCGTGCCGTACCTGATGGCCGCGCACCACCGGGGCGGGCCCCGCGAGGCCGCTCCGGTCTGGCTGCTGCCGCTCGTCGCGCCGATGGTGTCCGCCGCCGTCGGCCCGCGCCTCGTGCCGCTGCTGCCGCCGGGGCAGCCGCGGGAGACCCTGCTGCTCGGGTGCTTCGCGATGTTCGGGCTGAGTCTGCTCGCGACGCTGGCGACCCTGCCGATGGTCTTCGCCCGGCCGCTCGTCTCAGGTCCGCTGCCGCTCGCGCTCACCCCGGGCCTGTTCCTGGTCCTCGGCCCGCTCGGGCAGTCCACCACCGCCGTGGGCCTGATCGCGGACGCGGCCCCCGGGGTGGTGCCGGCCCCCTACGACCGCGGCCTCGCCGTCTTCGCGGTGCTGTACGGGGTGCCGGTCATGGGGTTCGCGCTGCTGTGGCTGGCGCTCGCCTCGGCGCACGTGGTGCGGGCCCGGCGGCGGGGCATGGGCTTCTCGATGACCTGGTGGGCGTGCACGTTCCCGGTGGGCACCTGCGTCACCGGCGCCGCCTCCCTCGCCGGGCGCACCGGACTCGCGGTGTACGACGTCCTGGCCGCCGGTCTCTACGGCCTGCTGGCCGTCGCGTGGCTGGCGGCCGCCTCGGGGACGGTACGCGGGCTGCTCAGCGGAGAGCTGCCCGAAGCGCCCCGCCCAGCACCCGCGGCGCCTCGGCCAGCGACGGCCCGTACCAGGTCAGGTGGCGTCCGCTGACGAGTGCGCAGCGCAGGCCGGGGAAGGCCTCGGGGCCGTCCCCGGCGGTGAAGCGGTAGGGCTCGTCCGGCAGGACGACCAGGTCCGGGGCCGCCGCCACCAGCTCCGCCAGGGGCACCCGGGGGTAGCGGTCGGGATGGCCGGCGTAGAGGTGGCGCACGCCGAGGCGGGCCAGCACGTCACCGGCGAAGGTGTCCCGGCCCAGCACCATCCAGGGGCGGCGCCAGACGGGCACGACCGCCGTCGTCGGGGCCGGGGCCTCGGGCAGGTCCGCCCAGGCCGCCTCCGCCTCGTCCAGCCAGCCGGGCCGGGCCGGGGCACCGCACGCGGTGAGCACCCGGTCCAGCTCGCGGAACGCCTGCGGCACCGTGCGCACCTCAGTGACCAGCACCTCGACACCCGCCGTACGCAGGGCGTCCAGGTCGGGGGCGCGGTTCTCCTCCTCGTTGGCGATCACCAGGTCGGGGGCGAGGGCGACGATCCGGTCGACGGCCGGGTTCTTGGTGCCGCCGATCCGGACGGCCCCGGTGTCCGCGGGGTGCGTGCACCAGTCGGTGACCCCGGCCAGCACGCCGGGCAGCGTCTCGGCGACCGCCTCGGTCAGCGAGGGCACCAGGGAGACCACGCGCACCATGGGTCCTAGGCCGTGTCCGCGAAGTCGCGTCGTTCGCCCGCAGGGCGGGCGTCGCGACGCAGGCGTGAATTTGCGGACACGACCTAGCGCGCCCGGTCCTGCACGGCCTCGATGTGCTCGGCGACCGCCACCACGATCACCCGGGTGTCCGGGACCGTCGCGCGCCAGCGGTGGCGGACACCGCCGGTCAGATACAGGGTGTCGCCGCGGCCCAGACGGTAGGCGCGGCCCTCGGCCTCGATCTCGACGGCGCCGTCGGCGACGTACATCAGCTCGTCGTTGCGGTGCTGGAACTCGCGCCCCGCCTCGTGGTCACCGGTGAACTCCGAGGCGTGCAACTGGTGGTGCCCGCGCACCAGCGAGCGGGTGCGGGGCAGGCAGTCCGACTCGGTGACGGGCTCGGCGCGTACGACGTCCACGCTGGCCGCCGGGTCGGCGGCGGCGAGGAGTTCCACCGCGGTGGTGCGCAGGGCGTCGGCCAGCTTCTCCAGGGAGCCGCGGCTGGGGCGGGCCTTGTCGTTCTCGACCTGGCTGAGGAAGGGCACCGAGAGTCCGGTGCGCTCGGCCACGACGGCGAGAGTGAGCTCCAGCGCGCGACGCCGCCGCCGTACGGCGGCGCCCACCCGCACGGGCTGCTGCTCTTTGTGGTCGCCCATCGCTCCGGCTCCCTCCTTCACTCGTCGTGCCGCCGTCCGGTCACCCGTCGCCGGGCGGTCCCCCGAAGAGTTGTCTGCACCCTACGCATGTTCGGCAAACCGTTTCACGCGCCTGTCACATCCCCGACACGCCGGTGGGCCCGCACCCCCACGGTTCACGCCAGTGCGACGGCTCGCGGTGCGGGACGGGTCTCCCTTGTTCCAAGGCCCGGACGGCCCCCGATGTTCCGCCGGGGCGATGCCGATGACCCTCCGTGGTTGGCCGGATCCTTACCGTGGATGGTCCCGGGGGCGTCGGGCGGGCCAACGGGCCGTGCCGGGGCCCGGGGAAAGCCGCGAGGGGTGGGCGCCGCGGACACGTGCGTGGACGTGTCGGCGGCGCCCACCCCTCGGGCGGCGACCGGGACGGTCAGGTCATCCGGCCGCCTGGCTCTCGTGGCCCTTGCGGTCGATCGGCGCCCACTTGTCGGCCTGGCCCGGGTGCTGCTTCAGCCAGGTGCGGACGGCGTCCTGCTCCTTGCCCTTGCCGGCCTTCTGGATCTGCGCCTCCAGCCCGGTGAGCTGCTTCTCGGTCATCGAGAAGTTCTTGAGCCAGGCGCCGACCTCGGGGTTGTCGTCGGCGAAGCCCTTGCGGGCGAGGGTGTGCACCCCGTCGCCCTTGCCCCAGGCGCCCGCGGGGTCCTTCAGCTTCTTCAGGTCGTAGTCGCTGTACGCCCAGTGCGGCGACCACAGGGTGACGACGACCGGCTGCTTCTTGGCGTAGGCGCGCTTGAGCTCGGCGAGCATGGCGGGTGTGGAGCCGTCGACGACCTGGTACTCGCCCTGCAGGCCGTAGCTCTTGAGGACCTTGTCCTTGAGCAGGCCCATCATGCCGGCGCTGGGCTCGATGCCGACGATCCTGCCGTCGAACTCGGAGGCGTGGTCCTTCAGGTCCGCCAGGGAGTTCACGTCCTTCACGTAGGACGGGACGCTCAGCTCCAGGGAGGTGGGGCCGTACCACTTGCCGAGGTCGTCCAGCTTGCCGCCGTACTTCTTCCAGTACTCGGCGTGCGTGGTGGGCAGCCAGGAGTCGGTCTCGAAGTCGAGCTGGCCGGTGGCGAGGCCGGTGTAGAGCGGGCCGGCCGCGTACTGGGTGGTGTTCACCTTGAAGCCGCGCCGCTCCAGCAGCTCCTTCCACAGGAACGTGGAGGCGATGCCCTCGTCCCAGGGGATGTAGCCGATGTTGATCTCCTTGCCCCGGCCGATGTCGGTGCCGGAGGCCTCGGAGGTGCCGGAGGAGCCGAAGATGCCCAGACCGCCCGCGACGAGCGCGAGGGCGACGACACCGGCGACGGCGACCACCGGGCGCGGACGGTACGACCAGGTCGTCGTCCGGGTCTTGGCGGCGGCCCTGCGGCCGAGCGGGGAGAGCTGGGTGCCGAGGGCGCCGGTGACCCGGTCCAGGTAGATGGCGAGGACGACGATGCCGACGCCCGCCTCGAAGCCGTAGCCGATGTCGAGCTGGCCGATGGCCTCGTTGACCGCGCCGCCGAGTCCGCCGGTGCCGACCATGCCGGCGATGACGACCATGGACAGGCCCAGCATGATCACCTGGTTGACGCCGGCCATGATGGTCGGCAGGGCCAGCGGGAGCTGCACGCGCCACAGGGTGTCGCGGGGCGTGGTGCCGAACGCCTCGGCGGCCTCGACCAGTTCGGCGTCGACCTGCCGGATGCCCAGCTCGGTCATGCGGACGCCGGGGGCGAGGGCGAAGATCAGGGTGGCGACGACACCCGCGGCGGTGCCGAGACCGAAGAAGAGCATCGCGGGGATCAGCAGGACCATCGACGGCATCGTCTGGAGCAGGTCCAGGACGGGCCGGACGGCGGCGCTGACCGTCTTGGAGCGGGCGGCCCAGATGCCCAGCGGGATGGAGATGACCAGGGCGATCACCGTGGCCACCAGGACGAGGGCCAGCGTGGACATCGCCCGGTCCCACAGGTCCAGCGAGTCGACGAGCGCGAACCCGGCGAAGGCGAGGACACCGCCGAGCAGCCCGCGCAGCCACCAGGCGATCACGCCGAGAATGCCGGCCATGAGCAGCGGCTCGGGAGCGGCGAGGACGGCGTCGATGCCGTCGTACATGCCCTCCATGACCGCGCGGATCGCGTCGAAGAGCCAGGACAGGTGGTCGACGAGCCAGTTGACGCCGGAGTCGACCCAGTCGCCGAGAGGGATTCTAGGCACGGGCGATCACCTTTCCGCCGTTGTCGTTGTCGCAGGCGGTGGGATCGCCCTGTTCGTCGCCGAGGAGGCCGAGCAGACGCTGCCGCGGCACGACGCCGACGAGCTCGCGGCCGGCGTCCAGGACGGCGACGGGGTGGCTGAGGCGGGCGCTGATCGCGCACAGCTCGGTGAAGGGCGTGCCGGGGGCGGCCGTCTCGCAGCCGCAGTCGGCCTCGTCGCCGCGGACGTCGGTGTCCATCACCGCGGCGGCGGTCAGCACCCGGGAGCGGTCGACGTCCTTGATGAAGGAGGCGACGTAGTCGTCCGCCGGGCGCAGCAGGATGTCCTCGGCGGTGCCGGTCTGGACGATCCGGCCGTCGCGCATGACGGCGACGCGGTCGCCGAGGCGCATCGCCTCGTTGAGGTCGTGGGTGATGAAGACGATGGTCTTCTTCAGGGTCTTCTGCAGCTCCAGGAGCTGGTCCTGCATGTCCCGGCGGATCAGCGGGTCCAGGGCGCTGAAGGACTCGTCCATCAGCAGCAGGTCCGCGTCGGTGGCCAGGGCGCGGGCGAGGCCGACGCGCTGCTGCATGCCTCCGGACAGCTCGTCGGGCCAGGAGTCCTCCCAGCCGGCCAGACCGCACAGGGCGAGCGCCTCGTCGGCGCGGCGTTCGCGCTCGGCGCGGGGCACGCCCTGCACGGACAGGCCGTAGGCGGCGTTGTCGCGCACACTGCGGTGCGGGAAGAGCGCGAAGTGCTGGAAGACCATGCTGATCTTCTTGGAGCGCAGTTCGCGCAGCTCGCGGTCGCCGAGCCCGGTCAGGTCCCGGCCGTCGAAGCGGACGCGGCCGGCGGTCGGCTCGAGCAGGCCGTTGAGCATCCGCAGCAGGGTGGACTTGCCGGACCCCGACAGCCCCATGACGACGAATATCTCGCCCGCCTCGACCTGGAAGGAGGCGTCGATGACGGCGGCGGTGGTGCCGTCGGCGCGCAGTTCCTCCCGGTCGGTGCTCCCGCGCAGTTTCTCGACTGCCTGGTCCGGTCGTCTGCCGAACACCTTGAACAGGTGCTCGGCCTCAAGCCTTGGTTGCACGCGTGCCTCTCGTCTCGGCCGTACATGACAGAAGCCGCGCCTCCCCAGATCCCGATTGGTCAAACTTTTAAGTGTCTTACGTCACAACGGGGCCGTGTCAGTGGCGTACGGCATGATGCGAGCGTGACCGGACGACTGATGCTCCTCGACACCGCCTCGCTCTACTTCCGCGCCTACTTCGGCGTGCCGGACTCCGTGCGGGCGCCGGACGGCACCCCGGTGAACGCGGTGCGCGGACTGCTGGACTTCATCGACCGGCTGGTGAAGGACCACCGGCCGCAGCGGCTGGTGGCCTGCATGGACGCCGACTGGCGGCCGCAGTGGCGGGTGGACCTGATCCCGACGTACAAGGCGCACCGCGTCGCCGCGGAGCACGAGGGCACACCGGACGAGGAGGAGGTGCCGGACACGCTCTCCCCGCAGGTGCCGGTCATCGAGGCGGTACTGGACGCCATCGGCATCGCCCGGGTGGGCGTCGCGGGGTACGAGGCGGACGACGTGATCGGCACGTTCACCGCGCGGGCCGGCGGCTCCGTGGACATCGTCACCGGCGACCGCGACCTCTACCAGCTGGTCGACGACGAGCGCGGCGTGCGGGTGCTGTACCCCCTGAAGGGCGTCGGCACCCTGCAGCTCACCGACGAGGCGGTACTGCGCGAGAAGTATGGGGTCGACGGGCGCGGGTACGCGGATCTGGCGCTGCTGCGCGGCGACCCGAGCGACGGCCTGCCGGGCGTGCCCGGGATCGGTGAGAAGACGGCCGCCAAGCTGCTCGCCGAGTTCGGCGACCTGGCGGGGATCATGGCGGCGGTCGACGACCCGCGGGCGAAGCTCACGCCGTCGCAGCGCAAGCGGCTGACCGAGGCCCGGCCGTACGTCGCCGTCGCGCCGAAGGTGGTGCGGGTGGCCGGTGACGTCCCGCTGCCGGACGTCGAGACCGCCCTGCCGCGCACCCCGCGCGACCCGGCGGGACTGGAGGCACTGGCGGCGCGCTGGGGACTGGGCGGCTCCCTGGGACGACTGCTGACGACGCTCGGTACGTGATGCTAACTTAGGTAAACCTAACCAATGCAGCAGGAGGCCGTGATGGCAGAGCGTCCGGGACGAAAGCCGCGCAAGCCCTATACCGCCCAGGTGGTGCGGACCGAGCGGCTGACCCCGCACATGCAGCGCGTGGTGCTCGGCGGCGAGGGTCTCGCCGGTTTCGCCGCGGACACCTGCACCGACCACTACGTGAAGCTGCTGTTCGGCCCCGCGGGCGTCACCTATCCCGAGCCCTTCGACCTGGAGCGCGTCCGGGCCGAGTTCCCGCGTGAGCAGTGGCCGGTGACCCGGACGTACACCGTGCGCGCCTGGGATCCCGAGCACCGTGAGCTGACGCTGGACTTCGTGATCCACGGCGACGAGGGCCTGGCCGGGCCCTGGGCCACCCGGGCGCGCCCGGGTGACACCCTGCGCTTCACCGGGCCCGGCGGCGCCTACGCCCCCGACCCGGGTGCCGACTGGCATCTGCTCGCCGGTGACGAGAGCGCGCTGCCCGCGATCGCCCGCGCCCTGGAGACGCTGCCGGCCGGCGCCCCGGCGCACGCCTTCGTGGAGGTGGCGGGCCCGGAGGAGGAGCAGAAGATCGACTCCGAGGTGGAGGTCGTCTGGCTGCACCGCGGGAACCGGCCGGTGGGCCAGGCCCTGATCGAGGCCGTGCGGGCGCTGGAGTTCCCCGAGGGCCGGCCGCACGCCTTCGTGCACGGCGAGGCGGCGTTCGTGAAGGAGCTGCGCCGGATGCTCCGCGTCGAGCTCCAGATCCCCCGTGAGGACCTGTCGATCTCCGGCTACTGGCGCCTGGGCCACAACGAGGACGGCTGGCAGGCCTCCAAGCGGGAGTGGAACGCCCGCATCGAGGCCGAGCAGGAGACCGGCGACGCGGCGGCCGCCTGACCCCGGCGCCCGCACGGCGACCGGCCCCCGTCACCGACTCCCCGGCCAGCGGCCGGAGGTGACCCGGCCTTCCGCCGCGCTCGTACGCTTGACCTCGTGAGACGCCGTACCCCGCCCCCGCCCGCCCCGCTCCCCCAGCGCCACGGCGTCGACCCGGTGAGGGTGCGGCTGCCGCCCGACGGCGCGTGGGCGACCGTGCGGGAGCATCTCGTGGCACGGCTGACGGGCGCCGGACCCGGAACCGTCGAGGCCATGTTCGACGCGGGACTCTTCGTCGGCGCCGACGGACGGGCCGTCGAGCCGGAGGCGCCCTACCGGCCGGGGATGTTCGTGTGGTTCCACCGGGAGCTGCCCGCCGAGGTCCCGGTGCCCTGCCCGCTTGAGGTGGTGCACCGGGACGAGCACATCGTCGTGGCCGACAAACCGCACTTCCTCGCGACGACCCCGCGCGGCTCGCACGTCACCCAGACCGCGCTGGCCCGGCTCCGCGACGAGCTGGGCCTTCCGGCACTGAGCGCCGCGCACCGGCTGGACCGGCTCACCGCCGGCCTGGTGCTGTTCACGGTGCGGCCCGAGGAGCGCGGCGCCTACCAGACGCTGTTCCGGGACCGGCTGGTGCGCAAGGAGTACGAGGCCGTGGCGCCGTACGATCCTGACCTCGCCCTGCCCCGCACGGTGCGCAGCCGGATCGTGAAGGAGCGCGGGGTCCAGGCCGCGCGGGAGGTCGAGGGCGAGCCGAACGCGGTGACCCGAGTCGAGCTGACCGGGCACCGGGACGGTCTGGGCCGCTACCGGCTCCTGCCGGAGACGGGGCAGACCCACCAGCTCCGGGTGCATCTGAACGCGCTGGGCGTCCCCATCCTCGGCGACCCGCTGTACCCGGAGGTGACCGGCCCCGTCCCGCCCGGTGACTTCCGGCGCCCCCTGCAACTGCTGGCCCGGAGGCTGGAGTTCACCGACCCGGTGACCGGGGAGCGGCACACCTTCGTCAGTAGGCGGACCCTGCGGGCCTGGTCCTGCCCGGCCGGGTGGGCCGGGCAGGAGCCCTAGCGGTCCCGCTCACTCCCCGCGGGACGCCTCGCTCACTCCCCGCGCCACCAGCGCAGCAGCCGCTGCCACACGTTCTCGCGCCGGGCCGGCTGCGGCGCCGCGGGGACGGCAGAAGCGGCGTGGACCGGCGCGGGAACCGGGGGCCGGGATGCGGCGGCGGCAGCCGGCTCGCCGTAGGCGGTGGCGGCGGGCGGGGCGGAGCGCTGCGGCGGCACGGTCGACGGGCCGGGCGGCAGGCTCACGTCCTGCTGGGCCTTGGGCTCGAAGCGCACCGGCAGCGACACCAGGTGCCGGGAGGCGATCGACGAGCGCCAGCGCAGCTCCTCCTCGGCGCAGTCGAGCTGGACGTCGGGCAGCCGCATCAGCAGCGCGTCCACACCGACGTCGGCGATGGCCCGGCCGATGTCCTGGCCGGGACACTCGTGCGGGCCGCCGCCGAACGCCAGGTGGGACCGGTTGCCCTGCATGCCGGCGGACAGGTCCGGGCGCACCCGGGGGTCGACGTTGCCCGGGGCGGGCGCGAAGAGCAGTCCGTCGCCCCGGCGGATGCGGCGCCCGCCCAGTTCGGTGTCCTGTTTGGCGAAGTAGCCGAGGACGGTGCTGAACGGCGGTTCGTCCCACAGCGACTGCTCGATGGCCTCCGGCACCGTCATCTGGCCGCCGTTGAGCTGGGCGCGGAAGCCCGGCTCGGTCAGCACCATGCGCAGCGCGTTGGAGAGGAGGTTGACCGTGGCCTCGTAGGCGGCGAACAGGACGAGCCGCAGGTGCTCGCGGACCTCGTCGTCGGTGAGTCCCGCCGGGTGGGTGATGAGGTGGCTGGTGAAGTCGTCCTCGGGGCGCGCCCGGCGGCGGGTGGTGAGCCGGCCGAGCGCCTCCATCACGTAGGCGTGGCTCTGGATGGCGGTCTCGGTGCCCTTGAGCGCGTCGCGGGCGGCCTGCACCAGCCGGTCGCCATACTCCTCGGGCATGCCGAGGATCTCGCACATCACGGCCATCGGCAGGTGCTCGGCGAACTGGGAGACCAGGTCGGCCCGGCCGCGCTCGCAGAAGTCGTTGACCAGGGCCTGGGTGTAGCGGCCGATGTGACGGCGCAGGCCGCGGTGGTCGATGGGGGCCATGGCGCCGGTGACCGCCGCGCGCAGCCGCTGGTGCTCGTCGCCCTCGGCGTGCGAGCAGATGGGCTGCCAGGCGATGTGCGGCATGAGCGGGTGGTCGGGCTTGACCCGGTCCTCCAGCAGCGGGGACCAGACGCGGCTGTCGCGGGTGTACTGGGAGGGGCTGCGCACCATCTGGAGGTTCTCGGCGTGGCCGAGGACCACCCACATCGGCACGTCGTCGTGCAGCAGGACGGGCGCCACGGCCCCGTGCAGCTCCCGCAGGTGCTCGTAGAGGCCGCCCAGGTCCTCGGCGTCGGGGCCGTGGATCCGGTGCGCCTCGCCGGGGCCGAGGCCGTGGGCCGGGCAGCCGGGGGGCGGGCCGGGGGTGGGTTCGAGGCCGGTCAGGGACTGGGGTTCAGACGTCACGGTGCAGCTCCGGAACGGATGGGGTGGGGGTCGGACACGGGTCAGCGGAGGGCGCCGGACAGGGCCAGGGAGTGCAGGAAGCGCATCAGGGTCATCAGCACGTCCTTGCTGGAGGCCCGGCGGCGCACGTCGCAGTCGATGATCGGGATCTCCGGGGCCAGGTCCAGCGCGGTGCGCAGCTCCTCGATCGGGTAACGGGGCGCGTCCGGGAAGGTGTTGACGGCGACGACGAAGGGCACGCCGCGTTCCTCGAGCCGTCCCATGACGTCGAAGCTCACTTCCAGGCGCCGGGTGTCGACCAGGACGACCGCGCCGAGGGCGCCTTCGAACAGGCCGTTCCACAGGAACCAGAAGCGCTCCTGGCCGGGGGTGCCGAAGAGGTAGAGCACCAGCTTGTCGGTGATGCCGATGCGGCCGAAGTCCATCGCCACCGTGGTGGCCGTCTTGGTGTCGGAGCCGTAGTTGTCGTCGACCCCGATACCGGCCTGGGTCATGGTCTCCTCGGTGGTCAGCGGCCTGATGTCGCTGACCGAGCCGACCATGGTGGTCTTTCCGACACCGAACCCGCCCACGATCACGATCTTCACCGCGGCCTGGGCCGTCTGCGGCAGATGGTCCTCGGTGCGCGGGCCGGGGATGGTGTCAGAGCCGTTGAAGTCCATGCATCACCGCTTCGAGGAGTGAACGGTCGGGGAGCGCCTGGCGGACGATCGGGGCGCGCGCCTGCACCAGTTCGGCCGTGATCAGCTCGGTGAGCAGGACGGTCGTCGCGCTGAACGGCAGGTTGAGGTAGGCCGAGAGTTCGGCCACGGACAGCGGCGCGGTGCAGAGCCGGAGCACCGCCGCCCGCTCGGGGGAGGCGGACGGTGTCGGCGCGGAGTGCGCGACGATCAGCGTCACCAGGTCGAGTTCGGCCCGGGCGCCGTCGGCGGAGCCGGCGATGGTGTACAGCCGCTCGGGGTTGCCGGGCCGCTCGGGGCCGTCCGCCGCCTTCGCCGGCCGCGGAGGCGGCGGGGGCGACGGCAGCTGCGGTGGCCTGCGGCGTTTGCGGCGCGGCGGAGTCATACGGTCTGCCCGTTCCGCCGGGGCGGGCTCGTCAGGTGGGTGCCGATCCGGACGACGAGGTCGCGCATCATGCCGCTCATCCGGCCCGGTTCGCAGGTCACGTCGGCGAGCACCGCGAGGAAGGCATTGGCGCCGGCGTTCATGAGGTAGAAGTAGCCGCCGTCGATCTCGATGACGACGAGCTTCATGTCGCCGCTGCCCTCGATCTCCTGGGTGATGGCACCGGCCAGGCTCTGCAGTCCGGCGCAGGCGGCGGCCACCCGGTCGGCGGTGTCGGGGTCGCCGCCGTGCCGGGCGATGCGCAGTCCGTCGGCGGAGAGGACCACGATCATCTGGATGCCCGGGACGCCGTCGTTGAGCTGCTTGAGCATCCAGTCGATGTTGCCTCGCTGCTGGATCACTTGAGGTTCCCCTCGTCGTCGGCCTCGGTGGGGCCTGCCGAATCGTCGATCAGGTGCAGGTAAGCGGTCGGGTTCCGGGTGAAGTCGGTCAGCTCGGCCGCGGTGGCGCCCTCGGGCATGCCCTTCTTCAGGCCGTCCCAGAAGGCGTCGACCCACATGCCCGGCGGCCGGTCCTTCAGCTTCTGGAGCTCGGGGTCGATCTCGGGCTCGGGTTCCGGTTCGGGCGCCGGCCGGGACCAGACGGTGGGCCTGCCCTCGCGTTCGGCCTGCTCGATGGCGGCCTGCTCGGCGATCCGGCGGCTGAGCGGGGTCTTCACCCGGCTGCGGCGCTGCGGCAGGCCGCCCGCCGTCCACTCGGTGACCTCGGGGACGTCGTCCTCCATGGAGATCCCGGCGGGGATGCGGGGGCTGGTGGGGCGGCGCTTCTTGGGCGGGCGCTTGGGGCCCTCCACGGCGCCGAGTTCGGGCATGGGCACGGCGGTGGCACCGATGCCGTGGGCGGCGCCGACGCCGGGTTCCGTGGTGGTCATCACGCGCGGCACGACGAGGATCGCGCGGACCCCGCCGTAGGCGGAGGCGCGCAGCGAGACCTGCATGTCGAACGCCTTGCAGAGCCGGCCGACGACGGCGAGGCCGAGACGCGGGCTCTCGCCCAGGTTGTGGGCGTCGTCGGCCGCCATGGCGTCGGTGATCGCCTTCTCGATGCGGGCCCGCGACTCCTCGCTGAGGCTGACGCCGGCGTCCTCGATCTCGATGGCGAGGCCGGTCTGCACCTCGACGGCGGTGACGTGCACCTTGGTGGACGGCGGCGAGTAGCGGGTGGCGTTGTCGAGCAGTTCGGCGGCGGCGTGGATGATGGGCTCCACGGCCGTGCCCTTGATGTTGATGTTGACGATGGAGTTCAGGTCGATGCGCCGGTACTCAAGGATCCGGGACATCGCGCCGCGCAGGACGCTGTAGAGCGACACGGGCAGCGGCCACTGGCGGCCGGGGCGGCCGCCGCCGAGCACGGAGATGGAGTCGGCGAGGCGGCCGATCAGCGCGGTGCCGTGGTCGATGCGCAGCAGGTCGTCGAAGACCTCGGGGTTGCGGCCGTGGTCCTCCTCCATCTCGCGCAGTTCGCTGGCCTGCTGGTGGACGATGGCCTGGACGCGGCGGGCGATGCTGACGAAGGAGCGCTCGGTGGCGTCGCGCATCGAGATCTCGTGGTCGGCACCGCGCAGTGCCGTGTGCAGCAGCGTGCGGTGCGAGTCGGGCAGGTGGCGCAGCTCGGGGTCGCCGTCGACGACCTTGCGCATCACCTCCCGGAGCGGTTCTCCGGCGCGGAGGTGGAGCAGCGCGGTGGGCAGGACCTGGGTGCCGAGCCGGACGATCTCCGCGTCGTGGATGGCGAGACGGTGCTCCAGATACGCGGTGTGACGGGCGTGTTCGGCTTGTGTCTCGCGGAGCCCGCGGCCGCGGCGGACGATCTCCGCGGCCAGGGCGACGATCAGCAGCAGGGCCACGGTCCCGCATCCGACGACGGCGATCCGGGCGGAGGCCGGGACCAGGGCGGCGGCGGCCCCGGTCGCCCCTGCCATCACTATGGCCGGCGGCAACAGCACGCGCGCGAGGGGAAGTTCATGGCCACCGGGAGGCTTTCGAACACTCACCATGGATGCCTTCTGAGACGAGTCGGCTGGGTGTCGGGGGAGCTTGCGCGGGGAAGATTCACGGAAGTAACGGGATCTTCGGGAGGTTTGGCGACAGACGCCCGAATTGGCTCAACTCGGTGCGTCGCGGGCGAGCTTAGTCCGACCGGATCATCGCCGTGTCATATTCGGCAAGCACCTGAATTCACCCGCGCAACAGGAGTACGCTCGGCTCCATTTACACGCTTTGCGTTTGTTCGAACACCATCAGTGACGGCGCAAGGGCATACGAAACCCCCTCACCGTGACGAGTGAATGAGGGGGTTCGGCGGCCGACGCGACCGGCCGCGGCCGGTCGCGTCGGCCGGGCGGGCTCAGCCCACCGACGAGTAGGCCACCACGCCGCGCAGGAGCTGGTCCACGGCCTTGCGCGCCGCCTTCGCCACGGTCGAGCCCTCGACGGGCGCGGCGGCGGAGATCTGCCCGAGCACGTCGATCACCTGCTTGCACCAGCGCACGAAGTCGCCCGCCGGCATCTCCGCCTCGCGCAGCACCTCGTCGAGGCCCTTTCCGGAGGCCCACATGTAGGCGGCCCAGGCGAAGCCGAGGTCCGGCTCGCGCTGGCCGACTCCCTCGGTCTGGCTGATCCGGAACTCCTCCTCCACGGCGTCCAGCCGGCCCCAGATCCGGACCATCTCGCCGAGGGCGGCCTTCGCCCTGCCCGCGGGCAGCTTGGGTGCCATCGCGTCGTCGCCGACCCGGGCCTCGTACACCAGCGCCGAGACGCAGGCGGCGAGTTCGGCCGGGGCGAGGTCCTCCCAGACGCCCTCGCGCAGGCATTCGCTGGCCAGCAGGTCCAGCTCGCCGTAGAGCCGGGCGAGCCGCCTGCCGTGCTCGGTGACCTCGTCACCGCGCAGGTAGTCCAGCTCCGTGAGCAGCGCCACGATCCGGTCGAAGGTCCGGGCGATGGTGTTCGTACGGCCCTCGATCCGGCGCTCGAGCTGCGAGGTGTCCCGCAGCAGCCGGTGGTAGCGCTCGGCCCAGCGGGCGTGGTCCTCGCGGTCGTCGCAGCCGTGGCAGGGGTGCGCGCGGATCGCCGTGCGCAGCCGGGCGATCTCCCGGTCGTCGGCGGCCTGCGAACGCTTCTTGCGGGCCCTCTCCGGCGGGATGTGCCCGGCCTTGGTGCGCAGCGCCGAGGCGAGGTCCCGGCGGGACTGCGGGGAGCGCGGGTTGAAGGACTTCGGGATCCGCATCCGGTCCAGCGGCTCGACCGGCACCGGGAAGTCCATCGACGCCAGCCGCTTGACCTGACGTTCGGCCGTCAGCACCAGCGGTCGCGGGCCGTCGTGGGCGTCGAAGCCGCGGTGGCCGTTGGAACGCCCGGCGGGCAGGCCCGGGTCCAGCACCAGGGCGAGGCCCGCGTACTTGCCGGTGGGCACGTGGATGACGTCCCCCGGCTTGAGCCTCTCCAGGGCGACGGCCGCCTCGGCGCGCCGCTCGCTGGCGCCCTGCCGGGCGAGTTCGGTCTCCCGGTCCTTCAGCTCGCGGCGCAGCCGCGCGTACTCCTCGAAGTCGCCGAGGTGGCAGGTCATCGAGGCCTTGTAGCCGTCCAGGCCCTCCTCGTTGCGCTGCACCTGACGGGAGATCCCGACGACCGACTTGTCGGCCTGGAACTGCGCGAACGAGGTCTCCAGCAGCTCGCGGGAGCGGTGCCGGCCGAACTGCCCGACCAGGTTGACCGCCATGTTGTACGACGGCTTGAAGCTGGAGCGCAGCGGGTACGTGCGGGTGCCGGCGAGACCGGCCAGGTGCTCGGGGCTCATGCCGCGCTGCCACAGCACGACCGCGTGGCCCTCGACGTCGATGCCCCGGCGGCCGGCCCGTCCGGTGAGCTGCGTGTACTCGCCGGGGGTGATGTCGGCGTGCTGCTCGCCGTTCCACTTGACGAGCTTCTCCAGGACCACCGAACGGGCGGGCATGTTGATGCCCAGCGCGAGCGTCTCGGTCGCGAACACGGCCTTGACGAGACCGCGTACGAACAGCTCCTCCACGACCTCCTTGAAGGTCGGCAGCATGCCCGCGTGGTGGGCGGCGATGCCGCGCTCCAGACCTTCCAGCCACTCGTAGTACCCGAGGACGTGCAGGTCCTCCGTCGGGATGGCGGCGGTCCGCTCCTCGACGAGGGCCCGCACCCGTTGCCTGGCCTCGTCGTCGTTGAGCCTGAGGCCCGCGTAAAGGCACTGCTGGACCGCGGCCTCGCAGGCGGCCCGGCTGAAGATGAAGGTGATGGCGGGCAGCAGGCCCTCGGCGTCGAGGCGCTCGATGACCTCCGGCCGGCCCGGCGTCCACACCCGGGAGCGCTGTCTGCGCTCCCGCTCCCGGTCGGCCTCGCGCATCGCGCGCCCGCGCCGCCGGTCCTGGTACGACGGCCGGCTCGCCTCCATGCGGGCGAGCCGGGCGAGGTCGGGGTTGACGGCCTTCTTGTGGCCCTCGCCCTCCTCGAACAGGTCGTACATCCGGCGGCCGGCCAGCACGTGCTGGAACAGCGGCACGGGCCGGTGCTCGGAGACGATCACCTCGGTGTCGCCGCGGACGGTGTCCAGCCAGTCACCGAACTCCTCGGCGTTGGACACGGTCGCCGACAGCGACACCAGGGTCACCGACTCGGGCAGGTGGATGATCACCTCCTCCCAGACGGCGCCGCGGAAGCGGTCGGAGAGGTAGTGCACCTCGTCCATGACCACGTAGCCGAGGCCGAGGAGGGTCTGCGAGCCGGCGTACAGCATGTTCCGCAGCACCTCGGTGGTCATCACGACCACCGGGGCGTCGGAGTTCACGCTGTTGTCGCCGGTGAGCAGACCGACCTTGGCCGCGCCGTAGCGGCGGCACAGGTCGGCGTACTTCTGGTTGGACAGCGCCTTGATGGGGGTGGTGTAGAAGCACTTCTTGCCCTGCAGCAGGGCGAGGTGGACGGCGAACTCGCCCACGATCGTCTTGCCCGAGCCGGTGGGGGCGGCCACCAGCACGCCCTTCCCCGCTTCGAGCGCCTGGCAGGCCTCGATCTGGAAGGGGTCGAGGCCGAAGTCGTACATCTCGCGGAAGGACGCGAGCGCGGTGGCCTGCTCGGCTGCCCGCAGACGGGCGGCCGCGTACCGCTCGGCCGGTGAGAGGTCCTCTGTCATCGTGCTTTCGAGCGTACCGGGCCGCACTGACAACAGGACGATCATTATCCCGATCACCCCGAGCCGGGAAGCGCCGAGGCCGGTACCCCCGCTGGGGGTGCCGGCCGCGCCGGGGGTATCAGCCGTTGTTGCTGATCCAGGTGCTGGTGTCACACTCGTCGTCACCGATGCTGGCCACGCAGGCCGTCACCTGGATACGGCTCCCCTTGCCGCCGTACGCATTGGTGCTGCTCGATTCGTAAAAATCCTTGTTGCACGCGGCCCAGTCGCCGGAGCTCCCGGGGTTCGAGCACTTACCGGTCCGATAGGTCTGCCAGTTGCCGCTGGAGTTCTTGAGCTGGTTCGTCCACTTCGCATAGACACCGTAACCGTCCAGGGAAGTGTCCTTGATCCAGATCACGTCGCCGTAGGGCTGGAAGCAGCCCTTGGCGCCCTGGATGTTGATGATGCACGTGCTGCCACTGGCCGGAGACCCGCCGACGACACCCGTGTCGTCATCGGCGGCGACCGCAGGACTGCTCATCGCCACGAAAAGCGCTCCCCCGGCTGCCAGCGTGACGAACGCGGACCTCAAGACACCATTCATGATGTTGTCCCCTCCCCAAGTCGGACACGAAGAAGCGAGGCCCTGAACACCCGAAACCAGATGAAGGCCTCGCAAACACCTGGTGACGTTAAGTGTCCATTCCGCGGGCGGACAAGATCGAGATCCGGCCACTGCCGCCACGAATTCGAGGAGGCACCCCGGAAGGGTGCCTCCTCGAATCGGAACGATCTCCAGCTCTCTCCTACGTGAAGTCGTCGTAGTCCCTCGCCTCGGCACGCGCGACGGTCGTCTGCTCCGGCACTGCGAGACTGGCGCTCACCGGCTCGATCTCGCCGATCGCCTCGGGCGTGAGGTCCAGTTCGGACGCCTCGTCGTCGCCGGGGCCCTCGGCCGCTCGGCGGGCCCGGCGCCGGTCGTTGAACAGCGCGATGGCCACAGCGATGAAGTAGAGCGCCCAGATCGGCGCGGCCAGCGCCAGCATCGTCATCGGGTCAGGGCTGGGCGTAGCCACGGCCGCGAAGGCGGTGATGCCGACGACCATGCCCCGCCACCAGCCGAGCATTCGCCGGCCGGACAGGACACCGGTGAGGTTGAGCATGACCAGCAGCAGCGGCATCTCGAAGGCGAGGCCGAAGACGACGACCATGCGGGTGACCAGGTCCAGCAGTTCGTCCAGCGGCTGCAGGTTCTCGACCCCGGACGGGGTCAGCCCGATCATCACCTTCGCCGTGGTGGGCAGCACGTGGTAGGCGAGGTAGCCACCACCCAGGAAGAGCGGGAAGCCGAATCCGACGAACGCGTAGGCGTACCTTTTCTCGCTGCGGTGCAGCCCCGGGGCGACGAACGCCCACAACTGGTACAGCCAGACCGGCGACGCGAGCACGACACCGGCCATCAGGGCGACCTTCAGGGCCAGGGTGAACGGAGCCAGCAAACCGCTGACGGTGAGGTGCGCGCAGTGTACGTTCTTGGCCTGGGCCAGCTCCCCGAAGGACTGGTGGCAGCCGATCTCGTCGAGCACCGGCTCGGTGATGAAGTCGATGATGTCCCGGTAGAAGAACGCCGCCACGATCGTGACGACCAGGATCGCCAGAACACCCTTCGCGAGCCGGTTGCGCAGCTCACGCAAGTGATCCACGAGCGGCATCCGCCCCTCGGGATCTCTCTCACTCTTGCGGGCAGACTTGGGCAACCCACATCCTCATCTCGTGCAGCGGACCGGATCGGCTCCAGTCCTCGCGTCAGCGCTGGGTCGTGTCCGTGGGCTCGTTGACCGGACGGGAGCTGGTCACGTCGCCGGGAGCGGCCTGGATCGTGCGCTGCGCCGGAGCGGGGTCCTCGGTGGACTGGGCGGTGCCGGCCTCGGGCTGCTTGCCGTCGTCCTTCATCGCCTTCGCCTCGCTCTTGAGGATGCGCGCGGACTTGCCGAGCGAGCGCGCCATGTCCGGGAGCTTCTTGGAACCGAAGACGAGGACGATCACCAGTACGAGGAGCAGCAGGTGCCACGGCTCAAGTCCGTTGCGGAACATAGTTCTTCACCTTCTCACCGAGGCGGGTGGGTGTCCGACCGGTCGGACACGAGTCTGACCATCGTGCTGGCAGCGATCGTAACGCCCGGGAGTGAACGCGGAACAATCCCCCTGCGTATTTCTCTGCCGGCGGCCCGTGCCTCGTTCACCGGGCCGCGACCAGCAGCGTACCTGGCGGGGCCCGGGCCATGACAGGGCGAAGTAGCCCAGACCGCACGAGGTGCGGGACTCACAGCGTGTCCACGGCCCGGGCCGCGCTCACCGTCGCCCGCTCCAGGTCCTCGGCGGCCCGGTTGATACGGCGCGCGGAGTCGGCGACCTGCTGCCCGAGCCGCCGTGCCTCGACGAAGACCCGCACGGCGAGCACCCCCAGCACGGCGACGGTCACAAAACCCACGGCTACCGCGAACATCGGCCAGAACATGACGTCGACCTTAGACGGTCCTACACCGTGGAGTGCAGCCGCAGGGTGCGGACACCGCCGCCGGTGAGCAGTTCGACGATCCGCTCCCCCGCGGGCTTGCGCACCGAGACGCCGCAGTCGGGGCAGGTGAAGGAGTAGAACGTCGTCCTGCTCGTGGCACCTATGGCCAGGCGCAGCGCGCCCGCGGCGAGTTCGAAACGGCCCCGGCAGTCCGGGCAGCCGGCCCGGAACAGCACCGGGACGGCTCTTCTCATCCCGGCGAAGGCGGACGCCACCGTCATCTGGCCGCCCGCCTCCCTCGTGGCTCGGCCCGCACCGGACACCGGAGACTCGCTCAACGCTCTCGCTCCTGCCTGTCGTCACGCCGTTCGTCGGCACCACCGCGCGCCGGCGGGGCGGCGGTGTCGTACGCCGCCAGCGCCTCGCGGGCCGCCCGGCGGGCGCTGTCGGCCAGCTCGGGCGGCGAGACGATCCGGCCGTCACGGCCGAGGCGCAGGGCCAGCCGTCTCAGCGAGGCCGGATCGGGGGTGCGCAGAGTGATACGCAGCCCGCCGTCGGGAAGCTCATCGGCGCTGTCGTGCGGGTAGTACTCGGCCACCCAGCGGCCGCCGGGACCGACCTCGATGACCACCTCCGGATCCTCGGCGGCCGGCTGCACCAGGGCCTCGGACAGGTCCCGCAGCTCCATCTCGGGCGGCGCGGACGGCTCGTCCAGGATCCTGATCTCGGCGACCCGGTCCAGCCGGAAGGTGCGGCGCGCCTCGGAGCGGCGGCACCAGGCCTCGACGTAGGTGTGGCCGACGCTGACCAGGCGGATCGGGTCGATCTCCCGCTCGGTGATCTCGTCGCGCGCGGGTGAGTAGTAGCGGATCCACAGCCGGCGGCGCTCGGAGATGGCCCGGTCGACGTCGGCGAAGACCCCGCCCTCGGACTCGAAGGTCACCGAGAGCCGGGCGCTGGCGCCGGCCGCCTCCCCGGCCGCCGTCTCCACCTTGGCCGTCGCCCGC
The DNA here is from genome assembly GCF_053593175.1 of Streptomyces sp. NPDC002386. NCBI lineage: Bacteria > Bacillati > Actinomycetota > Actinomycetes > Kitasatosporales > Streptomycetaceae > Streptomyces > Streptomyces sp. NPDC002386. The sequence continues at coordinate 340,759 of NZ_JBSFBX010000004.1, forward strand.
AGCAGCGCCTGGCGGTCGCTCTCCCTCAGGCCCGGCAGGGTGGACACCGCACGGGCGGCCACCAGCAGGGCCGTGGCCTCGTCGGCGGCGAGCCGGAGCGGCTCGGCCGCCTCCTCGCCGAGCGCGGCCGGGTTGTGCCACCAGATGCGCTCGCCGTCGGTGTCGATGTCCAGCAGGTCGCCGCCGCGGAAGCTGGTGCCGCACATGGGCAGCAGATCGAGGTCGGAGACCAGCTCGTCCTCGGTGATGCCGAAGGCGCGCGCCACGTCCGCGATCCGGGCGCCGGGGCGCTCCCTGAGGTAGGTCACCAGGGAGAGCATCCGCCGGGTCTGGTCGATGGCGTTCACGGGCCTGACCGGTTTGCCTGCCATGGTTGTGCTCCGCTCCCCCTCAGCCCTTGGCCACGGCACGCAGCCGGTCCACCACGTCCGCGCGCAGCTCGGCCGGCTCCACGACCACCGCGTCCGGTCCGAACTCCACCAGCCAGGCGTCCAGCCCGTGCCCGTACGGAATCTCCAACTCGTCCCAGCCGTCGCCCAGTTCCCGGACCGCGGTGGCCTTCGCCCGAAGGGGGTAACCGGAGCCGGAGCGCAGCCGGATCAGCGCCGAGCGGTCGGCGATCTCGCCGGCCCAGCTCGCCACCGTCTCACGCACGGTGACCACGTCGGGCACCGGCGCGGTGAGGCCGGTGCCGCGCGAGCGCACCCGGCCGGTGATCCGGGAGAGCCGGAAGACGCGCTCTGCGCCCCGGTCCCGGTCGAAACCGGCCAGGTACCAGTGGCCGCGCCAGCACTCCAGCGCCCACGGCTCGACGTGCCGGGGCTCGGGGTGGGCGGCGGAGGCCTTGCGGTAGTCGAAGACCACGGGACGGCGGTCGCGGCAGGCCAGCATCAGCGGTTCGAAGGCGGCCTCGTGCACCGGGATGCGCGGCTCCAGGGCGCCGTGCGCCTCGTAGGGGTCGACGTCCTCGGGGAGCCCGGCGGCGCGCAGCTTCTGCAGGGCGCCGCTGGCCGCGCCGGCCAGCCGGGCCTGCTGCCAGACCTTGGCGGCCAGGCCCAGGGCGGCGGCCTCCTCGGCGTCCAGGGTGATGGGGGGCAGGCGGTTGCTGTCCCGGCGGGCGAGGTAGCCGACCTCGCCGTCGATGTTCTCCACGGTCTCGATGACCAGGCCCAGCTCGCGCAGGTCGTCCTTGTCCCGCTCGAACATGCGGTTGAAGGAGTCGTCGCTGCCCGCCGCGCCCCGCTCCGGCCTGGAGGCCTCGACGTACGCCTCGATGGAGTCGCGCAGCTCGCGCTTGCTGAGCGGCCGGCGTGTGCCGAGCAGGCACAGCGCGAGGTTCATCAGCCGCTCGGCCTTGGCAATGGCCATCGACGCCCTTCGCCTTCCCTATGGTGCTTCCGACCGATGACCGTACCGCCCCGGGGTGTCGGGGCAAAAGCCGGAGCGGGGAAGCGGAGCCGTCCTGAACAGCGGCGGTCACGCGAGGAGGGCCCGTGCGGACAGCACGGGCCCTCCTTCGACCATCTTCGGTCAGCGCTTGGCAACGCCCACGAGGTCGCAGACGAAGATCAGCGTCTCGCCCGGGGCGATCCGGCCGCCACCCGCGCCGCGGTCGCCGTACGCGAGGGGCGCGGGGATGGTCAGCTGGCGGCGGCCGCCGACCTTCATGCCCTGGACGCCCTTGTCCCAGCCCTGGATGACCTGGCCGACGCCGAGCTGGAAGTCCAGCGGGGTGCCGCGGTTCCAGGAGGCGTCGAACTCCTCGCCGGAGGAGAAGGCGACGCCCACGTAGTGGACCTTGACGATGTCGCCCGCTTCGGCGACGTCGCCGTCCCCTTCCCAGATGTCCTTGATCTCGAGGTCCGCCGGCGGCTCGCCGCCCGGGAAGTCGATCTCGGGCTTCTCGATGCTCACGTCAAAAGCTCCTGCTTGTTTACGAGACGAAACATGGACAGTCTGTCATCCCCGCTGGTCTCCCGCCCGCCACGGCCCCGCGGCGGGCACGGTTCACATCGCGGCGAGGATGTCGACCGAGAACACCAGCGTGGCGCCCTTCTTGATGCCGCTGCCGCTCGGCGGGGTGTCGCCGTAGCCCAGGTCCGGCGGCACGACGATCAGGACCCTGCTGCCCACCTTCTTGCCGGTCAGTCCCTGCGACAGCCCCTTGACGACCTGCTGCATCTGCTCCAGGGAGAACTGGCTGAGCCGCCCGGAGTCGTACGTCTGCTGGAACGCCTTGTCGGTGCCCCAGACCACGCCCTTGAACTGGCACAGCACCGCCTGGTTCGCCTTGACCTCGGGGCCGTCGCCCTCCAGGACGTAGACGGAGGCCAGCTCCTTGGGCGGGGTGCTCTGCTTGGCCGGCTTGATCGCCGGCGCCTTGCCGTCGGTGTTGGTGCCGACCGTCGGCAGCGCGGGGTCGTCCTGCGGGACCTCCTTGCCCTGGGCGGAGCTCTTGGAGTTGAACGAGTTGATCACGTCGATGACGAAGACCAGGGTGTCGGTGCCCTTGATGCCCGCCTGCGCGTTGCCCGACGTGCCGTAGCCCCAGGTGGGCGGTACGGCGATGAGCACGCGGCTGCCGGTCTTCTTGCCCTGCAGGGCGTACCGCCAGCCGTCGATGAGGCTGCCCTGGGCGAGCTGCATGACCAGCGGGCGGTGGCGGTCGTAGGAGTTGTCGAAGACCTTCGCCGTGCTCCAGATCTGGCCGAGGTAGTTCGCCTCGATGAAGTCGTTCTCCGCGACCGTGCGGCCGCTGCCCGCGATGACCGTCTTGACCGCGAGATCCTTCGACGGGTCGCCCGGCCCCTTGGCGACGGTCGGCTTCTCCCCGAACTTCGTGCCCGCCGTGATCGCCGGCAGCGGCCCGTCCACGATCTTGGGCGGGGGTACCGAGGACGCCGGGCCCGACGGTGTCGGCGACGCGCCGGCCTTGCTGGACTCGGACTTGTCGTCGCCGCATCCGGCGAGCGTGACCAGTCCTGCGGGTACGGCGGCGAGGAGGAGTGAGCGTCGGCGCACGGGAAGGGCCTCGTAATCGGTCGATCTTGCGGATTGGCGTGCGCGCAACTCTACGACGCGAGACGGGCGCCGTACGGTAAACGTACGGCGCCCGTGTGGCGTTCCGGCATTTCGGCCCGGAAAGGCTTGACTCGCGTGCGGTGTCACATTCCGGCGATGAGCTTCTCCACGCGGTCGTCCACCGAGCGGAACGGGTCCTTGCACAACACGGTGCGCTGTGCCTGGTCGTTGAGCTTGAGGTGCACCCAGTCGACCGTGAAGTCGCGGCGCTGTTCCTGCGCCCGGCGGATGAAGTCGCCGCGCAGCCGGGCCCGAGTGGTCTGCGGGGGGACCGACTTGCCCTCGAAGATCTTCAAGTCGTTGCAGATCCGGGTGGCTTGGCCCTTCTTCTCCAGCAGGTAGTAAAGGCCCCGGCGACGGTGGATGTCGTGGTACGCGAGGTCTATCTGGGCGACCCGCGGGTGCGACATGGTCATGTTGTGCTTGGCCCGGTACCGCTCGATGAGCTTGTACTTCATGACCCAGTCGATCTCGGTGCCGATGCGGTCCAGTTCCTCGGTCTCGATGGCGTCGAGGGTGCGGCCCCACAGCTCCAGGACCTGCGCGACCGTGCCGGTGCGGATGCCGCGGCGGTCGCAGAAGTCGACGGCCTTGTCGAAGTACTCGCGCTGCACCTCCAGCGCGGACGCCTCCCGGCCGCTGGCCAGGCGCACCTTGCGCCGGCCGGTGATGTCGTGGCTGACCTCGCGGATCGCCCGGATCGGGTTCTCCAGGGTGAGGTCGCGCATCACGGTGCCCGCCTCGATCATGCGCAGCACCAGGTCGGTCGCGCCGACCTTGAGCAGCATGGTCGTCTCGGACATGTTCGAGTCGCCCACGATGACGTGCAGCCGGCGGTAGCGCTCGGCGTCCGCGTGCGGTTCGTCGCGGGTGTTGATGATGGGCCTGGAGCGGGTCGTCGCCGAGGAGACGCCCTCCCAGATGTGCTCGGCACGCTGGCTGACGCAGTACACCGCGCCGCGCGGGGTCTGCAGGACCTTGCCCGCACCGCACAGCAGCTGCCTGGTCACCAGGAAGGGGATGAGGATGTCCGCGAGCCGGGAGAACTCCCCGTGCCGGGCCACCAGATAGTTCTCGTGGCACCCGTAGGAGTTGCCCGCCGAGTCGGTGTTGTTCTTGAAGAGGTAGACGTCGCCCGCGATTCCCTCCTCGTGCAGGCGTCGTTCCGCGTCCACCAGGAGTCCTTCGAGAATGCGCTCGCCGGCCTTGTCGTGGGTGACCAGTTCGGTCACGTTGTCACATTCGGGTGTGGCGTATTCCGGATGTGACCCCACGTCCAGATAGAGCCGGGCGCCGTTTCGCAGAAAGACATTGCTGCTGCGGCCCCATGACACGACACGGCGGAAGAGGTACCGCGCCACCTCGTCAGGAGACAGGCGCCGCTGTCCCCTGAACGTGCATGTGACGCCGTACTCGTTCTCCAGCCCGAAAATGCGGCGGTCCATGACTGAACATTACGCCCGATCCCCCGAGCTGAAACGGGGTTCGGCAGCACGATTTGGATCATTTTCCGATGAAGCCGCAACAACCCCGCTCCGCGCGGGAGCTGCGAGGACCCGCCCGGTGGCGAGGAGGACCAGCAGGGACACGGCTCCCGCGGCGCCGGGTACGGCGTATCCCCACAGCGGGCCGCCGGCCTGGACCACCGGGCCCGCCAGGCCCGTTCCCACCGAGGCTCCCACCGTGAACGTCGTGACGAGCCAGGAGAAGGCCTCGGTGACGGTGCCGCTCGGGGCGTGCCGGTCGACGATGATGAACGCGCAGGCGATGCAGGGGGCGAGGAACACCCCGGAGACCAGGCTGAGCAGCACCATGGCGACGGGGCCCGGCATGAGCATCAGCGGCAGGTAACAGACCGCCAGAAGGGCGACCAGGACCCGCAGTCGCCGCTCGGGCGCGCCGCTCCAGGAGCGTGCGCCGTACACGGTGCCGCCGATGAGCGCCCCGAGGCCGAGAGCGGCCATCAGCCAGCCGTAGACCGCGTCGCCGCCGTGCTCGTCGGCGTACGGCACTGAGGCCACGGTGATGGAGCCGAGCGCGATGCCGACGAACAGGAACGCGGCGAGCAGCGCGAGCAGCCCGGGCGAGCGCAGGGCGCCCAGCCAGTGCGCCTCGCGCGGCGCCGAGCGCCACGCGCGCGAGGGCGGCGAGAGGACCACGGAGAGCGCGCCGAGGACGCCGACGGCGTTCAGCACCAGCAGCGCCGCCCGCTCCGACCACAGCGACACGCACAGCGTGACCAGCAACGGGCCCACCGTGAAAATGACTTCCTGGGCGACGGCGTCCATGGCGTACGCGGTGTGCACCTGCTCCTCGCGGCGCAGCACGGAGGGCCACAGGGCCCGCAGACCGCCCTCCAGCGGCGGGGTGAACAGGCCGGCGGCGGCCACGGCGGCGCAGGCGAGGGGCAGCGAGCCGGTGCCCGCGAACGCGAAGGCGGCCATCGCCAGCGCCGACAGGACGGCGGCGGGCAGCTGGACGCGCGGCTGGCCGTACAGGTCCACCAGGCGGCCCAGCACGGGCTGGCCGACGGCGTTGGCGACGCCGTACACGGCCGCGAGGGCGCCCGCCAGGCCGTACGTACCGCCCTCGGCGCGGACGAACAGCACCAGCGCGATCGCGGCGGTCGCGTTGGGCAGCCGGCCCACCAGGGTGCCGGTCAGCAGCCGGGCCGCGTGTCTCGCCCTGAGGATCTCCAGGTACCCCGCGGCCATGTCGCGCCTCCAAGTGTTACGTATAACCCCGCCCGTCATACGTACCATGTGCGCTGTTCACCCGTCCAGACGACCGGACGCGAGCCGGCGGGCCACGGCCCCTCGCGCGAACGTCCGCCAGAACAGGAGCACCCCCGCGGTGGCACGCAGCAGCACCCGCCCGACCAGCCGTGACGTCGCGCGGGCGGCCGGCGTCTCCCAGGCGGCCGTCTCCCTCGTGCTCGGCGACAAATGGCGCGGCCGGGTCTCCGAGGCCACCGCCGACCGGGTCCGGGAAGCCGCCCGCGACCTCGGCTACCGGCCCAACCTCGCCGCCCGCAACCTGCGCCTCGGCCGCACCCGCACCGTCCTGCTCGTCGTCCCCGCGCTCACCACGGAGTTCTTCGCCGGCGTCTACACCGGCGCCGCGCGCGTCGCCGCCCGGCACGGCTTCGGCGTCGTGCTGTACCCGTCCCCCGAGGGCATCGGCCCGGCCCGCGACCCCTTCGCCTCCGCGCAGGCCGCCCTGGACGGCGTCATCGCCTCCTCCATGGCCGCCGACGCCCTCAGCGCCATCCGCGGCGACCAGCTCCCCCTCGTCATGCTCGACAGCGACCCGCAGGGCAGCCTCGGCGCCGCCACCGTGAACCTCGACATCGCCGACGGGGTTCGGCAGGTCACCGAGCACCTGCTGGCCCTCGGTCACCGCGACTTCCTGCACCTGGCCGCCGACGTGCCCTCCTGGACCTTCGAGATGCGCGCCCGGGAGCTCGCCGCCCGCCTCGCCGCCGTGCCCGGGACCCGGATCCGGACCGCCCCCGCCCCCATCTCCATCGACGGTGCCCGCACCGCCACCGAGGCCGCGCTGGCCGCCCCCGGCCCCCGCCCGACCGCCGTGGTGTGCGACGACGACAAACTGGCCGCCGGCGCCTACAAGGCGCTGCGCCGCCTCGGCCTGCGCGTCCCCGACGACGTGTCCGTCACCGGCCTCGACGACCTGGCCCTCGCCACCGCGCTCGACCCCGAACTCACCACCGTCCGGCTCGACGCCGAACTGTTCGGGCAACGCGGCATGGAAGCCCTCCTCGCCGTCCTGGACGGCCGCGAACCGCCCGGCGGCGACATCCCCGTCGAACTCGTCACCCGGGGCTCCACGGGCCCGGCAGGGGCCGAAAGGCCCTGACGGGGCACGACGGCCCGGTCGCGCCCGCGCCGGGCCCGGACCAAGGAGCCCGCGTCACGCCCCGGCGGGCCCGGAACAAGGAGCCCGCGTCGCGACCGGCGGGCCCGGAACAAGTAGTCCGTGTCGGCCCCGGCGCGCCCCGACACGGGCTCACGGCTCCTCCTTCGGCCCCAGCACCAACCTTCGGCCGATCCGGCGGCCACGACGCGGCCTCTCGCCCGCACACCGGCCCTGGCCGGAGGCAGAGCCCGGGCAGCACGATCGGCGCATGCCGAGCGACTCGCACCGCCCGCCGGCCTCACCGGCGTCCGGACGGCTCCTCCGCCCCCGCGCCGTCCGTCACGCCCCGGCGCCCGCCGGCATCAGCCGGGTCACCGTCTCCTCCAGCCGGGGCAGCACCCGCTGGCCCGCCAGGGCCACCGCGATGCCCGCCACCACACCGGCCCATCCCACCGGGCCCAGCGGGGTGCAGCCGACCGCGTGGCTCGCCACCGGCACCTGGATGAGAGCCACCAGAGCCACCGCCGAACCCAGCGACGTCACCCGGACCAACGGGCTGTCCCGGCGGTCCAGCAGCGTCTGCGCGAGCTGGGTGCCGACCACCCCGCACAGCGCCATCGTGCTCGAACGGCGGGCCGTACCCGGGGTGAGACGGCCGACCAGCCACGCCGTCACCGCGCCCAGACACGTGGTCAGCGCCCGGTGCCGGATCTGGCGGATCAACGCCTCCCCCAGCACCCCGCCCGCCGCGTCCTCCGGCGACCGCGGACCCGACCGCTCCGCGGCCTCCACCCCGGCCTTCGGCGTCACCGCCACCGCCATCGCCGGGAACAGGTCCGTGAACAGGTTCACCAGCAGCATCTGCCGCGTCGACAACGGCGCCCGGCCCGACACCAAAGTGCCCAACAGCCCGAAACCCACCTCACCCGCGTTGCCGCCGATCAGGATCGCGATCGCGTCGGCCACGCTGTGCCACAGCGCCCGCCCCTCGACGACCGCGTCGATCAGCACCGTCAGATCGTCGTCCGTCAGCACGATGTCCGCCGCGTTGCGCGCCGCCGCCGACCCCCGGGCGTTGATCCCCACACCGATGTCGGCCGCCCGGATCGCCGCCGCGTCGTTGGCGCCGTCACCCACCATCCCCACCACCCGGCCCGCGTCCCGCAACGCCTCCACCACCTGCAGCTTCTGCTCCGGCGCCACCCGCGCCACCACACCCGCGTCCCGCAGCATCCGGGCCCGCCCCGAACGGTCCGCCGCACCCAGCTCCTCCCCCGTCACCACCACCGGCTCCTCCGGCCACCCCAGCTCCCGGGCGATCGCCCGCGCCGTCTGCGGATGGTCCCCGGTCAGCATCACCGGCCGCACCCCGGCCTCGTACAGACCCCGCAGCAACGCCGTCGACGTCGCCCGCGGCACGTCCGAGAACGCCAGCAGCCCCGTGAACACCAGCTCCCCCAGCGGCTCCTCCAGCACCCCGGCCGCCCACTCCCCCTCCGCCAGCCGGCGCCCGGCCACCGCGAGCACCCGCAGCCCGTCACCGGCCAGCACATGCGCCCCCTCCCAGGCGTGCGACGGCAGATCCCGGCAGGCCGGCAGCACCGTCTCCGGAGCCCCCTTCACCACCAGCACCCGCGCCCCGTCGCCCGCCCGGCCGACCGCCGCCGCGTACCCGCGAGCGGCCTCGAACGGCAGCCCCTCCAACTGGGTCCACCCCGGATCGTCCCCGGCCGCGTCCAGCACCGCCTCGTCCGTCGCGTGCACCGGCCGCTCCGACCCGCCGTTCAGCCGCGGACACGCCCGCGCCGCCGCCCGCACCGTCTCCGCGGCCGCCGCCTCACCCGCGGCGCACACCCCGCCCCCGGCGTCCGACACCCGCACCAGCCGCAGCCGGTTCTCCGTCAGCGTGCCCGTCTTGTCGAAACAGACCGTGTCCATCCGCCCCAGCGCCTCCAGCGCGCGCGGCGTCCGCACCAGCACCCCGTCACGGCTCAACCGCCGCGCCGCCGCCAGCTGCGCCACCGTCGCCACCAGCGGCAACCCCTCCGGCACCGCCGCCACGGCCACCGCCACCCCACCGCTCACCGCGTCCCGGACCGGAGTCCCCCGCAGCAACGCCAGCCCCGTCACCGCCGCCCCGCCCCCCAGCGTCCACGGCAGCGCCCGCCGCGTCAGCTCCTGCAACCTCGCCTGCACCCCACCCGCCGGCGGCGTACGCGCGGCCAGATGAACCGCACGCGCCGCCTCCGTACGGTCACCGGTGTCCACCACCACGGCCCGCGCCGTCCCCGCCACCACCGTCGTCCCCTCGAACACCATGCACCGCCGGTCCGCCACCACCGCGTGCGGCGTCCGGTCCGTCTGCTTCTGCACCGGCAGCGACTCCCCCGTCAACGCCGACTCGTCGACCTCCAGACCCTCCTCCCACAACAGCCGGGCATCCGCCGGCACCACGTCGTCCCCGCCCAGCTCGATCACATCACCCGGCCGCAGCCCACCCGCGTCCACCGTGCGCGTGCCACCCGCCGGCGCCTCCTCCTCCGACGGCGCGACCCGCGCCTTGCGCTGCTGATCCGCCAGCAACCCCGACAACGCCCGCTCCGCGCGCAACCGCTGCACCCCACCCACCAGCGCGTTCAGATCAAGCGCGCCCACCACCAGCAACGCGTCCACCACCGAACCCAAGATCGCCGACGCCGCCGAACCCACCGCCAGCACCGGAGTCAGCGGATCATGCAACTCACCGCTGACCGCCCGGCCCAGCCGCACACTCCAGCGCACCGGACCCACCGCCGGATGCCCGGCCACCGCACCCGCCGCCCCACGCAACCCAGCCGTCACCCGGTCCAGCCCGCTCACCTCGGCGACCGGCTCCCGGCCCAGCCGCTCCCGCGCCTCCTCCGCCCCCAGCTCATGCCAGTGCACCCGCGGACGCGGACGCGGAGCCGACGCCGCCGCCACCCCCAGACCCGCCCGCACCCCGGAGAACAACGCACTCGCCGCCGCCAGATCCACCGGCACATGCCGCATCCCCGGCAGCACCGCCAGCCGCCCACGCCCGCCCCTCGACTCCCCCACCGCCACCAGCAACCCCGAAAGCGCGGCACCCGACCGCGCCAGCGTCTGCGACCGGCCACCCACCGCACGCGCCGCCGGAACCGCCATCAGCACCCGCCACACATCCGGCAGACCACGCCGGGCCAGCACATCCGCCCCCCACACCACCGCGCCGTCCCCGTCCACCAGCGCCACCGCCAGATCACCGGCCCGCAACCCCGCCAGCACCGCGGCATCGTCCGCCGAACCCAGCCGGGCGACCGTGATCACAGCCCCCTCACCACCACGCATCTCACACACCACGTCGTCCAGCGGCCGCCGGGCGTCCACCACCACATCCGCCAGACCCGCGAAATCCTCCAGCACCGGATCGTCCACCACCACGACCCGCAACCCCGCCCGCCGCGCCGCGTCCAGAACCGGCTCCGTCCACGGATCCACCGAACCGTCCGCCGCCCGCAGCGCACTCGGATGCAGCACCACCGTCCCCGCCAGCTCCAACTGCCACAACCGCTCCGGCGTCCGCACCAACGCCCCCACCCGCGCCAGCGCACCACCCAGCACCGCGTGGAAAGCCGCCGGACCGTACCGCGCCGCCTTCGGCGAACCGGCCAGCACCGCCTCCGCCGCCTCCGCAACGTCATGCTTCACCAGCAACGTCGCCAACGCGCCGATCACACTCCCCGCCGCCGCATGAGCCGCGTACTCCTGCGCCGGCGTGGACCGCAACGGCGGCCGGCCCCATTCGCCGCCCCCCACACTCACCCGCTCCGGCGCACACAACTCGTCGTGCACCGAGTCGAACGCGGCGACCCGCGCCACCGCCTCCGCCAGCTGACACCCCCGCAACGCCCCGTCCAGCACCAGCGAAGCCGGACTCTGCCCCGCCCCGTGCGCCACCGCGTTCGCACCCGCCAGCACCAGATCCATACCCGGCCCACCCAGCCGCCGGCGCAGCACCGCACGCACCCGCGGGTTCTCCCGCAGGAACGTCACCGCCGCCGTCACCGTCCGCGGCGACGGCGGCAACCGCCACGCATACGCCGCGAACGCCGCACCCGTACCCACCACATCGGCCACCAGCGCCGCCGCCGCGACCCGCACCGCCACCGGATCCGCCGGATGCGACAACTCCTCCGGATCACCCCCCAGCTCCAGACCATGGCACGCCGCCACGTCCACCACGTGGTCCAGCACCCGGTCCGTCAGCCCGTCCTCGGACGCCGTCACCACCAACCGGGCCAGCCCCTCGTCCCAGTACGCCAGCAGCACATCCGGATGCTCCGCCACCGCCGCGGCCACCCGCCGCCCCAGACGCTCCCTGCCGTGCCGCGCCGCCTCCGCGTGCGCCGGCCGCAACGCAACATGCTGCCGGGCACCCGCACGCCACCGGCCCCCACCACCCGGCAGCGCGTTACCCGCGACCCGGCCCACCCGCACCGCCGCGTCCGCGCCCCGCACCCCCGCACGCGCCGTACCCGCCACCGCCCCCGCCGCCGCACCCACCACCGGAACGGCCACCCGCGCCAGCAACCGCGGCGCCGCCGGCACCAACCGGGCGGCAGCCGACGGAACCGTCAGCAACGAGAACACCTCGAACCCCCTCAGCGCACCGTACGACCCGGCCGCGCCGTGGGCCCGAGAGGCCCACCATGCGCGCCATGACCACCGTGCTCGGCGAACCCCCCATGATCACCCGCACCACCGTGCCGCTGCCCCGGCCGCTCCCCGGCCGGCGCCGTCCGATGCGTCGCCGCCCACGCCATCGCCTCGTCGTCCGGCTCGACGGCCACCGGCTCCTCCGGCACGTCCACCACATCCGCGCGCTCCACCGGCTCACCGTCCTCCACCGGCTCACCGAGCCGCCGCCCCGTACCGGCCCCCGCCCGCCCGGCACCGGGCCGCGGCTGGGTCAGCCACGCCACCGCCGCACCCGTCAACGCCACCGGCCACTCCACCACCCCCGCGACCCCCAGCACCCCCGCCCCCGTGTACACCGCCAGCCGCCGGCTCCTCGGCGACACCGCACCCACCTTGTCCAGCGCCCCCTCCGCGACCCTGCTCACCATCCCGGCACCGGGCAACCGCCCCAGCACCGCCGCCGCGCCCCGCACCGGAGCGGTGAGAACCGAGGACGACCTCTGATCCGCCATGACTCCTCCACCTCCGCACAGTCCTGCCGTGCCCCTCCGAGTGCCCCGGCACAGCGGGCCATCCCACAGGTCGGCGGGCGAACGCCGCCCACCCCTCCAGGTTCCGGTCCCCCGGCACGACCCGCACGCGGAACAACCCCCGGCCGGACGCGGAACGCACCGCGCCCCGGCCAGAACGGCCGGGGCGCGACAGCGACGGGACGGCGGCGAAACCGCCGCGAACGGGCCTACTCCTCTTCCTCCACGGAGCTCTCCGCCTCCGTGGCCGCACCGTCCGCCTCCAGCAGACGCGACAGCTGACGGCCCACGATCCGCTTGAACTTGCGCTGCTGCGGCCGCGTACGGTCCAGCACCGCGACCTCCAGACGCTCCGCCGGAATCTCCCGCTCACTGCCATTGGTGTCACGGGACAACGCCTGCACGGCCAGCTTCAACGCCTCCGCCAACGACATCCCGTCACGATGACGCTGATCCAGGAAAGCGCTGATCTGCTCCGCGTTGCCGCCCACCGCCACCGAGCCGTGCTCGTCCACGATGGAACCGTCGTGCGGCAGCCGGTAGATCTGGTCACCCTCGGGCGTCGCGCCCACCTCGGCCACGACCAGTTCCACCTCGTACGGCTTCTCCGCCGCCGAGGAGAAGATCGTGCCCAGCGTCTGCGCGTACACGTTCGCCAGACCCCGGGCCGTCACATCGTCACGGTCATAGGTGTAACCACGAAGGTCGGCGTACCGCACACCACCGATCCGCAGATTCTCGTACTCGTTGTACTTGCCGGCGGCCGCGAAACCGATCCGGTCATAGATCTCGCTGAACTTGTGCAGCGCGCGGGACGGGTTCTCGCCGACGAACACGATGCCGTCGGCGTACTGCATGACCACCAGGCTGCGGCCACGCGCGATGCCCTTGCGGGCGTACTCCGCCCGGTCGGCCATCGCCTGCTGGGGTGAGACATAGAACGGCGTCGACACCGGTTATCCGTCCCTTTCTGTCATGGTCACTGGATCACCTCGAGAACAGCCGGGCCACGCTCAGAGCAGAGCGGCCTTCGGACCGTCCGGCTCCTCCAGCCGCCGCTGGAGCACCGCACGCGACAGCCCCGAGGTCTCGTCCTCGGTGAGCCGGCGGAAACCGTCCTCGGTGATCACCGTGATGATCGGATAGATCCGGCGGGCGACATCGGGACCACCGGTCGCCGAGTCGTCGTCAGCCGCGTCGTACAGAGCCTGGACCACCAGCGTCGTGGCCTGCTCCTCGGACAGGTCCTCGCGGAACAGCTTCTTCATCGCACCCCGCGCGAAGATCGAGCCCGAACCCGTCGCCGCGAAGTTGTGCTCCTCGGAACGGCCGCCCGTCACGTCGTACGAGAAGATCCGCCCCCGCTCCCGGTCCACGTCGTACCCGGCGAACAGCGGCACCACCGCCAGCCCCTGCATCGCCATGCCGAGGTTGGACCGGATCATCGTCGACAGCCGGTTCGCCTTGCCCTCCAGCGAGAGCTGCGCGCCCTCCACCTTCTCGAAGTGCTCCAGCTCCAGCTGGAAGAGCTTCACCATCTCCACGGCGAGACCGGCGGTGCCGGCGATACCGACGGCCGAGTACTCGTCCGCCGGGAACACCTTCTCGATGTCCCGCTGGGCGATCACGTTGCCCATGGTGGCCCGGCGGTCACCGGCGAGAACGACGCCCCCGGGGAACGTGACGGCGACGATCGTCGTCCCGTGCGGCGCCTCGATCACGCCCTGGGTGGGCGGGAGCTGCCGCTTGCCGGGCAGCAGCTCGGGCTGGTGCTCGGAGAGGAAGTCCATGAAGGAGGAGGACCCTGGCGTCAGGAAGGCAGCTGGTAGACGCCCGGTGCCACGATTATTGGCTTCCACGAGTTTCCTTCCAGGTAGGCAACAGCACGACGGCCGACGTCCGGATCTTCTCGCAATTTACCGAGGGCCGAATTGCAGTTGAAGCACAGTACGCCTCGGACCCTACCCGTCTTGTGGCAGTGATCCACATGTGCGGCCGGGGCATCCAAGCAGATCACGCAGAGCCCGCGTTGAGCGGCGACCATCGCGTCACGCTCGGCTTCGGTGAGGCCGTAGTTCCGCTTCAGGTGCCCCGCTCGCCCCTCGGCCGCACGACACACCTTGCACCGGGTCGAGAGGCCGTCCGAGGCGGTCGTGTTGCGGTGCCACTCGCTCCACGGTTTGACCTCACCGCACTTCCGACAGAGTTTGTGGCCCTCGGGCACGTCCACCCTGGGACGCACCTTTCGGCCTTTGGCAACCTGACGCTGCTGGTGATACGCGGCGGCGCAGTCTCTGCAGTAGGTCTGCAGCCCGTCACGCATCGCCCTGTTCCGTGCGAACGCCGCCCGAGGCTTGTGTCGCCCGCACCGCGAGCAGCGCTTCGCACCTTCTCCGCTCTCCAACCCTCGACTCCCCCGCTACCTTCAATTCGAAGGCAAAATTGGGCTACTGCCCGCCCTTCTGAACGAAGGAACGAACGAAGTCCTCCGCGTTCTCCTCCAAGACGTCATCGATCTCGTCCAGGACGGAGTCCACGTCGTCGCTCAGCTTCTCCTGCCGCTCCTTGAGGTCCTCGGAGCCCTGCGCGTCCTGCGCCTGCTCCTCGACCTCCTCCGTGGAGCGCGTGGCCTTCTGCTGGCCGCCGCCGGTGTCCTTGGTTGCCATATCCCTCACCCCGCTCTGTTCGCCCGACATGGTCGACGGGTCGGCATTCCTGCCGATCGGTGATGATCAGACCCTACAAGCCGGGTCCGACATCGGCCCCGCAGTTTCGACAACGTACGGGGGCCATCTCGATGATTCCCGGACGGTGGGGTTTCCACCCCGGCCGCCCGGGCGGGTCCGAGTGACCCGCTGGTCCCGCTCAGCCGCCGGACAGGACCCTGACCAGGTCTTCCGCCGTGCGGCAGCGGTCGAGCAGCTCCTTGACGTGATTTCGCGTTCCGCGAAGCGGTTCGAGGGTTGGGACCCGTTGCAGCGAATCCCGGCCCGGCAGGTCGAAGATGACCGAGTCCCAGCTCGCCGCGGCCACGTCGTCTGCGTACTGCTCCAGGCAGCGGCCGCGGAAGTAGGCGCGGGTGTCCTCCGGAGGCGTCGTGCGGGCCTTCTCGACCTCGGCCTCGTCCAGCAGGCGCTTGATGCGTCCGCGGGCCGCGAGGCGGTTGTAGAGGCCCTTCTCGGCGCGTACGTCGGCGTACTGGAGGTCGAGGAGGTGGAGCTTGGCCGCGTCCCAGTCGAGGCCGTCGCGGCGGCGGTAGCCCTCCATGAGCTCGCGCTTGGCGACCCAGTCGAGTTCGCCGGCCAGGCTCATCGGGTCGTTCTCGAGCCGGTTGAGGGTGTCCTCCCAGCGGGAGAGGACGTCCTTGGTCTGGTCGTCCGCGTCGGCGCCGAAGCGTTCCTCGACGTACTTGCGGGACAGCTCGTAGTACTCCATCTGGAGCTGGACGGCGGTGAGCGTGCGGCCGCTGCGGAGGGTGATCAGGCGCTGGAGGCCGGGGTCGTGGGAGACCTGGTGGAGGGTGCGTACGGGCTGGTCGACGGCCAGGTCGACGGCGATGAAGCCGTCCTCGATCATGGACAGGACCAGGGCGGTCGTGCCCAGTTTGAGGTAGGTGGAGATCTCGGAGAGGTTGGCGTCGCCGATGATGACGTGCAGGCGGCGGTACTTCTCCGCGTCGGCGTGCGGTTCGTCGCGGGTGTTGATGATGGGCCGCTTCAGCGTGGTCTCCAGGCCGACCTCGACCTCGAAGTAG
This sequence comes from Streptomyces sp. NPDC002386, assembly GCF_053593175.1. Lineage (NCBI taxonomy): Bacteria > Bacillati > Actinomycetota > Actinomycetes > Kitasatosporales > Streptomycetaceae > Streptomyces > Streptomyces sp. NPDC002386. Next base: position 356,698 of record NZ_JBSFBX010000004.1, read on the forward strand.
TCGGCGCGCTGGCTGAGCTGGAAGCCGTGTTCGTGGCCGTCCTGGCCGATGCCGACGCGGCCGGCTCCGGCGATGACCTGGCGGGAGACGAAGAAGGGCGTGAGGTGGCGCACGATGTCCGAGAACGGGGTCTCCCGTTTCATCAGGTAGTTCTCGTGCGTGCCGTAGGAGGCGCCCTTGTTGTCGGTGTTGTTCTTGTAGAGGTGGATGGGCTGGGCGCCGGGGAGCTGTGCGGCCCGTTCGGCGGCCTCGGCCATGATGCGTTCGCCGGCCTTGTCCCAGAGGACGGCGTCGCGGGGGTTGGTGACTTCGGGGGCGCTGTATTCGGGGTGGGCGTGGTCGACGTAGAGGCGCGCACCGTTGGTGAGGATGACGTTGGCGAGGCCGATGTCCTCGTCGGTGAGCTGGCTGGAGTCGGCCGCCTCGCGGGCGAGGTCGAAGCCTCGGGCGTCCCGTAGCGGGTTCTCCTCCTCGAAGTCCCAGCGGGCCCGGCGGGCCCGGTGCATCGCCGCGGCGTAGGCGTTGACGATCTGGGATGAGGTGAGCATGGCATTGGCGTTGGGGTGGCCGGGGACGGAGATCCCGTACTCCGTCTCGATGCCCATTACTCGCCGTACGGTCATGCGGCCCTCCTTGCCCGGCGGCACCCTCGGTCGTGGGTACCGCTCGCGTACCGCCGGCGCTCCGGTGCGTGCGCGGTGCCCGTCCCCGCACTGTGCGACTCGGCGGTAGGAAAGAGCCTAGAACGCCTTTGCGCTGGTGGGGAGATCATTTGCGTCATTGGCTGCTCCGGTCGTGGCCTGAAAAGCAGTCGGCTGCGGGTACCCGTGGTGGGCACCCGCAGCCGCCCTGGTTTTACAGGTACTGACCGGTGTTCGCCACCGTGTCGATGGAGCGTCCGGTGTCGGCGCCCTGCTTTCCGGTGATGAGGGTGCGGATGTAGACGATCCGTTCGCCCTTCTTTCCGGAGATGCGGGCCCAGTCGTCGGGGTTGGTGGTGTTGGGCAGGTCCTCGTTCTCCTTGAACTCGTCCACACAGGCCTGGAGGATGTGGGAGACGCGGAGGCCCTTCTGGTTCTTGTCGAGGAAGTCCTTGATCGCCATTTTCTTGGCGCGGCCGACGATGTTCTCGATCATGGCGCCGGAGTTGAAGTCCTTGAAATAGAGGACTTCCTTGTCGCCGTTGGCGTAGGTGACTTCCAGGAAGCGGTTTTCCTCGGATTCGGCGTACATGTGCTCGACCGCTGTCTGGATCATGCTCTGGACGGTGGTGAGCTTGTCGCCCTCGTGCTCTCCGAGGTCGTCGGAGTGGAGCGGGAGGCGCTCGGTGAGGTACTTGCCGAAGATGTCCTTGGCGGCCTCGGCGTCGGGCCGCTCGATCTTGATCTTCACGTCGAGGCGGCCGGGGCGCAGGATGGCCGGGTCGATCATGTCCTCGCGGTTGGAGGCGCCGATGACGACCACGTTCTGCAGGCCTTCCACGCCGTCGATCTCGGCGAGGAGCTGCGGGACGATGGTGTTCTCCACGTCGGAGCTGACGCCGGAGCCGCGGGTGCGGAAGAGGGATTCCATCTCGTCGAAGAAGACGATGACGGGGGTGCCCTCGCTGGCCTTCTCGCGGGCTCGCTGGAAGACGAGGCGGATCTGGCGCTCGGTTTCGCCGACGTACTTGTTGAGGAGTTCGGGGCCCTTGATGTTGAGGAAGAAGCTCTTGCCGGCGGCCTGTCCGGTCACCTCGGCCACCTTCTTGGCGAGCGAGTTGGCGACGGCCTTGGCGATGAGCGTCTTGCCGCATCCGGGCGGTCCGTAGAGCAGGACGCCCTTGGGCGGGCGCAGCTCGTGCTCCTTGAAGAGGTCGGGGTAGAGGTAGGGCAGCTCGACCGCGTCGCGGATGGCCTCGATCTGGTTGCCGAGGCCGCCGATCTGCTCGTAGCCGATGTCGGGGACTTCTTCGAGGACGAGTTCCTCGACCTCGCTCTTGGGGACGACCTCGTAGACGTAGCCGGAGCGGGGCTCGAGCAGGAGGGCGTCACCGGGGCGGATGGTGACGTCGAGGAGGGGTTCGGCGAGCCGGACCACTCGTTCTTCGTCGGTGTGCCCGAGGACGAGGGCGCGCTCGCCGTCCTCGAGGATCTCCTTGAGGGTGACGATGTCGCCGACGCGCTCGAACTCCATGGCGTCGACCACGTTGAGCGCCTCGTTGAGCATGACCTCCTGGCCGCGCCTGAGGTCGTCGAGGTCGACGCTCGGGCTGACGTTCACGCGGAGCTTGCGGCCGCCGGTGAAGATGTCGGCCGTGCCGTCCTCGTTGGCCTGCAGGAAGACGCCGAAGCCGGCGGGCGGCTGGGCGAGCCGGTCGACCTCCTCCTTGAGGGCCACGATCTGGTCGCGGGCCTCGCGGAGTGTGTTGGCCAGGCGCTCGTTCTGGGCGGAGACGCCGGCCAGGTTGGTCTGCAGCTCGACGATCCGCTCTTCGAGAATCCTCGTGTGCCGCGGAGAGTCGGCGAGCTTGCGTCGCAGGACGGCGATCTCCTGCTCAAGGTAGGCGATCTGCCCGGCGGGGTCTTCGGACCCTCGTCCCGGGCGGATGCCGCGGTTCATGTCGTCGTCGTGGGCTGCCACGGTCCTCACCTCCTCCAAGGGGAGCTGGACGCTTCCAGACCCTACCTGGGTGGGTGTCGATTGAAACCCCTAGATCACAAAGACTGTCAAGGTGTGTCGTCGGTCACCCGGTGCGCTCCCTCTCGCACGGAGGGGATACCCACTCAACGTGATTCGGAAGCCGCTTGTTCCTGGTCCGTGGCGGTCAATACCCGGCCTGTGTGGCTGGAGTTGTCCGTTCCGGGCCGGTCGGCCGGTTCCGGGGCACGTTTCGGTGCGCTCGTGCGCTCATCACGCAGAGCGACGGTCTGGTCGGTCGTGGTCATCGTCGGGGCGGCTGGAAGTGTTCGCCCGGTGCCGGGGCTCCCTTGCCCGGTCGGGCGCTCGTACCCGAGGGGGTGCCGAGGGAAACCCGATACCCGTGGACTCGGGCGGGTATGCGGGCGGAGGTAGGGTCGGGGTGTTCAACAGCCGCTGGTGCGGACCTCGCTGGCCGTCGGGCCGGGGGTGCCGTCCGGCGATTCGACGGCAGGAGAGGTGACCGTGCAGCAGGAGGCCCCGGACGGCGAGGCGCTGGAGGTCTGGATCGACCAGGCGCTGTGTACCGGCGACGGGATCTGCGCCCAGTACGCGCCCGAGGTGTTCGAGCTGGACATCGACGGGCTGGCCTACGTGAAGGGCGCGGACGACGAGCTGCTGCAGGCCGAGGGCGCCACGGTGCCGGTGCCGCTGCCGCTGCTCATGGACGTGGTCGACTCGGCGAAGGAGTGTCCCGGGGAGTGCATCCATGTGCGCCGGGTTCTGGACAAGGTCGAGGTCCACGGTCCGGACGCGGAGTAGGGGCCGGCCGGTGACCGGCTGTGGTGTGCGCGCGCGTGGGCCGTCTTCGGGCGGGCCGCGCGCGTGCCGCGTTCCAGGGGCGGGCGCGCGCCTTGGGGGTGTGGCCGGAAGGTGTCACACGGTGTGGGACGCGGTGGGCGTGGAGCGTATGAACGCCTTTCCGTTCCAGTGCCAGCTCGTGGGGGTTTTCAGGTCGGGGCAGCAACTGGGTATGTCGGCGGTGGAGTAGCCGAGCAGGGTGGCGGTGACGGTGCCGGCGTCGAGGGCGAAGTCGGTGACGGTGCGCCGGTCCTTGGGGTCGACGAGGGTGGCGACGACGCGGGAGGTGCCGCCGGCGGCGGTGCCCCGGGTGAGCACGTAGACGCCGTCGGGCGGGGTGCCCATGGGGGCGTCGCAGTGCACGACGGCGACGGTTTCCGGTGTGCCGTCGCCGTCCAGGTCGCCGGTGACCTTCTTGACCACGACCGCTTTCACGGGCCCGCAGGTGAGCGGGAAGTGGACGCCGTCGGTGCTGGGCGGGGCGGCGTCGGCGTCGGCGGACCCGACCTCGGTGCGCGTGGTGGGCTGGGCGGCTGTGGCCGAGCCGGGCTGTACGGCGGAGGACAGGGCGACGACGCCAGCGATCGCGGCGGCGGTGGCGACCCAGTGGATGGGCCGGGTGTGCGTGTGGGCGAGCTCCGGAACGGCGGATGGCTGCACTAGGAGTGTCTCCTGTGAGGGCTGTGCCGGTGGGGGGGGTGGCCAGCATGGTGCCACACGTCACAGTGCGTGGGAACGGCGGGGTCGGTACGGGATTCTCGCAGGCGGGGTGTCCGCGCGCGGGGGGCGTGCGCGGCCTGGTGCCGTGTCAACGAGTCGGCGCCGTGGCGGGGTTCCCGGGTGTGGTGGGGAACTCGGCCACGGCGCCTTCGTGTTGTGCCGGTCGGGAGGGCCGGTCAGCGGCCGGTGCCGCCGTCGGCGTTGGGGCCGGCGTAGTCCTCGCCGTAGGCGCCCTTGGCGGGGCGGCGGCGGCGCATGGGCGGCTCGACGCCGTCGGCGAGCCGGCGGGCGGTGAGCAGGAAGCCGGTGTGGCCGATCATCCGGTGGTCCGGGCGGACGGCGAGGCCCTCGATGTGCCAGTTGCGGATCATGGTCTCCCAGGCGGTCGGCTCGTTGAAGCAGCCGATCTCCCGGATGGACTCCACGGTCCGGGCGAGCTGGGTGGTGGTGGCCACGTAGCAGCACAGGATGCCGCCGGGGACGAGTGCCTTGGAGACGGCCTCCAGGCATTCCCAGGGGGCGAGCATGTCGAGGATGACGCGGTCGACGTCGGTGTCGGACAGGTTGTCCTGGAGGTCGCCGACGGTGAGCTGCCAGGCGGGGTGGGGGCCGCCGAAGTAGCGCTCGACGTTCGCCTGCGCGATCTCGGCGAAGTCCTCGCGGCGCTCGTAGGAGTGCAGCATGCCCTGGTCGCCGATGGCGCGCAGCAGGAAGCTGCTGAGCGAGCCGGAGCCGACGCCGGCCTCGACGACGCGGGCGCCGGGGAAGATGTCGGCGAAGGCGAGGATCTGCCCCGCGTCCTTCGGGTAGACGACGGCTGCCCCGCGGGGCATGGACAGGACGTAGTCGGGGAGCAGGGGGCGCAGCGCGAGGTAGGCGACGTTGCCGGTGGTGCGGACAACGCTGCCTTCGGGAGCGCCGATCAGTTCGTCGTGCGGGAAGGAGCCCTTGTGGGTGTGGAAGTTCTTCCCGGCTTCGAGCGTGAACGTGTAGTGGCGGCCCTTGGGGTCGGTCAGCTGAACCTGGTCCCCGACCTTGAAGGGCCCGCGCCTGCGGGCGGCACCGGTCGGTTCGGACATGTGACCAGCCTACCGGCGTTTGCGGGGGCCGCCGACCACGGGAGGCGGGCCGTCAGGGGCGGGCCATGGCCTTGACGAAGGCGCGCTCGACGTCGGCGGCGGAGAGGACGCCGTAGATCTCGCCGGTCTCCTCGACGACGAGGTATTCGGTGGCGGGGGTGGCCCGGAGGGTGTCGAGGAGTTCCTCGCCGGCCAGTTCGGCGGAGACCCGCATGCCGTCGGTGAGGTCCTGGGCGAGGCCGCTGACGGCGACCCAGGGGCGGCGGTGTTCGGGTACGCCGACGATGGCGGCCTCGCGGACGAGGGAGAGCGGGTTGCCGTCGGGGTCGACGACGACGAGGGCGCGGGCGCCCGCGGCGTTGGCCCGGCGGAGGGCTTCGGACAGCGGGGTGTCGGTCTCGACGGGGACGGCTCGCCGGGTGAGGGCGCGGGCCTTGAGTTCGGGGAGGTGTTCGCGCAGGCGGGCCATGCGCAGGCTGTTCCCGGCGCCGGTCCAGATGATCGCGGCGAGGATGGCGGCGAGCAGGGCGTCGGTGACGGTGTCCATGCCGCCCCTGTCCTGGTTGCCGCCGCCGAAGGCGCCGGACTGGTTGAGCAGCGGCAGGCCGACGAGGACGGAGATGGCGAGGGCGCGGCCGACCCAGGCGGCGGCGACGGTGCCGCTCATGGGTTTGCCGGTGATCTTCCAGACGACGGCGCGGAGCATGCGGCCGCCGTCGAGGGGCAGGCCGGGCAGCAGGTTGAAGGCGGCGACGATGAGGTTGGAGATCATCAGGCCGGCGAGCAGGACGCCGGGGACGCTGTCCGGCCGCACGGGCTTCATGGCCAGGTAGAAGAGGCCGGCCAGGACGAGGGAGAGCAGGGGGCCGACGAAGGCGAGGACGAATTCGCGTCCCGGGGTCTCGGCCTCCTTCTCGATCTCGGAGACGCCGCCGAAGAACTGGAGCTGGATGCGGCGGACGGGGAGCCTGAAGCGGATCGCGGCGACCGTGTGGGCCAGTTCGTGGACGAGGACGGAGGCGTAGAAGGCGACGGCGAAGAAGAGGGAGACCAGGTAGCGGGCGGCTCCGAGTTCGGGCAGGACGCGGTCGAGCTGGCCGCCGAAGACCCAGGTGATGAGGGCGGCCACGAGGAACCAGCTGGGTGCCACGTAGACGGGGACGCCGAAGGGGCGGCCCATGAGCAGTCCGCCGCCGGGTTCCTTGGGCCGTGGCCGCGGGGGTTCGCCCTTGGCGATGCCGGAGTGGGCGAGGGAGCGGTGTTCGGCGGGGTGGGTGCGGGCGGCGGGGGTTTCGTCGTCGGTGGCGGGGTGGGTGGGGCCGGTGCTGTCTCCGGTGGCGTCGCCCGGGCCCGGGCCTCCGGGCCCGGCGTCCGTCCCGGGGCGCTCGTCCCGGCCTTGGTGGTCGCCCGGGTCGCGGGGTTCGCCGGGGGCGCCGTGCTCTTCCGGGCCGGGGCGCGGGGTGCCGGCGGGCTCGGGGGCGTCGTCGGGCTCCGGGCCGGGGTGCTGACCGGTGGGTCCGGTCGTCGGGACCGTAGGGCCCGCGGGGTGCTCGGCCGGCTCGTCGTTGCCGGACCGCGGCTGCCCGCTCCCGCCGCTCACGTCCACGCTGTCCCCTCGTTCGAAGCGTCTTCCGCGCCATGGGGCGGAAGGTCTCGGGTCGATGGTATGCGGCCGTGGTGGTCCGTTCCGCCCCGGCACCCCTTGTGTTTGCCCCGCTGTCGCGCGGCCTAACGCGGCCCGCGGCTGGGTCGCTGTCAGTGCCGGGCCGTATGGTCTGGGGTCATGGACAGCAGCATCGAGGACGCGGGGGCCCTGCCGGGTCCGGCCGGGGAGAGGGTTCCGCCGGCGCGGTCGGCGGAACCGGCACCGGACGCGGCGGTGACCTCCGGGGAGCCGGTGGTGTCCGCCGGAGTGCCGGTCGCGTCCGCCGGGGAGCCGGTGGTGTCCGGGGCCGGTCCGGCGGGGACGGCGGGAGAGCGGGTGGCCGTCGCGCCGTCCTCGTTGTCGCCGTCGCGGGCCGGTGACTTCATGCAGTGTCCGCTGCTGTACCGGTTCCGGGTGATCGACCGGCTGCCGGAGAAGCCGAGCGAGGCGGCGACGCGCGGGACGCTGGTGCACGCCGTGCTGGAGCGGCTGTTCGACGCGCCCGCCGCGGAGCGGACGGCCCCCCGGGCGAAGGCGCTGATCCCCGGGCAGTGGGACCGGTTGCGGGAGAGCCGGCCGGAGGTCGGGGAGCTGTTCGCGGAGGATCCGGAGGGCGAGCGGCTGGCCCGCTGGCTGGGTGAGGCCGAGCGGCTGGTGGAGCGGTGGTTCACGCTGGAGGATCCCGCCCGGCTGGAGCCGGCCGAGCGGGAGCTGTTCGTGGAGGCCGAGCTGGAGTCGGGGCTGCGGCTGCGCGGGATCATCGACCGTGTCGACGTGGCGCCCACCGGCGAGGTGCGGATCGTGGACTACAAGACGGGCAAGGCGCCGCGGCCGGAGTACGCCGAGGGCGCGCTGTTCCAGATGAAGTTCTACGCGCTGGTGGTATGGCGGCTGAAGAGGGTCGTCCCGCGCCGGCTGCAGCTGGTGTATCTCGGCAGCGGTGACGTGCTGACCTACGACCCCGTGCCGGCCGACCTGGAACGGGTGGAGCGCAAGCTGCTGGCGCTGTGGGACGCGATCACGCAGGCCACGCGGACCGGTGAGTGGCGGGCCCGGCCGACGAAGCTGTGCGGCTGGTGCGATCACCGGTCCCACTGCCCGGAGTTCGGCGGTACTCCCCCGCCCTACCCCCTGCCGGTGCGGTCCGCCGCGGCCGGCGAGTAGCGTCCGGCGGCCGCCCCGAGGGCGCCGCCGGTGGCCGGCGGGGCGCAGGGCAGAATGGGTGCGGACTAGCGAAGGAGAGTCACGTGGCCATCCGCGTCCTACTGGTCGACGACCAGCCCCTGCTGCGTACCGGTTTCCGGATGATCCTGGAGGCCGAGCAGGACATCGCGGTCGTGGGCGAGGCCGGTGACGGTCTGCAGGCCCTCGATCAGGTTCGGGCCATGCAGCCGGACGTCGTGCTGATGGACATCCGGATGCCGCGGATGGACGGTGTGGAGGCCACCCGGCAGATCACCGGTCCCGGGCGGGACGGCCCTGCGAAGGTGCTGGTGCTGACCACGTTCGACCTGGACGAGTACGTGGTGGAGGCGCTGCGCGCCGGGGCCAGCGGGTTCCTGCTCAAGGACGCGCCCGCCAACGAGCTGGTGCAGGCGATCCGGGTGGTGGCCGCCGGGGAGGCGATGCTGGCGCCGAGCATCACGCGCCGCCTGCTCGACAAGTACGCCACGCATCTGCCGTCCGGTGAGGAGTCCGTTCCGGACACCCTGCACACCCTCACCGACCGTGAGGTGGAGGTGCTGAAGCTGGTGGCGCGCGGGCTGTCCAACGCGGAGATCGCCGCGGATCTGTTCGTCAGCGAGACGACGGTGAAGACGCATGTCGGGCATGTGCTGACCAAGCTGGGGCTGCGTGACCGGGTGCAGGCGGCGGTGTACGCGTACGAGAGCGGACTGGTGCGGCCCGGCGCGAGCTGAGTTCCGCGCGGTACGACACCGAGGGCGCCCCCTCCCGTGCGGGAGGGGGCGCCCTCGGTGTCGCGTGGGGCGGGTCGTCAGCCGCTCACACCGCGGCCGAGCTCCCACAGCTGGAGCGACGCGACGGAGTTGAGGGCGTAGGAGACGCCGGTGACGTTGTCGCGGGCGGCGACGTACTGCTTGCCCTGCCACAGCGGCAGCACGGGGACGTCCTCGGCGACGGTGTCCTGGATCGCGGTGAGGGTCTTGACCGCGTTGAGGCGGTCGGCCTCGCGCCGGGACTCGGGGATCAGCGTGCGCTGGATGGTGCCGTTGGAGTACGGCGAGCCGAGGAAGTTGCCCTTGTCGAGGAAGGGCGCGACGAAGTTGTCGGCGTCGGGGAAGTCGGGGAACCAGCCCATGCCGTAGACGTCGTACTGGCCCTTCTGCTCGGCGGGCCGGAAGGTCGACCAGGGGTGGCCCTGGATGGTGACGTCGAACAGGCCGCTGCCGTTGAGCTGCTTCTGCAGGATCTGGAACTCCTGCTTGGTGGCCGAGCCGTAGTGGTCGGTGGTGTAGTGCAGCGTCAGCTTCACCGGGGTGGTGATGCCCGCCTTCTCGAGCAGCCCCTTGGCCTTGGCGGCGCTGGGGTTGCCGTACTTGTTGAAGAACGAGTTGGAGTGGCCGGTGAGGGTGGCCGGGACCAGCGAGTACAGCGGCTCGGCCTGGGTGCCGTAGACCTTGGAGACCAGTTCGCCGCGGTTGATGACCTGGGCCATGGCCTGGCGGACGGCCTTGGTCTTCACGGTCGGCGCGTCGGTGTTGAAGGCGAGGTAGCGGATCTCGAGGCCCGGCATGTCGACGAGGTCGACGTTGGCCTGGGAGCCGGAGTCCAGCTTGTCGATCTGCGACGGCGACATGGTGCGCGTCATCAGGTCGATGTCGCCCTTTTCGATGGCCTGGCCCATGGCGTCGGCGTCGTCGAAGGAGCGCATCTCGACCTCGTCGTTGTTCACCGTCACGCTGCCCTTGTAGGAGGGGTTCTTGGTGAAGGTGGCGTTGACGATCGCGTTGTCCTTGACGTCGGCCTTGAGCGTGTAGGGGCCGGAGCCGTCGACGTCGAAGCCGTCGCGCAGCTTGTCCTTGGCGTAGTCCTTCGGGTTGACGATGGCCGCGACCGGGGTCGACAGCTTGTACGGGAAGGTGGCGTCGGCCGTCTTGAGGTGGAAGATGACCTCGCGGTCGCCCTGAGTCTCGACCGTGTCGACGGTGTTGAGCAGGGTGGCGACACCGCTGTCCGCGTTGATGCGCAGGGCTCGCTCGATGGAGTACTTGACGTCGGCGGCCGTGACCTTGTCGCCGTCGGAGAACTGCAGGCCCTCGCGCAGCTTGCAGGCGTAGCGCTCGTTGCCGCTGTCGGTGAAGGAGCAGCTCTCGGCGGCCTCCGGGACGGGGTTGCCCTCGCCCTTGGGCTGGGTCATCAGGGTCTGCACCGTCTGGCGCAGGATGTTCCAGGTGCCGACGTCGTAGGCGTAGGCGGGGTCGAGGGGTGCCGGGGCGTCGCTGGTGGCCTCGAACCGGTCCGTGGTGCCGACGACGATGGCGTCCCCGCTCTTGCTCCCGCTGTCGGATCCGCCGCACGCGGCGAGAACCGGCGTCAGCAGGCCGGCCACTGCCGGCAGCACCAAAGTCTTGCGGTTCATGCGGGAGTTTCTCCAGAGCTGTTCGAGTCCATGTACTCGGCATGCATGGGTGGTGCGGCGAGCCACGGGGGTTGCTTCGATGTTCTCGCGACGAGATTAGTCCGCGCCCGCACGGGGGTTCACTGGCGCGTGAGTTGAGCGTCCATCACGGAGTGAAACCGGGTGTGGACACACCGAAAACCCGACAGCGGCAGGATTAGTGCAGCGTCTCCCCAATCGGGACACAAGGGCACGCCGACCCGTGCCGGATCGGGGCGGTCTGCATACTTGGGCAACGTTGTCGAGGACTCGTCGCGTGGGGAACGTCACATCCGCGAGCTGGAGTTGACGCTTACCGGAATTCGGCCGGCGACCCCGCGGAATTCACCCCTTGGTGTACTTCCCCGGAAATTTGTCCAACACGCCCATTGGGCTTGGTACTCGGCCGGTTCGGGCCGGGGCGCGACGGGTGAACGGCTAGCGCATTCGCGTCATCAGGCCGCGCAGGAATGCCAGGTCGACCTCTTCCAGGGAGGAGACGACGGTGCGTCGTTCGGCCGGGGCGATGGGGGCGATGGAGGGGACGGCGACCACCTGGCAGCCGGCCGCCTCGGCGGCGGCGACGCCGGTGGCCGTGTCCTCGACGACCGCGCAGCGGGCCGGGTCCACGCCGAGTCCGGCGGCGGCGAGCAGATAGGGGTCGGGGTAGGGCTTGGTGCGCGAGACCTCGTCGCCGGCGATGGAGAGGCCGAAGTGGTGGGGGCCCAGCACGGTCAGCACGCGGTCGATGATGCGCCGGTGGGAGGCGGAGACCAGGGCGGTGGGGATGCCGTGCTGGTGGAGTTCGGCGAGCAGCCGGGCGGCGCCGGGCATCAGCGGCAGGGCCCGGCCGATGCGGGTCTCGAAGCCGTCGTTGAGCAGCACCGACAGCTCGGCGAGGGAGATGGCGGCGCCGGTGGCCTCGATGAGGAAGCCGGCGCTGCGGGTCATGGGGCCGCCGACGACGATGTGCCGCCAGGACTCGTCGAGGACGTGGCCGAGGGCGGCGAAGACCTCGACCTCCACGTCCCACCAGAAACCCTCGGTGTCCACCAGGGTGCCGTCCATGTCGAGGAGGACCGCCTGCAGGGCGGAGCCTTCGGCCGTACGGGCTCCGAGCGCTGGGACAGTGCTGGTCATCCTGGCGCACCTCCTCGGGGACGACCAGGCCGGTTCCCATGCGGGGAACCGGCCTGCGGTGGACCGACCAGTGTACGTCCCCGGCGCCCGAAGCGCCTCGTTTATCCCTCCGGGTCCGGGGTACCCCCTGAAATACCCCTGCGCAGGCCAGGAGGCCCTTCGGTGTGCCCGGAGGCGGGGGCCGGCGCGTGGGTCAGCGGGCGTTGAAGTACTTGGCCTCCGGGTGGTGGATCACGATCGCGTCGGTGGACTGCTCGGGGTGGAGCTGGAACTCCTCGGAGAGCTGGACGCCGATCCGCTCGGGCCGCAGCAGCTCGGCGATCTTGGCGCGGTCCTCCAGGTCGGGGCAGGCACCGTAGCCGAGGGAGAAGCGGGCGCCCCGGTACTTCAGGGCGAACATGTCCTCCATGGCGGCGGGGTCCTCGCCGCCGAAGCCGAGTTCGGCGCGCACCCGGGCGTGCCAGTACTCGGCGAGCGCCTCGGCGAGCTGCACGGACAGTCCGTGCAGTTCGAGGTAGTCGCGGTAGGCGTTGGCCTCGAAGAGCTCCGCGGTCCGCTCGCCGATCCGGGAGCCGACGGTGACGACCTGGAATCCGACGACGTCGGTCTCGCCGGACTCCTCCGGGCGGAAGAAGTCGGCGAGGCACAGGCGGCGGCCGCGGCGCTGGCGCGGGAAGGTGAACCGGGTGCGTTCGTTGCCCCGCTCGTCCAGGACGATCAGGTCGTCGTCCTTGGAGACGCACGGGAAGTAGCCGTAGACGACGGCCGCCTCCAGCAGGTTCTCCGTCTGGAGCCGGTCCAGCAGGCCGCGCAGGCGGGGGCGGCCCTCGGTCTCCACCAGTTCCTCGTAGGTCGGGCCGTCGCCGGCGCGGGCCTGCTTCAGGCCCCACTGGCCCTTGAACAGCGCGCCCTCGTCCAGCCAGCTCGCGTACTCCTTGAGCTGGATGCCCTTGATGACGCGGGTGTCCCAGAACGGCGGGGCGGGCACCGGGTTGTCGGTGGCGACGTCGGAGCGGACGTGCCCCTCCTCCGGGCGCTCCTCGACCTGCGCGGCGGCGGTGGCGCGGACCCGGCGCTGCCGCAGCTCGGGCAGCTTGGCGCCGGGCACGCCCCGCTTGACGCCGATGAGGGCGTCCATCAGGCGCAGGCCCTCGAAGGCGTCGCGGGCGTAGCGGACCTCGCCGTCGTAGATCTCGTGCAGGTCCTGCTCGACGTAGGCGCGGGTGAGGGCGGCGCCGCCGAGGATGACCGGGAAGCGGGTGCCGAGGCCGCGCTGGTTCAGCTCCTCCAGGTTCTCCTTCATGATCACGGTGGACTTCACCAGGAGGCCGGACATGCCGATGACGTCGGCGCGGTGCTCCTCGGCGGCGTCCAGGATCGCGGAGACGGGCTGCTTGATGCCCAGGTTGACGACGTTGTAGCCGTTGTTGGACAGGATGATGTCGACGAGGTTCTTGCCGATGTCGTGGACGTCGCCGCGCACGGTGGCCAGCACGATGGTGCCCTTGCCCTCGGCGTCCGACTTCTCCATGTGCGGTTCGAGGTGGGCGACGGCCGTCTTCATGACCTCGGCGGACTGGAGCACGAAGGGGAGCTGCATCTGGCCGGAGCCGAACAGTTCGCCGACGACCTTCATGCCGTCCAGGAGGGTTTCGTTGACGATGTCCAGGGCGGGCCGGTCCTGGAGGGCCTCGTCGAGGTCGGCCTCCAGGCCGTTGCGTTCGCCGTCGATGATGCGCCGCTTGAGCCGCTCCTCCAGGGGCAGCGCGGCCAGTTCCTCGGCCTTGCCGGCCTTGAGGGACTTGGCGGTGGCGCCCTCGAAGAGCTGCATCAGCTTCTGCAGCGGGTCGTAGCCCTCGGCGCGGCGGTCGTGGATGAGGTCGAGGGCCGTGCGGACCTCTTCCTCGCTGAACCGGGCGATCGGGAGGATCTTGGAGGCGTGCACGATCGCGGAGTCCAGGCCGGCCTTGACGCACTCGTCGAGGAAGACGGAGTTCAGCAGGATGCGGGCGGCCGGGTTCAGACCGAAGGAGATGTTGGACAGGCCCAGGGTGGTCTGGACGGCCGGGTGGCGGCGCTTGAGCTCGCGGATCGCCTCGATGGTGGCGATGCCGTCCTTGCGGGACTCCTCCTGACCGGTGCAGATGGTGAAGGTCAGGGTGTCGATGAGGATGTCCTCCTCACGGATGCCCCAGTTCCCGGTCAGGTCGTCGATGAGCCGTTCGGCGATCTCGACCTTCTTCTCCGGGGTGCGGGCCTGGCCCTCCTCGTCGATGGTGAGCGCGATCAGCGCGGCACCGTGCTCCCGGGCCAGCTCGGTGACCTTGGCGAAGCGGGAGTCGGGTCCGGCGCCGTCCTCGTAGTTCACCGAGTTGATGACGGCGCGGCCGCCGAGCTTCTCCAGGCCCGCCCGGATGACGTCGACCTCGGTGGAGTCGAGGACGATGGGAAGGGTGGAGGCGGTGGCGAAGCGGCCGGCGAGTTCCTCCATGTCGGCGACGCCGTCGCGGCCGACGTAGTCCACGCACAGGTCGAGCATGTGCGCGCCCTCGCGGATCTGGTCGCGGGCCATCTCCACGCAGTCGTCCCAGTGGCCCCCGAGCATGGCCTCGCGGAACTTCTTGGATCCGTTGGCGTTGGTGCGCTCGCCGATGGCGAGGTAGGAGGTGTCCTGGCGGAAGGGCACGCTCTGGTAGAGGGAGGCGGCGCCGGCCTCGGGGCGCGGGTCGCGGGTACGCGGGGTCAGGCCCTCGACGCGTTCGACGACCTGGCGCAGGTGCTCGGGGGTGGTGCCGCAGCAGCCGCCGACGAGCGAGAGGCCGTACTCGCGGACGAAGGTCTCCTGGGCGTCGGCCAGCTCGGGCGCGCTCAGCGGGTAGTGGGCGCCGTCCTTGCCGAGCACCGGCAGGCCCGCGTTGGGCATGCAGGACAGCGGGACGCGGGCGTTGCGGGCGAGGTAGCGCAGGTGCTCGCTCATCTCGGCCGGGCCGGTGGCGCAGTTCAGGCCGATCATGTCGATGCCGAGCGGTTCGAGCGCGGTGAGGGCGGCGCCGATCTCGGAGCCGAGCAGCATGGTGCCGGTGGTCTCGACGGTCACGGACACGATCACCGGCAGGTCCAGGCCGAGGGCGTCGAGGCCGCGGCGGGCGCCGAGCACGGCGGCCTTGGTCTGCAGCAGGTCCTGGGTGGTCTCCACGAGCAGCGCGTCGGCGCCGCCGCTGACCAGGCCCTCGGCGTTGCGCTGGTAGGCGTCGCGCAGGGTGGTGTAGGGGGCGTGGCCGAGGGTGGGCAGCTTGGTGCCGGGGCCCATGGAGCCGAGGACCCAGCGGGGCCGGCCGTCCCCGGCGGTGAACTCGTCGGCGACCTCGCGGGCGACGCGGGCGCCGGCCTCGGACAGTTCGTGGACGCGCTCGGGGATGTCGTACTCGCCGAGGGCGGAGTGGTTGGCCCCGAAGGTGTTGGTCTCGACGCAGTCGACGCCCACGGCGAAGTACGCCTGGTGGACGGAGCGGACGATGTCGGGGCGGGTGATGTTGAGGATCTCGTTGCAGCCCTCGAGTTGCTGGAAGTCCTCCAGCGTCGGCTCCTGGGCCTGGAGCATCGTGCCCATCGCTCCGTCGGCGACCACCACACGGGTGGCGAGTGCCTCTCGGAGCGCGGACGCACGGGTCCGGCTGTCGGCGGAAGGGGTCGTTGGCAACGAGGCCATTAAGGGGCTCCCTGGGGTGCGACGGCTGTCGGCTATGCGCCGTCCCCGGCGGCAACCGGGGCAGGGCACGGCGTCAGCGTAACCGGGAGTGGGCTTGGATGGGCACCGGCGTCCACGAGGCGGACGCGGGGCGTGCCGGATGGCCGGATCGCCACCGGCGTGCCGTGCGGGATGTAACAGGTGTCGTCCGACCATTGGCGGGAGGTCGACATGGACCGGTAGTGTTCGACATTGCCGAACGGGGTGTTGCACGCTGTTCGGCATTGGTCGAAGGGGACGGAGGGCAGGACGGCGATGGCACGGAACATCCAGTCGCTCGAACGGGCGGCGGCGATGCTGCGCCTGCTCGCGGGCGGCGAGCGGCGGCTCGGCCTCTCGGACATCGCCTCGTCACTGGGCCTCGCCAAGGGCACCGCCCACGGCATCCTGCGGACCCTGCAGCAGGAGGGGTTCGTCGAGCAGGACGCCGTCTCCGGCCGCTACCAGCTGGGCGCCGAGCTGCTGCGTCTCGGCACCACCTATCTGGACGTGCACGAGCTGCGGGCGCGGGCCCTGGTGTGGACCGACGACCTGGCCCGCTCCAGCGGGGAGAGCGTCTACCTGGGCGTCCTGCACCAGCAGGGCGTCCTGATCGTGCACCACGTCTTCCGGCCGGACGACAGCCGGCAGGTGCTGGAGATAGGGGCGATGCAGCCGCTGCACTCCACGGCGCTGGGCAAGGTGCTGTCCGCCTACGACCCGGTGGCGCACAGCGAGGCCATGGAGGCCGACCGCAAACCGTTCACGGACCGCACGGTGTGCGAGCCGGCGGACTTCGAGCACCTGCTGGACCTCACGCGCGCGCGTGGCTACGCGGCGGACGTGGAGGAGACCTGGGAGGGCGTGGCGTCGATCGCCGCGCCGATCCACGACCGGCGCCGGATGCCGGTGGGCGCGGTCGGCATCGCGGGCGCGGTGGAGCGGCTGTGCCGGGACGGCGAGGTGCGCCCCGAGCTGATCGCGGCGGTGCGGGACTGCGCCCGCGCGGTGTCGCGGGACCTGGGCGCGGGGCGCTTCTGACCGGCGGCGATCCACCGCCGGGCGACGGCCGGACGAGGCCGCGGGTATCGAGCTGGGACAGGACGACCGGGACGCGAGGCGGCGTTCCGGTTCTCGCCATACCCTGAAATGGACATATCGGGCGAGCAGGTACGTCAGTGCAGGAAGAGCGATAACCGGCAGCGATCAATAACGATCCTGTTTTCGATAACAGAACCCTTGACGCATGCGCGACGCCGAAGCAAGACTCCCGTCCATCGGTCGGCATTGTCGAACACCTAACGGCAATACGCGCTAGAGTGTGACAACGCCAAGGGCCGGCATCGCTCTCACCCCCGAGGGCGCCAGAACCCCCGGAGGGACCCGGGGTTCGGTTTCCCTGGACGAAGGACAAAGGAGTCGCGGGTGTCCAGCTCCGACATCTTCATCGGCGAGACCATCGGTACCGCCATACTCATCCTGCTCGGCGGCGGCGTGTGCGCCGCCGTGACGCTGAAGGCCTCCAAGGCCCGTAACGCCGGCTGGCTCGCCATCACCTTCGGGTGGGGTTTCGCCGTACTGACGGCCGTCTACACCTCGGCGCCGCTCTCCGGCGCCCACCTGAACCCGGCCGTGACGCTCGCGCTCGCGATCAAGGACAAGGACTTCAGCAACCTCCCCGTGTACTGGGGCGGCCAGCTGCTCGGCGCCATGATCGGCGCGGCCCTGGTGTGGGCCGCCTACTACGGCCAGTTCCACGCGCACCTCACCGACAAGGAGATCGTCGGCGGTCCGGGCGCGCAGGCCACGACGGCCAAGGCCGTCGAGGCCCAGGAGAAGGGCGCTGGCCCGGTCCTGGGCGTCTTCTCCACCGGTCCGGAGATCCGGAACGCGGTGCAGAACCTCCTCACGGAGATCATCGGCACCGTCGTGCTGGTGCTCGCCGTCCTCACCCAGGGCCTGAACGACAAGGGCAACGGTCTGGGCACCCTGGGCGCCCTGATCACCGCGCTCGTGGTCGTCTCCATCGGCCTCTCCCTCGGCGGCCCCACGGGTTACGCGATCAACCCGGCCCGTGACCTCGGCCCCCGCATCGTCCACGCCCTGCTGCCCCTGCCCAACAAGGGCGGTTCCGACTGGAGCTACGCCTGGGTCCCGGTGGTCGGTCCGCTGATCGGCGGCGCCATCGCCGCAGGCATCTACAACGTCGCCTTCGTCTAGGAAGCACCGAGCCTCCGCGCACGCGCCGTACGTAAAGCCCCATCACCACGGATCTTTCAGGAGCACACAGTGACCGACGCCCACACCGCAGGCCCGTTCATCGCCGCGATCGACCAGGGCACCACCTCCTCGCGCTGCATCGTGTTCGACAAGGACGGCCGGATCGTCTCCGTCGACCAGAAGGAGCACGAGCAGATCTTCCCGAAGCCGGGCTGGGTCGAGCACAACGCCAACGAGATCTGGACCAACGTCCAGGAAGTCGTCGCGGGCGCCGTCCAGAAGGCCGGCATCACGCGCGACGACATCAAGGCCATCGGCATCACCAACCAGCGCGAGACCACCGTGCTGTGGGACAAGAACACCGGTGAGCCCGTCCACAACGCCATCGTGTGGCAGGACACCCGCACCGACGCCCTCTGCCGCGAGCTGGGCCGCAACGTCGGCCAGGACCGCTTCCGGCGCGAGACCGGCCTGCCGCTGGCCGCCTACTTCGCCGGTCCCAAGGCGCGCTGGCTGCTCGACAACGTCGAAGGCCTCAAGGAGCGCGCCGAGGCGGGCGACATCCTCTTCGGCACCATGGACAGCTGGGTCATCTGGAACCTGACCGGCGGCGTCAACGGCGGCAAGCACGTCACCGACGTCACCAACGCCTCCCGCACCCTCCTCATGAACCTGCACACCATGCGGTGGGACGAGAAGATCGCCGAGTCCATCGGCGTGCCGCTGGCGATGCTGCCCGAGATCCGCCCCTCCGCCGAGGTGTACGGCGAGGTCACCGGCGGCAAGCTCGGCGACCTGCTGGGCGGCATCCCGGTCGCCTCGGCGCTCGGCGACCAGCAGGCGGCCCTGTTCGGCCAGACCTGCTTCTCCGAGGGCGAGACCAAGTCCACCTACGGCACCGGCACCTTCATGGTGATGAACACCGGTGACAAGATCATCAACTCCTACGCCGGTCTGCTGACCACCGTCGGCTACAAGATCGGCGACCAGCCGACGGTGTACGCCCTCGAGGGTTCGATCGCCGTCACGGGCTCCCTGGTGCAGTGGATGCGCGACCAGATGGGCCTGATCTCCACCGCGGCCGAGATCGAGACGCTCGCGCTCTCGGTCGAGGACAACGGCGGCGCCTACTTCGTACCGGCCTTCTCCGGCCTGTTCGCCCCGCACTGGCGTTCCGACGCCCGCGGTGTGATCGCCGGCCTGACCCGGTACGTCACCAAGGCGCACCTCGCCCGCGCGGTCCTGGAGGCCACCGCCTGGCAGACGCGGGAGATCGCCGACGCCATGGTCAAGGACTCCGGCGACGAGCTGGTGACCCTCAAGGTCGACGGCGGCATGACCTCCAACAACCTGCTGATGCAGACCCTCTCGGACGTCCTGGACGCACCGGTCGTGCGCCCGATGGTCGCCGAGACCACCTGCCTCGGCGCCGCCTACGCCGCCGGCCTCGCCGTCGGCTTCTGGTCCAGCACCGACGAACTGCGCGCCAACTGGCGCCGGGCCGCCGAGTGGACCCCCCACATGGACGCGGAGACCCGCGACCGTGAGTACAAGAACTGGCTCAAGGCCGTCGACCGGACCATGGGCTGGATCGAGGACGAGAGCTGAGCTGAGTTCCGACAGCTCTGACGAGGAGTAAGTACCCGACATGACCAGTCAGTCCACCCTGCAGTCCGTGCCTGCCCTGGGAACGCACCCGGCCTCCGGCTCGAACCCGAGCCGAGCCGAGACCAGGGAGCAACTCGCCAAGGCGTCGTACGACCTTCTTGTGATCGGCGGCGGCATCCTGGGCATCTCCACCGCCTGGCACGCCGCGCAGTCCGGACTCAGGGTGGCGCTGGTCGACGCCGGCGACTTCGCCGGTGCCACCTCCTCCGCCTCCTCCAAGCTGCTCCACGGCGGTCTGCGCTACCTGCAGACCGGCGCGGTGAAGCTGGTGGCGGAGAACCACTTCGAGCGCCGTGCGGTCTCCCGCCAGGTGGCCCCCCACCTGGCGAACCCGCTCACGTTCTACCTCCCCGTGTACAAGGGCGGGCCGCACGGCGCGGCGAAGCTCGGCGCGGGCGTCTTCGCCTACTCGGCGCTCTCCGCGTTCGGCGACGGCGTCGGCCACCTGCTCTCCCCCGCCAAGGCGGCGCAGGACGTGCCCGAGCTGCGCACCGACAACCTCAAGGCCGTGGCCGTGTACGGCGACGACCAGATGAACGACGCGCGCATGGCGCTGATGACGGTCCGCGCGGCCGTCGAGTCGGGCGCGGTCGTCCTCAACCACGCCGAGGTCACCGGGCTGCGCTTCACCCGGGGCCGGGTCACCGGCGCCGACCTCAGGGACCGCATATCCGGCTCCGAGTTCGGGGTCAACGCCCGCCTGGTGCTGAACGCGACCGGCCCCTGGGTCGACCACCTGCGCCGGATGGAGGACGCGAACGCGGCGCCCTCGATCCGCCTGTCCAAGGGCGCGCACCTGGTGCTGAAGCGCACCGCCCCGTGGAAGGCCGCGCTCGCCACCCCGATCGACAAGTACCGCATCACCTTCGCCCTCCCCTGGGAGGACATGCTGCTGCTCGGCACCACCGACGAGGAGTACGAGGGCGACCCGGCGGACGTCTCGGTCACCGAGAAGGACATCGCCCAGATCCTGGACGAGGCCGCGTTCTCCGTCCGGGACCAGCAGCTCCAGCGCGACCTGATGACGTACGCCTTCGCCGGCCTGCGGGTGCTGCCGGGCGGTCCCGGCGACACCGCCAAGGCCAAGCGCGAGACGGTCGTGACCGAGGGCAAGGGCGGCATGCTGTCCGTCGCGGGCGGCAAGTGGACGACCTTCCGGCACATCGGCCGCACCGTGATGCAGAAGCTGGAGGAGCTGCCGGGCCACCCGCTCGGCGACGACTTCGAGCCGATCTCCTCGCTGCCGAAGAAGATCCCGCTGCCCGGCGTCGCCAACCCGCGCGCGGTCGCCCACCGCCTGCTGGTGGACAACCCGGCGCCCGGCCCGCGCATGGCCGCCGACACGGCCAAGCACCTGGCGACCCACTACGGCTCCCTGGCCTTCGACATCGCCCGGCTGGCGAACGAGGACCCGGAGCTGGCCCGGCGCGTCCACCCGGACGCCCCGGAGATCTGGGCGCAGGTCGTCTGGGCCCGCGACCACGAGTGGGCCGAGACGACGGACGACGTGCTGCGCCGCCGTACCACGCTGACCATCCGCGGCCTCGCGACCGACGAGATCCGCGCCAAGGTCCAGGACCTGCTCGACGGCAAGTAGGCCCGGGCGGCGGCCGGCCCCCCTCCCTGACCAGGGCCGGCCGCCGCTGCCGCGCCGGAACCCGCCGCACCGGGTCCGGAAGGGCGGAAGGGGCGGCTCCACGCCGATGGAGCCGCCCCTTTCGCTGCCCCTCCCCCGTCGGGGCGGCCGCCGTGCCGCAACCCGCGGTGCCCCGGGCCCCGTTGGGCACGGTCCCGCCGCGGGCCGGGGCGCCGGCGGAGCGGCGCGGTCCGGTGCGGGCGCGCCGGGTGTTCAGGTGTGGCGAACGGGGCAGTGATCCGGGCAGCCCCCGGTCAAGGGGGTCGCGGGCGCTCCCGCCGGACGCCGTAAGGTTGTGTGGTCAGGCGAGAGCACGTCGGAAGGAGGCACTGGGTGATCGAGCTGGAGGGGGTTCCCGAGCTGATCGACCCAGTCATGGTGGCCGCGTTCGAGGGCTGGAACGATGCCGGTGACGCCGCCTCGACGGCGGTCGCGCACCTGGAACGCGAGTGGAAGGGCGAGGTGTTCGCGGCGCTGGACGCCGAGGACTACTACGACTTCCAGGTGAACCGCCCCACGGTGTTCATGGACGGCGGGGTGCGCAAGATCACATGGCCGACGACCAGACTGTCGGTGGTCCGGGTGGGCGGCGACAAACCGCGCGACCTGGTGCTGGTCCGGGGCATCGAACCGTCCATGCGCTGGCGGTCGTTCTGCAACGAACTGCTCGGCTTCGCGCACGAGCTGGGCGTGGAGCTGGTGGTCGTCCTGGGCGCCCTGCTCGGCGACACCCCGCACACGCGTCCGGTGCCGGTCAGCGGGGTCACCTCGGACCCCGACCTGGCGCGCCGCATGGACCTGGAGGAGACCAAGTACGAGGGTCCGACGGGCATCGTCGGTGTCCTGCAGGAGGCCTGCACGCACGCGGGCGTGCCGGCGGTGTCGCTGTGGGCGGCGGTGCCGCACTACGTCTCCCAGCCGCCCAACCCCAAGGCCACGCTGGCCCTGCTCAACCGGCTGGAGGACCTGCTGGACCTGCGCATCCCGCAGGGCGAGCTGCCCGAGGACGCGCGTGCCTGGCAGGTGGGGGTGGACCAGCTCGCCGCCGAGGACAGCGAGGTCGCCGAGTACGTGCAGACGCTGGAGGAGGCCCGGGACACCGCCGAGCTGCCGGAGGCGTCCGGCGAGGCGATCGCCCGCGAGTTCGAGCGCTACCTGCGGCGCCGGGACGTCGGCCCGCCGGGCGGACACGCCACGGCGGAGGGCGGCGAGGGCGGCTCGTTCCGGCGGGACACGCCCCGTGACACCCCCGGCGGGCGCACCCGCCCGCCGAAGCCGGCCAAGCCGGACACGGACACCCCCGGCGGTACGGAGGACGGCGACGAGGACGGCTCGGAGGACTGAGCGAGGACGGAGAAAGGGGCGGTACGCGACTCGCGTACCGCCCCTTCGCCGTCGGTCCGGGCCTGGACCGGGCGGGTGCGTCAGAGGGCCACGCCGAGCAGCGCGTCCACGGCCCGGCTGACCAGACCGGGGGCGCCGGTGTCGGTGCCGCCCTCCCGCTGCTGGAGGTCGGCCCAGCGGTCGACGGCGGCGAGCGCGGCGGGCGCGTCGAGGTCGTCGGCGAGGGCCGCGCGGATCTCCTCGACGAGCGCGTCGGCGGAGGGGCCGTCGGGCCGGGAGACGGCGGCCCGCCAGCGTCCGAGCCGGTCCTCGGCGTCGCGCAGCACCTGGTCGGTCCACTCCCAGTCGGAGCGGTAGTGGTGGGCGAGCAGGGTCAGCCGGATCGCGGCCGGGTCGACGCCGTCGCGGCGCAGCCCGGAGACGAAGACCAGGTTGCCCTTGGACTTCGACATCTTCTCGCCGTGCAGGGCGACCATGCCGGCGTGCACGTACGCCTGGGCCATGGGGAACTCGCCGGTGAGCACCTGGGCGTGCGAGGCGCCCATCTCGTGGTGCGGGAAGGCCAGGTCGGAGCCACCGCCCTGGACGTCGAAGCCCATGCCCAGGTGGTCGAGGGCGATCGCCACGCACTCGATGTGCCAGCCCGGCCGGCCGCGGCCGAGGCTGCCGCCGTCCCAGCTGGGCTCGCCCTCACGGGCGGCCATCCACAGCATCGGGTCCAGCGGGTTCTTCTTGCCCGGCCGGTCCGGGTCGCCGCCGCGCTCGGCCGAGAGCAGCCGCATGGCGGCCGCGTCCAGGCGGGAGACCTGCCCGAAGTGCGGGTCGGCCTCCACGGAGAAGTAGATGTCGCCGTCGAGGTCGTAGGCCGCGCCGAGTTCACGCAGCCGCTCCACGAGCGGGACGATGCCGGGTATGGCCTCGACGGCACCTATGTAGTGCTTGGGGGGGAGCATCCGGAGGGCGGTCATGTCCTCGCGGAAGAGGGCGGTCTCCTTCTCGGCGAGGGCGACCCAGTCGACGCCGTCCCGGTCCGCGCGCTCCAGCAGCGGATCGTCGACGTCGGTGACGTTCTGGACGTAGTGGACCTGCCGCTTGGTGTCGAGCCACACGCGCTGAACGAGGTCGAACGCGTTGTAGGTCGCCGCGTGACCCATGTGGGTCGCGTCGTACGGCGTGATGCCGCAGACGTAGATACGGGCGACGGGACCGGGGTCGAGGGTGACGAGGCCGCCGGTCGCGGTGTCGTGGATCCTCAGGTCGCGGCCCTGACCAGGCAGGGCGGGGACCTCGGAAGCGGGCCAGGCATGCATGTACATGAGCCTAACCGGCCGCGAGCAGCGGATACGAACGGGATCGGCCCGGATGGCCGGTTGTGCGTTCTTGTGGTTGGCGCCGTGATGTGCTCACACGGGCGGCCAGGGGATGGCGGGCCACTCCCCTCCCGGCTCCGGGTGGAGTCCCGCCGCGAGCAGCGCGTCGACCCGCGCGCGTGTGGCGTCGATCTCGGCCGGGGTGATCAGCGGTGCCAGCCGCCCGGCCAGCTCACCGCCCCCGGCGAGGGATCCGCGCAGCGCGCGCAGCACCTCCACGGCCTCGGCCGTGAGCGGTTCCCCGGCCCAGCCCCACAGCAGGGTGCGCAGCTTGTCCTCGGTGTTGAAGGTGACGCCGTGGTCGATGCCGTAGAGCCGGCCCTCCGCGGTGGGCAGCAGGTGGCCGCCCTTGCGGTCGGCGTTGTTGATCACGGCGTCGAGGACGGCCATGCGGCGCAGCCGCTCGTCGTCGGCGTGGACCAGCAGCGCGGTACGGCCCTCGCCCACCTCGGCGAGCCCGATCGCCTTCCAGCCGGGTTCCGGCTCCTCGGCGTCCACCAGGGCGAGCAGCTCGGCCTCGGCGACGGTGTCGATCCAGAGCTGGCACATGCCCTCGCCGTACGGGCCGTCGCGCAGCACGGTCGGCGGGACCAGGCCCCAGCCGGTGGCCTCGGAGACCTCGTAGGCGGCCACCTCGCGGCCGGCCAGGGTGCCGTCGGGGAAGTCCCACAGCGGGCGCTCCCCGGCCACCGGCTTGTACACGCAGGAGGCTTCCCGGCCGTCGAGGGCGACCGTGCAGAACAGCGCCGCGTTGGACGCCTCGCGGATGCGTCCGCGCACGGCCAGCTCACCGCGCGAAAGCAGTTCGGCGGCGCCGTCTTCCGCGGCCGTCACGCTCCGCGGCGGTATCCGTTCTGGCGCGGACATACGTGTCCTTCCGGGTCGAGCGGGAGGCTGCACAGCGGGCACGGCGGCCGCCCGGCGTTGACGACGTCCAGGGCGCGCTTGGCGAAGGCCCTGGCCTGCGCGCCGGTCAGCCGGACCCGCAGCATCGGGGGCCCGTTCTCCTCGTCCTGGAGCAGTCGCTCCTCGGCCTCGGCGAGGTCCTCCTCGGTGTCGGCGTCCAGCTCCACCAGGGCCTGCGCCTCCACGATCATGCGCTGCTCCTCGCCGTCCCAGGCCAGGGCCATGGTGCCGACCCGGAACTCCTCCTCGACGGGGGTGTCCAGCGGGCCGGTGTCGGCGACCTCCGTGGGCGCCACGGCGGGGACGGAGGCGCTGCCGCCGCTGCGCCGTACGACCTCGTCCAGCAGTTCGTCCATGCGCTCGGCGAGTGCGGCGACCTGGGTCTTCTCCAGGGCCACGCTCGTCACCCGGGAGCCGGCGACGGCCTGGAGGAAGAACGTACGGCGTCCGGGCAGCCCGACGGTGCCCGCGACGAAGCGGTCCGGCGGGTCGAAGAGGAACACCTGACGGGACACGTCCTGTCTCCAGTTGGATTCGGGGATTGCTGCGGTGCGGGCCGTGGCGGTTGCGACGGGGTGGATCGCTTCACCCTACTGCGGGCGACGATCACGGTGCGCCCGCACCACCACCGACCGGTGCGTCGCCCTCGCCGGGCTCCTCGCGCGGGGCGAGCGAGGCGAAGTCACCGGTGTCGCCGAGGCGGACGAGGAACGGCCTGAGGCGGGTGTAACGGATCGCTGTGATGGAACACGGTTCCACGGAGATGCGCTGGAAGAGGTCGAGATGGAGCCCGAGGGCGTCGGCGACGAGCGACTTGATGATGTCCCCGTGCGAGCACATGAGGTAGACGGCGTCGGCGCCGTGGTCGCGCTCCACGCGCGCGTTCCACTCGCGCACGGCCTCGGCGGCGCGGGTCTGCATGGCCCGCATGGACTCGCCGCCGGGGAAGGCGGCGGCCGACGGGTGGGCCTGGACGACCTCCATCAGCGGCTCGTCCTTCAGTTCGGCGAGTTTGCGTCCGGACCAGTCGCCGTAGTGGCACTCCCCGACGCGTTCGTCGGTGTGGGCGCGCAGTCCGGGCCGGGCGTCGAGCAGCGGCCGTACGGTCTCCTGGCAGCGTTGCAGGGGGCTGGCGACGACCTCGGCGATCGGCAGTCCCGCGAGCCGTGCGGGCAGCGCGGCGGCCTGTGCGGCGCCGCGCTCGTCGAGGGAGACGCCTGGCGTCCACCCGGCGAGCACGCCCGAGGTGTTGGCGGTCGACCGTCCGTGCCTGACGAGGATCAGCGTGGGCATGCGGCCCAGGGTAAGGGCATCAGTACATGCACTGGTGAACGGGCGAAGGGAGAATGCGCTCCGTGATCGTGGACTGCGCGGTGTACCGGCACGGGCACCGTACCGAGGGCCCCGAGGACCTGTCCGACGCGCTGGAGGAGGCGCGGGCGGCGGGCGGCTTCGTGTGGATCGGGCTGCACGAGCCGTCGGAACGGGAGTTCGACCTGGTCACCCGTGAATTCGGGCTGCATCCGCTGGCGGTCGAGGACGCCCTCAAGGCGCATCAGCGGCCCAAGCTGGAGGTGTACGACGACTCGCTCTTCATGGTCCTCAAGCCGGTGGTGTACGAGCCGGAGGGCGACACCGTCTCGGCCGGGGAGGTCATGGTGTTCGTCGGTGACGGCTTCGTGGTGACGGTCCGGCACGGCGTGGGGGCGCCGCTGGCGGCCGTGCGGCGCCGGCTGGAGGACGACCCGGAGATGCTCGGCAAGGGCCCCACCTCGGTGCTGTACGCGATCTCCGACGCCGTCGTGGACCACTACCTGGAGGTGGCGACGGAACTGCAGACCGACCTGGAGGAGCTGGAGGCGGAGGTGTTCGAGCCGGTGAGCGGCGGGTCGCGGCTCACCGCGTCGCGGATCTACGCGTTCAAGCGGCAGGTGCTGGAGTTCCGCCGGGCGACCGGACCGCTCGCGGTGCCGCTGACCCGGCTGGCCGGCACCGGACCGATCGGCGGGGGCGGCGGCGGGGTGCGGTACGTCGACGACAAGGCGCGGCCGTTCTTCCGGGACGTGAGCGATCACCTCACGCGCGTGAACGAGTCCGTGGAGAGCCTGGACCGGCTGGTGTCGGACATCCTGTCGGCGCACCTGGCGCAGACGAGCGTGCGGCAGAACGACGACATGAGGAAGATCTCCTCCTGGGCGGCGATGGCCGCGGTGCCGACGATGATCGCGGGTGTGTACGGCATGAACTTCGATCACATGCCCGAGCTGCACTGGCTGTGGTCGTACCCAGTGGTGGTCGTGCTGATGGCCGCGCTGGAGGTGCTGCTGTACCGGCAGTTCAAGCGGCGCGGCTGGCTGTGAGCGGGCCGTCGGCGGGCGGCGGGCGGGCCGTCCGTGAGAAGGGAGGCCGGGGGTCGTAACCACCCGGCGTCCGGTGCGTTGTTCAGCGTGACGGCCGTGGCGGGGAAGACCCCCGAGCCCCCACCACGGCCGCAGAACTTCCCGCGGCGGACACGACCTAGCCGAGGCCGGCGCGCTCCAGGGCCTCGCTGCCGGCCCGCAGCGAGGCGATCCGCTCGTCCAGCGTGAAGCCCGCGGGGGCCAGCGAGAGCGTGGTGACACCCGCGGCGGCGTAGGCCTTCATCCGGTCGGCGATGCGGTCCACGGAGCCCAGCAGCGTCGTCCGGTCGATCAGGTCGTGCGGGATCGCGGCCGCGGCGCCCTGCTTGTCGCCGGACAGGTACTTCTCCTGGATCTCGGCGGCCTCCTTCTCGTACCCCATGCGCTGGGCGAGCCGGTTGTAGAAGTTCTGCTTGAAGCTGCCCATGCCGCCGACGTACAGCGCGGTGTAGGGGCGGAAGGTGTCCGCGAGGCGGGACACGTCCTTGTCGTCGCCCACGGCCAGCGGCAGGGTCGGGCAGATGTCGAACCCGTCGAGGGTCTTGCCGGCCTTCTCCCGTCCGGCGCGCAGGTGCGTGATCGTGGTGTCCTCGAGGTGCTCGGCGGACGGGAAGATCAGCAGGGCGCCGTCGGCGATCTCGCCGGTCTGCTCCAGGTTCTTCGGGCCGATGGCGGCGATGTACAGCGGGATGTGCTCGCGCTGCGGGTGCACGGTCAGCTTGATCGGCTTGCCCGGGCCGCCGGGCAGCGGCAGCGTCCAGTGCTCGCCCTCGAACGACAGCCGCTCGCGGGTCATCGCCCTGCGGACGATCTCCACGTACTCGCGGGTGCGGGAGAGCGGCTTGTCGAACCTGACGCCGTACCAGCCCTCGGAGACCTGCGGGCCGGAGACGCCGAGGCCGAGCCGGAAGCGGCCCTGGGACAGCGAGTCCAGGGTGGCCGCGGTCATCGCGGTCATGGCCGGCTGCCGGGCCGGGATCTGGAAGATCGCCGAGCCCACGTCGATGCGCTCGGTCTGGGCGGCGACCCAGCTGAGCACGGTGGCCGCGTCCGAGCCGTAGGCCTCGGCGGCCCAGCACACGGCGTAGCCCAGCCGCTCGGCCTCCTGCGCGACGGCCAGATTGTCCGCGTCCATCCCGGCACCCCAGTAGCCGAGGTTGATCCCGAGCTGCATGGCCGAATCCCCTTACCCATGAGTAACGTCCGTTGGCTGCGACCTTAGCGAGCCGGGGCCGTCCCCGCACAGTCCCCGTCCGCCGCTCCCGGCCGGTGCGGGTGCCGGCGGGGCGCGGAAATCCGGGCGCCCGCCCGGGCGGATCCGGTTGTCCACAGGCAACCCACGGCAGCAGTTCTGGCCAGTAATCTCCCGCACATGGAGCAGAGGCATCTCGGCCGCACCGGCCTGCGCGTGTCCCGCATCGGGCTCGGCACCCTCACCTGGGGCCGGGACACCGACGAGCACGACGCCGCGGACATGCTGAAGACCTTCTGGGAGGCCGGCGGCACCCTCGTCGACACCGCGGACGTGTACGGCGACGGTGAGGCGGAGTACCTGCTGGGGCGGCTCATGGACGGCCTGGTGCCCCGCCGGGACCTGGTGATCTCCACCAAGGCGGGCAGCGTTGCGGACCCGGAGCGCCGCGTCGACGGATCCCGCGGCCATCTGCTCGCCGCCCTGGACGCCTCCCTCGCCCGCCTCGGCACCGACCACGTCGACCTGTGGCAGATCCACGCCTTCGATCCCGGCACCCCGCTGGAGGAGACCCTCCACGCCCTCGACCTGGCGGTCAGCAGCGGCCGGGCCCGGTACGTGGGCGTAGCCGACTTCTGCGGCTGGCAGCTCGCCAAGGCGGCCACCTGGCAGCTCGCCGCGCCGGGCCGCACCCCGCTGGCCGGCACCCAGCTCGAGTACTCGCTGCTCCAGCGCGGCGCCGAGCGCGAGGTGCTGCCCGCCGCGCTCGACCTGGGCGTCGGTCTGCTGCCCTCCTCCCCGCTGGGCCGCGGTGTGCTCACCGGCAAGTACCGGCACACCACTCCGGCGGACTCGCGCGGCGCCTCCGAGCACCTCGCGCCGTTCGTCGAGCCGTACCTCGACGACACCGCCTCGCACATCGTGGACGCCGTCACGACGGCCGCGGACGGGCTCGCGGTCACCCCGCTCCAGGTGGCCCTCGCCTGGGTCAGGGACCGGCCCGGTGTGGCCGCCCCGGTCGTCGGCGCGCGCAACGCGCAGCAGCTCACGGCGGCACTGTCAGTGGAGGCGCTTAGTCTTCCTGACGAGATCTGCCGGGCGCTGGACGATGTGTCGGCGCCCGTGCACCGCTATCCCGATCACGACTGGAGCACGCTGTGAGCACGGAGCCGGAGACCACGGAGGACACCGGGCCCGAGGGCCCGGACGCCCCGGAGAGCCCGGACACTGAGCGGACCCCGGAGCAGGACGCGGCGGCCGGCGGCGGCCCGGGAAGCACGGGCGCGGAGCCCGCGGGCGACGCGGGCGGGCCGGAGCTGTCCGAGGCGGAGGCCGAGCTGGCCGCGCAACGGATGGAGCGGGAGCGGATCGAGCGGCGCAAGGCCGGGCGTACGGCGCCCATCGCGAGCGGGACCGCGCTCAGCGGGAAGGCGGCCGACCTGCTCGCCGCGGTCCGGGCGGTGGAGAGCGGCGAGCAGCCGGCCACCGCGGTGTTCGCCGAGCCCGCGGCCCCCCGTCGCCCGGCCCCCGAGCCGGTCCGGCGGCCGCAGCCCGCCCCGGCCGCGGCACCCGCCGTCCACGGGCCCGCCCCCGAGGCCGTGGAGGCCGTGCGGCGGGTGCTCGCCGAGGGCGGAGCGCCCGAGGCCCTGGCCGTCCAGGTCGCGTCGGGACTCGGCGAGGGCGCCGACACCGCGCTGCGCGAGGATCCCTGGCAGCTCCTGCGGATCGGCGGGGTGCGGCCGGAGCAGGCCGACGGGTTCGCGCGGGCGCTGCTCGGCGCGGAGTGCGGCCCGGACGACGAACGGCGGGGCCGCGCGATGACCGTCTGGCTGCTGGAGCAGGCGGCGCTGGCCGGTCACACCGCGCTGGAACTGACGGCGCTCACCGCGGCCCTGGCGCGGCGCGGCGTGCCGGACCCGGACGCGGCGGTGCAGAGCACGGTCGCCGAGGCGGAGGCGCTGCTCTTCCAGGACGCCCTGGAGGAACCGGGCGCCCCGGCCCCGCGGGAGGACGGCGACGAGGAGGAGCGCCCGGTCCGGGTCCTCGCCGGTCTGGAGCGGTACGCGCTCGCCGAGGAGAGTCTCGCCGACGGCCTGGCCCGACTGGTCAACTCGCTGCCGAAGGAGGCCCCGGGGCCCTGGGAGGCGGCCGCCGCCGGGGCGTCCGGCGGCGGGGCCGAACTGGCCCGCGCGGTCGCCGGGCACGCCCTGGTGCTGCACACCGGCGGGGAGACCGCCCGCGCCGAACCGGCCGCGCTGTTCGGCGCGGCCCGGGCGGCCGGGCTGCGCGCCTTCGCCGTCTGCCACACCACGGACGGTGCCCGTCGCCTCGCCGCCCTGCTCGGTGACGCCGGGGGCACCCCGGCCGCCGGCACGGTCGCCGGGGTCCTCTCCGGGGCCGAGGGGCCCGGCCGGGACGCGGAGGGCGCGCTGGACCTGGATCTGCTGATCGTGCTGGACGCGCCCCAACTCGACGTGGAGAGCGGCGCCATGCTGGTGGAGTCCCTGCCCGACGGGGCCCGGCTGGTGCTCAGCGGCGACCCCTCGGTGCTGTGGTCGGCCGGCCCCGGCCGGGTCTTCGCCGATCTGCTGGCCGCCCGCGCCTGTCCGCAGATCGCCTCCCGGACCCCCGACCCCGGCCCGCTGGGCGAGCTGGTCTCCGGCGTCGGGGCCGGTGAACTGAACCAGGTGGATGCGCCCGGCAAGGAGATCGTCATCGTTCCGGTGCGGGACGCGGGCGAGGCCGTGCACCGGACCGTGCAACTGGTCGCGGACTCGGTGCCGCGGGCGATCGGGGTACCGCCCGAGCAGACGGTGGTGATCACCCCGGGCCACGGCGGCTCCGCCGGCACCCGGGCGCTGAACACCGTGCTGAAGGAACGCCTCAACCCGGGGCCCGGCCGCTTCGGCGGCTTCGATCCCGGCGACCGGATCGCCTACTCCCCCGCCCCGGGCCGTACGGTGCCGGGCCGCGTGGTGGACGCAGACGCCGCCGGGCTGCGTCTGGAGTGCGCGGGCGAGCCCGTCGTCGTGCCCCGGGAGCGGGTGGAGCAGTCGGTGCGGCACGGCTGGGCGCTGACCGCGCACCAGGCGGTGGGCGGCCGCTGGCCGGCCGCGGTGGTGGTGCTGCCGGGCGACGCCGCGCAGACCCTCACCAGACCCTGGGTGTACACGGCGTTCGGCCGGGCCGAGCGCCATCTGTCGGTGGTGCACGGTGTGGAGCAGGCACTGCCGAGGGCCGTGGCGGAGGCCGGGCCGGGGCCCCGGACGACCCGTCTGCAGACGCTGCTGCGCGCCCAGGTCCCCGCGGCGGGCTGACCGGCCCGCCGGTCCCGCACCCGGCGACGGCGGCGGTTCCGCGGGGGCCGGTGGCCCCGGTGGCGCCGCCGGACCGGGTCACCGCTCGGCGTCGAGCGGCTCCAGGTCGTCGTCGCCGTCCAGTTCGTCGTCGGCGTCGTCGCCGTCCAGGTCGTCGAGGGCCTCGTCGTCGATGCCGTCGTCCTCGTGGTCCTCGTCGGCGTCCTCGTGGTCCTCGTCGAACACGGCGCTGACGTCGAACCGGCACAGCACCCGCTCCGGGTCGACCTCGTCGAAGGGGGCCTCCAGCCACTCACCGGGGTCGGCCGGCTCGTCGGCGGCGGTGACCCAGAGCGTGGAGTCGCCCTCCTCCAGGCCGAACTCCTTGTGCCGGGAGGCGATCTCGTCCGGTTCGAACTCGCCGAAGAGGACACCGAGCGCCCCGGGGACGGTCGCGGCGGCCTCCTCGTTGGCGCCCTCGCCGTCCTCGTACTCCGCCGCCTCGACCCGCTGGGCCTGGGCCAGCAGCCGCTGGGGCTCCGCCACGGAGTAGTCGCGGCGGATCAGCACGCTGACGGCGTTCGGCTCCCCGGGGCCCGAGTACGGCGGCAGCGACTCCTCCGCACCGGGGATCTCGAACGGCGTGACCTCGTCGTAGCGGTCGTAGAGCAGCTCGTCGTACGCCTCGGCGGCCGACGCCAGCTCGTTGAACGCCTCGTACACGGCCTGGTCGTCCTCCCCCGTCCTGCGTTCGACCGCGGCCAGGTGACGGTCGAGAGCGGTCTTGACCGCCTCGACGGCGGCGCGTACCTCGGCAGCGGTGGGCTGCGCAGCATCAGACATAGTGCAGACGCTATCCGTACCGGGCACCAGCCCGCACAATAGATGCGATGCCGGAATACGAATTTGTCGACGTGTACGTGCCTCGCGGGGTGTCCCGCAAGGACGCCACGCGTCTGCTGACGGACCATGCCGAGTACGGACACTGGGAGTTGGACCGACTGAGCCTGCTGCGCGACGGCAGCCGCAAGGTGCGGTTGCGCCGACGGATCATCCGCCAGGTGCGGGCCACGTGGTGAGGCAGGACGACGCATGACCAACGGAGCGGGCCCCGCCGTCGACGGCGGGGCCCGCTCCGGTTTTCCCGGCCTCCCGGCCACGGTGTTCCGGTCAGGCGGCGCGGGCCTTGCGGTACAGCACCGCGCCCGCGAGCAGCGCGCCCGCGCCGGCCGGCAGCGCGATCCCGAGCGGCATCTCGCTTCCGGTGTGGGCGAGCTGACCACCGCCCACGGACTGTTCCGCACCACCGCCCTGCGTCCTGACCTGGGACGAACCGTGCGGCGTCCGGCCGGTGTCGGTGGGCGGAGTGGCCGGCGTGCCCGGGTGACCGGGGTTGCCGGGGTGATGGGGCGTACCCGGGTTGCCGGGGTGATGGGGCGTGCCCGGGTGACCGGGAGTACCGGGGTGCCCCGGAGTGCCCGGGTTACCGGGGTGACCCGGGTGCCCGGGGTTGCCGGGCGGGTTGTGGTGCCCGCCGCCGTTGGCGCATTCGTTGCCCCCGGTGGCGTTGCCGACGCCCACGACGTCCACGCTGTTGCCGCACGCGTTCACCGGGACGTCCACCGGCACCTGGACGGTGTTGCCGGAGCCGACGCCGGGCGAGTGGTCGCTGCGGCCGCTCGCGTGGGAGCCGCCGTGGCCGCTCGCGCCGCTGCCGCCGTGGTTGGCGCACGCGTTGCCCACGGCCGGGTTGAGGAGCCCGACCACGTTCACGGTGTTGCCGCAGACGTTCACCGGAACGTGCACCGGCGCCTGCACGGTGTTGCCGGACAGCACGCCCGGCGATCCGTTGGCGGATCCGGCCGCTCCGGCGTCGGCGTGTGCGTAGCCGCTCGCGGCGGCGATGACGCCGGTGGCGGCGGCCATGGTCATAAGACTTTTGCGGGTGCTCTGTCGCATTACGGAATTCCCCCCTGCCTTCGATGATGTCTGTACACTCCGCGAAAAGGAATTCGACGGAGAAAGGCCGGTCGGCCCCGGAGCGCATGGCACGCGCTCCGGGGCCGACGGCTCGCAAAGGACGCCCCTCGGGGAGCCGGTGTCAGTCGTTGACGCAGGCGTTGCCGAAGGCGGGGTTCAGGAGCCCGATCACGTCGACCGTGTTGCCGCAGACGTTCACCGGAACGTGGACGGGCACCTGGATGACGTTGCCGGAGACGACACCCGGCGAGTGCGTGGCGGCACCCTGGGCACCCGAGTCGGCGACGGCCAGGCCCGCGCCCGCGAGAACCAGACCACCGGTGGCGGCCGCGGCAGCGACGACCTTCTTGATCATTTATTCCTCCTAGTTGACAATGCGATCCCAAGGTGCGGGGATCACATCACCTGTAACGAGGAGGGGGTAATGAGGCTACGAGCTTATCGTCGCATTCACTCTTCTCAGTCGATCTCGCACAGCCGCCCGATTACCTCGGCCCAAGGCGTCACGACGCGTCGATGAACCGGTCGAGCACCCGGACACCGAACTGCAGCCCGTCGACCGGCACCCGCTCGTCCACGCCGTGGAACATGCCGGCGAAGTCCAGCTCCGGCGGCAGCTTCAGCGGAGCGAAGCCGAAGCCGCGGATGCCGAGGTCGTCGAAGGACTTGGCGTCGGTACCGCCGGAGAGCATGTAGGGGATCGCCTTGGCGGTGGGGTCCTCGGCGAGCAGCGCGGACTGCATGGCCTCGACCAGCGCGCCGTCGAAGGTGGTCTCGACCGCCTTGTCGGCGTGCACGTCCTCCCGGCGGACGTTCGGTCCGAGGAGCCGGTCGAGGTCGCCGAGGAACTCGTCCTCGTGCCCCGGCAGGAAGCGGCCGTCGATGTGCGCGGTGGCCTCGCCGGGGATGACGTTGACCTTGTAGCCGGCGCCGAGCTGGGTGGGGTTGGCGGTGTTGGAGAGGGTCGCGCCGATGAGCTTGGCGATGCCGCCGAGCTTGGCGAGGGTGGCCTCCATGTCCTCCGGGTCCAGCTCGGTGCCGAGCGCGTCGCCGAGCTCGTCCAGGAAGGCCCGGGTGGTCTTGGTGACCCGGACCGGGAAGCGGTGCCGGCCGACCCGGGCGACGGCCTCGGACAGCTCGGTGATGGCGTTGTCCCGGTGGATCATCGACCCGTGCCCGGCGGTGCCGGCCACGGTCAGCTTCATCCAGTGCATGCCCTTCTCGGCGGTCTGGATCAGGTAGAGCCGCCGCTGCTCGTTCACCGTGAACGAGAAACCGCCGACCTCGCTGATCGCCTCGGTGACGCCCTCGAACAGGCCGCGGTGGTTGTCGACCAGGTGGCGCGCGCCGTACGTACCGCCCGCCTCCTCGTCGGCGAGGAAGGCGACCACGATGTCGCGCGGGGGCCGGCGGCCGCTGCGGAGCCGGTCGCGCACGACCGCCAGGGTCATCGCGTCCATGTCCTTCATGTCGACGGCACCGCGCCCCCACACGCACCCGTCGGCGACCTCGCCGGAGAACGGGTCGTGGGTCCAGTCGGCGGCGTTGGCCGGTACGACGTCCAGGTGGCCGTGGATGAGCAGCGCGGGCCGGGACGGGTCCTCGCCCTCGATACGTGCCACGGTGGAGGCGCGTCCCGGGTGCGACTCGAAGATCTCCGGCTCCAGCCCGACCTCGGCGAGCTTCTCGGCGACGTACTCGGCGGCAGCCCGTTCGCCGGGTCCCGAGTGGTCGCCGTAGTTGCTGGTGTCGAACCGGATCAGCTCACGGCAGAGGTCCACGACCTCGTCCTCGCCGGTGACGCCCCTGGCGTTGTCCGTCTCGCTCACGCTGATTCCTCCCACTGTCACTGCTGGTGGTCCCGTCCATCCTCCCTCCGGCCCCGCCCAGCGCCCAAGAGCGGGTCCGGCCCGTCACGCGCCGTTCACGCCGGACCGGCCGCGGGGACGGGGTGTGATCGGCCACCCCCGAAAGCCTGGTAGTGTTTCCTTCGTCGCCGCGGGGGAAACCCCGCACGACAGACACCTTGTCCGGGTGGCGGAATGGCAGACGCGCTAGCTTGAGGTGCTAGTGCCCTTTATCGGGCGTGGGGGTTCAAGTCCCCCCTCGGACACCAGTGAGGCCCCCGCTCCGCGGGGGCCTTTCGCATGCCCCGACGGTGCCGTCCGAACCGCGGGCCGGGCGGCGCCTCATCTGGGCGCCGTGGCGCGCAGGGGGCGTGCGGTGAGGGTGCCGTCGTCGCTCCGCTCGACGCGGGTGCCGAGGTCGCGGCCGCACCGGTCGAGCACGGTGAGCAGCCAGGCGGTGTCGTCGGCCGAGGCCCGTTCCAGGCGCATCCGGCGGGCCCGCAGGGGCACCATCCGCAGGCGGGTCAACCGGCCCGTGCCCTCCTCCAGGGTCACCAGGTACAGCAGGCGCAGGTCGTCCCGGTAGCGCTCGTAGCCGCTGATGCCCTCGTAGTCGTCGACGAGGTCGCCGCAGCCGTACAGGACGAGCCGGCCCCGGTACACCTCTGGGGCGCGCGGATGGTGGGAGGAGTGGCCGTGGACGACGTCCACGCCGGCGTCGACGAGGGCGTGGGCGAAGCGGACCTCGCCGCGGGGGATCCCGTATCCCCAGTTGGGGCCCCAGTGGACGGAGACGACGACGAGGTCGGCGGGCCGCCGGAGCTGGCGCAGGCAGTCGGCGAAGGCGGCCGCGCCGGCCGGGGTCGGCGCGGGGATCAGGGCCACGCCGGCGCGGTCGGCGGTGGCGGCCCAGCCGTGCGGGATGCCGCTGGAGGGCATGCCGAAGGAGAAGACGAGGACGCGTCCGCCCGACCTCAGGGGCACGGCGGCGGGCCGCCAGGCCGCGACCGCTTCGGGGCCCGCTCCGGCCGTGCGCAGCCCGGCCCCGGCCAGGCTGTCCAGCGTCTCCGCCAGGCCGCGCGGCCCGAAGTCGAGCACGTGGTTGTTGGCGAGGGCGCAGACGTCGGGGCGGGCCGCGGCGAGGCAGGGCAGGTTGGCGGGGTTCATCCGGTAGTGCACGGCCTTGCCGGGCGCGAAGTCCCCGTCCTGGGTGACGGCCGTCTCCAGGTTGATCACCCGCACGTCGGGCGCGGCCCGGTCCAGGCAGGGCAGTGCCTCGCCCCAGGGCCAGGCCGGGCCCACCGGGCGGGGTATCGGGCCGTTCGCGGCCTCGGCGAGGGCAACGTAGTCCCGGGCGTCGCGCACGTAGTCCTCGCGCAGGGCGGGGTCGCCGGGGTGCGGGAGGATCTGGTCGACGCCCCGGCCGAGCATGACGTCACCGGCGAGGAACAGGGTGACGGCGCCTTCGCGCATGGCCCCGGCCTACACGTGCGCGGGAGCCATGTGGTCGGTGAACCAGTCGCGGGCCAGTTCGGTCACCCGCTCCAGCGTGCCGGGCTCCTCGAAGAGATGGGTGGCGCCGGGCACCACCTCGAGCCGGCTCTCGCAGCGCAGCGCGGCCCGCGCCCGCCGGTTGAGTTCGAGCACCTGCCGGTCGGCGCCGCCCACGATGAGCAGGGTGGGCGCGGTCACCTCGGGCAGCCTGGGCCCGGCGAGGTCGGGGCGGCCTCCGCGGGAGACGACGGCGGCGGGACGGGCCTGCGGTTCGGCGGCGGCCCACAGGGCGGCGGCCGCGCCGGTGCTGGCGCCGAAGTAGCCCACCGCGAGCCCTTCGGCGTCGGGTTCCTCGCGCAGCCACCGGGTGACGTCGCGGAGCCGGCCGGCGAGCAGGCCGATGTCGAAGACGTTGGCCCGGTCGCGCTCCTCGTCCTCGGTGAGCAGGTCGAAGAGCAGGGTGCCGAGTCCGGCCCGGTTCAGCCCCTCGGCGACGAACCGGTTGCGGGGGCTGTGCCGGCCGCTGCCGCTGCCGTGGGCGAAGGCCACGATCCCCGTCGCGCCCGCGGGGAGGGTGAGCCGCCCGCGCAGCCGGACGGCTCCGGCGGCGATCTCCGCCTCCCGGTCCCCGGGACCGGTGCCGGCGAAGCGTTCGTGGCGGTGGGCCGCCTGCCGCAGCCAGGCGGTGACCTCGTCGTCGGCGACCTGGGTGAAGTCGCCGTAGAACTGGCCGATCGCGTAGAAGTCCGCGGGGGTGGCCAGGCAGACCAGGTCGTCGGCCTCCCCGGCGAGCCGGTCCGGGAAGTCCCAGGGGGCGACGGGGACCGCGAGCACGGTCCGGGCGGCGCCGCGGGCCCGGGCGATCCGGCAGGCGACCCGCGCGGTGGAGCCGGTGGCGACGCCGTCGTCGACGATCACGGCGGTGCGGCCGGCGACCGCGGCCGGCCGGCGGTCGCCGCGGTAGCGGGCGGCGCGCTGCGCGAGGACGGCGCGCTCGTGCGTCTCGACCCGGTCCAGGTCGGCCGGGGAGACCCCGACGCCGCGCAGCACCTCCTGGTTGATGACGCGGACACCGTCCTCGCCGATGGCGCCCATGCCCAGCTCGGGCTGGCTGGGCACGCCCAGCTTGCGGACCATGCAGACGTCCAGCGGGGCGTCGAGGGCCTCGGCGACCTGCGCGCCGACCGGGATCCCGCCCCGGGGCAGGCCGAGCACCACGACGTCCTGGCCTCTGAGGTACTCGAGGCGGGCGCCAAGCCGCCGTCCCGCCTCGAGCCGGTCGGTGAAGAGCACGGTGGGCTCCCTCATTCCCGGGACAGCCAGAGCGGCGCGGGGGCCTCCCGGTCGGTCGCGCCCATCTCCTTCATGTCGCCCGCGGCCGCGCGCAGCAGCACCCGGCCCATGGCGATCAGCGCGCGTCCGGCGGCCAGTTCGTCGCCGATGTCGGGCACCGCCGTGTCGTAGGGGTTGCGGCGGGCCTCGGCGCGGCTCTCCAGGACGTTGTCTCCGGTGTCCAGGACGATCCGGGCGGTGGTGTCCGGGTCGTGTTCGGACAGGTACAGGTTCAGCCGCCATTCCTTGACGGACGGAGGACGGCTGCTCAGGGGTCGAGTCATCGTCCGCCTCTCCTCATTGCGCTGCGAGGCCAACGGGACGCGCCGGCGCGCGTCACCCCTTCCACTGTGCACCGGCCGGGCGGGGGCCGCCCGGCGGCGGTCCGGTGCGGCGGTCCGGGCAGAATGCGGGGCATGACCACGCGCGCCTGCCCCTGCGGACTTCCCCTGCCCTACGACGCCTGCTGCGGCCGTTTCCACTCCGGTGCGGCCGCCGCTCCGACCGCCGAGGCGCTGATGCGGTCGCGGTACTGCGCCTTCGTCCGGGGGGACGCGGAGTACCTGCGGCGGACGTGGCACCCGAGGACCCGGCCGGAGCGGCTGGAGCTGGATCCCCGGACGAGGTGGACGGGGCTGGAGATCCTGGAGACCGGGGAGGGTTCGGCGTTCCACCGCGCGGGGACGGTGACCTTCCGCGCCTCCTACCGGGGCGGTTCGCTGCACGAGCGGAGCAGGTTCGAGCGGGTGGACGGGGCGTGGGTGTACGTCGACGGGGACTTCCTCGACTGATCCCGGCCGGGGGCGTGCGGTCCGGCCCCCTCTCCGGCGCGGTTCCCTCTCCGGCAGGTCAGGGTGCCAGGATGTCCAGTTCCTGGAGGGCGCCCTCGGTGATCTCCCGGGTGAGCCGTTCGGCGCGGGCGCGGTCGCCTTCGCGGACCGCCTCGGCGACCTGGACGTGCAGGGTGACGGCCGCCGGGTCGGGGTCCTCGAACATGACCTCGTGGTGGGTGCGCCCGGCCAGCACCTCGGCGACGACGTCGCCGAGGCGGGCGAACATCTCGTTGCCGGAGGCTGTCAGGATGATCCGGTGGAAGGCCATGTCGTGGACCAGGTAGTCCTGGAGCCGGTGTCCGCGTGAGTTGGCCACCATGCCGAGGGCGCACTCGGTGAGTTCGGCGCACTGCTCGGGTGTGGCGTGGGTGGCGGCGAGGCCGGCGGCCACCGGTTCGACGGCGGAGCGCAGCACGGTCAAAGAGCGCAGTTGGTGCGGGCGGTCGGCGCCCGCCAGCCGCCACCGGATGACCTGCGGGTCGTAGACGTTCCACTCGCACTTGGGGCGGACGGTGACGCCGACCCGGCGGCGGGACTCGACCAGGTGCATGGACTCCAGCACCCGCACCGCCTCGCGCATCACGGACCGTGAGACCTCGAAGTGCTGTGCCAGCTCGTCGGTGCGCAGCACGCTGCCCGGCGGGTACTCCCCCGCGGTGATCGCGGGACCGAGGGTGTCCAGTACGCGGCCGTGCAACCCCCGGCCCGGTGTGCTCATGGAGTCAGCGTACGGCCTGGATCACGGCGACAAAAAGTCAGACTTATATGTCACACACTCTTGTATTCGTCCTACCTAATAGGTTTCAGTGTGGCGACGCCGAAGTGGCGTCGGATGTCGAGGAAGACAGCGAGGCAGTCATGCGCACCCCCCAGGTCGTCGTCGTGATGGGCGTCGCCGGGACGGGCAAGACCACGATCGGTCCGTTGCTCGCGGCCCGGCTGGGTGTCCCGTACGCCGAGGGCGACGACTTCCACCCGCGGGCCAACATCGAGAAGATGACGGCCGGCGTTCCGCTCGAGGACGCCGACCGGTGGCCGTGGCTGGAGGCCATCGGGCACTGGGCGTACGGGCGGTCCGGGCTCGGCGGTGTGGTCAGCAGCTCGGCCCTGAAGCGGTCGTACCGCGACCGGCTCAGGTCCGTCGCTCCGGGAGTGGTGTTCCTCCACCTCACGGGCGACCGCGAGCTGATCGAGGACCGGATGTCCCACCGGCAGGGTCACTTCATGCCGACCGCGCTGCTGGATTCCCAGTTCGCCACGCTGCAGCCGCTGGAGACGGACGAGGCCGGAGTGGCCGTGGACGTCGCCGGCAGCCCCGAGGAGATCACCGCACGCGCCGTACGGGCCCTCGACGCGCTTTCCGCGACCTCCGCGTAACACCTCACCCCCGTCCCCCGTACCTGCAAGGGAACCCCCGTGACCAGACTCAGCGTCGAGATGCTGGCAGCGGACGCACCTCCGCCGATCACCTCCGCCGGCCATGCCCAGCTCGGCATCGCCGTCCTGGTGGGCATCGCCGTCATCGTGCTGCTCATCACCAAGTTCAAGCTCCATGCCTTCCTGTCGCTGACCATCGGGTCACTGGTGCTCGGCGCGGTCGCCGGGGCCCCGCTGGACAAGGCCATCGTCAGTTTCACCACCGGGCTCGGCAGCACCGTGGCCGGCGTGGGCGTCCTGATCGCGCTCGGGGCGATCCTGGGCAAGCTCCTCGCCGACTCCGGCGGCGCCGACCAGCTCGTCGACACGATCCTCGCCAAGGCGGGCGGCCGGTCGATGCCGTGGGCGATGGTGCTGATCGCGTCGGTGATCGGTCTGCCGCTGTTCTTCGAGGTCGGCATCGTGCTGCTGATCCCGGTCGTGCTGATGGTCGCCAAGCGCGGCAACTACTCCCTGATGCGCATCGGCATCCCGGCGCTCGCCGGCCTGTCCGTGATGCACGGCCTGATCCCGCCGCACCCCGGCCCGCTGGTCGCGATCGACGCGGTCAAGGCCAACCTGGGTGTGACGCTGGCGCTCGGCATCCTGGTCGCCGTCCCCACGGTGATCATCGCCGGCCCGGTGTTCTCGCGCTTCGCCGCCCGCTGGGTGGACGTCCCCGCTCCCGACCGGATGATCCCGCAGCGCCCGTCGGAGGAGCTGGAGCGCCGTCCGGGCTTCGGCCCGACGCTGGCCACGGTGCTGCTCCCGGTGGTCCTGATGCTGGCCAAGGCGCTGGTGGACATCGTGGTGGACGACACCGCGAACATGACGCAGCGGGTCTTCGACGTGGTCGGTTCCCCGCTGATCGCGCTGCTCGCCGCCGTCATCGTCGGCTTCTTCACGCTCGGCCGGCCCGCCGGGTTCAGCAAGGACCGCCTGCAGCGGACGGTCGAGAAGGGCCTGATGCCGATCGCCGGCATCCTGCTGATCGTGGGCGCGGGCGGCGGCTTCAAGCAGACGCTGATCGACTGCGGTGTGGGCCAGATGATCCTGGACATCTCCAAGGACTGGTCGATCCCGGCGCTGCTGCTGGCCTGGCTGATCGCGGTCGCGATCCGGCTGGCCACCGGCTCGGCGACGGTGGCGACGGTCTCGGCGGCCGGTCTGGTCGCACCGCTCGCGGCCGACATGTCGACCACCCACGCCGCTCTGCTGGTCCTCGCCATCGGCGCCGGCTCGCTCTTCTTCAGCCATGTCAACGACGCCGGTTTCTGGCTGGTGAAGGAGTACTTCGGGCTGAGCGTCGGGCAGACCGTGAAGACCTGGTCGGTGATGGAGACGATCATCTCGGTGGTCGCGGGCGGGCTGGTCCTGCTGCTGTCACTCGTCATATAGACGCACGGCAGCCGATGGCGCCCCGCGCGGGCGCCGAGAACGCCGCTCACCCCCTCCTCGTACGCCGAGGAGGGGGTGAGTCGTGTCTCAGGGGCGCCACAGCGGGTGTTCCCGCTCGGCCCACCGCCTGCTCACCGTGCCGGTGCGCAGCCCGCGCCGCGCCTCCGGGTCACCGAGCGCCATGCCGATGTGGCCGGCCAGCACCACGCCGATCGTCAGGGCGAGCCAGTCGTGCACGAAGGTCGCCGAGGTCCGCCAGACCAGCGGGGTGAGCCGGGTGAACCACATCATCAGGCCGGTGCCGAGCATGACCAGCGAGGCCCCGGCGATCCAGGACGCGTAGACCTTCTGGCCGGCGTTGAACTTGCCCGCCGGCCGGGAGGAGCGGCGCTTGTCCCGGCTCAGCGCGGCCCACAGCCAGACGCGGTCGTGCGGGCCGAAGCGGTTGAGGAAGCGCAGGTCGGCGCGGAAGGCGCGGGAGGCGAGGCCCAGCAGCACGGGGACGGGCAGCGCGAGCCCGGCGCACTCGTGGATGCGGACGACCAGCTCGCGGCGGCCGACGAGCACGGCGAGCTGCGGGATGTAGAGGCAGGCCGCGCTGAGCACGCACACGCCCATCAGCGCGGCCGTGCCCCGGTGCACCCAGCGCTGGGCCGGGCCGAAGCGGCGGACGCGGGAGTCCGGCGGTGCCGGGGTGTCAGCTCGTAGGCTCATCGGTCCGCCCGTTCGACCGGCCGACCCAGGCGTCGACGTCGTAGCCGAGCCGCTCCCAGTAACCCGGCCGGACGCGGTCGGTCACGGTGATGCCGGAGAGCCACTTGGCGGACTTGTAGAAGTACATGGGCGCGACGTAGAGGCGGACGGGGCCGCCGTGGTCGTGGCCGATGTCCTTGTCCTGCATGCGCAGGGCGACCAGCACGTCCCGGCGGCGGGCCTGGTCGAGGGTGAGGCTCTCGGAGTAGGTGCCGTCGAAGCAGGTGAAGCGGACCGCCCGGCCGGCGGACCTCACTCCGGCCGCGTCCAGCAGCCGGGAGAGCGTCACGCCCTGGAAGGGGGTGCCGGGCACCCGCCAGCCGGTGACGCACTGGACGTCCCTGACCAGCCGGGTCTGCGGCAGCGCGCGCAGGTCGGCGAGGGTGTAGGTGCGCGGGTGGTCGACCAGACCGTCGACGGTGAGCCGGTAGTCCGCGGGGCTCTTGTGCGGGACGGATGCGGCCACCGAGTAGTAGCGGAAGCCGCCCCCGTTGGGCAGCAGGCCGGTCAGGCCGGTC
Source organism: Streptomyces sp. NPDC002386 (assembly GCF_053593175.1). Classification (NCBI taxonomy): domain Bacteria; kingdom Bacillati; phylum Actinomycetota; class Actinomycetes; order Kitasatosporales; family Streptomycetaceae; genus Streptomyces; species Streptomyces sp. NPDC002386. Next base: position 399,710 of record NZ_JBSFBX010000004.1, read on the forward strand.
GGATCGTCGCCGGCGAGGCCGCCGAGGACGCCCTCCAGGCCGCGCTGCACCACCGGAGCGGTGGCGACGCCAAGCGCTCCCAGGGCGAGGGTGCCGAGGAAGACGCGGCGGCCGACGGGCCGGCCCTGGGCGCCGGGGTCCTCGGGCGGTTCGGGGTTCACGTGTTCATTCGAGCACTTCCGGCCGGGACGGGGCCAGGGTGTGCGGACATCGGTCAGAGTTCCGTAAGGACTTCCCGCCCGGGTGCGGGAGCGCTCCCGCCGTGCGGCCGCGGGTGTCCGCCCAGCGCGCGGGCGCGGGCCGTGCGGAAGGCCGGCCACGGCTCGCGGTGCGGGTACGACCAGGGGACGGGGGTGGCGTGCCGGCCGATGCGCCGGAACAGGGCCGCCGCCTCGGCGGGGCGGCCGGCGCAGGACATCGCGAACGCGAGGTGGTTGAGGTCGGTGTGGCGGCGGGGGTGTTCGTCGTGCTCCCACTCCAGCCACCAGTCGAAGGCCGCGCGCAGGACGCGGCGGGCCCGGGGGCCCGACCAGTGCCGGCTGCCGGACGGATCGGCCGGGGCCAGGCCGGTGGCCGCCAGGACGCGGTAGCGCTCGGCGTACGCGACGACCGGGAGGACGGCCAGCGGGGAGTCGGCGGGGGCCTCGGCGGCGGCCCGCTCGGCGAGGTCGTACACCTCGTGGGACTCGGCCCGGCCGCCCTGGGGCCGCTCGGCGAGCCGGGCGACCAGCAGGTGGTGGGCGTGGTGGTGTTCGGGGTGGCGTTCGCGCAGTTCCGCGAAGGCGCGCAGCAGCTCGTGTTCGGGGCCCAGCAGGCGCGCGAGCTGGAGCAGGCCGAGCCAGGGGGTGGGGTCGGCGGGGGCCAGGGCGGCCGCGGCGCGGCAGGCGGCGCGGGCCCGGTCGGGGCTCTCCTTGCCGCGTAAGGTCCGCCGGACCAGGGCCAGGGCGTGCAGGGCCGCGGCGTCGGGCGAGTCCGGTTCGGCGAGCAGCCAGTCCTGGGCCCAGGCGGCGGCGTACGGCGCGCCGGCGAGCACGGTGAGGCGGTGGCCGCGGCGGTCCCAGTCGTCACCTGTGCGCCGCAGCAGGGCGCGGGTGGCCTGTCGCCTGCCCTGGGCCAGCGAGGTGCGGGCGGCGAGGAGTTCGGCGTCGTCCAGGGCCTCGTCGAAGGCACCGGAGCCCGCCGGGGCGGTGTCGCCCGGCTGGTCCGGGAGGGCACGGCGGGCGCCGAGCAGAGACGGGATTGGGGGCACCGCGGGACTTCCTGTTTCTCGGGCTGCCATCGACCGATCACGCACAGCAAACCCTCAGCCAAGGTTTGCGTCAAGCGGAACCGGAGTGTTGCCCTCTTCAACCAGCCGGTGAGGCGGGCCACTTGAGGCACGGACGCGCTGGTCGCCGCCGGGTCCGGGGAGCCCGCGGACGGGCCGGTGTGGCGTACGCCATGGCACGGTGTCCCCGGAGCGCTACAGTCGGCCACCAGGCCCTGTCCGGCCGGATGATCGAGGTACGCAGCGTGTCCGTTCTGGTTCTCGTGCTCGCCGTGAGCGCCGCCGCCTGCGTGGGCTTCGGGTTCGTGCTCCAGCAGAGCGCCGCGCAACAGGCGCCGCTCGGCGACTTCCTCTCGTTCCGGCTGCTGCTGGACCTGGTGCGGGTGCCGCGCTGGCTGGGCGGCATCGCCCTGATGGTGGCCGGCATGGTGCTCGGCGCCGTCGCCCTCGGCAAGGGCGAGATCTCGCTGATCGAACCGCTGCTCGCGACGAACCTGCTGTTCGCGCTCGTGCTGTCCCGGCTGCGGACGGGCAGATCGCTCGGCCGTCAGGGCTGGGCCGGGCTCGGACTGCTGGCGGGCGGCGTGAGCGCGTTCATCGTGGCGGGTGAGCCGCGCGGTGGCAGCGCCGTCACCGATCCGGTGCGGCACTGGCTGATCATCGGCGTGATGCTGGGCGCGGCGCTGGTGCTCACCACCTGCGCCAAGCGGTCCCGGCTGGACGGGGGCCCGGTGCCGCTGGCCACCGCCGCCGGGCTGCTGTACGGCGTGCAGGACGCGCTCACCCGGATCTGCGGCACCCGCTTCTCGGCCGGCGGCCTCACGGAGCTCCTGACCGGCTGGCAGCCGTACGGCGTGGCAGCGCTGGGCGTCACCGGACTGGTCCTGGTGCAGAGCGCGTTCGAGACCGCCGAGCTGCGCATGTCGCTGCCCGCGCTCACCGCGGCCCAGCCGCTGGCCGGCATCCTGTGCGGGGTGGGCTTCCTCGGGGACCGGCTGCGCACCGACACCGGGGCGCTGGCCTGGGAGGCCGCGGGGCTCGCGGCGGTCGTCGCCGGCATCGTGCTGCTCGGGATGCACCCGGCGATGCCGTCGGGCGCGGTGGGAGCGGAGCGCGCCCGGGACCTCCAGTCGCGCTGAGACCGCGCGCCGGGCCCTGCTTGGATGACGGGCATGAACCCTGCTGACGAGATCCTCGACATCGTCGACGAGAACGACCGGGTGGTCGCGCGGGTGCCGCGCGGCGAGGCGTACGCCCGGGGCCTGCGCCACCGGTGCGTCTTCGTCCAGGCCCGGGACGCGGCCGGCCGCCTGTTCGTGCACCGCCGCACCCCCACCAAGCTCGTCTTCCCCTCCCTGTACGACATGTTCGTCGGCGGCGTGGTGGGCGCGGGCGAGTCCTACGACGCGGCGGCGCTGCGCGAGGCCGAGGAGGAACTGGGCGTGTCGGGGCTGCCCCGGCCGGAGTTCCTCTTCAAGTTCCTCTACGACGACGGGGCCGGGAAGAGCTGGTGGTCGGCGGTGTACGAGGTGCGCTGCGACCTGCCCGTGCGGCCCCAGGCGGAGGAGGTGCAGTGGTACGGCTTCCTGCCCGCGGACGAGGTGGAGCGGCGGCTCGGCGAGTGGGAGTGGGTGCCGGACGGCGTGGCGGCCTACGAGCGGCTGCGGGCGTTCCGGTCGGCCGGGTGACGCCCGGGTAGGGTCCTGCGCGTGAGTGAGTTCGTACGCAACGTCCGGCTCTGGTTCGCCCCGGAGCGGGTGCGCGAAGAGGGCGGCACGCCCGACTACCGGTTCTCGCTGGCCAACGAGCGCACCTTCCTGGCCTGGCTGCGGACCGCCCTCGCGCTGATCGGCGGCGGGTTCGCGGTGGACCAGTTCCTGCCGGACCTGCGCTGGGCGTGGCGGGTCGGCCTGGCGCTCGCGCTGCTCGGCGCGGGCGTGCTGTGCTCGCTGCGCGCGGTGAACCACTACGTGCGCTGCGAACGGGCGATGCGGCGGGGCGAGGACCTGCCCGCCTCCCGGTTCCCGGCGGTGCTGAGCCTGGTCGTCGCGGTGGTGGCGGTCGCGATGGTCGTGGTGGTGCTGGTCGGTTGGGCGGGGTGAGCACCGCCGGCCGTGATCCTGGGCTGCAGCCGGAGCGCACCCGGCTGGCCTGGCGGCGTACGACGCTGTCGGCCGCCGTGGCCACCGTGCTCGCCGTGCGGGCCGCGCTGCACGGCGGGGCGTCGGCCGCCGCGGTCGTCGGATGCGCGGCCTGCTGTGTGCTGTGGCTGGGCTTCCTGTGGGTGGCCCACCATCGCATCCGCGCCCTGGCGGCCGGACTCCGGCCGCCCCCGCTCGCGCCGCGGCACGCCACGGCCGCCGCGCTGTGCGCGGTGGCGATGGCCGTGTGCGCGGTCGCGCTGGTGGTCTGAGCCGGCGGCGGCAGGGGCTAGGAGGTTTCCTCGGTCTCCCAGCCGACCGTCACCACGATCTTCCCGCGGGTGCGCCCCTCCTGGTTCAGCCGGTGCGCGTCGGCCGCCCGCTCCAGCGGGAACGTCTCCTGGACGTGTACGGACACCACCCCCTGCTCGGCCAGTTGGGACAGCTTGTTCAGGTCCTCGGCGTCGGGCCGGACGAAGCAGTAGCGGCCGCCGAAGCCGACCACCTCCGGGTCGGCGATGGACGCCAGCCGCCCCTCCGGGGCGAGCAGGTTGGCCGAGACCTTCAGGGTGTCACCGCCGACGGTGTCGAAGACCGCGTCCACGCCCTCCGGGGCGAGTCCGCGCACCCGCTCGGCCAGGCCCTCGCCATGGCTCACCGGCTCGCCGCCGATCCCGCGCACGAAGTCGTGGTTGTGCTCGCTCGCCGTGCCGATCACCCGGGCGCCGAGGTGGGCGGCGATCTGGACGGCCAGCGAGCCGACCCCGCCGGCCGCCGCGTGCACCAGGACGGTCTCGCCGCGCTTGACCTCCAGCGCCTTGACCAGGACCTGGTAGGCGGTCAGCCCGGCCAGCGGCAGCCCGGCCGCCTCCTCGAAGGAGAGGTTGCGCGGCTTGCGCGCCAGGGTGCGCACGGGCGCGGCGACGTACTCGGCGAAGGTGCCCCGGGACAGGAAGTCCTCGCGGACGTAGCCGATGACCTCGTCGCCGACGGAGAACTCCGGTACCGAGGCGCCGGGCTGCACCACCACCCCGCTGACGTCCCAGCCGGGGATCACCGGGAAGACGGCGTCCAGGACCTGGTCCAGGTAGCCCTCGCGGCACTTCCAGTCGACCGGGTTGACGGCCGCTGCGCGGACCTTGACCAGCACCGAGTCGGGGCCGACCTTGGGGTCGTCCGCCTCGCCGTACTCCAGCACCTCGGGCCCGCCGTAGCGGCTGTAGCTGATGGCCTTCATGCCCACGACCCTCCGGGGTCCTCGTGCGCCGCGCAACCGGTATGCCGGGATGTGCACCGTTCGCGTGACAGCGTCTGCGTCGTTCCCACCCGTACCCCGAAGGCGGACGCCATGACCACCCGCCGCGCGCGGGGTGCGCAGATTATCGTGGCTCCGGTCACGTTCGGGGTCCGGTTCGGCACGCGTACTGGACTACATACCGACCGGTCGGCATCATGAGACGCGTTCCTGTTCACCCGTTCGTAGGAGTGATGTATGAGCGCCGACCACCCGCCCGGACTCGATCTCGACCGGCTGCGCGCGCTGCTCGACCGTGAGCGGCCCGGCCTGGTGGACGGGCCGCTCACGGGCCGGCTGATCGAGGGCGGACGGTCGAACCTCACATACGCGCTCTCCGACGGCACCTCGCGCTGGGTCGTCCGGCGGCCGCCCCTCGGGCACGTGCTGGCGACCGCGCACGACATGAAGCGCGAGCACCGGGTGATCAGCGCCCTCCACCCGACGGACGTACCGGTCCCCCGGCCGGTGCTGCTGTGCGAGGACGACGAGGTGCTCGGGGCGCCGTTCTACGTCATGGAGTTCGTCGAGGGCACGCCCTACCGCACCGCCCGGCAGCTCGCCCCGCTGGGCGAGACGCGGACCCGGGACGCCGTGCTCTCGCTCGTCGACACGCTGGTCGGGCTGCACGCCGTGGACCCCGCGGCCGTCGGGCTCCAGGACTTCGGGCGCCCGGACGGCTTCCTGGACCGCCAGCTCCGCCGCTGGGGCAAGCAGCTCGACGCCTCCCGCAACCGTGACCTGGCGGGCGTGGACGAACTGCACGCCGCCCTCGGCCGCGCCCTGCCCACCTCGCCCGCCCCGGCCGTCGTCCACGGCGACTACCGGCTGGACAACGTGCTGATCGGCCCCGACGACACCATCCGGGCGATCCTCGACTGGGAGATGTCGACCCTCGGCGACCCGCTCACCGACCTGGGCCTGCTGGTGATGTACAGCACGCCGCTCGGCCTGCCGAAGTCGCCGGTGTCCACGACCGCCGAGGCGCCCGGGCACCCCCGGCCCGCCGAGCTGATCGAGCGGTACGCCGCCCGCTCGGGGCGCGACGTCTCCGCCGTCTCCTGGTACACGGCGTTCGCCTGGTTCAAGCTCGCCGTGATCCTGGAGGGCATCCACTACCGGTACACGCTCGGCCAGACGGTGGGCGGCGGCTTCGACCGGATCGGCGAGCTGGTGCCCGTCTTCATCGACCACGGACTGACCACTCTTCAGGAAGGCTGACCGGACATGGACTTCGCGTTCGACGCGCGCACCGAGGAGCTGCGCGCCAGGCTGCTGGCCTTCATGGACGAGTACGTGTACCCGGCCGAGCCGGTCGCCGAGGAGCAGCGGGCCGCGCTGGCCTCGCCGTGGGACACCCCGGCCGTGGTGGAGGAACTGAAGGCCGAGGCGCGCCGGCAGGGCCTGTGGAACCTCTTCCTGCCCGACGCCGAGTACGGCGCGGGGCTGACCAACCTGCAGTACGCGCCGCTCGCCGAGATCACCGGCCGCTCCCCGCACCTGGCGCCGCCCGCGACGAACTGCGCCGCGCCCGACACCGGGAACATGGAGGTGCTGGCGCAGTTCGGCGACGAGCGGCAGCGCAAGCAGTGGCTGGAGCCGCTGCTGGCCGGGGAGATCCGCTCGGCGTTCGCGATGACCGAGCCGGAGGTGGCCTCCTCGGACGCCACCAACATCACCACGCACATCGAGCGGGACGGCGACGAGTACGTCGTCACCGGCCGCAAGTGGTACATCTCGGGGGCGATGAACCCCGACTGCAAGATCTTCATCGTCATGGGCAAGACGGACCCGGACGGCGCCGACATCCGCCGGCAGCAGTCCATGGTGCTGGTGCCGCGCGACACCCCCGGGGTGACCGTGCGGCGCGCGATGCAGGTCTTCGGCTACGAGGACCACTCGCACGGCGGCCACGCCGAGGTGGTCTTCGACCACGCGCGCGTGCCGGTCGCCAACCTGATCGGCAAGGAGGGCGGCGGCTTCGCCATCGCCCAGGCCCGGCTCGGCCCCGGCCGGATCCACCACTGCATGCGGCTGATCGGCATGGCCGAGCGGGCGATCGAGCTGATGTGCCGGCGCGCGGTGTCCCGGACGGCCTTCGGCAAGGCGCTGGCCCAGCAGGGCGTGGTGCAGAACTGGATCGCCGACGCGCGGGTCACCGTCGAGCAGCTGCGGCTGCTGGTGCTGAAGACCGCCTGGCTGATGGACACCGTCGGCAACCGGGGCGCGCACACGGAGATCCAGGCCATCAAGATCGCCACCCCGCGCGCGGTGGTCGGCATCCTGGACCGCGCGATCCAGTTGCACGGCGCCGGCGGGGTGAGCCAGGACTTCCCGCTGGCCGAGCTGTACGCGAGTGCCCGCACCCTGATGCTGGCCGACGGCCCGGACGAGGTGCACCAGCGGTCGCTGGCCCGGCGCGAGCTGAAGAAGTACCTGTAGCGGACGCGGGTGAGGGGCGGCCGCGCGGGCGGCCGCCCCTCGTTCGTGCGTGGCTGCTACGGGCGCAGCGCCCGCAGCAGCAGGTCGGCGAGGTGGTCGGCGACCTGCTGCGGGGTGAGCGGGCCGTCGGGGCGGTACCAGGTCGACAGGTGGTGGACCGAGCCGAAGTGGTAGTCCACGACCAGGTCGGCCGGGGTCGCGGTGGAGAAGACGCCCTCGCGCTGGCCCTCCTCGATGAGCGCGCGGAAGCCCTCGTGGTAGCGCCGGCGCTCGGCGCGCACCTGCTTGTTCTTCTCGGGGCTCAGATGGTGCATGGAGCGGAAGAAGATCATCGCGTCGTCGAGGTTCTCGATCGTCGTGACGACCACGTCGGCCGCCGCGCCCCTGAGCCGCTTCTCCACGGGCTCGTCCGCGTTCGCGAAGGTGTCGAGGCGCTCCTGCTGGATGCGCAGCACGCGCGCGTACACCTCGTGCAGAAGGTCGTCCTTGGAGCCGAAGTAGTGGTACAGCGCCCCCTTGGTGACGCCGGCCGCCTCCACGATCTCCTGCACCGACGTGCGGTCGTAGCCCTGCTCGGCGAAGAGGCGGGTGGCGGCGTCCAGCAGCCGCTGCGGGACGGGCGTCCCGTCTCCGTCCGTCGTCCTGGGCACTGCCGCCACCTGCCTTTCCGTCGTGTCTACCGACTGTCGTTCGCGCTGCCTTGCGCCCGGGTGCGCAGTTCCCGCCGGAGGATCTTCCCACTCGCCGTCTTCGGCAGGTCGGGCAGGATCTCCACCTGGCGCGGGTATTTGTAGGCGGCCAGTCTCTCCTTGCAGTACACCGCGAGTTCATCCGGGTCCGGGTCCGCGCCCGGACGCAGGCTGATGTAGGCCTTGACGGTCTCGCCGCGGTAGCCGTCGGGGACGCCGACGACGGCCGCCTCGCGCACCGCCGGATGGGTGTACAGCACGTCCTCAACCTCGCGCGGCCAGACCTTGAAGCCGGACGCGTTGATCATGTCCTTCTTGCGGTCGACGACGTAGAGCCAGCCCTGCTCGTCCATGAACCCGATGTCCCCGGTGCGCAGCTCGCCGTCCGGGAAGGTCTCGGCGGTGGCGTCGGGGCGCCGCCAGTAGCCGGGGACGACCTGCGGGCCGCGTACGACGATCTCGCCCTGCTCTCCGAAGGGGAGTTCCTCGCCCCGGTCGTCCACGATCCGTACGACCGTGTCGGCGCCTGGCAGGCCGACCGAGAGCGTCCCGGAGACGGGGTCGACCGGTGACTCCAGGCCGGGCGGTACGGAGGCGCAGGGGGCGGTGCACTCGGTGAGGCCGTACCCGGTGCGGATGTACGGCCCGAAGCGCTCGCGGAACCGCTCGACCAGGGCGGGCGGCACGGGGGCGCCGCCGGAGGAGATGTTCACGAAGGAGGAGAAGTGGTCCGGGCAGACGTCCGGGTGCGCGGCGAGGGCCATGAACGCGGTGGACGGGCCGACCGTGTAGTGCGGGCGGTGCTCGGCGAAGGCCGCCAGGACCACGCCGGGCTCGAAGCGGTAGGTGAGCACGAGGGTGCCGGCGCTGTTCAGGCAGGCGCCGAGCTGGCAGACCATCCCGGTGATGTGGAACAGGGGCGCGAGCGCGTAGTAGACGGGCGCCTCGGGCAGGGCGAGGCCGGTCCGCTGGCGCTCGGCGTTGTACATGATGTTGCCGTGCGTGTTGGTGGCGCCCTTCGGGGTGCCGCTGGTGCCGGAGGTGTAGCTGATCAGGGCGATGTCGCCGGGGCGGGGGTCGCGGCCCGCCGGGGGCCGGCCGCCCCGCCGGGCCACGGCCACGAGGTCGTCGGCGTCGGGGGCCTGGGGCAGCCGCTCGAAGGTGAGCACGCGCGCGTCGTCGCGGGTCTGGAAGTCGAGCTCGCAGCCGGTGAGCACGATCCGCACCGGCGAGTCGGCGGCCGTGTCCCGCAGGTACGACTCCCAGGCCCGGTCGGAGCAGATCAGCGCGGCGACCTCGCCGTCCCGCAGCACGTGGGCGACCTCGGCCGACTTGTACATCGGGTTGACGGGCACGACGGTGGCGCCGGCCTTCCACGCGCCGAGGACGGCGAGCACGAAGTGCGGGGAGTTCTGCAGCAGCACGGCGACCCGGTCGCCGCGCTCCAGGCCGCGCTCCGCGAGGTGGGCGGCGACCGAGTCGGTCAGTTCGTCGACCTCGCGGTAGCCGAGGGAGGCGTCGAAGTAGGTGAGGAAGGCGCGGTCGGGCGTCTCGGCGACGGCGCGGCGCAGGGCGTGCACCAGGGAGTCGGCGGGGTCGACCGGGGCGCGCTGGGCCTCGTCGAGCAGGGCCAGCCAGGGCCGGGCCGCGTAGACGGAGCCGCTCATCGGGCGGCCTCCCACTTGCGCTGGATGTGGTTCATGCCGGCGAGCCAGCGGTCGGGGGCGGCGGCCCGCGCCTGGTAGAACTCGGCGACCTCGGGGTGCGGCAGGATCAGGAAGCGGTCCTCCTCGATGCCCCGGAACAGGGCGTCCGCCACGTCCTCGGGCTCGATCGCGGTGGGCTGGAGCACCAGGTCGCCCGCGCTGCCGGTGGCGGCCAGCATGTCGGTGCGCACGCCCTGGGGGCAGATGGCGTGCACCTTGACCCCCTGGTGCCGGTAGGTCAGCGACAGCCACTCGGCGAAGGCCAGCGCACCGTGCTTGGTGACGGCGTAGGAGGGGGCGCCGATCATGGTGAGCAGTCCGGCGGCCGAGACGGTGGAGACGAACCGGCCGGCGCCGCGCTCCAGCCAGCCGGGCAGCAGCGCCTGGGCCGCGCGGACGTGCGCCATCACGTTGACGTCCCAGGACAGCGCCCAGGCCCGCTCGTCCAGGGGCGCGCCGGGCCCGGCGTCCTCGAAGGCGACGCCGGCGTTGGCGCAGTAGACGTCCACGGTGCCGCCGAGCGCGTCACGGGCCTGGTCGACGACGGCCGAGGCGTCACCGGGCACGGCGATCCCGCCGGTCTCCGCGGCCACGGCCTTCGCCTTGTCCGCGTCCAGGTCGTTGACGACCACGCGGGCGCCCTCGGCGGCGAACCGCCGGGCCAGCGCGGCCCCGATCCCTCCGCCCGCTCCGGTGACGACCACTCCCGCATCCCGCACGGTTTCCACCATCGGTCTCCTTCTACACGACGCGACTCGGCTCGGCGACGGCCAGACTAACCGGTCGGTATGTGTGAGGGAAGGCCGGCCGGATCAAACCTAGGGGCGCGGGGCCGTACCGGTGTGCGACTCCGCGGCGCGGGCTCGACCCGCCGCGCACGGTCCGCACGTCCCCACCCGATGGAGGTCTCCTCGTGCACCTGTCCAGACGGAGCGTACTGGCGGCGGCCACGGTCACCGCCGCCGTCCCGGCGACGCCGGCCCTGCTGGCGGCGGCCAAGGCCACCGCGGACCTCCCGGCGGCACCGGCAGCCGCCGCGGAGCACCCGCGCACGGGCTTCGAGCGGCTCGCGGCCGACGGGTACCGCCTCCTCGACGGCCGGCGCGTCGGCGTCGTCACCAACCCCACCGGCATCACCCGGGACGCCCGGCACATCGTCGACGTCATGCACGCGGACCCCCGGGTGCGGCTCACCGCCGTCTTCGGCCCGGAGCACGGCTTCCGGGGCACCGCCCAGGCGGGCGGCTCCGAGGGGCGCTACGACGACCCGGCGACCGGGCTGCCGGTCTACGACACGTACCTGAAGAGCGGTCAGCCGCTGGCCGACGTCTTCACCGCCTCCGGCGTGGACACGGTCGTCTTCGACATCCAGGACGTCGGCGCCCGTTTCTACACGTACATCTGGACCCTCTACGACTGCATGGAGGCGGCCGCGCTGGCGGGCAAGCGGTTCGTCGTGCTCGACCGGCCCAACCCGGTGACCGGACGCTCGGCCCAGGGCCCGGTGCTGCACCGGGAGTTCGCCACGTTCGTCGGCCGACAGCCGGTCGCGCAGGCGCACGGGATGACGGTGGCCGAGCTGGCCCGGCTGTTCAACGGGGAGTTCCTGGACGAGCCCGTCCCGCTGGAGACCGTCCTGATGTCGGGCTGGAAGCGCGACCGGTTCTACGACGCCGCGGGCCTGCCCTGGGTGCCGCCGAGCCCGAACATGCCCACCGCGGACACCGCGCTGGTGTACTCCGGGACCTGCATGTTCGAGGGCACCAACCTGTCCGAGGGGCGCGGCACGACCCGGCCGTTCGAGCTGCTGGGGGCCGAGGGGATCGACGGCCGGTGGGCGGCGGCGGCGAACGAGGCCGGGCTGCCGGGCGTGCGGTTCCGGGAGGCGTACTTCGCGCCCACGTTCTCCAAGTTCCAGGGGAAGACGGTCGGCGGCGTGCAGATCCACGTGCACGACCGGGCCGCCTTCGATCCGGTGCGCACCGGGATCGCGCTGCTGGTGACCGCCCGGAAGGTCTGGGACGGCTTCGCGTGGCGCCCGGACAACTGGATCGACAAGCTCACCGGCTCCACCCGGGTGCGGACGATGATCGACGCGGGCGCGGACACCGACGAGGTCGTCGGCGCCTGGCAGGAGGAGCTGGCGGCGTTCCGGCGGGTCCGCGGGAAATATCTCCTCTACCGGTGAGCCGCCCGCTCTGGCCAACTCACCCGGACCGCAGGACGATGCGCCCAGATCGCACCGTTTCGGGGCACGAGGGAGCCTGGCATGGCGGATCCTGGGATGAGCGTGACTCCCTACTGGGAGCTGACCTTCGACGCGGACGGGGACGTGGACGGCCCCGAACGGGACCGGCTGCGGGCGGGGGTCACGGACCGCGGTGTCCGTGACCTGATCGTCTTCGCGCACGGCTGGAACAACGACCGTTCCGGCGCCACGGCGCTGTACCGCGACTTCTTCGCCCCGTTCCCGGGCCTCGCCCCGAGGGCCCGGATCGGGTACGTCGGCGTCGTCTGGCCGTCGATGCGGTTCTGCGACGAGCCCATCGGGGACCTGCCCCGGTCGGCGGCCGCCGCGGCGGCGCAGGCGGCGCCGGGCCCGGCGCTGGACAAGGACACCCGGCGCGCCCTGCTGGCCGCCTTCCCGGACCGGGCCACCGTGCTCGACCGGCTGGCCCGGCTGCTGGACGAGCAGCCGGCCGGGGACGAGGGGCTCGCGGAGTTCGGCCGGCTGGTGCGGCTGCTCGCCGAGCCGGGGCCGGGCGCGCCCGGGGTGGCGGACGTCCCGGACGAGGACCGCCCGGCCCTGTTCCGCGGTGACCCGGTGGCGGCCTGCGCGGAGCTGGCCGACGCCCTGGCGGGCCTCGGCACGGCGGAGGGGTTCACGCTGCCGAACCCCTGGGACGGTGCCAAGGAACTCCTTCGGCAGGCCACGTACTACAGCATGAAGCGGCGGGCCGGGACGGTCGGCGAGCACGGGCTGGGGCCGGTCCTCGGACGGCTGGCCGCCGCGGCGCCGGGTGTGCGGGTGCATCTGGTCGGGCACAGCTTCGGCGGGCGGCTGGTGTCGTTCGCGCTGCGCGGGCTGCCCTCCGGGGTGCGCGCGGTGAAGTCCGTGACGCTGCTCCAGGGCGCCTTCTCGCACTACGCGTTCGCCGCCCGGCTGCCGCACGACCGGGACCGCGCGGGGGCGCTCGGGGACCGGCAGAAGCGGATCGACGGCCCGTTGGTGTGCTGCTACTCGCGTTTCGACTCGGCGCTCGCCACGTTCTACCCGCTGGCGTCGCGCTGCGCCGACGACGACCGCTCGGTCGGCGGCCTCGCGGTCGGCCGGATGCTGGGCGACCGGTGGGGGGCCATGGGCCACGACGGGGTTCAGGGGGTGCCGGGGACCGGTGCCCTGGACCTCGCCGCGGCCCTGCGCGGACCGCTGCCCGCGTCCGGCTGCGTCAACGTCGACGTGGCGGCGGTGGTGCGGCGCGGAGGCGCGCCGAGCGGGGCACACAGCGACATCGTGCACCCGGAACTGGCGCGGGTGGTGCTGGCGGCGGGCCGCATCGCCTGACCCGCCGCCGTCGCCGGTGCCTCACCGGTGCGAGGTGAACTCCACGACCTGCTGGTAGGTCGGCCGGTTCTGCCAGCCGATCCGGCCGTGCTTGACGCCCCCGAGCGGGCGTTGCGCGATGGAGTCGGCGCACCACTGGTCGCCCGCCGAGCACTGGTCGTCGCCGGGGTACACCTGGGCGGCCGTCTTCCCGGCCGCCTCCTTCAGGGTGCTGATCAGCACGTCCCGGCAGGCGCCGAGGGCGCCCCCGCCGCAGTATTTCCGCGCCAGGCCGTCCCGTACGGGCTCCCCGAGCACCGCCCGGATGTCCTTGTCGACATAGCTCCACCAGCCGTACTGGAAGGAGCTGCCGGCGTGCGATCCGGTCGGGCCGTGGCCGGCCGAGGGGGCCTCGTCCACGGGCAGGTTGCCGGTGAACGCCGTGTACAGGTCGCCGCCCAGACCGGGTTCGAACTCGGCCTTCACCAGCAGCGGCCACCAGGCGTCCAGGATCCGGACGGCGTCCGCGTCCGCGTACTTCCTGGAGCCCGCGGCGGTCTCGGTGCGCCTGGCGCCCGCGGCCACCCACGCCTGGAGTCTGCTCACGGCGGTGGCGGCCGTGGGGTCGGTCACCGGCGAGGAGCCGATCACCCTGAGCAGTCCGGGCAGGACGTCCTCGGCGCGCAGGTCGGTGAGGGCGGCGTCCGCCATGGCCTGCACCAGCTCGGTGCGGGTCACCCCGCCGGCCGCGACGAGTTCCGCCACGCGGTCGTCGAGCAGGTCGCCGCGGTGCACGGACCCGTCGCCCCAGGACGCGGTCGTGTAGTCCTTGGCCTGCTTGTTGTTCCAGGAGACGTAGTAGTCCTGGTCGACGGAGTTCGGATGGGCGGAGGCCGGGGTGTAGTCGGCGGTGTTGGTGGCCGGGTCCCAGTTCCGCCACTCGTAGGCGGGCTCGGCCAGCACCGGGAACTCGGCGTCGACGCCGCTCGCCCGGACCGGGTTGTCACCGCTGTTGTAGTACGCGGTGTGCTGCGAGTCGGCGTAGAACCAGTTGAAGGTGTAGTTGATGTGCTGGGCCGCGCTCTGGAAGTCCTTCGGGCCCTTGACGTAGCCGGGGTCGTTGAGCATCTGGAAGCCGATGATCGAGTCGGCCTCGTGCAGGTAGGAGGAGCGCAGGGTGGTGTAGGCGACCTTCCTGCCGCCGACGGTCGCGCGGTACTGCACGGGTCCGTACCTGGTGCGCCACACCCGCATCGTGTACGAGCCCGCGGCGGTGCCGTCGGCCACCGTGGGCTTCCAGGCGTTCCTCCGCTCGACCTGGTCCATCGCCGTGCAGGTGCCGTGGTACAGGTAGTGGTGGTCGTCCTGGCACAGCTCGACGGCGTAGGTGTCGATGATGTCCTGGCCGGAGGTGGTCGCGCTCCAGGAGTAGTCCTGGCCGCGGCCGAGTTCGACGTACATGCTCAGACCCGCGAAGGAGGCGCCGCGGGCGCTGATGCCGGGTCCCTGGATCTCCTGGAGCAGGAGCAGCTGCGGGGCGAAGTAACCGGTCTGCGGTCCGAAGACGGCGACGGGACGGCCGCTCGCGGTGTACTTGCCGCTGACCACGAGGGCGTTGGACATGCCCCGCCGGGCGGAGCTCAGCGAGGTTCCGGCGGCCGCGCCGGAGGCGCTTCTCGCGCTCGCGGTGGCCGCGCTGCCGGTGCGGTCGTGGACGAGGGGTTCCTCGGTCACCGATCCGGCGTCGGGCAGCGCCGCTCCCTCGCGGTCGGCGGGCCGGCCTGCGTAGGGGAAGCTCGTGCCGTCGTGGACGGTGAGGGCCGCCTCGGCGTCGTTGCGCATCCGGAACGACTCCCAGACCCTGGTGCCCTGTTCCACGCCGTACTTGGACTGGGCGGCGATCAGCGAGAGCGCGTTGTTCACCTCGCCGCCCCCGCCGGAGCCGAACAGCGAGCCGACGACGGAGGCCAGCGCCACCAGGTCGGTGATCTTGAAGTGGTCTATGGTGCCGGCGTTGGTGACGGAGTCCTTGTGGCCGGTCAGGACGTACTCACCGGGGAAGTAACGGCCGCTGTCGGAGGCGTCGATGTAGGAGTTGATGCCGTCGAGGTAGGCGTTCGCGTCGGTGAGGGCCTGCTGTCCGCGGGTGCCGTTGTGCGTGACGGCGTTGTGGATCTGCGCCTGCAGATCGGCCTCGGTGTACGGCGCGTCGCGGTAGAACTGCTGCTCCAGGCCCTGGTTGGCGGCCGCGCCGCCCGCGAAGCCGGTGAGCTGCCCGCGGCCCACGTGCCGGAAGACGTCCATCAGCCAGAGCCGGTCCTCGGCGGCCGCGTATCCGGCGCCGAACTCGGTGCCGTAGCGGGTGGTGCCCGTGATGTGCGGCACACCGGTCTTCTTGTCGCGGACGATGCTCACGTCGCCGCGGCCGGCCGGTCTCTCGGTGGAGGCGACCTGGTCGGAAGGGACGCCGAAGGACGCGTCGTTGAAGAAGGTGTTGATCTTCGCGTCGGTGAGCCCCCGGTATCCGGTCGCGAGGCCGGCGTAGGGACCGAGCTGGTCCTCGGCGTGTGCGGGCTGGGTGCCGAAGGCCTGGTTGAGCAGGATCTGGGCGAGAGTGGCATTGCCGTTCTCACCGGGCGGCAGGATGTCCGAGCACTGGCCGCCGCAGTGGTCGTCCGAGGTGGCGGCGGCCTCCGCGGCGGTGGCCCGGGCGACCGGGGAGAGAAGTCCGGCGACGAGAACGCATATCGACGCCGTCTTCAGGAACCCGGTGAGCCTGCGGGGAGTTCTCAGTTTGTCGAACAGCACGTTGCGTGGGGCGCGCCGTTGCATGGCAGCTCCTCCCGACGGGGGTGGGCCGGACGTTACCGCCGGTATCCCCGAGATTGAAGATGAACATGCGTCAACTTTCGGGGTCACCGGAGGGGCGCCCGGCGGTCAACCCGGAGCGCCTTATGGGAGGGCATCGGAAAACGGATGGAGCCGGATCGTGTGTCGATACGTCTATTCGGCGACGTCCCGAGGAACCCGTACGGCGACGGAGAAGTGACGCAAGAGCGGACGCAGGTGTGACGGAGGTGCATGGCGATGGCCGGATTCCGAAGTCTGGCGAGACAGGTACGAGATCCGCGGTGTGATCTGGCGCTGCGGCGCTACTCGCTGCGCAAGTGCCTGGAGCGGTTCGCTCCTTATGGGCACCGGGCGACCTGGGACCATCTGTGCTCCCGGGCCGGTTTCGGTCCGGAGGACCGGTCCCCCGATCCGGTGCGGCTCGTGGCCGCGCTGGAGGAGCTGGAGGAGGCGCGGGCGGTCTGGCTCGGCTACGAGGCCGAGTTCGCCGAGCGCCGCAGGAAGGAGAAGCACGACGGCCTGCGCCGGCCGGGGACGGTGGACGACTGGCACCGCCTGACCTGGGGCGGGTTCGGGGTCGCCTGGTGCGACGACCCCCGGGTCCATCCCGGCGAGCCGCTGGCGGAGGTGCTGCGCCGGCTCATCACCGCACTGAACCGCGAACCGGGCGAGTGCTGCCCGGTCTGCGACGGGGAGCGGCTGGTGTGGCGGTACGGCCTGGACCACGAGCCGTCGTCCGGACCCGTCTGCGCGGACTGCGGCATCCTCGTGCCCCGGCCCGTACTCACCCCGCGGGCGCTGGCGTACTCCAGAAGCGAACGCCTGCTGATGTCGGCCTGAACCACGGGCCGGCCCGACCGACGGGGATGCACCGGGGGTGTGAAGGGGGATGCCGCACCCCCAGAGGTGCCCGACCACTCCGTCAGTGACCCCTGGCACCATCGGGGCATGGTGCAGGTATGTCTCAACGGACGCCGTTCGGCCGCCGACGGCGCGTGTGTGCCGTCGTCCCCGGGGGAGTTGGCGCGGTCCGCCGCCGAGGCCGTGGCGGCGGGTGCCACGGAGGTCCATGTCCACCCGAGGACGCCGTGCGGGCACGACAGCCTGTCCCCACGGGTGCTCGCGCCGGTGCTCGACGCGATACGGGCGCGGGTGGCGGTGCCGGTCGGGGTGACCACCGGAGCGTGGGCCGAGCCCGACCCGGCCGCCCGGCTCGACCGGGTACGGGCCTGGTCCGTGCTGCCCGACTTCGCCTCGGTCAACTGGCACGAGCCGGGCGCCGAGGAGGTCGCCGCGCGGTTGCTCGCCATGGGCGTGGGCGTCGAGGCGGGGATCTGGTCCGGCACGGACGCCGCGGCCCGGTTCGCGGCCTCCCCGCTCGGCCCGCGGGTGCTGCGGGTGCTCGCGGAGGTGACGGACCCCGTCCCGGCGACCGCGGAGATGACCGCCCGCGCCCTGCTCGAGCGCCTGGGGGCCGCGCACGGCCGCCCGGTCCTGCTGCACGGCGAGGAGGGCGGCGCCTGGCCCGTGCTGCGGCTGGCCGGACGGCTGGGCCTCGCCACCCGGATCGGCCTGGAGGACACGATGTTCCTGCCGGACGGACAACGCGCCGCCTCCAACGCCCAGTTGGTGGCCGAGGGACTGGTCCGGTACGGGGCGTCCGCACGCCCGACGTGAGCAATGAGCCGTGCGGCGTGCGGCGTGGCCGGCGGTGCGGGTGCCGAGACCGCGCCCCGGCCGCCGCTACGGGCGTTCCGGCAGGAGGCGGGAGCCGCTCAGACGGTTGCCGGAGACGTCGTCCGGGTTGGACAGGACACAGTTCTCCAGAGACAGGCAGCCGCAGCCGATGCAGTCGGTGAGGTGGTCCCTGAGCCGGTTCAACTGCCGGATGCGTTCGTCGAGTTCGGAGCGCCACGCCTGCGAGAGGCGGGCCCAGTCCTCACGGGTCGGGGTCCGTTCCTCGGGGAGCCGGGCCAACGCCTCGCGGATCGTGGCCAGCGGGATGCCCACCCGCTGGGCCGCCCGCACGAAGGCGACCCGGCGCAGGGTGTCACGGGTGTAGCGGCGCTGGTTGCCGGCGGTGCGGCGACTGGTGATCAGACCCTTGGTCTCGTAGAAGTGCAGGGCGGAGACGGCGGCTCCGCTGCGCGCCGACAACTGGCCGACGGTCAGCTCGTGGATCTTCTCGGGGATCTGTGGCACCCCGCAGAGCCTACCGACCCGGCCGGCCCCCCATCCGTTGACATCGCACTCGCACCCGACCATGCTAAGCAGTTGCTTAGGAACGCGAGCGAGAGGCCGGGAACATGGCAGAACCGAGGACCTTCACCTCCCCCGACGAGCTGAAGGCCGCCGTGGGCGAGCAGCTGGGCCACACGGACTGGCTGGAGATCGACCAGAAGCGGATCGACCTGTTCGCGGAGGCGACCGGGGACCACCAGTGGATCCACGTGGACCCGGAGAAGGCCGCCGCGGGGCCGTTCGGGACGACCATCGCACACGGCTACCTCACCCTCTCCCTGCTGCCGCTCTTCGGCCCGCAGCTGATCCGGGTCGAGGGCGTGCGGATGGGCGTCAACTACGGGACGAACAAGGTCCGCTTCCCCTCCCCCGTCCCGGTCGGCTCCCGGCTGCGGGCCACCGCTACCGTCACGGGCGTCGAGGACGTCAAGGACGGCATCCAGGTGACCCTCGCCTTCACCGTGGAGCGGGAGGGCGGGCAGAAGCCCGTGTGCGTCGCGGAGTCGGTGTCCCGGTACTACCTCTGAGCCGGGGCGTCCGGCTCGGCGCCCACCATGCGCAGCACGAGGCCGGCGTAGAGCTCGCCGACCTCCTCGGGCGTGCGGGGCCCGTCCACGTTGAACCAGCGGGCCACGTCGATGCAGAGCGACAGCACCGCGAGGGTGGTGCCCTGCACGTCCGGGACCCGGAACTCGCCCGCGGCGACACCGTCGTCGATGATCCCGCGCACCTCGGCGTCGACCTGGCGGCGCAGTGCGACGATCTCGGCGCGGGCCGCGGGGCCGAGCGCGTCGAGTTCGTACTGCACGACCCGCGCGGTGGTGCGCCGCCCGGCGTGCCAGCGGACGAAGGAGCTGACGGCGTCGGTGAGCCGCTCGGTGGCGGTGCCCTCGCGCCGGGCCGCCGTGCGCAGGATGTCGAGGGCCTTGTCGTGGCCGATCCTGCTGATCCGGTGGAGCAGCTCTTCCTTGGTCTTGTAGTGGATGTAGAGCGCCGCCGGGCTCATGCCGGCGCGGCCCGCGATGTCGCGGGTCGTCGTCGCGTGGTAGCCGCGCTCGGCGAAGGCCTCCACGGCCGCGACCAGCAGCCGCCGTGCCGCGTCAGGGGTGACCTGTTCCCACGGCTCCACTTCGCCGCCGGTCGTCTCCTCCGCCGTACTCATCGCTCGCTCGCCCCTCTCGGTGACAGGAGCACCACCATACCGCCGAAGGTGAGCGCTCGCTTAGAGCGGCCGCTCAGCGGAGTGCGCGCGAGCCCGGGGCCGCTCAGAGCTTCTCGAAGGGATCGTGCTCGGCGAGCAGCTTCTCCAGCCGGGCCTGGTCGACCCGGCTGACGATCTGCCCGGCTTCCTGCCGGTCCCGGATCACCTTGGCGAGGGTGAAGGCGGACGTGACGAGGTAGAGAACGGCGATGGCCAGGAAGGAACGCACCCAGGCGTCGGCGTCCAGCCGGAGGATGCCGATGGCGGTGGCCGCCATGGCGACCGCGAAGGAGGCGACGGCCTGACCGTAGAAGGCCGCCGTGTTCTGCTGCTTGACCGGTGTGTCACTCATGCGACGAGCATCGGCGGACACGGCCCGCGCCACATCCGCCGGGATACTCAGAACGGCTACTCAGAAGGCCGGTGAGCACGGCTCAGAAGGCCGACACCCCCGTGAGCTCACGCCCGATGAGCAGCTTCTGGATCTGGCTGGTGCCCTCGTAGAGGGTCATCACGCGGGCGTCGCGCAGCAGTTTTCCGGCCGGGTACTCGTCGATGTAGCCGTAGCCGCCGAAGACCTGGAGGGCGTTGTTGGCGGCGCGGACGGCGGCCTCGGAGGCGAACAGCTTGGCCTTGGAGGACTCCACGGCGAACGGCCGGCCGCGGTCGATCAGATCGGCAACCCGCCAGGTGAGCAGCCGGGCGGCGTCCACGTCGACGGCGATGTCGCTGATCAGCTCCTGCACGAGCTGGTGCCGGGCGATGGGCTTGCCGAACTGCTCGCGCTCGCCGGCGTACCGCACCGCCGCGTCCAGCGCGGCCTGGGCTATGCCGACGCATCCGGCGGCGACCGACATCCGGCCCTTGGCCAGGGCGGACATGGCGACGGAGAAGCCCTTGCCCTCCTCGCCGACCAGCGCCGAGGCGGGCACCCGCACGTCGTCCAGGACCAGCTCGGCGGTGGCCTGGCCGCGCAGGCCGAGCTTGCCGTGGACGGTGCGGCGGGTCAGGCCGGGCGTGTCCGTGGGCACGAGGAACGCGGAGACGCCCTTGTGGCCGGGGGCGTCGGTGGACCGGGCGAAGAGCAGCACGACGTCGGCCCAGGTGCCGTTGGTGATGAACATCTTGGTGCCGCTCAGGACGAAGCCGTCGCCGTCGCGCACCGCCCGGGTGGCGAGGCTGCCCGCGTCGGAGCCGGTGCCGGGCTCGGTGAGGCCGAAGCAGCCGACGTACTCGCCGGCGGTCAGCCCCGGCAGCCAGCGCCGCTTCTGCTCCTCGCTCCCCCAGGCCGCGATCGACTTGGCGACCAGCCCGAGGGACACCGACACGATCCCGCGCACCGAGGAGTCGCCGCGCCCCAGCTCCTCGGTGACCAGGCAGTACGCCAGGTGGTCGCCCCCGGAGCCGCCGTACGACTCGTCGATGGTCAGCCCCAGGAAACCGACCTCGCCGAGCTTCTTCACGATGCCCCGGTCGACCTCCTCGGCGCGGTCCCAGGCGACCACGTGCGGGGCGATCTCGCGCTCCACGAAGTCCCGGGCGAGCTGCCGTACGGCGGCCTGCTCCTCGCTCAGCTCCAGGTTCACCACGCGATCACCCCACACGGATACGGATCTTGAAAGACGTACATTTAAATTAGCACTGCTAGTTTCCACTCGCAGCCCTACTATGTGCGCCATGGCCCGACCGCGCAAGCCCCTCCTCAGCACCGACCGGATCGTCGAGACGGCCCGGGAACTCGTGGACGCGGAGGGCCTGGCGGCCGTCTCCACCCGGCGGCTCGCCGCCGAGCTGGGCGTGAGCGGGCCCTCGCTCTACAACCACTTCCGCACCAAGGACGAGATCCTGGAGGCGGTCGCGGACTCGGTGAGCGGACAGGTCGACCTGTCGATGTTCGAGGACGGCCGGGACTGGCGGACCGCGCTGCACGACTGGGCCGTCTCCTACCGGACCGCGCTGCGCGACCACCCCAACATCGTCCCGGTGCTCGCCCGCGGGCCCGGCCGCCGGCCCGCCGCCCTGCGGCTGGCCGACGCCGTGTACGGCGCGATGGTCGACGCGGGCTGGCCGCCGGCGCAGGCCACGTCCATCGGCGCGCTGATGCGGTACTTCATCATGGGCTCCGCGCTCGGCTCCTTCGCGGGCGGCTTCGTGGACGACGCGAGTGCGTACGACCCCTCCGACTACCCGCACCTCGGGCAGGCCCATCTGCTCGCCGAGCAGCAGGAGAAGATCGACGAGCGGGCCTTCGAGACCGGTCTCACCGCTCTGCTGGACGGGCTGGCGCAGCAGTACGAGCAGGCGCGGCAGAGCGCGTGAGGGCACTTGGACACTTCGGCCAGCGCCGAAGCGTCGGTGCCGCATGCTGGGTGCATGACCGCCAAGGACACCAGGGCCGCGGGGCTCGCCGCGCTCGCCTCGCTGGTCGCCGACGAGACGCGGGCCGCGTGTCTGCTGGCGCTGCTGGACGGGCGGGCCTGGACCGCCGGGGAACTGGCCCGGCACGCCGGGGTGGCCCCGTCCACGCTCAGCGAGCACCTGGGCAAGCTGGTCGCCGGCGGACTGCTCGCGCAGGAGCGGCAGGGGCGGCACCGGTACGTGCGGCTGGCCGACGCGCGGGTGGCCCAGCTCGTCGAGGACCTGGCCGCCCAGGTGGCGCCCGCCCGGACCACGCGACCGCGCACCCTGCGGGAGTCGAGCGCGGGCTCGGCGATGGCCCGGGGCCGCACCTGCTACGACCATCTCGCCGGACGGCTGGGCATCGCGATCACGGACGCCCTCACCGAACGGGGACTGCTGCGCCAGGACACCGGGTTCGCGCTGACGGACGCCGGGCTGCGGTGGTACGGCACAGCCGGGATCGCCCTCGACCGGTCGGCCCGGCGGCCGCTGGCCCGCGCGTGCCTGGACTGGACCGAGCGGCGGCCCCATCTCGCGGGTTCGGCGGGCGCGGCGCTGTGCCGCCACGCGCTGGACGTTGGCTGGTGCGAGCGGATCGGCTCCGAGCGGGCGGTGCGGGTGACTCCGTCGGGTGCGCGGGCGCTGTACGAACTGCTGGGCGTCGAGCGGGAGGCGTTGTGCTGAGCGCCGTCAGGGAGGTGGGTCGTCGTGGCGGTCTCCGGGTCCGGGCCCGCCGTGGCCGGTCGCGCCGTTCCTCGCGCCCCTCGGGTGTCCCCGCGTCCCCCGCCCTCGATGCGCCGTCGCTTTTCCGCCGGCCGCAACCGCATCGTCCCGCCCAGCCTCAGGAGCATGATGAGCAACGCCCCACGTCACCCCCTGCTGCCCGCCGCCGCTGCCGCCCTCACCGTCGTGCTCTGGGCCTCCGCCTTCGTGGCGATCCGCAGCGCCGGTGACGCCTACTCGCCGGGGGCGCTGGCGCTCGGGCGGCTGCTGGCCGGAGCGCTGGCCCTGGGCGCCCTGTGCGTCGTACGGCGGGAGGGGCTGCCGCCCAGATCGGCCTGGCGGGGCATAGCCCTCTCCGGGGTGCTCTGGTTCGGGTTCTACATGGTCGCCCTGAACTGGGGCGAGCAGCGGGTGGACGCCGGGACGGCCGCCCTCGTGGTGAACGTCGGCCCGCTGCTGATCGCCCTGCTCGGGTCCCGGCTGCTCGGTGATCCGATGCCGCCGAGGCTGCTGGCGGGGATGGCCGTGTCCTTCGCCGGTGCCGTGACGGTGGGTCTCTCGATGTCGTCCGGGGGCGGCGGGGCCTCGCTGCTCGGGGTGGTGGCGTGTCTGCTCGCCGCCGTGACGTACGCCGCCGGGGTGGTGTCGCAGAAGCCCGCCCTGGGGCAGGCGAGCGCCCTGCAGGTGACCACGTTCGGGTGCCTCGTCGGCGCCGTGGTCTGCCTGCCGTTCGCCGGACAGCTGGTGAGCGACGCGGCCCACGCACCCGTGTCGGCGACCCTCGACATGGTCTACCTCGGTGTCTTCCCCACCGCGCTGGCCTTCACGACCTGGGCCTACGCCCTCGCCCGCACCACCGCCAGCCGGATGGGCGCGACCACCTACGCCGTGCCGGCGCTGGTCGTGCTGATGTCGTGGCTGGTGCTCGGCGAGGTCCCGGGAGCGCTCACGCTGGTGGGCGGGGCGCTGTGCCTGGCAGGTGTGGCGGTGTCGCGGTCCCGGACGGCCGGACGGTCGCGCCGGGTCGCGGCCGGGGAGCCGCGACCCGAGAAGGTCCGCTGAACCGGCGGGCGCCGGTCGCTCAGAACACCACCAGCGCGCGGCCGCCCTTGCCGGCGAGCATGTTCTCGAAGGCCGCCGGGATGCCCTCGAGCGCGATCCGCTCGGTGACCAGCGCCGACAGGTCCAGCCGGCCCTCCCGCACGTGCTCGGCGAGGACCGGGACGTCGCGGGCCGGGTCGGAGTTGCCGTAGACGCAGCCGGACAGGGTGCGGCCCCAGTGGAAGATCTCCAGGGCGTTGAAGGTGACCTCCTGGTCCTTCCCGCCGATGCCGACGACGGTCGTCCGGCCGCCCCGGCGGGTGGAGTCCCAGGCGGCGCGGATGCTGACCGCGCGGCCCACGCACTCCACGGCGACGTCGACCCCCTGCCTGCCGGTGAGGGCGCGGATCTCGCGCGCGGTGCCGTCGGAGGCGAGGACGTAGTCGGTGGCGCCGGCCGCGCGGGCCAGTTCCTCCTTCTCCGGCGAGACGTCGACGGCGATGATCCGGGAGGCACCGGCAATGCGGGCCGCCTGGAGCGTGGCGAGGCCCACGCCGCCGGCGCCGAACACCGCGACCGTCTCGCCGGGCCGGACCCGGGCCGAGTGGTGGACGGCGCCGTAGCCGGTGAGGACCGCGCAGCCGAGCAGGGCGGCGTCGGTGAGCGGGACGCCGTCGGGGAGGGGCAGCACGCAGGACGCGCCGACCACCGTCTCCTCGGCGAACGCGGCGACGTTCAGGCCCGGGTGGAGCTCGGTGCCGTCGCTCGTGCGGGCGTGCACACCCGCCGCGCCGGACAGGGCGTCGGCGCACAGCCAGACCTCGCCGAGCGCGCAGGCGTGGCAGGTGCCGCAGGAGGGCGCCCAGTTGAGGACGACGGGGGTACCGGGCGCGACATGGGTGACGCCCTCCCCCACGGACACCACGGTGCCGGCGCCCTCGTGGCCGAGGACCGCCGGGACCGGCACCCGCATGGTGCCGTTGGACAGGGACAGGTCGGAGTGGCAGACGCCGGCGGCGGCGAGGCGGACGCGGACCTGTCCGGGGCCCGGGTCGGGCAGCTCGATGCCGGTGATCTCCAGGGGGGCGCCGATGGCGGGCAGGACGGCGGCTCGTACGGCCATGGCTCGCTGACTCCTCAGAACTGCAGGGACTTGGTCTGGAGGTACTCGGCCAGTCCGTGGCTGCCGAGTTCCCGGCCGACCCCGGACTGCTTGTAGCCGCCGAACGGGGCGAGCGGGTTGAACCGGCCGCCGTTGATGTCGACCTGGCCGGTGTCCATACGGCGGGCGAAGGCCACCGCCTCGGACTCCTCCCCGGCCCAGACGGCGCCCGCGAGCCCGTACACCGTGCCGTTGGCGATGCGCAGGGCGTCCTCCTCGTCCTCGTAGCGCAGGACGGACAGGACCGGCCCGAAGATCTCCTCCTGGGCGACGGTCATCTCCGGTGTGACGTCGGCGAGGACCGTCGGGCTGACGAAGTAACCGCGTTCGCGCGGTGCACCGGGGCCGCCCGCCACCAGGCGGGCGCCCTCGGCGACGCCCTTCTCGATGTATCCGAGCACGCGCGCCCGCTGTCCGGCGTTGACGACCGGGCCGATCCGGTCGCCGTACTTGGCGGCGGCGGCCGCGGCCAGTTCGACGGCCTCGTCGTACTGGTCGCGGTGGACCAGCATCCGGGTCCAGGCGCTGCACGTCTGGCCGGAGTTGGACATCACGTTGGCGACGCCGACGTTGACCGCCTTGGCGAGGTCGGCGCTCGGCAGGATGACGTTGGCGGACTTGCCGCCCAGTTCGAGCGCCACCTTCTTCACCGCGGCGCCGGCCGTCGCGCCGATCCGCCGGCCGACCGCCGTGGAACCGGTGAAGGAGACCAGGTCGACGTCCGGGTGCTCGGCGAGCGCCTGCCCGGCGACCGGGCCGAGACCGGTGACGAGGTTGAAGACACCGGCCGGGAAGCCGGCCTCGTGGACGGCCTCGGCGAAGAGCTGGGCGGTGAGCGGGGTGTCCTCGGCGGGCTTGAGGACGACGGTGCAGCCCGCGGCGAGCGCCGGGGCGGCCTTGGCGACGATCTGGTGCAGCGGGTAGTTCCAGGGGGTGATCGCACCGACCACGCCGACCGGCTCGTGCAGCACGGTGGAGTTGCCGACCTTCTCCTCGAAGGTGTGGGCCGCGGCCAGCTCGGCGTAGGAGCCCGCGACCGCGATCGGCACGCTCGCGTGCACGGCCTGCGAGAACGGCAGGGGCGAGCCCAGCTCGGCGGTGACCGTCTCGGCGATCTCGTCCTTGCGGGCCACCAGGACGTCGCGGAGGGCGGTGAGCCGCGCGGCGCGCTCGGCCGGGGGTGTGGCCGCCCAGCCCGCGAGGGCGGCGCGGGCGGCGCGTACGGCGGTGTCGACGTCCAGCGCGTCACCGGCCGGGACCCTGCCGATGACCTGTTCGTCGGCGGGGTTCACGACCTCGATCACGTCCCGGCCGGCGGCGGGGCGCCAGGCGCCGTCGATGTACAGGCCGTCATGTGCCTTCATGCTGCTTCCTCCCGGCGGGTGTCCGTCGTCCGGCACACAAACTAGCGGCGATAGTTTTCGCGCGCCAGACGCGCCCGGGCGCCGGCGCTCCCCGGCACCCGGACGTACCCGGACATCATCGCCGGACCGGCGGCGGCTCACTCCCCCAGGTCGGGCAGCCGGGCCGGGGCCGGGCAGATGCGGTCGCCGTGCTGGTCGAAGACGAAGAGGTGGGCGAGGTCGACGAGCAGGGGCACCTGCATGCCGTGGCGCAGCCGGATGTCGGGGGTGGTGCGGACCACCAGGTCGCCGGGGAGCCGGCCCTCCGGCGGCGCCGGCTCGGGCACGGTCTCCTGCGACTGTTCCAGCACCACCACCGGACCGGCCCGCAGCGACCCGGCCCGCTCCCGCAGCCGGTCCAGCACACCCACGCCCTCCCGCCGGCGGCGGCGCGCGGCCCGGGCGGCCGGGCGCGGCGCCTCCAGCTCGGGCACCACGGCGGGGCGCGAGCCGGTGTTGAAGTGCACGAGGGTCTCGTGGCCCTGGAACTCCATGTGCTCCACCAGCCCGGTCAGCGGCACCTCCCCGGGCCGGGCGGCGCTGTGCTTGGCGATGCGCACCGCCTCCGAGCGCAGCCCGACGATGATCTCGCGGCCCTGCTGGACGCGGAGCAACTGGTGGTCGAGGGACAGGGGTTCGGGCAGGCGCAGGTACTGCTTGCCGAGGCTGATGGTCATGGCGCCGTCGAGCGGGGCCCGGACCAGGCCGCGCAGCAGGTTGATGCGCGGGGTGCCGATGAAGGCGGCGACGAAGACGTTGCGGGGCAGCGCGTAGACCTCGCGCGGGGTGCCGACCTGCTGGAGCACCCCGCCGCGCAGCACGGCGACCCGGTCGCCGAGGGACATCGCCTCGGACTGGTCGTGCGTGACGTACACCGTCGTCACGCCCAGCTCGCGGGTGAGCTGGGATATCTCGGCCCGCAGGTGGTTGCGGAGCTTGGCGTCGAGGTTGGACAGCGGCTCGTCCATCAGGAACGCGGAGGGGTGCCGGGCGATGGCCCGGCCCATGGCGACCCGCTGGCGTTCGCCGCCGGAGAGCTGGCCGGGGAACCGGTCGAGCAGGTCCTCGATGCCGAGCATGCGGGCGGTCGCGTCCACGCGCGGGGCGGGGTCGGCGGCGGGTGCCTCGATGCGCAGCGGGAAGCCGATGTTGTCGCGGCTGGTCATGCTCGGGTAGAGGGCGAAGTTCTGGAAGACCATCGCGATGTCCCGCTCGGCGGGCAGCCAGTCGTTGGCGTGCTCGCCGTCGAGGAGCAGTTCGCCCGCGTCGATCTCCTCGAGTCCGGCGATCATGCGCAGCACGGTGGACTTGCCGCAGCCCGAGGGGCCGAGCAGGACCAGGAACTCGCCGGGTGCGATGTCCAGCGAGACCCGGTCGACCACGCGGGGGCCCCGGGCGTAGGACTTGCTCACGTCGTGCAGAGAGATGGCGCGTGTCATGGGTGCTGCCCCCGGGGGCTGTGCGGAGCGCCGCTGCTCCGTGGTCCGGGGCCCCGTGCGGACGTACGGGGCCCAGGGGCATGCCGTCGCGTTCCCGCCGCGTGGCCGGCGGGAAGGGGACGACAGGCCCCACGAGTCACGGAAGTTAACGGAATGTGCCCGGCCGGGGAAGAGTGGTGACGATGTCCGGAACCGCGCCCCAGGCGGGCGCCGAAACGGAGGGGCGGGTTCGGGCTCCGGGCCGCCCCGTGCGGGCGGCGGGAGGCGGCGCCGGGGGGTCAGCCGGTCGCGGTGAGGTGGGCGAAGACCACCACGTTGCTCGTGTAGCCGGTGCGCCGGCTGTACAGACCGCCGCAGGTGAGCACGCGCAACTCCGGGCGCCGGGAGGAGCCGTAGACCTCCTTGTCGGGGAAGCCGGCCTTGTCGTACACCTTCACCCGGTCCACGCTGTAGACGGCGGTACGGCCGTCCGCGCGCCTGACCTCGATCGGCTTGCCCGGCTCGACCTGGGCCAGGGCCGCGAAGACGGCGGCACCGGTCCGGGTGTCGCGGTGTCCGACGGCGATGGCGGTGCCGGTCTCCCCGGGCGTGGGACCGTCCTGGTACCAGCCGACCTCCTTCGGGCGGTCCAGCGGCGGTGTCGACAACTGCCGCTCGCGGTCGAGTCGCAGGCCCATGACCGGGGCGTCGATGCCGAGGGACGGGATGCGCAGGTCCGTCGGCCGGGACCGGGTGGACAGAGGGCGGGGCGGGGGCGCCTGGTCCGACTCCCCCTGCCGTCCGTCACCGCCGGTCCGGCCACCCGCCTGGGCCGGACCGTCCGGTCCGCCGCACCGGACCCCCACCGTCACCAGGACGCCCGCGAGCAGGGCCGTCCTGGCGAGGCGGTAGGCACGGGTCCGGTACCACGGCCTGGGTCGGCGCCTACGCGGCACCATGGGGCCGCCGGCGGATCAGCCGGATGTACACCGCGCCGCTGACCGCGACCAGTCCGACGGCCGCGGCGGCCGCGACCGGAGAGAACGCGCCCGTCGTGTCGACGAGGCCGCCGCCGCCCGCGTGCACGCCGCCCTTGGGGCCGTCGTTGTGGTCGCCGCCCGAGCCCCAGGCCGAGTCGCTCTGCTGGTCGTGGTTCTGCTGGCCGTTGTTCTGCTGGTGGTCCTCGATCTGACCGCCCGGGCCCTGCTGCCCCTCCGCCCGGCCGTCCCGGCAGTTGACGCGGAAGACCTTCTCCTTCAGGGCCGGGGGCGTCCCCACGGTCCAGCTGATCTTGTACTGCCCGTCCGCGAGTCCCAGCGGGTCGGTGTGGCCCGCGCCGCCGGCGAGCTGGATGCTGCCCGTCACGGTGGCGGCGGTGGGCAGCGGCGGCTGGGGCGTGATGGTGTAGGTGATGGCGGGCAGCGCGTCGAAGTTGACGGCCTCGAGGAAGAACTTGCAGACCACCGGGTCGTCCTTCGCCGAGCCGATGAACGACGGCGGGTTGGTGGAGCGCGCGTTGTGGATCCGGATGTCGCCGTTCTCCCCTACCGCCGTCGCCGCCGGCGCCGCCACCCATGACGCGCCTGCCGCGGCCAGGGCGGTGAGGACGACGGTGGCACCCGCGCGGGAGAAGGTCCGTGGAAGTGTCAGGGTGGGCATGCAAGCTCCTCCGAGTTAGACGATTTTCATACAAATCGCTCTCCTCTGGACTCTCACGCATGCGCTCCACGGCCCGCGGCACCAACGCCGGACGCGCCGTCAGATATCGCTCGTGCGGCGCAACGCCGTTGCCTTCCGGCCCGTCTCCGCGGCCGGATCGGCCTCGGGGGGCCGCTTTCCGCCCTCCGGCGACCGCACCGCCACCGCCGAGGACAGCAGCAGCAACGCGCCCAGCATCACGAACGGCGCGGCCACCCCGGCCACGCCCGCGACCAGGCCCGCGGCGGCCGGGGCGGCGACCTGGCCGAGCCGGTTGCCGGTCAGGCGCAGGGCGAGCGCGGTGGAGCGGGCGCCGGCCGGGGCGGCCTGGACGACCGTCGTCATGGACAGCGGCTGTCCGACACCGAGGCAGAAACCGAGGACGGTGAGCATCGCTCCGAGCGCCCACACCGGCACCGGCACGGCCACCCCCGCGCACACAACGGCCGCCAGGAAGCAGGTCGCCGTGAGCAGCGCCGGACGGCCCAGCAGCCGCAGCAGCGGGGTGAGGACGAGCCGGCAGGCGATGGTGGCCCCGGCGCGCAGACCGAGCAGGACACCGATCACCGCGGGCGCGATGCCCCGGTGCTCGCCGACCACCGGGAGATAGGCGGTGAGGATGTCGGTGGCGGAGAGCACGGAGAGGCTGACGAGCATCCCCGCGGGCACGCCCCGGGCACGCAGGATCCCGCCGACCGGCACTCTGCCGCCCCTGGGCGAAGGGGAGTCGACCGCCGTGCGGTCCTCGACGCGCCACAGCGAGGTGAGCGCGAGCGCCCCGCCCGCGCCCGCGACGACGAGGGCGAGGGCGCTGCTGCCGGCCATGTCGGGGCCGCCGATGAGGGCGCCGGCGGCGACCGGTCCGACGAGCTGGCCGAGGGAGGCGCCGATGGTGAAGTGCCCGAAGTTGCGGTCCTGTTCGTGCGGTGCGGACTGCCGGGCCACCAGCGACTGGGCGCCGATCACGAAGCCGAGGTGCCCGAGCCCCATCACCCCGCTCCACAGGGCCGTCGCCCACAGGGAGTCGGCCAGTCCGCTGAGTACGCAGCCCCCGGAGATGAGGACGACGCCCGCCGGCAGCAGCGGTGCGCAGCGGCCGTGGTCGGTACGGCGGCCGAGCGGCACCGCCGCGAACAGCGGGAGCAGGGCGTACACCCCGGCGATGACGCCGACCGCCCGCTCGTCGGCGCCCAGCGCGAGCGCCCGGTAGGAGACGGCGGGCCGGGCCATCGACACCGCCCCCTGCGCGAGACCGAAGGCGACGACGAGGCGGAGCAGCCAGCCGCGGTTCCCACCGGGCGCCATGAGACCTTCTCCTTCCGGGAGACCTGCCGTTGACCGTCCGGCGGATCAGAGGATGCCGAGGACGGCGCCCGCGCCGAGCACCACCAGCGAGGTGAGGACGGCCCACTTCACGACGAACCGGGTGTGGTCGCCGAACTCGACCTTGGCCATGCCGACGAGGACGTACACGGCCGGGACCAGCGGGCTGGACATGTGCAGCGGCTGGCCGACGATCGAGGCGCGGGCGATCTCCACGGTGGAGACGCCGTGGGCCTGGCCCGCCTCGGCGAGCACCGGCAGGATGCCGAAGTAGAAGCCGTCGTTGGACATGAAGTACGTGAGCGGGATGCTCAGTACGCCGGTGACGAGGGCCATGTGCGGGCCCATCGCGTCGGGGATGTTGCGCACCAGCCACTCGGCCATGTGGTCCACCATGCCGGTGCCCTGCAGCACGCCGGTGAAGACGGCGGCGGCGAAGACCATGCCGGAGACGTTGAGGACGTTCTCGGCGTGCGCGGCGATCCGGGCCCTCTGGTCGGGCATGTGCGGGAAGTTGACGGTCAGCGCGAGCGCGGCGCCGAGCAGGAACAGCACCGGGATCGGCAGCCACTCCATGATCATGGCGGTCAGCAGGACGACCGTGAGCAGCGCGTTGAACCAGTACAGCTTCGGCCGCAGGGTCGCGCGGGCGGGGTCGAGGCCCTGGAAGCCCTCGTCCTCGGGCGCCGCGGGCAGGCTCCCGCCGGTGCCGGTGCCGGTGCCGGAGCCCCCGGTGCGCTTCGGGGTGCCGCTGGAACCGGCGCCGACCAGCACGGTCTCCGCGTCGGGCGCCTCCACCAGCGCCTCGTCCAGGGTGAGCACGCCGAGCCGGCCGCGCTCGCGCCGGCCGAGGACGTAGGCGAGGACGAGGACGAACAGCAGGCCCGCGGCCAGGGCCGGGATCATCGGGACGAAGATGTCGCTCGCGTCCAGCTTCAGCGCCGTCGCGGCGCGCGCGGTCGGCCCGCCCCACGGCAGGGTGTTCATCACGCCGTTGGCCATGGCCGCCACGCCGGTCATCACGACCAGGCTCATCTTCAGCCGCTTGTACAGCGGGTACATCGCCGAGACGGTGATCATGAAGGTGGTGGAGCCGTCGCCGTCGAGGGAGACGATGGCCGCCAGGACGGCCGTGCCGACGACGATCCGCAGCGGATCGGCCCGGCAGAACTTCAGGATGCCCCGGACGACCGGGTCGAAGAGGCCGACGTCGATCATCACACCGAAGTAGACGATCGCGAACATGAGCATCGCCGCGGTGGGGGCGAGTCCGGTGACGCCGTCGATGACGTAGTCGCCGAGGTGGGCGCCCTTGCCCACGAAGACACAGAAGAGTGCCGGTATGAGCACGAGCGCCGCGATCGGCGACATCTTCTTCAGCATGATCAGGACCAGGAAGGTCGCGATCATGGCGAAGCCGAGGATGGTCAGCATGTGGATACCTAACGTTCGCCCTTGAACATCCCACCTGGGGCCGGCGGTGCGACGACGTTAGGTCCGGTCAAACGGCGTTAACAAGTGGTTGACACGCGAGCAATAAGCGCGAAAGTCCAGGTCACAGCTTTGCTCAGGTCAGCGTGGTGAGATCGTCGGGCACGGCCGTCACCTCGACCGGGACGCCGTTGAGGACCGCGTTGCCGGAGAGCGGGTCGAGCAGGCTGCCGTCGAGGAGCTGGTTGACGTTGACGCCGGGGTCGGTGCCGGCGTGGCGCAGCCGGACGCCGGGGCGGTCGTGGCCCCAGCCGTGCGGCAGGCTCACCACACCCGGCCGGACCGCGTCGGTGACCTCGGCGGGCGCGGTCACCGCTCCCCCGGCGCCCTTGACCCGCACCGGTTCGCCGTCCGCTATGCCGAGGCGGGCGGCGTCGCGCGGGTGCAGCTGCAGGGTGCAGCGGTTGCTGCCGCCGGTGAGGGCGGGCACGTTGTGCATCCAGCTGTTGTTGGAGCGCAGGTGGCGGCGGCCGACGAGGACCAGTGAGGCGGGGCGCTCGCGCAGGGCCTCGCGCAGCCGGGGCAGGTCCCCGGCGATCGGCGCGGGCAGCAGCTCGACCTTGCCGCTCACGGTCTTCAGGGGCTGCGGCAGGCGCGGTTGCAGCGGGCCGAGGTCGATGCCGTGCGGGTGGTCGAGCAGCCTGCGCAGCGTCAGGCCGTCGGGCCGGACGCCGAAGCCGTCGCCGTAGGGGCCGAGGCGCAGCATCAGGTCGAGCCGCCGCTCGGGGCCGCTCTCCCCGGTGAGCTGTGCGGCGAGTTCCCCCGGATCGCGGCCGTGCACCGGGGAGTGGGGTTCCTGGACGGCCTTGCCGAGGGTCTGGTCGACGACCATCGCGTCCACGGCGGCCGGGTCGGCGCCGTGCATGCCCGTCGCGGCCAGGACCAGCCGGGCGAGGATCTCGGTCTCGGCCATCCGGCCGGGTTCGAGGGGGACGGCGGGACGGCTGTAGCGGACCTGGTTGCGCACGGCGAGGGTGTTGAAGGCGAAGTCGTGGTGCGGGCTCTGCGAGGGCGGCGGCGGGGGCAGCACGACGTCGGCGTGGCGGGAGGTCTCGTTGAGGTACGGGTCGACGCTGACCATGAAGTCCAGCGAGTCCAGGGCCTTGTCGAGGCGGTCGCCGTCGGGCGCGGACAGCACCGGGTTGGCCGCGACGACGACGAGCGCGCGGACCGGCTCGCCCTCGTCGGTCGCGGTGTCGATCTCCTCGGCGAGCGCGGAGAGCGGCAACTCGCCCTTCGCCTCGGGCAGCTGCCGCACCCGGGAGTGCCAGCGGCCGAGGGCGAAACCGTGGCCGGGGCCGGCCGGGCGGGGTGTCCGGTCGGTGGCGGCCTGCGGGAAGAGGGCGCCGCCCGGCCGGTCCAGGTTGCCGGTGAGGACGTTGAGGACGTCGACCAGCCAGCTCGCGAGGGTGCCGTGCGGGACGGTGCAGCTCCCGATGCGGGCGTAGACGGCGGCGGTGGGGGCGGCGGCGAGTTCACGGGCGAGGGTGCGGATGAGGTCCGCGTCGAGGTCGCAGGCGCCGGCCACCGCCTCGGGGGTGAAGTCAGCGATGGACGCGCGGAGTTCGTCCACGCCCTGGACGTGCGGGGCGAGCGCGCCGAGGTCGGTCAGCTCCTCCTCGAACAGCACGTTGGCCAGCGCGGCGAGCAGCAGGGCGTCGGTGCCGGGGCGGATCGCGAGGTGCCGGTCGGCGAGTTTCGCGGTGCGGGTGCGGCGGGGGTCCACCACGGTGAGCCGGCCGCCGCGGGCCCGGAGGGCCTTCAGCCTGCCGGGGAAGTCCGGGGCGGTGCACAGACTCCCGTTGGACTCCACGGGGTTGGCGCCGATCAGCAGCAGGTGGTCGGTGCGGTCGAGGTCCGGGACCGGGATGGCGTTCGCGTCGCCGAAGAGCAGGCCGCTGGAGACGTGTTTGGGCATCTGGTCGACCGTGGAGGCGGTGAACAGGCTGCGGGTGCGCAGGGCGGCCAGCAGGACCGGCGGGTAGAGGGCACCGGCCATGGTGTGCACGTTGGGGTTGCCGAGGACCACTCCGAGGGCGTGGGGCCCGTACCGCTCGACGACCGGGCGCAGACCCGCCGCGACCGCGTCGAAGGCCTCCTCCCAGGTGGCCTCGCGCAGCGCGCCGTCCTCGCGG
Organism: Streptomyces sp. NPDC002386; assembly: GCF_053593175.1. Taxonomy (NCBI): domain Bacteria; kingdom Bacillati; phylum Actinomycetota; class Actinomycetes; order Kitasatosporales; family Streptomycetaceae; genus Streptomyces; species Streptomyces sp. NPDC002386. Next base: position 433,879 of record NZ_JBSFBX010000004.1, read on the forward strand.
ACCAGCGGCGCGCGCAGCCGGTCGGGGTCGCCGTCGACGGCGCCGAAGGAGGCGCCCTTGGGGCAGATGAAGCCCTTGCTGAAGACGTCCTCGCGATCGCCGCGGGCACCGGTGACCCGGGTGCCCTCGACGGTGAGGGTCAGCCCGCAGGTGGCCTCGCACAGGGGACAGATTCGCAGGGCGGTGCGGGGCACGGGTCCTCCCGGAGGATCGGCGGCGGTGCCGGGCCCGCCCCGGTCGGCCCGGGCGGGCTCCGGCGGGCTCGGGGGGTGAGCATACCGACCGGTAGGCATGGAGGGGAGCCCCCGCGACGCCCCGGCCGCGGGGCGGGTTCAGTCGAGGACGCGTCCGAGGTACGCCCGCAGCAGCTCGCGGGTCTCGCGGATGATCGCCTCGTCGCCTTGGGGATCGACCCGGAAGGCGAGCTGCACGAGGGTGTCGGCGCTCTCCACGGCGACGAGGAAGACGCGGCGCAGATCCTCGCCGGGGGTGCGGCCGAGGTAGCCGGAGAGCAGGTCGGTGAGCCGGTCGGCGACCCGGGTGTTGGGCTCCGCCTGCCGGGCGCCGACCGGGATCTGGTTGCCGAAGTCCACGAGGGCGAAGCCGGGCGCGGTGCGCTTCATGGCCAGGTACTCGTCCAGCACGGCGTCCACGGCGGCCCGCCAGTCGCCCCGCCGCTCGTCCTCCAGCCGTTCCCTGACGCGTTCGCTGTACCGCTCCAGGTTGCGCTGGGCGAGGGCGTCGGCCATCTGCCGCTTGTTGCCGAAGAACCGGTAGACCGAGCCGATGGGCACCTCGGCGCGCGCGGCCACCGCCCGGGTGCTCAGGGCGTCGTAGCCGGCCTCGTCGAGGAGGTCGGCGCAGGCGTCGAGGATCCGGGTCAGCCGTTCGGCGCTGCGCCGCTGGACGGGCGCGCGGCGCAGCGATGTCGCGTGGGGCACGGACTTCATGATGCCTCTCCGCCGGGGCCGGGTGAACCTCGCCCCCCAGTACGGAAAAGGGTGGCCGTTGCACTCATCGGCGTGCGGGACAGGGCGGCCGCGGTGCCCGCCGGGGCCACCGGGCCGGGGCCGCCGCGCCGGCCTGCGGGGCGGAGAGGGCGGTCCCCGCCGCTCACCGGACGGGGGCGCGGGCCCGGACGCGCTCAGGACCCGGCGGCACCGGTGTCCGTGACCGGCCGCGTCTCAGCGCCGGAGGCCGTGATGTCGGCGGTGCCCTGCACCGGCTCGCCGCGCACGGCCCACACCGTGCCGTCGTCGGCGTACAGACGGGCGGTGACGTGGTGGGTGCCGTGCGGGACGAGCCGGCCGTCCAGGTGGTACTCCCGCGCGCGCAGCCGGGTCACCCGGCGGCCGTCGACGAAGAGGCGGGCGAGCCCGCGCCCGGGCACCGCCCGCGGCCGGGCGTGCGGTGCGGAGAAGCGGAAGTGGCGCAGCGTCAGCCGGACGTCCCAGCCGCCCGCGGCGGCCGGGGCCACCTCGACGGCGACCTCCGGGGCGCCCGCGCCGCCGGCCTCGCGCAGGTGCCGGCCGGCCTCGTCCGTGCCGTCCAGCACCTCGCCCACCGGCGACGGCGCGACGGCACCGGTGCGGTCGCGCGCCTCGCCGGTCCCGCAGCCCCCCGCTCCCAGCGGCAGCAGGACCGTGACCGCGAGCGCGGTCAGGGTCCCGCGCGTCCATGACCTCCATGACATGCCCGGGAGGCTAGAACACCGCCCCGTCACCCCGGATCCCCCTGAAGTCTGGTTCCCGGCCCACCCCTTCGGGTGGACCCGGCGCGGGAACCCGGCACCCCCTTGCGCCCGGCCTCCACCATTCCTACGGTGATGCATAGGAATTAGCAGCGCAAGGGAGCGAGCAATGAGCGGGGACGCACGGAAGACCGCCGAGGGACTGCCGTACCTGACGGGGTTCGGCAACGAGCACGCCTCGGAGGCGGTGCCGGGCGCCCTGCCCGAGGGCCGCAACTCGCCGCAGCGGGCGCCCCTCGGCCTGTACGCCGAGCAGCTCAGCGGCACGGCGTTCACCGAGCCGCGGGCGCACAACCGCCGTTCCTGGCTGTACCGCGTCCGTCCGTCGGCCGCGCACCCCGCGTTCACCCGCACCGGCAACGGCGCGATCCGCACGGCGCCCTTCACCGAGACCGTGCCCGACCCCAACCGGCTGCGCTGGAACCCGCTGCCCGAGCCGCCGGCCGGCACCGACTTCCTGGCGGGCCTGTGGACGCTGGGCGGCAACGGCGACGCGACCCAGCGGACCGGCATGGCCGTGCACCTGTACCACGCCGACGCCTCGATGGAGCGGGTCTTCTCGGACGCCGACGGGGAGCTGCTGATCGTGCCGGAGCGCGGCGGCCTGCTGCTGCACACCGAGTTCGGCCGACTCCATGTGGAGCCCGCGCATGTGGCACTGATCCCGCGCGGGGTGCGCTTCCGTGTGGAACTGCTCGACGAGTCGGCCCGCGGCTATGTGTGCGAGAACTACGGGGCGCCGTTCCAGCTCCCCGACCTCGGGCCCATCGGCGCCAACGGACTGGCCAACGCCCGGGACTTCCGGGCGCCGGTCGCCGCGTACGAGGAGGTAGAGGGACCGGTGGAGGTGGTCAACAAGTTCTGCGGCAACCTCTGGACCGCCACGTACGACCACTCCCCGCTCGACGTGGTCGCCTGGCATGGCAACCACGTGCCGTACGTCTATGACCTGCGCCGTTTCAATGTGATCGGCACCATCTCCTACGACCACCCCGACCCGTCCATCTTCACGGTGCTGACCTCTCCGTCGGACACCCCGGGCCTGGCCGGCGTCGACTTCGTGGTGTTCGCGCCGCGCTGGCTGGTGGGCGAGGACACCTTCCGTCCGCCGTACTTCCACCGGAACGTGATGAGCGAGTACATGGGCCTCATCGAGGGCGCCTACGACGCCAAGGCCGAGGGGTTCGTGCCGGGCGGCGGCTCGCTGCACAACATGATGTCGGCGCACGGCCCGGACCGGGAGACCTTCGACCGGGCGAGCGCGGCCGAGCTGAAGCCGCACCGGGTCGACGACGGGCTGGCGTTCATGTTCGAGACCCGCTGGCCGCTGACGCTCGCCCCGCAGGCGGCCGGGGCCGGACACCTCCAGCAGCGGTACGACGACGTCTGGCAGGGCCTCGAACGTCACTTCCGCGCACGGTGACGGCTCCGTTGCACCGAACGATCCCGAACAGGTACGGATAGGCCCGTGACCTCCTTCGCCCCGGATTCGATCGTCCTGAACCGCAAGCTGCCGCTGTGGTATCAGGTGTCGCAGTCGCTGCGCGCCTCGATACTCGGCCGCTCACCGCGGGACCCGCTGCGCCTGCCCACCGAGGAGCGGCTCGCGGAGCACTACGGGGTGAGCGTGCTCACCATGCGGCAGGCGCTGAAGGAACTGGAGGACGAGGGGCTGATCAGCCGGCACCGGCGGCGCGGCACGTTCATCGAGCCCGACGCGCGACGCGGCGCCCCGGTGCGGCTGCTGGGCTCGGTGGACGCGATCGTCGCCCAGCAGTCGGGCATGACGACCGAACTGCTGGAGCAGGGCAGCACGCCCGTGACCGGCGAACTCGCCGAGTACTTCCCGGACCTGGCGGAGGTGGCCACGTACCACCGGCTGCGCAGCGACGAGAAGACCGGCGAGCCGACCAACCACGCCCGCAACCACGTCCGCCCCGAACTCGCCGCGCGCATCGACGTACGGGACCTGGTCCGCTGGCCGATGACGAAGGTGCTGCGGGACGTCGTCGGCGCGGACATCAGCCGCATCACGGACACCGTGGAGGCCCGGCTCGCCGACCCGGAGACGGCGCGGCTGCTCCAGGTGCCGCTGCTCAGCCCGATCCTGCACTACACGGGCGTGACCTACGACGCCGCCGGCCGGGCGCTGGACGTGGTGGTCATCCACTACCGGGGCGACCGCTTCTCCTTCACGGTGACCCTGGACGCCACCTGACCCGGCCGTCGCCGGCAGGCTCTACGATGCCCAGCGTGACGCACGACGACGCTCCGCCGCTGGCGGACCTCATGCCGTGGTCCGTCGCACCGCCGCGGCCGGGCCGCGCCTGGCCGACGGCGCCCGATCCCGCCTCCCTGCGGGCCCGCTGGGAGGCACTGCTCAGGGCCCATGGCCAGGACCGCGAGACCCTGTTCGAGCCGACCCGCTCCCGCACGGCGCACTCCGCGGTGGGCCAGCTCCCCGGCCAGTCCTCCGGCACCGAACGGCTGGCGCGCGCCGAGGGCCCCTGCGCCGAGCCGGTACGGGTGCTGGCGGCGCCCTTCGACGAGCAGTGGCTGATCCCGGACCACCGGCTGCTCGACGTGGCCCGGCCGGAGCTGTGGCGGGTGGCGGGCGAGCGGCAGGTGTTCGTGGTCGAGACGGGCGACGACGGTCCGCTGCTCGCGACCTCGCTCCTGCCGCTGCTGCGCCCCGGCCGCGTCCGGCCGCTGTACCGCCGCCCGGACGGCACGGAGCCGAACCTGGCGCCCGGTCTGCTGGACCACATGGCGAGCCTGCTGGGAGAACGCCCCACGGCAACGGACGTCCTGGCCTGGATCCTGGCGGCGGTCCGCCCCGGCCTCACCGTCCCGCTCACCCGGGACGCCGGTGTCTGGGACGCCGGCGTGGAGGTGGGCCGCCGCGTGCTGTGGCTGATGCGCCGCGACGGCGAACGCCCCAGACTGCCCGGCGGCCGCCGCCCCTACGTCCGCGCTCCCCTGCCCGCGCGGCCCCTCACCCTGCACTACGACCGCGAGGAGGAGGCGCTGCACCTCGACGGGGGCCGGGTCTCCCCCGTGCCGCCGGAGGCCTGGGACCACGAGGTGGGCGGGGTCCGGGTCCTGGAGGCCTGGTTCGCGGCCCGCACCGCCGCGGCGGATCCGGGCACCCTGGCAGCGATCCGTCCCGCCGCCTGGCCGCAGGCCTGGACCTCGGAGCTGCTGGAGCTGATCACGGTGCTGTCCCTGCTGGCGGAACTGCGACCGCTGCGCGCCGCCCTGGAGGTCACCTCACCGGTCACCGCGGCCGAGCTGCGCCGCGCGGGCGTCCTCCCGGTCCCCGCCTCCGCCCGCCGCCCCGCTTCGGTCCTGGACCACCGGGAGGAGGGCCCGGACGGCCAGTTCGCCCTGCTCTAGGTCGTGTCGTGCAGAGCGGCCTCCGGCCGGGCGGAGAGCCGCCGCGTCCCGCGGCCGGGCGGACCGGTCGACGTCCGCGTGACCCCGGGTGACCTCGCCGGGGAAGGAGTCCGCCGTCCGGCCACCGGGCCGCACCCGGGCCGCGGACGGCCGCCGGCACCTCGGCGATCAGGGCGAGCCGGCGTCCCGCGCGGTCCCGGTCCGTGCGGTCACGGTACGGGGCGTGGTGGCGGGGTGCTGACAGGACCGCCGGTCAGGGGAGATCATCCGGCTCATGGATCATCTGCCGCTGCCCCTGGAGGGCATCACCGTCGTCGCCGTCGAACAGGCCGTGTCCGCGCCCTTCGCCACCCGGCAGCTCGCCGACCTGGGCGCCCGGGTCGTGAAGGTGGAGCGGATCGACGGGGGTGACTTCGCACGGGGTTACGACACCGCCGCCGGGGGTCTCGCCTCGCACTTCGTGTGGTGCAACCGCGGCAAGGAGTCCATCGCCCTGGACCTGAAGGACCCGCGGGGACTGGCGGTCGTGCGGCAACTGGTGGCGGAGGCCGACGTGTTCGTGCAGAACCTGGCACACGGGGCCGCCGCCCGGCTGGGGCTGGACTCGGCCACGCTGTGCGCGGCGCACCCGCGGCTGATCGCCGTGGACATCTCCGGGTACGGCGGTTCGGGCCCGTACGCGGACAAGCGGGCGTACGACATGCTCGTGCAGTGCGAGGCCGGGCTCGTGTCGGTGACCGGTACGCCCGGGCAGCCGGTCAAGGCGGGCATTCCGGCGGCGGACATCGCGGCGGCCATGTACGCCTTCTCCGGTGTGCTGGCCGCGCTGGTCCGGCGGGGCACCACCGGCCGCGGCGGGCCGGTGCAGGTGTCGATGCTGGAGGCGCTCGCGGAGTGGATGGGGCATCCGCTGCACCACGCGATGCACGGGGGCGAGCCGCCGGCCCGCACCGGCCTCGCGCACGCCGTGATCGCCCCGTACGACGCCTATCCGACGGCGGACGGCGGGCGGGTGCTGCTGTCGGTGCAGAACGACCGGGAGTGGCGCCGGCTGGCCGGACAGGTCATGGGGCGGCCGGAGTTGGGGACGGACCCGGAGTTCGCGACGAACGCGGCCCGGGTGGCGAACCGGGGGCGGACCGACGAACTGGTCGCGGACGCGCTCGGGGCGCTCGGCGCCGACGAGGCGCTGACCCTGCTGGAGAAGGCCGGGATCGCCTGTGCGCGCCTGCGCGACCTGCACGAACTGGCGGACCATCCGCAGCTCGCGGCCCGGGAGCGGTGGCGTCGGGTGGGTACGCCGGTCGGGCCGCTGAAGGCGCTGCTGCCTCCCATCACGCTGCCGGGCGGGGACGAGGCACGGATGGGCGACGTGCCCGCGCTCGGACAGCACACCGCGGCCCTGCTGCGTGCCGTGGGGATGACGGACGACGAGATCGCAGCGTTGCGCCGGGACGGTGTGGCGGCCTGAGCGCGGGCCCCGGACGGGTTCCGGGACCGCCGGCCTGCTTCAGGGACCCCGCGGGGCCTCGCGGGGTTAGCTCGGTACTCGGCTCGGCGCCGGCTCAGTGCCCGCCGAACAGCGAGCGCCGCAGCCGGCGCAGCGGCGCGAACAGGGAGACCCGGCTGACCCGCCGGCCCCGGTCGCTGCGCTGGTGCGCGGTGCCACGTGCCGTCAGCTCTCGCATCAGCGAGGTGGCCTCGGCCGTCTCGACCTGCGGTATGGCGGGACCCGCCAGCACCGACAGATGGCGGTCGAGGCGCGAACTGGTCGCGCTGCTCCCGCAGGTGATCGCAGGGACCCTGGCCCTGCTGCGCACTGTTATCTGCTCCATGTCACTCCCCACCCGTACGAGTCCACCCGGCCCGGGCAGGGTAACCCTATCGCCCCGGTGGAGCACCCGTGTATCTCGCCCACAGGATTCACCTTCCCCGTAAGGGGGTTGACCATGCGTCGGCGACTACTCTCCGAATCCGACCGCTTTCAGGGTGAGTTGGGCAACCGGCTGACCAGTGGGCTGTGCCGATCCGCCGCCCGGCTCGACGGTCACGGCGAGTGACGTCGAGGATCTGCCGAGCCCCTTGGCGACCAAGGGCGTGTCGCCCGCGAGGAGGCCCAGGGAGCGCGGTAGCGCACGGGGGCGCATGAGCCAGAGCTGGTGCACGCGGCCACCGGACGGGGTGCCGTATCCGCTGAGGGTGACGACGGCCCGCCCCTCCGAGACGGAAGCGATCACTCCGATACCGCGGCCCCGGGCGTCCGCGCTCGCCGTGGCCCGGGCGTCGGGAGCGGCGAGAACGTGGGCGATCTCACGTGCCCGGACCTGCTCGGCGTCGAGCCGGTCCTGGGTGCGGTTCGCCTGGACGGCGAAGAGGGAGGCGACGACGAGGGCCGCGGCGGCGGTCGCCGTGGCGAACGGGGCGAGGAGAGGGCGCGTCCGGGGCGTACGGGCGCGCGCCGGTGGCGGCTGGCCGCCCCAGACGTGCGGGGGCAGTTGGGGCGCGCGCTCCCGTGCGGGCGGCTGTTCCTGGGGGGTGGCGCGGACGGCGGCCAGCACCCGGTCGCGCAGGGCGGCGGGCGCGGGAGCGGCCGTGGACCAGGCGAGGCGTACCGCGTCCTCGGACAGCGCGCGCGTCTCGGCGGCGCAGCGGTCGCATTTCCCCAAGTGCTTCTCGAAGCGGCGCCGTTCGCCGGGTTCGAGGGCGTCGAGCGCGTAGGGGGCGGCGAGGGAGTGCAGGTCCCCGCGGCCCAGCAGGCGGCCGAGGGCGCTCACGCGGCACCTCCCAGGCACTCGCGCAGCCGGGTGAGCCCGTCGCGCATCCGGGTCTTGACCGTGCCGAGCGGCAGGGAGAGCCGCTCGGCCACCTCACGGTAGGTGTACCCGTCGTAGTAGGCGAGGGTGACGGACTGGCGTTGCAGCGCCGTGAGCCGGTTCAGGCAGCGGCGCACCCACTCGCGCTCCAGTCCGGCCTCCACCTCCTCGGCGACGTGGTCGAAGGCCGGTTCCCCGGCGCGCAGGGCCTCCCGCTGCTCGCGTTCGCCGGCCGCGCGGGCGCTGCGCACCCGGTCGACGGCGCGACGGTGGGCGAGGGTGAGGATCCAGGACAGGGCGCTGCCCCGCCGGGGGTCGAACCGGCCCGCGGAGCGCCACAGTTCGAGCAGCACCTCCTGGGCCACCTCCTCTGACTGCGAGGGGTCGCGCACCACCCGCCGCACCAGCCCGAACACCGGGCCGGAGACCAGTGCGTACAGATCCTCGAACGCCCTCTGGTCGCCGCCCGCCACGAGCACCAGCAATTCGTCCGCCTCCACGCCGGTCCGCCCTCCGTGGCCGCAGCCGGACCGGCCCCCGCCTCTGACTCCACGCATCCGCACGAGCGCACACCTCCGGCGGTTGATACGCATCTGCGGGCCGAAAACGCGGGTCCCGGGAGGACCTAAAGAAATTCTCCGGCCGACCAATCCGATCGGCGATCCCGCTCCGTATACCCGTCCGTCAAAGCAAGTCGGGTACTGAGGACGGACGGCATGACACCTCTCTTCTCCAGGAGCGGCACCGGTCGCAAGGGCCTGGTCACGCTCATCTGTGGTGCGCTGGCCGCCGGGGGGCTCGCAGCCGCCGGCGTCGCCACGCTGGAACCCGGGGCGGCCTCCGCCTCCTCCCACCGCGAGGCCCCGCTCATCTCGGGGACACCGCAGTACGACAACACGGACCTCTACGCGTTCGTCAGCCCGGACAAGCCCGACACCACGACGATCGTGGCCGACTGGATCCCGTTCGAGGAGCCGGCGGGCGGCCCGAACTTCTACACGTTCGCGGACGACGCGCAGTACGACATCCACATCGACAACAACGGTGACGCGCAGGGCGAGCTGCTGTTCCGCTACACCTTCAAGACGCACACGAAGAACGGCGACACGTTCCTGTACAACACCGGTCCCGTCACCAGCCTGGACGACCCGGACCTCAACATCACGCAGACGTACGACATCGACCTGATCCGGACGAGGAACCAGCACGAGGTGTCGCGGACCAAGGTCGCGGACGACGTGCCGGTGGCGCCGTCGAACGTGGGCAAGGCGTCCATGCCGGACTACGGCAAGCTGCGCTCGCAGGCCGTGTACAAGGCGGCGGGCGGTGCCGCGACCTTCGCCGGCCAGGCCGACGACCCGTTCTTCCTGGACCTGCGGGTGTTCGACCTGCTCTACGGCGGCAACCTCACCGAGGTCGGCCGGGACACGCTCAAGGGCTACAACGTCAACACGATCGCCCTGCAGGTCCCCAACGACCTGATACGCGAGTCCGGCGAGCAGCCGGTCGTCGGTATCTGGTCGACCACCCAGCGCCGCAACGCGCAGGGCTACTACTCGCAGGTCTCGCGCCTCGGCAACCCGCTGGTGAACGAGGTCGTCAACCCGCAGAAGGACAAGGACCGGTTCAACGCGTCGCAGCCCGCGTACGACGCCCAGTTCCTGAAGAACGTGACCAACCCCGAGCTGCCGAAGCTCATCGAGGGCATCTACAAGATCAAGGCGCCCGCCGAGCCGCGCAACGACCTGGTCGACGTCTTCCTCAAGGGCGTCAAGGGACTCAACCAGCCGCCGAACGGCAAGCCTTCGGAGCAGTTGCGGCTGAACACCTCCATCAAGCCGGCCATGCATCCCAAGCGGCTCGGTGTCCTGGACGGTGACAACGCGGGCTTCCCGAACGGCCGCCGGCTCACCGACGACGTGATCGACGAGGCGCTCCAGGTCGTGGAGGGCGAGCTGGTCGGCGCCAAGAACGACCTGGGCGACGCGGTGGACAAGAACGACAAGAAGTTCGAGAAGTACTTCCCGTACGTGGCCGAACCCACCGCCGGTTCGCGCGGCGCGCTCGCCAAGGGCACGACCAAGGGCGCGGACGTGCGCAGCCAGCTCGGCGACGCGCTGCGGCCGGCCGGGGCCGGCTCCGCCGGCTCCGGGAACACCGTGCTGATCGCCGCCTCGGCGGCCTCGGGCGCGGCGGGCATCCTGCTGATCTGCACCGCCCTCGCCTGGTGGCGCCGCCGGATGCAGCGCCCGTACTGACACACCCCCCGAACCGGCGCGGCCCGCTTCCCTTCCCCCACGGCGGGCCGCGCCCTCCCGCTTCCCACCGGCACCAGGCGATCCAGGAGACGGCATGGCCCCGCGCACCAACGACGAGGAGACCGGCGGGCGTCCGGCCCGCACGGCCGGGTCCGGCGCCCCGGCGCCCGGCACCGAACCCGCACCGCCGCCCGAGTCCGGCACCCCGCCGGAGGAGCGGCGGGGCGAGGCGGGCGCCGAGGAGCGGGTGGCCGCCGTGCGGCGGACCGGGGCCGCGGCGCGACGCCTGCGGGCCGCGCGCCTCGCGGGGCCGGCGGTGCTGCTGGCGGTCGCGCTGACCGGCGGCGCGATCGCCGTCGGCGCCGGGCGTGACGGCCGGCCGGTACCGGCGGCGGCCTCCGGTGCCGTCGATCCCGGGGTGCTGGGCGGCGGGAACCTGGACGCGGCCGTCACCTCCCTGCAGAGCCATCTGCGGTCACAGCCCCGCGACCACGGCGGCTGGGCCACGCTCGGGCTGGCCTATGTCGAGCAGGCGCGGACCAAGGGCGACCCGGCCCGGTACCCGCAGGCCGAGAAGGCCCTGGAGCGGTCCCTCGAGCTGGCCCCCGGCAACGACCAGGCCCTGGCGGGCCGGGCCGCCCTCGCCGCCGCCCGGCACGACTTCGCCGGCGCTCTCGGCTACGCGGACCGGGCGCTGCGGCGGAACCCGTACGGCGAACGCGCCCTGTGCTCCCGGATCGACGCCCTGGTGGAGCTCGGCCGGTACGGGGAGGCGTCCCGGGCGGCCGCCACCGCTGACGAACGCAGGCCCGGGGTACCGGTCTTCACCCGGTACGCCTACGTCCGCGAGCTGCGCGGCGACGTGCCGGCGGCCCGGCGGGTGCTGCGGCAGGCGCTCGACGCCGCCGCCTCACCCGGCGACGTGGCCTACGTGGCCGCCCAGCTGGGCCAGCTCGCCTGGAACCAGGGGCGGTACGCGTCGGCGCTCGGCTACTACTCCCGGGCCCTGGCCGCCGACGACACCTACCTGCCGGCGCTGGAGGGCCGGGCCAGGGCGCAGGCGGCGAGCGGGCACCGGGACGAGGCGATCCAGGGGCTGCGGTCCGTGGTCGCCCGCTATCCGCTGCCCGGGCCGCTGGTCGCGCTCGGCGAGCTGTACGAGGCCCGTGGCGCGGCCGGCGACCGGGCGCGGGCGCACGAGCAGTACGCGCTCGTGGACGCCTGGACCGCCCTGGCCCGGGCCAACGGTGTCGACGTCGACCTCGACACCGCGCTGGCCGCCGCCGACCACGGCGACAAGGCGTCCGCGCTGCGCGCCGCCCGCGCCGAGTGGGCGCGCCGGCACACCGTGCACACCGCGGACGCCCTCGCCTGGGCGCTGCACGTCAACGGCCATGACGAGGAGGCTCTCCCGCTGGCCCGCCGGGCCACGGCCACCGGCTACCGCAACGCCGGCTTCCTCCAGCACCGCGGCATGATCGAGCTGGCCACGGGCCGCACCGCGGACGGCCGTGCCTCGCTGCGGGCGGCGCTGCGGCTGAACCCCGGCTTCTCGCCGCTGGGCGCGGCGCGGGCCCGGAAGGCACTGGAGGCCGCGAAGTGACGCTCCGCCGCCCGGTCGCCCTGGTCGCGGCCGTCCTGACCGCCGCCTGCGGCCTCGCGCTGCTGCCCGCCGCCGCGGCGAGCGCGCACCCCCTCGGCAACTTCACGGTGAACCGGTACGACGGGCTCGTCGCCGCTCCGGGCCGGCTCCTCGTGGACCACGTGGAGGACCTGGCGGAGATCCCGGCGACCCAGGCCGGGCCCGCCGTCCGGCGACTGGGTCTGGGCGCGTGGGCCGAGCGGCGGTGCGCCGAGGCCGCCGGGGACAGCGCGCTGACCGTCGCGGGCCGCGCCACCGCGCTGACGCCGGTGAGCGCCCGGGCCCGGCTGCGGCCCGGGCAGGCGGGTCTGCACACCCTGCGCCTGGAGTGCCGGTTCACCGCGCCGCTGCCGAAGGGTGAGCCGGTCGCCCTAGGCTTCCACGGCGCCGCGGCCGGCGGCGGACCCGGCTGGCGGGAGATCACCGCCCGCGGCGACCGCATGACGCTCACCGCGACGGACGTGCCGGCCCGGTCCGTCTCGCACGAACTGACCACGTACCCCAAGGACCTGCTGTCCTCACCGGCCGACACCACCGGCGCCTCCCTGCGGGTGCGCCCCGGCGGACCGGCCCTCGCCGAGGAGCGGCGGGACGCGCCCGGCGCCGCGGTCCTGCCCCGGGGCGCCGACCGCTGGACCCGAGCCCTGGACGATCTGGTCGCCCGGCACGACCTCACCCTCGGCTTCGCCGTGCTGGCGCTGCTCATCGCGATCGCGCTCGGCGCCCTGCACGCACTCGCCCCTGGGCACGGCAAGACCCTGATGGCGGCGACGGCGGCCGCGCGCGGTGGCCGGTCCCGGCTGCGGGACGTACTGCCGCTGGCCGCGTCGGTGACGGTGACGCACACCCTCGGCGTGGTCGCGCTGGGGCTGCTCGTCACCGCCGGGTCGGCGGCCGCGCCCTCGGTGATCGCCTGGCTGGGCATGGCGGGCGGCGCCCTGGTGCTCGCGGCGGGCGCCGGTCTGGTGCGCCGGGCCTGGCGCGACCGGGTACGCGCGCGTGCGCTTCCGCGGGCTCGACCGGTCCCGCGGGAGCGTCCGTTGGTGCTGGTCGGCGCGGACGAGGAAGCCGCGGGCGCCGGTCACCCCCACCCCGACCACCACCACCACGACCACGACCACGACCACGGGCATCACGACCACGGGCATCACGACCACGGGCATCACGACCACGGGCACCGTCCTCACGACCGGCACCACCGTCACCACCCCGACGAGGAGCACCACGACGGTGTGGTGCACACGCACGGCGGCCACACCCACAGTCACCCCACGGCACCCACCCTGCGCGGCACGATCCTGCTCGGGTTCGCCGGCGGTCTGGTGCCCAGCCCCTCCGCCGTGGTCGTGCTGGTCGGCGCCGCGGCGCTCGGCAAGGCCTGGTTCGGGCTGCTGCTGGTCGTGGCGTACGGCGCCGGTCTGGCGCTGACGCTGACGGCGGCCGGGTTCGCGGTGGTCCGGCTGGGCTCGGGGGTCGCTCGGGTGCTGGACCGGCGCCCGCGCTGGACGTCACATCCGCTGACCGGGCTGGTCCGCCGCACCCTGCCGCTCGCGTCCGCGCTGGTCGTCGTCGCCCTGGGTGCGGGACTGCTGCTCAAGGGGGCCGCGTCCGCGGTCGGCTGAGCTACTTTTGTGGAGGAATCACGTCAGATGCCGTGGGGGGCAGCCGTGTCCGAAGAGCCGGGCCGTGAACGCGTGATCGGGGGCCGCTACCGTCTGCTGGCCCCGCTCGGCGAGGGCGGCATGGGCACCGTGTGGCGGGCCCGTGACGAGGTGCTGTACCGCGAGGTGGCCGTCAAGGAGGTCCGGGCCCCGGCGGGACTGCCCGCCTCCGACGTCGAGCGGATGTACGCGCGCCTGGAGCGCGAGGCGTGGGCGGCGGCCCGGGTCGCCGACCGCAACGTGGTCACGGTGTACGACGTGGCGCTGGAGGGCGGCCGGCCCTGGATCGTGATGGAGCTGGTCCGCGGGCGGTCGCTGGCCGACCGGCTGGACGGCGAGGGTCCGTTGCCGCCGGCGCGGGCGGCGCACGTCGGCGCGGAGGTGCTGGCCGCGCTGCGCGCCGCGCACGCGGCCGGGGTGCTGTACCGGGACGTGAAGCCGGCCAACGTGCTGCTGGCCGAGGACGGCCGGGTGGTGCTGACCGACTTCGGCATCGCCACGGTCGAGGGCAGCTCCGCGCTGACGATGACCGGCGAGGTGATCGGCTCGCCCGAGTTCCTCGCGCCGGAACGGGCGCTGGGGCGGACCCCGGGCCCGGAGTCGGACCTGTGGTCGCTGGGCGTGCTGCTGTACGCGGCCGTCGAGGGCAGTTCGCCGTTCCGCCAGGACACCCCGCTGAGCACCCTGCGGGCCGTCGTGGACGAGGAGTTGCCGCCGCCGCGCCGGGCCGGGCCACTGGCCCCGGTCATCGAGGGGCTGCTGCGCAAGGACCCGGCGGAGCGGCTGCCCGCCGAACAGGCCGAGCGGGACCTGCGGATCGTCGCGGCGGGCGGCACGACGGCGACCCGTGCGGCGGCGCCGTACGCCACGACGCTCGCGGCCCGGCCGCGCCGGCCCTCCCCCGGCCCGCCGGCACCACCGGCGGCGGGGAGTCCGGAACCCTCGGCCACGGCCGCCGGGGCGGAGCGCGGCCGGCGGGCCGGACCGGTGCTCGTCGCCGGTCTGCTCGCGGTCCTGCTGGCGGTCGCGGGCCTGACGTACGCCCTCCGCGACCACGGCGGCGGCGGGGGCCGGGCGGACGAGGGCACGCACACCAGCCGGACGGGCGGCACCCGTTCCGGCGCCTCCGGCACCGCCAAGGACACGGACACGGGCACGGGCGAGGGCACGGGCGAGGGCACCGGGGCGCCGCGGCCCGCGCCGAGCAGCGGCGCGGCGAGCGGCCGTCCCGCCCAGTCGGTGCACGTCACGCTGGCCGGCGCGCACACGGCGTACGCCGGGAGCTGTCCGCCGCCGGACGCGCAGGCACCCGCGTTCACGGCGACGTTCACCGTCGGGCGGCTGCCGGCGCGGGTGGAGTACCGGTGGGTGCTCGCGCACGGTTCGCTCTCCGACCCGGGATGGAAGACGCTGACGTTCCCGGCGGACGGCGGCAGGAGCAGGCAGGCGCGGGTGACCGTCACCGCGTACGCCGACGGAGGGACGGTGGAGAACGGGATGAGCGTGGAGGTGCGTGCTCCGGTGCGGACCACGTCGAACGCGGTGCCGTTCTCGGTCACCTGCACGACTGAGGCGGAGACCCCGTCGGACGGGGCCTCCGCCTCACCTTCGGGCTCGCCCTGAGAGTTCACTCCCACGGGTCGGCCCTGGAGGAGCCTTGGTTGACGGCCTCACCCGCCCGGCTCAGGCCGCGTTGGTGAGCAGCGGCAGATAGCCGCTGGACTGGCCGGTCGCGGTGGGGTGGTACGACTCGCCGATGTCGAGCCAGTTGACGCTGTGGAGCCAGGAGCTGCTGGAGCAGATCTCGTGGCCGGTGAACGTGGTGCGTACGTCACCGAAGACGAAGTTGTGGTCGAGGGCGCGCTTCTGGACGGCGTTGTCGAGGTAGTCGGCCGCGTCGTTGATCGCGGACCGCTTGGTCTCGGAGAGGCCCAGGCACGCCTGCCCGAGCTTGTAGAAGCGGGGGTAGCCGATGACGACGACCCGGGCGGAGGGGGCTCTGGCGCTGATCGCGTCGTACACGGTGTCGAGCTTGCCGGGGAGCGTGGAGTCGACGTACGCCCTGGCGGTGTTGATCTTGGCAAGGCAGGTGCTGTCGGACGAGGTGACACAGGTCGTCATGACGTCGGCGAAACCGGCGTCGTTGCCGCCGATGGTGATCGACACCAGGCCGGTGGAGGAGTTGAGCGAGCCGAGCTGATTGGCCAGCACGTCGCCCGTCTTGGCGCCCGAGCAGGCGTTGAAGGCGAAGGAGGACGGGCTGTGGGCGGCGTTCCACAGGTACGGGTACGCCTTGGTGCTGCGGTCGCAACTGCCGCTGGAACTGATGTAACTGCCCGATCCGACCCCCGAGGAGTAGGAGTCGCCGAGCGCCACGTAGCCGCCGGTCACGGCGGTCGAGGAGGCCTGCGCCGTGGCTGCCCCGGTGAGGGAGAGGCCGGTGGCGAGGAGGAGCGAGGTCACGAATCCGGTAAGTCGGGAACGTCTCATGGAACCTCCCTTTAGCAGGATCTCTGCCGTAACTGTCGTAGCAACTACGCGTGTTGACTGGAAGTGTCCATGCCAAGAACTTTTTCGATCTCAACGACTTCTCACGACCTCTCGACGCAATCGCCCCAGGAAGTTCACCGCCCGGCGTATTGCGCACCCGCGCCGCCCCACCCGCCCGACGGGCCGTCAGCCAGCCCCGCGGGCAGGCCCGGCGCATGCCTCACGGCGGCTCGGGGGCCGCACGCCCGGGGAAGGAGGGCGTCCCGGCGGCACCCCCGAGCGGGGCGCCGTGCCGACGACACCGAGGCCCCCCTCCTGCGCTCATGACGTCTCGTCACGGATGACCGCGACGGTGGGAACCGGGCTCACGGCGGTGGGGGGAACACCCGACAAGGGGTGGAAATGCCGTGCACCGAGGGCATCGGTGCCGGATCATGGCGGCATGTCTGCGAACCCACACGACGCTCTGCCGATCCGGCTCCACGTCGACGACTCCGACTCGCCGTCCGACGTCGTCGACGCGCTGTTCCTCGGCCGCTTCGCGACGGGCGAGCAGCCGTACTCCCACGCGGTGAACATCGACCGCGTGCGCTCCGGCGCGACCCTGCTGCCGGACGGCGCCCGGGTGCTGCGGGCCGCCCGCGACGACGACCGCAGCGCCACCCTCGCCGAGGGCGACGGCTGGACGCTGCTGGTCTCCCGGTGGAACCGGGGCGCGGACATCACGGTGACCGCGACCAGCGCCGAACTGGCGAAGACGGTCCTGGACCGGGCGACGGACGGCGCGGCCGACGAACCCGAGCCGCAGCCGGAGAACGTGACCATGGGCTTCTGGTACGTCTCCCCGCGCCGCGGCCCGCACCGCACCACGCGGCAGATCTCGGCGGGCACCTGGGACGAGGTCCGGCCCAACTACACCGCGCCCGTCGCGGACGCGATGGACCGCCTGATGAAGACGACCCCGGAGGACATCGCCGGCCGTCTGCTCCTGCTGCACGGGCCGCCCGGCACCGGCAAGACCTCCGCGCTGCGCACGCTCGCCCGTTCCTGGCGCGACTGGTGCCAGGTGGACTGCGTACTCGACCCGGAGCGGCTCTTCTCCGACGTCGGCTATCTGATGGACATCGCGATCGGCGAGGAGGACGCGGCGGGCAAGGGCCGCTGGCGGCTGCTCCTGCTGGAGGACTGCGACGAGCTGATCCGGGGCGAGGCCAGGCACACCGCGGGCCAGGCCCTGTCCCGGCTGCTCAACCTCACCGACGGCCTGCTCGGCCAGGGCCGCAACGTCCTGGTCGGCGTCACCACCAACGAGGACCTGGAGCGGCTGCACCCGGCCGTCGTACGGCCCGGCCGCTGTCTGGCCCGCATCGAGGTGGGCCCGCTGACCCGCGCCGAGGCGGTCGGCTGGCTCGGCACCGAGGAGGGCGTCGGCCGCGACGGCGCCACCCTGGCCGAGCTGTACGCGCTGCGCCGGGGCACGGCGCCGACGTCGGTGCCGGGGGCCCGGGAGGGGGCGGACGCGGGGCTGTACCTGTAGCCGGAGGCTCTCCGGTCCCGGCGGACCTGTGGGCGGCGGCCTCCGGTGCTTTGATGGCCGTATGACCGTGTTCGTCGGCACGTCGGGATGGCAGTACAAGGACTGGCGGGACGTCGTCTACCCGGCGGGGGTGCCGGCGCGGCTGTGGCTGGAGGAGTACACGCGCCGGTTCCTGACCGTGGAGATCAACAACGCGTTCTACCGGCTGCCGACCTACGACAACTTCGCCGCCTGGCGGGTGCGGGTGCCGCCGGACTTCGTGGTCGCGGTCAAGGCCAGCCGCTATCTGACCCACATCAGGCGCCTGAAGGACCCCGAGGAGCCGGTGCACCGGCTGATGACCCACGCCGCGGGTCTGGGCGACCGGCTGGGCCCGGTCCTGCTCCAGCTCCCGCCGACCCTGCGCGCTGACCCGTCCCTGCTGGACGCCTGCCTGGCCTGCTTCCCGCCGGGCGCACGGGTCGCCGTCGAGCCGCGGCACGACTCCTGGTGGACGGCCGAGGTGCGCGAGGTGCTGTCGTCCCGGGGCGCCGCCCTGTGCTGGGCGGACGTCCTGGCCCGGCCGGTCACCCCGCTGTGGCGCACCGCCGGCTGGGGCTACGTCCGCTTCCACCAGGGGCGCGCGCATCCGTGGCCGCGCTACGGCAGACGCTCCCTGGAGACCTGGGCGGACCGGATCGCGACGACCTGGCCCGAGGGCGAGGACGTGTACGCGTACTTCAACAACGATCCCGGGGGCGCGGCGGTGCGGGACGCGGTGACGTTCGCGGGGGCGGCGCGCCGGGCGGGCCTGGCGGTGACCCGGACGCCGGAACCGGCGGGGGTGCGCTGACCCGGGGCCCGCCGTCCGGGTCGGGCCGGGGAGACGCCCTCTAGGGGGCGTCTCGCCGATCTTCGTGGATCAGGCCGCGGCGTCCGGTGCGGTGCCTCGGCGTGCGGTCGAGTCGCCGTCGTACCGGGCGTACGTGGGCGGTTCGGGCGTGCGGCGAGGTGCCGTGCCGGACGCCGCGGACCCGCGAAGACCGGGGAGACGCCCCCTAGTCCCCGTAGGCCGCGCGCAGGGCGTCCCGCACCGCGGCCAGGGCGTCCTCCTCGCCCAGCCCGAGCCGGTGCGCCCGCTCCGCGTAGGCCTGGGCGGCCGACGCGGCCTCGCGCACCGCGGCCGGGCCGGCGGCCGCCACGACCGTGCCGTTGCGGCCCCTCGTCTCGATCACCCCGTCGCCCTCCAGCGCCCGGTACGCCTTGGCCACCGTGTTCACCGCGAGCCCCAGCGACTCGGCCAGGCCGCGCACGGTCGGCAGCCGGTAGCCCACCGGCAGGGCCCCGGACCGTGCCTGCTCGGAGATCTGCGCCCGTACCTGCTCGTACGGCGGCGCGCTGTCATCGATGTGGATCTTCAGGCTCACAGGGCCGATTGTCCCGCACCCGGCGGAAAATGGGAGGCACCCCCGGGGCCCCGGCCCGTACGGTGCCTCCCCATGACAGTGATCGTGCGCGACCTGCGCCCCGACGACCCGGCCGACATCGAGGGCTACGCCCGGGTCCGCCATCTCGCCCTGCCGTACATCCTGTTCACCCCCGAGTCGGTCCGCCACCTCGTCACCCACAGCCATCCCGACGCCCGGTTCCGCCCGCTGATCGCCGTCGAGGACGGCGAGGTGATCGGCGTCGCCGGGGTCTCCCTGGCGTACGACAGCCCGGAGCCGGGCCAGGGCCTCCTCAACGTCTACGTCCGCCCGGACCGGACCGGCAGGGGGGCCGGCCGGCTGCTCGTCCGCGCGGCCGAGGAGCACCTCGACGCCGTCGGCGCGACCACGCTGTACACCTGGGTCCTCGACGAGCCCGCCAACCGCGCCTTCGCCGAGCGGAACGGCTTCACCGTGGGCCGCCCGGCCCACTTCCTCCGTCTCGACCTGACCGACGGCACCCTCCCGCCGATCCCGGAGGCCCCGGCGGGCGTCGAGCTGCGCACGGCCGCGGACTTCGCGGACGACCCGCGCCCGCTGTTCGAGCTGGAGGCGGCGACGGTGGCCGACGAACCGGGCATGGTGCCCATCGAGTTGAGGGACTACGACGCCTGGCTCGAGCAGAACTGGCGGCATCCGCTGCTGAACCACGAGCTGACCACCGCCGCGGTCGTCGACGGCCGGCCGGTCGCCTTCACCGTGGCCTACACCGACGGCGGCGGCCGCTACGTGACCGCGATGACGGGCACCCTGCGCACCCACCGCGGCCGCGGCCTGGCCAAACTGGCCAAGATCCACTCGCTGCACCGGGCCCGGGCCGCCGGCGTCACCGAGGCCTTCACGGGCAACGACGCCGGCAACGACCCGATGATCGCGGTCAACAAGTGGCTCGGGTACGAGATCTGCGCGACGGAGGTGCGCTATGTCCGCCCCGCCGGCTGACCCGGCCGGCCGGGTGGAGGTCGTCCTGGTCAAGGGCGGCCGTACGAAGATCCGTTACCCGGCGGAGCTGCTGCACGAGGACGGCGTCCGCGTCTCGGTACGGGCCCCGTGGGCGGGCGAGGGCGTGCGCGACTTCGGGTTCGTGGGCTTCGAGCCGGGCGACGTGTTCACCGAGCACTACTGGCTGGACCGGTGGTACGCGGTGAAGGAGGTCCGGGCCGGGGACGGCACCCTGAAGGGCTGGTACTGCGACATCACCCGGCCGGCCGTCCGGTCCGGCACCGAGCTGGTCGTCGAGGACCTCGACCTGGACCTGTGGTGCTCGGCCGACGGCCGGGACGTACGGCGGCTGGACGAGGACGAGTTCGCCGAGAGCGGGCTGGCGGAGCGGGACCCCGGGGCCGCGTCGGCCGCCGTGGCCGCCCTGGACGAGCTGGAGACGCTGGCCCGCGAGGTCGGCTTCGGCGACCTGCCGGCCTGAGAACCGCGAGGGCCCCGCAGGGCCCGCACCCCGCTACACGGTCGCCAGCACCGCGTACCGCTCGTCGTCCACGGCCTTGCCCCACAGCACCGGGTAGCCCGACAGCCGCTCCACGCGCGCGCCGGAGGTCAGCGGCTCCAGCAGGGACACGAGCCGGGCGGCGGGTATGCCCACCGGGCTGAGGGTCCCCCAGACGCCCTCGACCAGCACGAACCGCCCTCCGGGCCGCAGCAGGGTGCGCCAGTGGCGCAGGACGCGCGCGGGGTCGGGCAGCGTCCACAGCACATGCCGGACGAGGACCACGTCATGGCTCCGCTCGCCCACCGGCGGTGACGCGGCGTCCCCCCGGAGGACCGCCGCGTCGCGCCCGGCGAGCTTGGCGCGGGCCAGGTCGACCATGGCCGGGGAGCTGTCCACCCCGGTCACCCGGTGTCCCTGCTCGGCGGCGAGGAGCGAGAGGCTGCCGGTGCCGCAGCCGAGGTCGAGGACGTCGGCGGGGTCTCCGGGCAGCCAGCCGCGCAGCCGGTCCGCCCAGGCGGCACGCACCTCGGGGGCCCGCAGCCCGTGGTCGGGCTCGTCGTCGAAGGCGGCGGCCTGCGCGTCCCAGTCCGTCCCGGTGTCCGTCGCGGCCCGTCGCTCACTCTCGTTCGTCATGTACCGCAGAGTGACATCCGCCACTGACAATCCGGCATAGATGAGCAAGTCTCCCCAAAAGTGCCTGTCTCCGTGGCGACGCGGAACCCGGTGGGCACCGTGAGGAGGCAGCCATGCGCCGTGTGACCGTGCAGAAGCCGCTGAAGAGGACGGACAGCCGCCGGCTCCGGGAAGAGGCGGAGGAGCGCCCGGCGGGGCGTCCCGAGGTGCGCAAGGACATCGCACGCACCTGGTGGCCCGACGGGTAGCCGGCCCGCCCCCGCCGGCCCGGCGGACGGCGGCGGCCTCAGAACCTGGGTTCGGAGAACTGGACCTGGACGAGCTCGGCGGCCTCCTCCTCCGTCTCGACGGAGGGCGGGGAGCCGGCCAGCGGCTCGTTGGCCGTCTCCTTCATGCACAGGACGGCGACGACGCCCACGAGGGCGGCGGCCGTGGCGTAGTAGGCCGGCATGAGGTTGGTGCCGAAGACGCCGATCAGTGCGGTGATCACCAGCGGGGTGGTGCCGCCGAAGAGCGACGTCGAGATGTTGTAGGACACCGCCAGGGAGCCGTAGCGGACGTGGGTGGGGAAGATCGCCGGGAGCGCCGCCGACATCGTGCCGAGCATCGCCACCAGGGAGAGGCCCATCAGGACCAGGCCCAGGGTGATGAGGACGACGCCGCCCTGCCGGATGAGCAGGAAGGACGGCACGGACAGGAGCAGGAACCCGAGCATGCCCGTCATCAGCAGCGGCTTGCGCCCGAACCGGTCCGAGAGCCGTCCGACCTGGTTGATGACGCACATCTGCAGCACCATCACCACCAGCAGGATCAGCAGCCCGTGGTCGGTTCCGTAGCCGAGCTCGTCGGACAGGTACGTCGGCATGTACGACAGCAGCATGTAGTCGGTGATGTTGTACGCCGCGACGAGCGCGAGGCACAGCACCAGCGGCCGCCAGTGGCGGGTGAAGATCTTGCCGAGGTCTCCGGCGGCCGAGGTCTCCACCGCGTCGGCGGCCTCGCTCGCCTTGACCTGGCCGCCCTCCAGCTTCTGGAAGGCGGGCGTCTCGTCCAGCCGGAGCCGCAGGTACAGGCCGATGAGGCCGAGCGGAGCCGCGACCAGGAAGGGGATGCGCCAGCCCCAGCTCAGCATCTGGTCGTCGCTGAGGAGACTGGTGAGGACGACGACGAGACCGGAGGCCCCGACGTACCCGGCGAGCGTGCCGAACTCCAGGAAGCTGCCGAAGTAGCCGCGCCGCTTGTCGGGCGCGTACTCGGCGATGAAGGTCGACGCGCCGCCGTACTCCCCGCCGGTGGAGAACCCCTGCACCAGCCGGAACAGGATCAGCAGGGCCGGCGCCCAGAGACCGATGGCGGCGTGCGAGGGGATGAGGCCGATGGCGAAGGTCCCCACCGCCATCATGATCATGGTCGCGGCGAGGATGCGCTTGCGGCCGAGCTTGTCGCCGAGCGGGCCGAAGACCATGCCGCCGAGCGGGCGTACGAGGAAGGCGACCGCGAAGGTCGCGAACGAGCTGAGGAGCTGGGCGGTACCGCTCGCGGAGGGGAAGAAGACCTCGCCGATGGTCGAGGCGAGATAGCTGTAGATGCCGAAGTCGTACCACTCCATCGCGTTGCCGAGTGCGGCTGCCTTGGTGGCGCGCTTGACCGCGGCCTCGTCGGTCACCGTGATGTCGCTGCGGCGGAGCTTCGGATGCCGTCGTCGCTCGATCGCGCGGAACAGCGTCCGGTGACGCCTGACCGCAGCGTGGTCCACGGACTCGTCGTGGTCGGTCGCCGCCATGAACATGTTCCTTTCGCCGTCCTACCACCTCCGCCTGCACCGATCTCCCGCGCTCAAACGACCCGCTTCGCCGCGCGTTCACCCGGTCGCCCCGCGTCATGGCCGCGCCGGCGCCGGGCGGTTACCTGAGCCCAGCCTCAGCACTCCCTTAACGCCGCCATAAGGATCTCCCGGAACGGCTCCCGGCAGGCGATTGCGCGGCGTCCCGGGGCTAGCTTCGGAACACCCCCACGGGATCCGCCACCCCCGGACGACCGTTCCAAGGAGCCCCCGCATGCCCGCACGCCGCAAGGCCGCCGCCGTCACCGTCGCCGCTCTCGGCATGACCGCGCTCGCCGCGGTGCCCGCGTCCGCGCACGGCTCGATGGGCGGCCCGGTCAGCCGGGTCGCGCAGTGCTACGCCGAGGGCCCGGAGAGCCCGGTGTCGGCCGCGTGCCGGGCGGCCGTCGCGGCGGGCGGCACCCAGGCGCTCTACGACTGGAACGGCATCCGGATCGGCGACGCCGCCGGCCGCCACCGGGAGCTGATCCCCGACGGCGAGCTGTGCAGCGCCGGGAACGAGGAGTTCAAGGGGCTGGACCTGGCCCGCGCCGACTGGCCGGCGACCGGCGTGCACAGCGGGGCGTACACCTTCAGGTACCGGGTGACCGCACCGCACAAGGGCACCTTCACGGTGTACGCGACCCGGTCCGGCTACGACCCGGCGAAGCCGCTCGCCTGGTCCGGCCTGGACCTGGCGCACCCGGTCGCGACGGTCACGGACCCGGTTCCCTCGGGCGGCTTCTACACGTTCACCGGCACCCTTCCCGAGCGCACCGGCAGGCATCTGCTGTACGCGGTCTGGCAGCGCTCGGACAGCCCGGAGGCCTTCTACTCCTGCTCCGACGTGGACTTCGGCGGCAGCGGCACCGGCACCGGCGGTACCAGTACCGAGGGCGCCACCGGCAGCGACGCCACCCCCGCCCCGAGCGCCTCCGCGCCCTCCGACGAGCAGATCGAGGCGGGCTCCGGCAGGTCGACGGTCGAGCACCACGGGCACGGGGACGACGACGCGAGCACGTCCGCACGGCCCACCGCGGCGGTGGCCGCGGCGAGCCGGCCCAAGGCCGCCGGTGGCGCGCGGAACCTGGCCGAGACGGGCGCCGCCACCCGCACCTCGTACGTCGCGGTCGGCGGGGCGGCGGCACTGGCGCTCGGCTCGGCGGCGCTGTTCCTCTCGGTGCGGCGGCGCGCGGCGGGCGGCCGGCCGGGACGCTGAGCCGGCGAGGACTCCGGGGCCCGTCCGGCGGCTCAGGCCGGACGGGCCCCGGCGGCACGTCAGTTGAAGACCGACGCGCAGGTGGTGGCCGTGGCGTGGGCCGGGTCGAGGGCGTTGGCCACCTCGTGGAAGGCGATCCGGTCGACCAGCGCGATCGCCACGTGCTCGGACAGGTCGAGCGGGCACAGGTCCTGGAGCAGGACGTTGCGCACGTCCGGGCCGCTCAGGTACTGGTTGCGCCAGGGAGTGGCCACCTCGTCGTACTTGGTGGCGATGACGGTGTAGCGCACTCCGGGGACGGTGTCGCCGCCCGCGTTGAGCTTGGTGAGGAAGGCGGAGCCGGCGATCTGGTCGGCGAGGCCGGGGGTGTTGGACTTGATCAGGTCCGCGGCACCCGGGAAGTAGGGCAGCAGGTTGGTCAGTCCGCTCAGGTCGGTGCCGTGGTTGTCGGGGGCGAGGCCGACGAGGGCGTTCACCTTGGCGGCGCCGCCGAGGAACTTCAGGTAGTAACGGGGCATCATGCCGCCCTGGGAGTGCCCGACGAGGTCGGCCTCGGCAGCGCCGGTGGCGGCGAGCACCTTGTCGACGTAGGCGGCGAGCTGCTCGGCCGACTTGTCGATGGGGCCGAGGCCGTGGAAGAGGGGGACGCCGGGCAGCTGGCCGTAGTCGAGGGAGAAGACGCAGTACCCGCGGTGCTTCAGGTACGGGGCGAGGGAGAGCCAGTTGTCGACGGAGTTGCCCAGGGTGCCGTGGACGAGGACGACCGGGCGGGGATGGGCGGCGGAGGGCTTGCAGGAGTAGTCGTTCCAGCCCGAGCTGGGGGCGGTGTCGGCGTGCGCTGCGGCGGCGGGGACGACGGCGACGGCGGCGGTGAGGAGCAGCGCGGTGAGGGGTCTGAGCACTCGCTTCCAGGGCAGCATCGTGTGATCTCCTTGCGGCTCAAGGGAGGTGGGGTGGACGACCTGTCCCTGTGATCCGGATCACGAGGATGCTGTTCACTCGTCAAGTTACGGGCGAGTAGCTCACGTGTGAAGTTACGCGTCAGTAAAAACTTCCAGTGGTAACCACGGGCGCACCCCCGGACCCCCGCACCCCGCACTCCCGAGCCGACGGACCGTCACCAGGCAGGCCGCACCGGGCCGTGGGGCGCGATCCGCAGCAGGCGCTCCCGCAGTGCGGCGATCTCCCCCTCGCCCAGCCGCTCGGCCCACGCCCCCACCACCTCGGCCGCCGCCGCCTCCGCAGCCCGGGTGCACTCCCGGCCCCGCCCGGTGAGCACGACGAGCCGGGCCCGCGCGTCCACGGGATGCGGGCGCCGCTCGGCGTACCCCTTGCGCACGATCTCGTCCACGAGCTGACTGGCGGCCTGCTTGGTCACCCCGAGGTGCGCGGCGAGGTCGGTGACGGTGGCGCCGTCCGGCGCGAGCCGCGCGAAGGCGAAGCCGTGGGCGGGCCGAAGGTCCGTGAAGCCGCGGGCCACGACCCCGTCATGGATGCGCTGGGTGAGGTCGCCCGCGACGGCGAGCAGGGCGGCGGACAGGGCCATGGCTTCGGAGTTCTGCACGCAGGCATTGATACACCCTTGACGAACAGGTCAAGCAGATTGACCATATAGTCAACCTGCTTGACCATTTGAAACGGAGACCACCATGCCCGTAGTCCGCTCGTCCGAGGCCGTGACCCACGAGATCCACGGCGCCCGCTTCGTCTCGTACGCCACCCCGCTCACCGGGAGCAGGGAGCTGTGCGCGTGGCGGGGCGAGATCCCCGCCGGGACGAGGGCGCCGGCCCACACCGTCGACCGGGAGGAGATCTTCCACCTGCTCGTCGGCGAACTGCTGATCACCCTCGACGGCGAGAACGAGCGCGTGCGCGCCGGTGACACGGTGATCGTCGGTGCCGGCGCGACCCTGACCGTGGAGAACCCCACCGACCACACCGCGCTCTCCTGGGTCACCACCTCGGTGGGCCTCACGGCCCGGCTGGCCGACGGCACGGTCATCACCCCGCCGTGGGCCAACTGAGGCGGTGACGCCGGGACCTCAGGCAGCCAGCGTCCCCGGCATCACCGCCCGGGGCCCGAACTTCGCCCGGGCGCGGTCCGCGACCTCCTCGATGCGGCGGACCTTCTCGTCCACGGGGTCGAAGGTGAGCTGGCGGGCGGCCTGATCGGCGGAGGTCAGGCCCTCGGCGCGCAGGGTGAGCGCGCGGACCCGGGCGCGCTGCAGGCCGAGCGCCTCGTACATGCCGTAGGCCGCCCTCGTCAGGGCCGCGGAGTGCGCGGTCGGTTCCGCCAGGGTGCGACTGCGGGTGGTCGAGGTGCGGTCGGCGTAGCGCACGGTGAGGGTCAGGGTGCGGCAGACCTTCTCCACCGCGCGCAGCCGGGCCCCGATCTCCCCGGCCGCCGACAGCAGCGCCCTGCGGTGCCGGCCGGGGTCCAGCTCGTCGAGGTCGAAGGGGCGTTCGGCGGCCAGGGACCGGGAGACCGTGTTCGGCACGACCCGGCCGCGGTCGACGCCGTTCGCCTTCTCCAGCAGTTCACGGCCCGCCTTCGCGCCGATCAGCCGCTGGAGCGTGGACAGGGGCGCGCCGGCCACCCGGCCCAGCGTGTCCAGGCCGTACTCGCACAGGGTGCGGGCGGTCGCCGGGCCCACGCCTGGCAGCGCGGCCACGGGCCGGCCGGCGAGGAACTCCGCGACGGCGTCCGGCTCCCCGGGGACGGCGCGGGTCACCCCGGGGCGGGCGTCGCGCAGCGCCATACGGGCCAGCATCGGGCCCGGTCCGGCGCCGATCACGCAGTCGACACCGTGCAGCGCGAGGGCGCGGACCCGGATCACCGAGGCCAGTTCCACCGCGCTGCGCCCGAAGTAGCGTTCGGCGCCCCGGAGATCGGCCAGCGCCCCGTCCGGTGGCAGCGCCTCCACGACCGGGGTGAACTCCTCCAGCAGCCCGAGCAGGCCGGGCAGGGCCGCCTCGTACATCGGCGGCAGCTGGAAACGTACGCAGAGGATGGTCATCCCGCACTCCCCGGACTCTGGTGCCACAACTTCCTTCCCACCGCGGGCCCTTCGCCCGCGGGGCGCAGATCGGCCCAGGGGTGCATCTCGTACCCCGTGGGCATGCGGATGGTCCGGCCCTCCATCGGGTCGCGGGCCGCCGAACCGGCCGGCCGGGGCGGTCCGTCCGAACCGGCGGTACGGGCCCGGGAGGGATCGCCACCGTCCTGCGGCGCGGGGCCGTCCGCGGCGCCGCCGGGCGGCCCGGCGAGGAGGGCGGCGACCCCGTCGAGGCCCTCCTCGCGGCGCACCTCCAGCAGTTCGGCGAGGTTCCAGGCGGCCGAGCCCACCACGCTGAGACTGCGCGGACCGCGCCGCTGCACCACGCCGCGCACCAGCAGCAGCCAGGAGTGGAAGACGGTGTGCGCGCAGGCGTCGTGGGAGTCGTCGAAGAAGGCGAGGTCGACCAGGCCCGTGCCGTCGTCCAGCGTGGAGAAGATGACCCGCTTGCCGGACCGGACGGGCGGGGTCTGGGTGGCCGCCTTGGCGCCCGCCACCAGCACCGTCTCCCCGTGCCGGGCATCGCGCAGCCGGCGCGCGGACACCACGCCCAGCTCCTCGAGGAACTCCCGGTGGTCGTCCATCAGATTGCGCGAGGCGTCCATGGACAGCACACCCAGCTCGGCGCTGAGCCGCTCCTCCGGTGTCAGGTCGGGCAGGCCCGCCGGGGCGGTCTCGCGGCCGCCGGCGAGCGGGAGCTGGCCCCCGCCGCCGCCCCGGGCGCCCCGGTGCAGCTCGGTCAGGTGCAGTTGCAGGTCACGGCGGTTGGCGCCGAACGCGTCCAGCGCGCCCACCTGGGCCAGCCGCTGGGCGAGCGGTCGGCTCGGGCGGGCCCGCTCCCAGAAGTCCAGCAGGGAGGCGTACGGCTGCCCGGCCGCGATCCGCTCCGCCTCGGCCTCGCTGATGCCGTGCACGTCGCAGAGGGCCAGCCGCAGTCCCCACACCCCCGATTCAGACACCAGTTCGATCCTGTGTGCGACTCCGGACACGTTCACGTCCAGCGGCAGGACCGGCACCCCGCGCCGCCGCGCGTCCGCCAGCAGCAGCCGCTTGGGGTACATCCCGGGGTCGTGCGTGAGCAGCCCGGCGTAGAAGGCGGCCGGGTGGTGCGCCTTCAGCCATGCAGACTGGTAGGTCGGCACGGCGAAGGCGACGGCGTGTGCCTTGCAGAAGCCGTAGGAGCCGAAGGCCGCGACGATCTCCCAGGTCCGCCGGACCGTTTCCGCGTCGTACCCGTTCGCCGTCGCGGTCTGCGTGAACCACACCTTGATCCGCCCCTGCGACTCCGGGTCGGACAGCCCGCGCCGGACCCGGTCCGCCTCGCCGCGCCCGCAGCCGGTCAGGACGGAGACGATGTCGATGACCTGCTCGTGGAAGACGACGACCCCGTAGGTACCCTTCAGCGCCGCCTCCAGGTCCGGGTGCGGGTAGCGGACGGGCGCCCGACCGTGCCGCGCCTCGATGAACGGCCGCACCATGTCGGCGGCGACCGGTCCCGGCCGGAAGAGGGAGATGTCGACCACCAGGTCGTGGAAGGTGCTCGGCTGCAGGCGGCCCACCAGGTCCCGCTGGCCCGGCGACTCGATCTGGAAGCAGCCCAGCGTCTCGGCGGACCGGATGAGCCCGTACGTCGCCGGGTCGCCCGGCGCCACCGCGTCCAGGTCGATCCGCTCCCCCGCGGCCCGCTCCACCTCCGCGACCGCGTGCGCCATCGCCGACTGCATCCGCACACCCAGCACGTCCAGCTTGAGCAGTCCGAGGTCCTCCACGTCCTCCTTGTCGAACTGCGACATCGGCAGCCCCTCGCCGCTGGTCGGCACCACCGGCGTGCGGGCGAGCAGCGAGGCGTCGGACAGGAGCACCCCGCACGGGTGCATGGCGACTCCGCGCGGCAGCGCGTCGAGTCCCTCGACCAGCTCCCAGAGCCTGCCGTACTTCTCCTTCTCCCCCGCCAGCGCCTTCAGCTCGGGCAGTTCCTCCAGCGCCGCGCGGGCGTCCCGGGCCCGGATGTGCGGGAAGGACTTGGCCACGCGGTCGATCTCGGCCGGGTCCATGGACAGCGCGGCCCCCACGTCCCGGATGGCGTGCCGCACCCGGTAGGTCTCGGGCATGGAGACGGTCGCGACCCGCTCGGTGCCGAACCGGCCGATGATCGCCCGGTAGACCTCCAGCCGGCGCGCGGACTCCACGTCGATGTCGATGTCCGGCAGGACCACCCGCTCCTTGGACAGGAAGCGCTCCATCAGCAGCCCGTGCTCGACCGGGTCGGCGTGCGCGATGCCGATGAGGTGGTTCACGAGGGAGCCGGCGCCGGAGCCCCGGGCGGCCACCCGGATCCCCATCCCCCGCACGTCGTCGACCACTTGGGCGACCGTGAGGAAGTAGGAGGCGAACCCGTGGTGGGCGATGATGTCCAGCTCGCGGTGCATCCGCTCCCAGTACTCGCGCCGGCCGCCGTGACCGAGCCGCACCATCCCGGCCGCCGCCCGCGAGGCGAGCGCCCGCTGGGCGGTGCGGCGGCCGGCGCCCACGAGATGCGCCTCGGGGAAGTGGACGGTGCCGATGCCGAGGTCGTCCTCGGGGTCGACCAGGCACTCGGCGGCCGTGGCCCCGCTCTGCTCCAGCAGCCGGTGCGCGGTGTCGCGCCGGTAGCCGGCCGCCTCCACGACCCGCTCGGCTACCGCCAGCATGGCCGGCGCGTCCTTCAGCCAGGCCTCACCCGGGTCCAGCTCCCCGCGGGGGTCGATCGGCACCAGCCGGCGGGCGGCGTCCAGGACGTCGGCGACCGGCCCCTGACCGGGGTCGGCGTAGCGGACGGCGTTGCTGAGCACCGGCCGGACCCGCTGCTCGGCGGCGAAGCCGACGGTACGGGCGGCCAGTCGCAGGGAGCCGGGTCCGGTACCGGCGCGGCCGTGCCAGACGGCCTCCAGCCGCAGCGCGTCACCGTAGACCTCGCGCCAGGGGGCGAGCAGCCTCGCGGCCCGGTCGGGGCGCCCGGCGGCGAGGGCGCGGCCCACGTCCGAACCCGGCCCGAGCAGGACGGTCAGGCCGTCGCCGTGGTTGCCGGACCAGGGCAGCAGCGGTGCGCCCTCGGCCTCGTGCGCCGCGGTGACGATCCCGCACAGGTCGGCCCAGCCGCGGGCGCCGTCCCGGGCGAGGAAGGTCACCCGGGGGGCCGACTCGTCGACGAAGGCACCGCCCCGCACCGGAGTGCGGCGCCTCTCCCGCCGGGCGGTCTCCGGCCCGGCCACCGCCAGGTTCACGCCGAACAGCGGGCGGACACCCTCCCGGGCGCATGCCTTGGCGAAGCGGACCGTCCCGGCGAGGGTGTCGCGGTCGGTGAGGGCGAGGGCGTCCATGCCCCGCTCCCCGGCGCGCCCGGCCAGCCGCTCCGGGTGGGAGGCGCCGTACCTCAGGGAGAACCCGGAGACGGTGCGCAGATGCGCGAAGCCCGGCACACGCACCTCCCGCACTCGTGAGCCCCGAACGGCTCTCGAACATCAGTTCCCTACTCCGTCACCCACCATACCCCTATTCTCGAACAAGTGTGCGACATCGCGAGGACCCCCTCCCACCTGCGCAAACACCTGCGACCGGGCGTCGGAAGCACGAAGTCCCGCCCCCTCGCGCGCGGGGGCGGGACTTCGACGGCGGACGCCGTGCGGATCAGCCGATCTGCGAGCCCGTGGCGGACAGCGCCTCGGTGACCGGCTGGAAGAAGGTCTCCCCGCCGGAGGTGCAGTCGCCGCTGCCGCCGGAGGTCAGGCCGACGGCCTTGTCGCCGGAGAACAGCGAGCCGCCACTGTCCCCGGGCTCGGCGCACACGTCGGTCTGGATCAGACCGCTGACCGTGCCCTCGGAGTAGTTGACGGTGGCGTTCAGGCCGGTGACCGTGCCGTCGTGCACCTGGGTGGTCGAACCGCTGCGGGTGACCTTCATGCCGACGGTGGCCTCGGCCGCGCCGGTGATCTGCTGGGCGGAGCCGTTGTAGAGGTCGACCTCGCTCGGGTGGTCGACCTGGGCCGTGTACTTGACCAGGCCGAAGTCGTTGCCCGGGAAGCTGGACTGCTCGTTCTGGCCGATGACGCCACCCGAGGAGTCGGACCAGCTGGAGATGGACTCGGTGCAGTGCCCCGCGGTCAGGAAGTACGGCTGACCGCCCTTGACCACGTTGAAGCCGAGCGAGCAGCGCCCGCCCCCGCCGCTGATGGCGTCGCCGCCGGCGATGAAGGGCTTGTACCGTCCCTCGGACCGCTTCAGCTCGGCCTTGCCGCCGAGCCCGTCGACGACCTTGCCCAGCCTCGTCCACTCGGCGCCGGACACCGTTCTGTCGGCGGTGACGACGACCTTGTTGGTGACCGGGTCGGTCGCCCAGGAGGTGCCCGGGATGGTCGCGTCCCGCTTCAGCGTCGAACGCGCGCCGTCGAGTGCGGCGAGCGAGTTGGCGACGACTCTGGCCTTGGCGCCGGCCGCCTCGACGGTCCTGGCGGCCGTGGCGTCCAGCACGTTGACGACGAGGCTCTTCGCCCGGGCGTCGTAGTAGCTGCCGGCCGTGCCGGAACCGAGGTCCCGCACGAGCGTGGAGGCGAGCTTTCCGGCCGCCGGGGCGGACAGGATCCGCGCCTGCGGGGCGGACTTGGCGGGCTCACTGGCGTTCGCACTCTGGAAGGTGACACCCGCGGCGACCAGTGCGGCGATTCCCGCGCCGGCCACGGCGATCCGCCGCCTGGGTATGCGTCGGTGCTTCAACTCACGTCCTCCTGTGGGGGATCGGCTCCGCGGATTGTGGGGACCGCGCGGGCCGGAAGGCTGGTTGACGGGCGCCCACTCTTCCGAACGGCACAGGGAGCACACAAGGTCGACTTCAGGACGCGCGCGCGGAACACGCTTACGCTCCGGCTCGCTTGAGGGTTCACGATCACCCCAGGGAATTCGCACTGCAAACACCCGGTGCGAGCAACGGCTCTGCGCACAGTGACCGTTGCCCGTGGCCGGAATTCGATCCTCCGCATCGCGGCCGCCGGAGGCGGGCAGACGAAAGCCCCCGCACGCGGGAAGCGTGCGGGGGCCCGGTACCGTCACGTCGCCGTCACGGCCGCGTCCGGCCGTGGGGACACGGAAGGCCGTCCCGTCCTAGTAGACGTGGACTCCGTAGGCGCTCAGCGCCTCGGTGACCGGCTGGAAGAAGGTCGTGCCGCCGGAGGTGCAGTCGCCGCTGCCGCCCGAGGTCAGACCGTACGCCGTGCTGCCGCCGTACAGCGGGCCGCCGGAGTCGCCGGGCTCGGCGCAGACGGTGGTCTGGATCAGACCGTAGACGATGTCGCCACCGCCGTAGTTGACCGTCGCGTTCAGCGCGGTGACGCGGCCGCTGTGGGTGCCGGTCGTGGATCCGCGGCGGTAGACGGTCGTGCCGACCGAGGGCGTCGCGGCGCTGGTGATGTCCTGGCTGCCCACGGCACCCGACTTGGTCACCGAGCTGTTGGTGTAGCGCACGATGCCGTAGTCGTTGCCGGGGAAGCTGGAGCCGGCCGTGGAGCCGAGCGTGGTCGAGTGCGAGGAGTTCGACCACCAGGTGCCCGCGCCGTCGGTGCAGTGACCGGCGGTCAGGAAGTAGTAGTTGCCGCTGGAGTCCTGGACGTTGAAGCCCAGCGAGCAGCGCCAGCTGCTCGCGTAGATAGCGTCGCCGCCGGAGATCAGCTTGTTGAACTTGCCGGCCGTGTGCTTGACGACGAGGGCGTCCGAGTTGCTGCCGGCCTGCCGCTTGATCTTGGCGATCTCGGCCTGGGACACCGTGCTGTCGACGGTGACGACGACGCGGTTGGTCTTGGCGTCCACCGCCCAGGCCGTGCCGGGGACGTCGGCCTGGAGGACGGAGTCGCTCGCCCTGGTGAGCTGGTTGGCGCTGAACGTGTGGGCGTCGCTGGCGTTCGCGGTGGGGGCGGCGAACGCTGCCGCGGCCAGGAAGCCGGTCGCCACGGCGGTCAGCCGGGTCCGTCTTGCGATACCGCTGCGGGGAGTGGTGCGCTTGATCCTCACGTTGCATTCCCTCCCAGGGGAAGTCGAGGGCCCGCGTGGGGTCGGGGCCCGGTGAGGCGCAGTCAGGGACTCGTTCGGGGTACCGAACAACGCTCATGACCCTGACAAGCGCTGAGGGGGAGTATTCGGCCGAACGGCCGGTCGGCACAAGGGTGCCTTTCGGCCGTCAAGCTTTGAACCACCTATGCGCGGCCGCCCCTTGACACCGGGTCAGGGGCCGGACCGCCGGCGCCCGACGCCCCCGGCCCGGCACCGGCGGAACGGAGCCGGTTTCGGCCAGGGTGAAGGCGGGTTCACCGGCGGGTACGAGGCCGGGCCCGGACCCGCCGGCGTCATCCCTCCACTGCCGGGCCGCCGGACACCGGCGGCGGCGAACACCTCACCGTCACCATCGGCCGCCCCTGTCCCGGGCATGGCCGGAATTCATCCCTCCGGATGGTCCCCTAGCAGTCGCAGCACGAACAGCACTCGCAGCACTCGCAGGCCTCGCAGCACTGGCAGGCCTCGCAGCACGAGCAGTCGCAGTTGCCGCACCAGCCCTCGCGCCTCTTCCGGGACCAGGGGCCCTCGTACTCGTCGGCGCAGCACACCTTGCAGGTGCAGCACAGCCCCAGGGCGGCGGCACACCCGGCCCAGAAGCCCCGCTTGTCCGGACGCGGCGGCCCGCCCCCGAAGGGGTTGCCGTACGGGTTGCCCGGCGCCGGGGGCACCTGGTGCCCCGGGGGCGGCCCGAAGGAGGCCTCCGGCGCGTGTCCGCACGCGTGGCCGCCGAACGCCCGGTCCACCGAGCGGCTCAGCTCGTGCGCGAGCAGCAGGTGGACCAGCCTGCCGTCGGCGAACTCCGCCTCGCGCAGCGCCAGCCGGATGCCGTGCAGGGCGTCGTCGGCGAGCCGGCGGGCCTCGGTGAGGGAGGTGCCGGTGGCGGTGAGCGGGTTCCAGGCGCCGGAGCGCGCGTCCGCCTCCCGGTCCTCCACGGCGTCCAGCAGATGGGCGAGGCGGCCGAAGAGGCGGCCGGCCTCGGCGAGCGGCCCGGCGTTGCCCGGCCGCCCGGCCAGCACGGCGGTGTGCGCGAAGGCGGCCGCGGTCGCCGTCTCGGTCGGCTCGGTGACCGTGAGCAGCGGGGTGCCGTGACCGGCCAGGGCCTCGATGCCGGTCTGCCGGTCGACGGCGTCGACGAGGACGCCGGTGTCGAACCCGACGGCGGCGCCGCTGTGCGCCCCGGCCCTCCCCCAGCTCGCCGCGACCCGGCGCGCCGCGAGGGCGACCGGCCTGCGGGCCAGCAGCCCGTCCCGGTCGGCGACGTGGTCGCGCACCTTGGCGGAGGCGAGGACCAGTGACACGGCGGCGGCGAGCCGGGCGCCCTCGCCCTGGGCGACGGACGCCGTCCGCATGCCGCGCAGCGCGCACGGCCCGGCGGTGCGCCGGGACCCCTCGACCGGCCCGGCCTGAGCCTCCGTCAGGACGGATATCAGCAGGCCGTCGTAGTTGGTCACGACACGCGCGAAATGTCCGTGGTCACGGCGCAGGGCGAGACACAGCCCGCACAGGTGCGCCATCCACTGGGTCCTCAGACCCTCCCCCAGCCGATGACTGCACGGCCGTACGATTCCGAACACGTCGATCCCCCGTGATGCGCCGCGATGTCGAGCCGGGGCATCGTATCGGCCGACTGTCGGCTCGTATCAGGTATGCCGTTCACCCATACGCTCCGTGCATCACCCGTCCGCCGACGACAATCATATTTCACTCACAGTCAGCAGCCGTATGAGTCACAACCCTTGGGGTACCAGGGCTCTCGACGTATCCGCTGTGCACCAGTACCGTCACAAACCCCCCGCGCGGCGTCTATCCACTTGGCGCACCGTCCGCATCATGGATGACCATAGGGATGCCGAAAGCAAGAAGACCGCTGTGAGAGGAGGCGTCCATGGGATCGGTACGCAAGGCGAGTGCGTGGCTCGGCCTCGTCGACGACAACGATGACGAGCGTTACTACGACGACGACTACTCCGAGGGCACCGAGTCCGCGGACGCCTGGGTCACGGACCCCCGGGTGAAGGTGGCCACGGACACGGCCGAGGAGAAGGGCCGCCGGATCGGCACGGTCACCCCGGACAGCTTCCGGGACGCCCGCGCCATCGGTGAACTGTTCCGGGACGGCGTCCCGGTCATCATGAACCTCACGGCGATGGAGCCCTCCGACGCCAAGCGTGTGGTCGACTTCGCGGCCGGGCTGACCTTCGGCCTGCGGGGCACGATCGAGCGGGTCGCGAACCGGGTGTTCCTGCTGACGCCCTCGAACACCGAGATCGTCAGCGGTGAGCCGGCGGCACGCCGCGAGGACGGTTTCTTCAACCAGAGCTGAGGCAGGGCCGCTCACCGGCCCTGCCTCCTCCGGAGGCTCACCGGAAGGCGTCGAGCCCGGTGAGCGCCTTGCCCAGCACGAGCTGGTGCATCTCGACGGTGCCCTCGTAGGTGAGCACCGACTCGAGGTTGGTCGCGTGCCGCATGACGGGGTATTCGAGGGAGATCCCGTTGGCACCGAGGATCGTCCGCGCCGTACGGCAGATCTCGATGGCCTCGCGGACGTTGTTGAGCTTGCCGAAGCTGATCTGCTCGGGACGCAGGCGGCCGGCGTCCATCCGCCGCCCCAGATGGTGGGCGAGCAGGATCCCCTTGTGCAGTTCCACCGCCATGTCGGCGAGTTTCGCCTGGGTGAGCTGGAAGCCGCCGATGGGCCGCCCGAACTGCTCCCGGGTCTTCGCGTACTCCACGGCCGCCTCGAAACTGCTGCGCGCCGCGCCCATGGCGCCCCAGACGATGCCGTAGCGGGCGTGCGAGAGACAGCCGAGCGGCCCGCGCAGACCGGTGACCTCCGGCAGCACCGCGCCCGCGGGCAGCCGTACGTCGTCCATGACCAGCTCGCTGGTGACGGAGGCGCGCAGCGACCACTTGTGCTTGATCTCGGGCGCCGAGAAGCCGGGGCTGTCGGTCGGCACGACGAACCCGCGGATGCCGTCCTCGGTCCGCGCCCAGACGACGGCCACCCCGGCCACCGACCCGTTGGTGATCCACATCTTGCGCCCGTTGAGCACCCAGTCGTCGCCGTCGCGCTTGGCGTGGGTGCGCATGGAGGCGGGGTCGGAGCCGTGGTCGGGCTCGGTGAGCCCGAAGCAGCCGATCACCTCACCGGCGGCCATCCGCGGCAGCCACTCCAGCTTCTGCTCCTCGCTGCCGAACCGGTGGATCGCGTACATCGCGAGCGAGCCCTGCACGGAGACCAGGGAGCGGATGCCCGAGTCGGCGGCCTCCAGCTCCAGACAGGCGAGCCCGTACTGCACGGCCGTGGCGCCCGCGCAGCCGTAGCCGGTCAGGGACATGCCGAGCGCGCCGATACCGCCCAGTTCCAGGGCGAGCTCCCGGATGCCGGGCAGCTCGCCCTTCTCGTACCAGTCGGCGACGTACGGCAGCACCCGGTCGGCCGCCCAGCCCCGGACGGTGTCCCGGATCGCCAGGTCCTCCGGGTCGAGCAGGTCGTCGATCCCGAGCGGGTCGGCGGCGTCGAACGGGGGCAGCTTCGCGGACGCGGACATGGGACACCCTCCGGAACACTGGAACTCACCAAAAACTAGCAGCGCTAGTTACGTCTCCGGGTGACGTTACGGTGCAGTGTCCCGCACGTCCAGAGCGGGAGTCAGGCCGACACCTTCGGCTTCTGCGGCTCGCGCGGGGAGGGCACCGCCCCCACCGCGGGGATCTCGTCCGCGCCCTGCTCGCCGCACTGCATGATCCGCGGCAGCCGCAGCGCCATCAGCGCGCCCAGCAGCAACAGCGCGGCGCTGACCAGCAGGGTCACATGCAGCCCGTGCACGAAGGAGTCACGGGCGGCCCGGCGCAGGGCCTCACCGGCGGGCCCGCCCAGTCGTCCGGCGACCTCGTAGGCCTCGCCGAGCGAGTGGCCGGCCTCCCGCGAGGCGCCCGGGGAAACCCCCGGCACCGACGCGAGGCCCGGCGTGTAGGCCCGGTTCATCACGCTGCCGAGCAGCGCGATCCCGATCCCGGCACCGAGCTGGTACGAGGTCTCGCCGATCGCCGCCGCCCCGCCGGCCTGCTCGGCCGGGGCCTCGCTCAGCATCGACTCGTAGGCGCCGAAGAGGGTGGTCTCCAGGCCGAAGCCGAGCAGGACGAAGCCGCAGAGCAGCAGCCGCGCGTTGTCCTCGCCGCCCATCGCGGTCAGGGTCACCACCGCGGCCGCGGTGAGGCAGAAGCCCGCGGCGACCATCCGGCGCGGTCCGAAGCGGCGCAGCATCCGGGCGCCGGCGAGGCCCGCCGCCATCGCCGCGACGGTCAGGGGCAGCAGCCGCAGGCCCGTCCGCAGCGGCGACAGACCCAGCACCAGTTGCAGGTACTGCGCCGCGATCAGTTCCAGGCCGACCAGCGCGAGCATGGCCAGCACGATGCAGCCCACCGAGGTGCTGAACGCCGGCCGCCGGAACATCCGCAGGTCCACCAGCGGGTGCGGGCGGCGCCCCTGGCGCCGGACGAAGAGGTACAGCAGCGCCGCGCCCAGCAGCAGCGGCGCCACGGTGAACGGGCTCGCGGCGGACTCCCCGCCGCCGAGCCGCTTCACGCCCAGCACGACGCCGAACAGGCCGGCCGCCGCCATCAGCGCGCCGGTGACGTCCCAGGGGCCGTCGCCCTCGCCCCGGGACTCGGGCAGCAGCATGCGCCCGACCGGCAGGCTGACCAGCATCAGCGGGATGTTGACCAGGAAGACCGAGCCCCACCAGAAGT
Organism: Streptomyces sp. NPDC002386; assembly: GCF_053593175.1. Taxonomy (NCBI): domain Bacteria; kingdom Bacillati; phylum Actinomycetota; class Actinomycetes; order Kitasatosporales; family Streptomycetaceae; genus Streptomyces; species Streptomyces sp. NPDC002386. Next base: position 471,896 of record NZ_JBSFBX010000004.1, read on the forward strand.
GCTCCAGCAGGAAGCCGCCGAGGAGCGGGCCGACGGCCGCGCCGACGGCGGCCACCGCGCTCCAGATGCCGATGGCCAGCGCGCGCTCACGCCGCTCGGGGAAGACCTGGCGGAGGATCGACAGGGTCGCGGGCATGATCATCGCGCCGCCGACGCCGAGCAGCGCGCGGGCGAGGATCAGGGTCTGGGCGCTCGGCGCGAAGGCGGCGACGGCGGAGGCGACGCCGAACAGGGCGTAGCCGAGGAGCAGCACGCGTCTGCGTCCCACACGGTCGCCGAGCGTGCCGAAGAGGATCAGCAGCGAGGCGCAGACCAGCGGGTAGACGTCGACGATCCAGAGCAGCTCGACGGCGCCGGGTCTGAGGTCCTCGGTGACGGCGGGTACCGCCACGTGCAGCACGGTCGCGTCGAGGGCGACGAGCAGCAGACTGACGCAGAGGACGACCAGGACGACCCAGCGGTTGGCACCGGCACCGGTCCCGGCCTCCCGACGGCGCGACGGAGCGGCGGCCGTGGTCGTCCCGGACATGTACGTACCTCCCAGATGATCCCTCGCGTGCGGCGGATCGGCGGAGCGGGGACTCTCCGTCGTACGGCCGGAGAGGAGCGGGGTCTCCGGCCCACGCAAACCCACGCGGGTGACTCGTCAGCGTACGCGAGTCCGTCCTGGGCACACGTGGCGGACCTCTCACACGCGGGACCGAACCCGTGTGGCGTACGCCACCTCGCACGATGCCGCGCACGCCCGGCGGGCGGCCCGGTTCCGGGCCCGGTCGATAATCGAGCCCGTGACCGACCTTGCGACGCGCGCGGCCCCGGCCCGCGGCTCCCTTCCGCGCCGGGCGGCCCCGGCCCTCCTCGGGTACGCGGCCGTCCGCGCCCTCGGCCTGCTCGTGCTGGCCGTGTGGAGCGCGGCGCGCGGAAAGAGCGCGCTCACCCTGCTGTCCGCGCGCTGGGACTCCCTCTGGTACACCCGGGTCGCCGAGCTGGGTTACGGCTACGAGGTCCGCCTGCCCAACGGCGACGTCCACTCCAACCTGGCGTTCTTCCCGCTGCTCCCCTGGCTGGAGCGGCTGCTGCACGGGATCACGCCGCTGTCGTACGCGCACGCGGGCGTTCTCGTCGCCCTGCTCGCCTCGCTGGCCGCGGCCGGGGGGATCTTCGCGGTCGCGGAGTGGGTGTACGGGCACCGGGTGGGGGTCTGCGCGGTGCTGCTGTGGGCGGTGCTGCCGGTCGGGATCGTGCAGTCGATGGCGTACAGCGAGTCGCTGTTCACCGCGCTGGCCGCCTGGTCGCTGTACGCCGTGCTGACCGGCCGGTGGGTCGGGGCGGGTGTGCTCGCGGCGCTGGCGGGGCTGACCCGGCCGGTGGGTCTGGCGGTGGTCGCGGCGGTGTGGGCGGCGGGCGTGCTCACGTTCCTGCGCGAGCGGGGCGCGCGGGGCGCGCACGACGGCGACCGCACTCTCGGCCCGGCGGCCGGGGTGTGCGCCGAGCGCGTCGCGCGCGCTGACGGCGCACACGAACCGCCGCACGCTCCTTTCACGCCGGAGGGCTCGCACGACGCGGCGCACGCTTCCTCGCGCACCCTTCGCGCCCCTTTCGCGCCCGCGTGGCACCGGGCCCTCGGGCTGCTCCTCGCCCCGCTGGGCGCGGCCGGCTATGTGCTGTGGGTCGGCCACCGCACCGACCGGGGGCCGCTCGGCTACCTCGACGTGCAGGCCGGCTGGCGCAACGGGTTCGACGGCGGCTACGCCTTCGCCGGCTTCGTCGCCGGCAAGTTCACGTCCTTCCCGTCGGCCCTCGCCGGGGCGGGCCTGATCATCGGGGTGGCGCTGCTGATCATGCTGTACGTGACCGGCGTACGGCAGGGTCAGCCGCTCCCGCTGCTGGTGTACACGGGTGTCGTCCTCGCCCTCGCCCTGTGCGCGTCGAGCTACTTCGGGTCGAAGCCGCGGCTGCTGATGCCGGCCTTCCCGCTGCTGTTCCCGCTCGCCCGCGCCCTGGCCCGGCCGCGGACCTCACGATCGGCGCTGGTCACGGCGGGGCTGGCCGTCGCGACGGCGGTGTACGGCGCGTTCTGGCTGAACGGCTCCGGTCCCCCGTGATCGGCTCCGGCGGCCGATGAGCAAGCCCTGAATTCCAGCCCATGATTCGGTGAACGAATTCATAAGGGCCATATAACCGCCGCCCGGAATGATCAAAGGAATTGCAGGAAGCAGGTTCACCGGATTGCGGAATCGCAGGAATTCGGCGGCTCCTGAGAGGTTTCCCACATCACATCGTCATCACAAAGACGCTGTTTCGACCGGGAACAGAGCGCACTCACTGTAACGTCGATCGGGTGCGTACCGAACTAAACCTCACCCGGCGTCTGGACCGGGTGTTCGCCAGGCTGGACCGTGAGCCGGAACGGCCGGCCCACCTCGACGTGCCGCGGATGAGCCGGCACCGGGTGGTGCTGTTCACCGCGACCCTCGCCTTCTACCTGGCGATCGTCTGGGCCGTGGTGATCACCTCCTGGCTGGTCCGGCTCGACTGGCAGGTCATGTTCTTCCGGCCGTACCAGCAGTGGTCGGAGATCCACTGGTTCGTCGACTACTACGTGGTGCTCGGCCAGCGCGGCCCCACCGCGGTGATGGTCGCCGCCTGGCTGGGCTGGCGCTCCTGGCGGCAGCACACGCTCCGCCCGCTGCTGACCCTCGGCGCCTCGCTGCTGCTGCTCAACATCACGGTGGGCGCCGCCAAGTACGGCATGGGCCGGCTCGGCCCGCACTACGCCACCGTGATCGGCTCGAACGAGATGGGTATGGGCGGCGATATATTTCCCAGCGGCCACACCGCCAACGCCGTGGTGACCTGGGGAATCCTGGCCTATCTGGCCTCCACCCCGACCGCGCGCCGCTGGCTGTCGGCCGTGTCGGCCGTGACCTCGCTGGGCGTCGGGATGGCCACCGTCTACCTCGGTACGCACTGGCTGAGCGACGTGCTGCTGGGCTGGGCCGCGGGCCTGCTGATCCTGCTCGCCCTGCCGTGGTGCGAACCGCTGATCGCCCGCGCCGAGACCGCGATCTTCGATCTGCGCGACCGCTGGCGCGCCCGCCGCGGCCGTACGGTGCCGGCGCCGGCCGTGCCGGTCCCGGTGGTGCTCAAGCCGCGCACCGCGCCCGCCGGGCAGTCCGTTCCGACCCGCGAGCCGGTGGCCTCGGCGCGCGGGTCCCGGGCGCCGATACACCTGGCTCCCGGCCCGCACACGGCGCGTTCGGAGCGCACCCCGGTCACCCCGGCGGGCAGCCGCCGGCCGCCGCACGCCGACCGGCTGCCGCGCGGCGCCTCCCAGCCCGCCCGCCCCGTCTCTGGCGGCTGACACTCACGCAGGCGGGTCCGGTACGCACGACCGACTCCGCCACGGCGAAGGCCCCGCTCCCTCCGGGAGCGGGGCCTTCGCCGTGCGCGAGGGGTGTTCAGCCCTTCCAGGCGCGGGTCACCAGCCCGTCCCGCACCTCGAAGTTGAGCCGGCCCACCCGGTACTCCATGGTGATGACCGTGCCCGGCGGCAGTGACCGTACCGTCGGCCACCCGCGCTGCCGGGCGAGCCGCTCGGCGTTCGGGGCCTCGAGGCCGACGTACCCGTCCGGACTGTCCTGGGGCTCCGCTGGCGGAGTGGGAATCGGTGCCATGCGGCCACGCTAGGCCGCATCGGGCGGCGACGGAAGCCGCGGTGACGGACGGGCCTTCGGTCCCCCTCCTGTCACGCTTCTGTCACAGGTTCCCGAACCCGTTTTCCTCGAACTCCGTCACACGATCGGGGGTTTCCGTACCGTTCGCCGGGGTATTCGAACAGAATTCTCGGGCGCCGGAGCGCCCTCCCGAATTGTCCGGCGGAAAGCGCCGGGGCATCCACCGGGACCGGTGCGACGCGTGATTCCGCGCCGAATCCCGGGCGGTGCCGGGAGGGCTGACACCGCATGGGAATTCACGGTTTCGGGGTGCCGCCGTGCGGTCCCGCCGACCGGGCCAGCGCCCCGTCGAGGCGGTCGCGGATCGCCCTGATCGCCTCGGTCAGCTCCGCGGGCTCCAGGACCTCGAACGGGAAGCCGGTCATCATGATGTGAATCACCATCACCTCCAGGCTCGGCGCGCCGCTGCGCAGGACGCAGGCGTCCGGGCCGTCGGCCTCCAGCGTCCCGGCGGACGGCGAGATCCGCTCGGCGGCCTCGTGCAGCGGCACCAGCAGCCGGACCGCGGACCGCTCGGCGTAGGCGCGCGTGGAGACGCCCTCGGAGACGTGGGCGGCGAGGTCCTCGGCGGGCGGCTCGCGCGGGGTGAAGCGGGGTCCGTGCGGCGGCCTGGGGGTGATGCGGTCGACCCGGAAGGTCCGCCAGTCCGCCCGGTCGACGTCCCAGGCGACGAGGTACCAGCGCCGCTCGGTGCAGACCAGCCGGTGCGGTTCGACGGTGCGGCGGCTCGCGGCACCGTCGTGCGTGCGGTACTCGAAGCGCAGCCGCTCGGCGTCCCGGCACAGATGGGCGATCTCGGTGAGCAGCGCCGGGTCGACCGGGGAGGCCGGCGGGCCGCCGCGCAGCATCGGCACGGTGAAGGCGTTGAGCGCGCCCACCCGGCGGCGCAGCCGGTGCGGCAGCACCTGTTCCAGCTTGGCCAGGGCGCGTACGGAGGTCTCGCCGATGCCCTCGATGCCCTGGCCGGCCGCGGTGCGCAGGCCGACGGCCACGGCGACGGCCTCGTCGTCGTCCAGCAGCAGCGGGGGCAGTTCGGCGCCCGCGCCGAGCTGGTAGCCGCCGCCGGTGCCGGGGCTGGCGTTGACCGGGTAGCCCAGCTCGCGCAGCCGGTCCACGTCCCGGCGGACCGTGCGCGGGGTGACGCCGAGCCGGTCGGCGAGTTCGGCGCCGGACCACTCGCGGTGGGCCTGGAGCAGCGAGAGCAGACGCAGCAGTCGTGCCGAGGTCTCCAACATGGCGCCGAGTCTGCCAGCCGATGCGGACAGCCGCTGTCCTCGACGGGACAGCGGCTGCGGTGCGCGGTTCGCTCAGAGCGCCAGGCGCCGGCCGGGCACGATCAGGTTCGGGTCGTCGCCGATGACGGGCCGGTTGGCGGCGTAGATCCGCTGCCAGGTGGTTCCGTGCCGGGCGGCGATGGTGCTCAGGGTGTCGCCCTCGCGGACGGTGTAGTCGCCGCGGGCGCCGCGGGCCGCGTCGCGGCCGGTGTGGGCCGCCGTGCGCTCGGGCTGCGCCGCCGGCGCCGGCTTCGTCGTCGCGCCGCTGCCGTCCGCCGTGCCCGAGGTGGCCGCCGGGGCGGTCCCGGTGGCTCCGGCCCGGCCGGAGCAGACCGGCCAGGCACCCCAGCCCTGGGCGTGCTGGACCTTGGTGGCGACGGCGATCTGCGCGCTCCTGGAGGCCTGGTCGGCCGTCGCGGCATAGGCGCCGCCGCCGTACGCGCGCCAGGTGCCGGCGGAGAACTGGAGCCCGCCGTAGTAGCCGTTGCCGGTGTTGATGTGCCAGTCGCCGCCGCTCTCGCACTGGGCGATGCGGTCCCACACCCCGTTGTCGGCGGCGGTCGCGTCGCCGGCGGCGGCCGTCAGTCCCAGCGGGGCCAGCAGCGCGGCTCCGGCCAGGGCGGCCGCTGCCGTACGGCCCCTGCGGGGACCGTCGGGGCGGGTGGTGCGGCGGGTGGTATCGGCACAATCGGACATGTAACTCCCTCTCCACGAACCCGGGCTCCCCCGGGCGGAGCGCGCCTCGCCGCGCAGGACCGCGGTTCCTCGCGCCCGCCCCGTCCGCCGCCGCCGGTGCGGCGATCGTGCTCTGCCTGGCCGGCCGGCGGACGTACCCGGGCGGTGCTCACTGCACACGGCGGAGGAATGTAGAGAGAACGGCCGGGCTGTTTCAACCAAGTCGCCGTCGTGCCAGGCCAGTTCGCGGTTACCTCAGGTACCGGCGATTTTCGGCCAGCCGTTTCATGCGCGGATTTCACGATTTTTCGACCACACACACGAGTGGCGCGTGACCCACTTCACTCGTTCAAGTGCCTTGGCGTGACGCGGACTTGACGGTGAGTGTCCGGTTCCGCACCAACGGTGACCCTGTGCGGTGGATGGTTCGATTCCGTCGCCCCCGGGGCGTGACCCCCACCACAGGACGCCCGTTGTCTTCTTCATGAGCCCGGAACCCCGGGGCTCAGCGGCCGGGAGCCACCCGGCCGACCCAGCACCGCATCCCGAGGGAGCCACCGTGCCGCGCATGCTCGACGTCAGTGACGCAGTACGCGCCGAGATCGGCGACGAAGAAGCCGACCGGCTGCTCGCCGGAGAGAACGCCCCGGGCAGTTACGACTGCACGTCCTGCCGCACCCCGGGCGACTCCGAGCAGGAGCGCACCAGCACCGTTCTGTTCGTCGGCGACGAGACCGCCGTCCTCGCCTTCGCCCACGCCGGCTGCCTGCCCTCGCAGGTCGTCCAGGTCACCGAGGAGCAGCTGCAGGGCGCCGTGCGGTCCATCGGCGGCCGCCCCGCCGCCGACGGCGCCCCGGGGCGGTCCGTGCCCGAGCAGGCCGTGCTCGGTGTGACCAGCGGACTGGTCCTGATCGAGGGCGAGTTGCACCCCGCGCTCGTCGTCGAGCCGACGGCGCCCATCGTGCGCCCCGGCTCCTACGGCGCCGGCGACGACTTCCTCCCGCTGCTCATCGAGCAGGGATTCATGCCGGTGATGGAGCTGGCGTCGGTCCCGCCCGTGCTGCACGGCTGGTCGGTGCTGCTGGCGATGGGCCAGCTCCACGCGGTGCTCCAGCCGGGGATGGGCGGCGGTCAGCCGGTCGCCTGGTGGCAGGCGCACCAGCCGCTGCAGGTGACGGACAGCTGGCGAGCGGCCGCGAACAAGCACCAGCAGGTGCTGATGTTCGCCGCGCCGGTGGGGTCCATCGGCCGGCAGCCCCGGGAGGACCTGCTGCGCGACTCCCTCGACCGGGCCGCGGCGAGCGGCAAGCTGGTGGCGGCGGCCCTGCCCCTCGCGGGCACCTGAGGCCCGTCCGACGGTAGGCCGGGAGCGCGCCCCCACTTGTACGACCGCATCCCTTTCCGATTCCGGTCGTTTGGACATACGTGCACGCATATGACACTCCTCCTCCCCGCCGGTCCGCCTTCGCCTACGTTCCGTCCGCACGGGCGGGGGAGAGTTCGGTCGCGCCCTCGGCGACGCCGATCTACGACTCGCTCTACGCGGAGTGGGTCAAGGCCTTCCGTACGCTGCCGGGAGACCGTAGTGGTGAGGAGGAGCTGGGGTTCTGCGCCTTCGGGCACACCCCGCACAGCACCGGCTCGTACCGCGTGAGCTCCTACAGCGCCTACAGCGCGGGGGCGTACAGCGCCCGGCAGGGCGGCGGTCAGCAGCACCAGCCGCAGTGGCAGCGGGTCGGCACGCTGGGGCGGCAGCAGGACACCGGGATGCATCACGTCCCGGCGGGGCTGCCGCCCGCTCCGCGGCGCGGCGCCTGAGGCATGGCGAAGGGCGGCCCCCCGGAGAACCGGGGGGCCGCCCTTCGCCATGCCTGCCTCGGCGGGCCGGTTACTTCTTCTTGCCGCGCTTCTCGCGCACCCGCACGGAGATGTGGATCGGGGTGCCCTCGAAACCGAACTCCTCGCGCAGGCGGCGCTCGATGAAGCGCCGGTAGCCGGCCTCGATGAAGCCGGAGGCGAAGAGGACGAACCGCGGCGGCTTGGTGCCGGCCTGGGTGCCGAACAGGATGCGCGGCTGCTTGCCGCCCCGGACGGGGTGCGGGTGGGCCGAGACCAGCTCGCCGAGGAAGGCGTTCAGCCGGCCCGTGGGCACCCGGGTCTCCCAGCCGTCGAGGGCCGCCTCGATCGCCGGGACCAGCTTCTCCATGTGGCGGCCGGTGCGGGCCGAGACGTTGACCCGGGGCGCCCAGGCGACCTGGCCCAGCTCGGTCTCGATCTCCCGCTCCAGGTAGTAGCGGCGCTCCTCGTCGAGGGTGTCCCACTTGTTGAAGGCGAGGACGACCGCGCGGCCCGCCTCCACGGCCATGGTGACGATGCGCTGGTCCTGCACCGAGATGTTCTCGGAGGCGTCGATCAGGATGACGGCCACCTCCGCCTTCTCGACGGCGGCCGCGGTGCGCAGCGAGGCGTAGTAGTCGGCGCCCTGCTGGAGGTGGACCCGCTTGCGGATGCCCGCGGTGTCGACGAACTTCCAGGTCACCCCGCCCAGCTCGATCAGTTCGTCGACCGGGTCGCGGGTGGTGCCGGCCATCTCGTTGACGACGACGCGCTCCTCGCCCGCGACCTTGTTCAGGAGGGAGGACTTGCCGACGTTCGGGCGGCCGATGAGGGCGATGCGGCGCGGACCGCCGACCGCGGTGCCGAAGGTCTGCTCGGGCGCCTCGGGCAGCGCCTCCAGGACGGCGTCCAGCATGTCGCCGGTGCCGCGTCCGTGCAGGGCAGAGACGGGGTGCGGCTCGCCGAGGCCCAGGGCCCAGAGGTAGGTGGCGTCGGCCTCGCCGCTCGGGCCGTCGACCTTGTTGGCGGCCAGCACGACGGGCTTGCCCGCCTTGCGCAGCAGCCGTACGACCGCCTCGTCGGTGTCGGTGGCGCCGACCTTGGCGTCCACGACGAAGACGACCGCGTCGGCGGCCTCGATCGCGTACTCGGCCTGCGCGGCGACGGAGGCGTCGATGCCGAGGACGTCCTGCTCCCAGCCGCCGGTGTCGACGACCTTGAAGCGGCGGCCCGCCCACTCCGCCTCGTAGGTGACGCGGTCGCGGGTGACACCGGGCTTGTCCTCGACCACGGCCTCACGGCGGCCGATGATCCGGTTCACCAGGGTCGACTTGCCGACATTGGGACGGCCGACGACGGCGAGCACGGGCAGCGGGCCGTGGCCCGCCGCCTCGATGGCGCCCTCGACGTCCTCGATGTCGAAGCCCTCTTCCGCGGCGAGCTCCATGAACTCCGCGTACTCGGCGTCGCCGAGAGCCCCGTGGTCGTACTCGTGCTCAGCCGAGTCGCCGGGCTGGGTCTGGTCGTTCATGAAGTCCGTACCTCGTTGTTCATCGTGGTGATCGGTGGAGCGGCCCTGGTGGGCTGATCCACTACTCAAGTGTCGCCTGCCCTGCCCGGTGGATCAGGCCGGAGGAAATCAACGGTATCCGACCGACGCCGCCGAGCGGGGCCTGGTGCGTCCAGCCGCAAGGCGCAGGAGCGAGTCGACGCGGAGCGTCGGGGACCGACGACAACGCCGCGGGTGGGCGTGCCAGGCCCCGCGTCTCCGGCATGATCCACCGGGCAGGGTTCAGCGCCCGGTGAGGCGCCTGGCGTTTTCCAGGTGGCTGGTGAGCTGCTTCTGGATGCGCTCGGTCGCCTCGTCCAGCGCCCTGCGCGTGCGCCGTCCCGATCCGTCGCCCGCGTCGAACGGGTCACCGAAGACGACGTCGACGCGGGAGCGCAGCGGGGGGAGCGCCTTTATCAACCGGCCGGGCCGCTCGGTGCTTCCCAGTACGGCCACGGGCACGATCGGCGCTCCGCCGCGCACCGCGAAGTACGCGAGCCCGGCCCGCAGCGAGGCGAAGTCGCCCTCGCCCCGGGTGCCCTCCGGGAAGATGCCCAGCACTCCCCCGGCCTCCAGCACACCGAGGGCCCGGGTGACGGCGGTGCGGTCGGCGGAGGCGCGGTCCACCTGGAGCTGGCCGATGCCGGTCAGGAAGGGGTTCAGCGGGCCGACGAACGCCTCCTTCTTGATCAGGAAGTGCGTCGGCCGGGGCGAGACGCCCATGACCATCGGCCCGTCGATGTTGTGCGAGTGGTTCACGGCGAGGATCGCCGGGCCGCTCGCGGGCAGCTTCCAGGCGCCGAGTACACGCGGCCGCCACAGCCCGTACATCAGGCCGACGCCGATGCGCCGCCCGACCTCGGCACCCCGTTCCGACGGAAGGCTCACTTCCCGGCCCGCTTCTCCTCGACCAGGGTGACGACGCACTCGATGACCTGGGCGAGGGTGAGCTCGGTGGTGTCCACCTCGACGGCGTCGCCGGCCTTGGCGAGCGGGGAGGTCTTGCGGCTGGAGTCCGCGGCGTCCCGCTTGATCAGGGCCTCGCGGGTGGCGTGGACGTCGGCGCCCTTCAGCTCTCCGCTGCGACGGGCCGCGCGGGCCTCCGGGGAGGCGGTGAGGAAGATCTTCAGGTCGGCGTCCGGCAGCACGGTGGTGCCGATGTCCCGGCCCTCGACCACGATGCCCGGCTCGGCGCCGGCCGCCAGGGAGCGCTGCAGCTCGGTGATCCGGGTGCGCACCTCGGGCACCGCGCTGACCGCGCTGACCTTGGAGGTGACCTCCTGGGTGCGGATCGGGGCGGCCACGTCGACACCGTCGACCGTGATGGTCGGGGCGGACGGGTCGGTGCCGGAGACGATCTCCGGCTTGCCCGCGACCGCGGCGATGGCGGTCGGGTCCTCCAGGTCGATACCGTTGGCCACCATCCACCAGGTGATGGCCCGGTACTGGGCGCCGGTGTCGAGGTAGCTCAGGCCGAGCTTGGCCGCCACGGCCTTCGACGTGCTCGACTTGCCCGTGCCGGAGGGGCCGTCGATCGCGACGATCACGGACTTGGCGGTCGGGGCGCCGTTTTCCACGGGGGACACCTTCCTGGTGCGGTGCGGGGGGCGGGGGGCCGGAGCGCGAGAGCGCCCTGCACAAGGTTACTGGGTGCCGGTGGCCCGGACGGACGGCCGCCTTCCTACTGCCGCAGCGCCCAGCCCCGCTCGCGCAGCGCCTCCCTCAGCGCGGCCGCGGCGCCGGGCTCCACCATGAGCTGGACGAGGCCGGCCTGCTGCCCCGTCGCGTGCTCGATCCGGACGTCCTCGATGTTGACCCCGGCCCGGCCCGCGTCCGCGAAGATACGGGCGAGCTGACCGGGCTGGTCGTCGATGAGGACGACGACGGTCTCGTACTCACGGGGCGCGCTGCCGTGCTTGCCGGGCACCCGCACCTGGCCCGCGTTGCCGCGGCGCAGCACGTCCTCGATGCCCGAGCCGCCCTCGCGGCGCTTGTCCTCGTCGGAGGACTGCAGGGCGCGCAGGGCGCGGACGGTCTCCTCCAGGTCGGCGGAGACGTCGCTGAGCAGGTCGGCGACCGGGCCGGGGTTGGCGGAGAGGATGTCGATCCACATCCCGGGGTCGGAGGCGGCGATCCGCGTCACGTCCCGGATGCCCTGTCCGCACAGCCGTACGGCCGCCTCCTCGGCGTGCTCCAGGCGGGCCGCGACCATGCTGGAGACCAGGTGGGGCATGTGGGAGACGAGGGCCACGGCCCGGTCGTGGGCGTCGGCGTCCATGACGACCGGCACGGCCCGGCAGTGCGAGACCAGTTCCAGGGCGAGGTTGAGGACCTCGGTGTCGGTGTCCCGGGTCGGGGTGAGCACCCAGGGTCGGCCCTCGAAGAGGTCGCCGGTCGCGGCCAGCGGGCCGGACTTCTCCCGGCCGGACATGGGGTGGGTGCCGATGTAGGCGGACAGGTCCAGGCCGCGTGCCTCCAGGTCGCGGCGCGGGCCCCCCTTGACGCTGGCCACGTCGACGTAGCCGCGCGCGGCGCCGCGGGCCATGACGTCCGCGAGTACGCCGGCGACGTGTGCGGGCGGGGCGGCGACGACGGCGAGGTCCACCGGGCCGTCGGGGGCCTCGTCGGTGCCGGCGCCCAGCGCGGCCGCCGTGCGGGCCTGCTCGGGGTCGTGGTCGGCGAGGTGGACGACGACGCCGCGCTGGGTCAGGGCGAGCGCGGCGGAGGTGCCGATGAGCCCGGTGCCGATGACGAGTGCGGTTCTCACTGGGCGATGTCCTTGCGCAGGGCGGCGGCGGCGCCGAGGTAGACGTGGGCGATCCGGGCGCGGGGCAGGTCCGACTCGATGTGCGCGAGCACCCGGACGACGCGGGGCATGGCGCCCTCGATGTCCAGTTCCTGGGCGCAGATCAGGGGGACGTCGACGATCCCGAGCTTGCGGGCGGCGGCGGCCGGGAAGTCGCTGTGCAGGTCGGGGGTGGCCGTGAACCAGATGCTGATCAGGTCGTCGGCGGTGAGTCCGTTGCGCTCCAGGATCTCGGTGAGCAGCGCTCCGACCTGCTCGTCCATGTGACGGGCCTCGTCCCGCTCCAGCTGGACGGCCCCCCGGACCGCTCGTACCGCCACGGTGCTGCTCCTTGCTGACATGCGTTTCGTTCCTGGCCGGTCCAGCCTAGTCAGGCCCGGGCGGCCGGGCGCGCGGCGCCCGCCCGCTGAGACGCGGGGCCGACCCGGTGAAGGCCGTGTCCGCCCTCCCGCCGCCTGCTTCGGCAGGAGCACCTTTGGTGCGAAGATGTCGCGAATCATGGCTTTTCTTACCGCCGATGTTCGGAGTGACGACATGACCTACAGCACGACGCGCCGCACGGTTCTCGCGACGGGCGCGGCGGCGCTCGCCACCGGCTGCGGGGGCGGCAGCGGTTCGACGGGCTCCTCCTCGTCGCCCGGCGGCATGGAGCTGGCGAGCACCAGCGACATCCCCGAGGGCGGCGGCAAGATCTTCAAGGCGCAGAAGGTCGTGGTCACCCAGCCGTCGAAGGGCGACTTCAAGGCCTTCTCGGCGATCTGCACGCACGAGGGCTGCACGGTGAGCAAGGTGGCCGACGGCACCATCGACTGCCCGTGCCACGGCAGCAGGTTCCACATCGCCGACGGCTCGGTGGCGCACGGCCCGGCGACCCGGCCGCTGCCCGCCGAGACGATCAAGGTGGACGGAAATTCGATCCACCTGGCGTGATCGGCCCGCGTACGCTCCCGGGATGCAGCCCGAGGACCTGGTACGCGACCACACGATCTACGCCTGCGTCATGGGTTCGCGGGCCTTCGGCCTGGCCACCGAGGCCAGTGACACCGACCGGCGGGGCGTCTTCCTCGCCCCCACTCCCCTGTTCTGGCGGTTCGGGAAGCCGCCGGCGCATGTGGAGGGGCCGGGCGAGGAGCGGTTCTCCTGGGAGTTGGAGCGCTTCTGCGAACTGGCGCTGCGCGGCAACCCGAACGTCCTGGAGTGCCTGCACTCCCCGCTGGTGGAGCACGTGGACGACACCGGCCGCGAACTGCTGTCCCTGCGCGGCGCCTTCCTCTCCCGGCAGGTGTACGACACCTTCACGCGCTACGCCCTCGGCCAGCGCAGGAAGCTCGACGCCGACGTCCGCACGAAGGGCGCCCCGCGCTGGAAGCACGCCATGCACCTGCTGCGCCTGCTGGCGAGCGCGCGGGACCTGCTGCGCACCGGGGAGCTGCGGATCGACGTCGGCGACGAGCGGGAGCCGCTGCTGGCGGTGAAGCGGGGCGAGGTCCCGTGGCCGGAGGTGGAGGCCCGCATGGCCCGGCTCGCGGCGCAGACCGAGGAGGCCCTGCGCCGCACCGCGCTGCCGCCGGAACCGGACCGCGCGCGCGTGGCCGGCTTCCTCTTCCGGGCGCGCCGGGACTCAGCCCGCCAGGCGGACACGTACGACGAAGTCGTGCAGGGCGTCGTGCGCGCTGGGGGCGTCGGGCAGGGCTGAGGCGGCCTGCGCCTCGTCCAGCACGGCGTGCAGTCGCTCCACGTCGGCCTCCGCGCGTGCGAGGAGGCCGATGTCGGCGGTGCCGTGCTCGCGCTCGGCCTTGGCGGCGATCAGCTCGGGCAGGTAGGCGGGCGCGTCCACCTGCTCCAGCAGGGTGGGCAGATGGGCCTGGACCTCGCCGCTGCGCATGAGATGGATGCCGGTGAGCAGCACGCGGAACGTGTAGAGCAGCGGCTTGAGTTCGCCGGTCTTGTCGAACAGCCGCCACTGGGTCACCGCGAACCCGCGGTAGTGGTGGGCGTGGTGACCGGTGAGGACGCCCGGGACGAGGGCGGCCAGCTCCCGGTGCGCCTCGGAGGTGTGCGCCACGAGGGGCGACAGGAGCTGCTCCAGCACATAGCCGTTGCGCCGGAGCATCAGCCGGGCGAACTTGCGCACGTCGTGGGTGACGAGGTCCATCTCGACGCCGAACCGCACCCAGGTCCGCGACCGCGTCTCCTCCGGCTCGCGCAGCCCGACCAGGTCCGCGGCGGGCAGCAGATGGGCACCGCGCAGGTCGAGGTCGGAGTCCTCGGAGGGGAACCCGTACAGGTGGGCTCCGGAGACGGTCGCGAACAGCAGGGGGTGGGGCTGCTCGGCGATCACGGGCGTCAGGTCCATGTCGAGGTCGTCGATCATGGGCCTAAGCGTCCCAGAGCGCCCCCAGTGCCAACAGGTCGCCCCGGTACTCGATCCGCTCCGCCCAGTCGGCGGGCCAGGCGTCCGCGCCGAGCCAGGCGCCCGCGAAGGCCCCGGTGAGGCAGGCGATCGAGTCCGAGTCGCCCGAGGAGCAGGCGGCCCGGCGCAGGGCGGTGACGGGCTGGTCGGGGAAGAGCAGGAAGCACAGCAGGCCGGTGGCGAGGGCCTCCTCGGCGATCCAGCCCGCGCCGGTGGCCAGGCAGGGGTCGGTCTCCGGGGAGACCGTGCGCACGGCCTCCTGGAGGCGGGCGAGCATGTCCAGGCACTCGTCCCAGCCGCGGGCGATGAAGTGCTCGGGGCCGGGGTCCTGGGAGCGGGTCCACAGGTCGCCGAGCCAGGTGTGGTCGTAGCGGGTGCGGTTGTCGTAGGCGTAGCTGCGGAGCCGGCCGACGAGACCGGCCGGGTCGGTGCCCCGGGCGAGCAGGTGCACGGCGTGGGCGGTCAGGTCGGAGGCGGCCAGGGCGGTGGGGTGCCCGTGGGTGAGCGCGGACTGCAACTGGGCCGCTCCGGAACGCTGTTCGCCGGTCAGGCCGGGGACCAGGCCGATGGGGGCGACGCGCATGTTGGCGCCGCAGCCCTTGGAGCCGATCTGCGCGGCGTCCTGCCAGGCGCGGCCCTCCTCCTTGAGGAGTTCGCACGCGGTCAGGCAGGTGTTGCCCGGGGCGCGGTTGTTGTCCGGCGACAGGTACCAGTCCACGAACTCCTCGCGCAGCGGCCGCTCCAGCCGCTTGGGGGCGAGGTACCCGCGCTCCACGGCCGTGCGGAGTCCGCGGCCGACGGCGAGGGTCATCTGGGTGTCGTCGGAGACGAGGGCGCGCCGCGGCAGTTCCATCTCCCGCCAGGGGCCGCACTTGGCGAGGATCGAGGGGACGTCGTCGAACTCGGTCGGGAAGCCGAGGGCGTCCCCGAGGGCGAGGCCGAGGAGGGAGCCGGTGGCGGCGCGTTTGCCCGGACGGGTGGTGGTCATGCGGGGTTTCCTTCCCGGGTCGGCCGGAGCAGGGGCGGGTGCAGGGCGGTGGCGGGGCCCGCGCGGTAGAGGGCGGCCGGCTTGCCGCGGCCGCCGGTGAGCCGGGCGGCGCCGGGGACGGGTTCGACGAAACCGGGGGTGGCGAGCACCTTGCGGCGGAAGTTGGGCCGGTCCAGCGCGGTGCCCCACACGGTCTCGTAGACCTGCTGGAGCTCGCCGAGGGTGAACTCGGGCGGGCAGAAGGCGGTGGCGGCGCGGGTGTTCTCCAGCCGGTCGCCGACGCGTTCGTGGGCGTCGGCGAGGATGCGGTCGTGGTCGAAGGCGAGCGGCCCGGCCGAACCGTACGGCAGCCAGCGGGCCTGGGCCGCGTCGCCGCCGCCACGGGGCTCGGGGGGCTCGGGCAGCAGCGCGGTGAACGCGACGGAGACGACCCGCATCCGGGGGTCCCGGTCCGGCTCGCTGTAGGTGCGGAACTGCTCCAGGTCCAGCCCGGAGACGTCGTCCAGGCCGGTCTCCTCGGCGAGTTCGCGCCGGGCGGCCGTCTCCGCGGACTCGTCGGGCAGCAGGAAGCCGCCGGGCAGCGCCCACCGGCCGGCGTACGGCTCCTGCCCGCGCTCGACCAGCAGCACGTGCAGCGCGCCCTCGCGGACGGTCAGGACGGCCAGGTCGACGGTGACGGCGAACGGTTCGTAGGCGTGCTTGTCGTAGCCCCGCAGCACGGACACCCCCTTTTATAGTCACTGAGACTATAAAAGGGGGTGTCCCGGGAGCACAACCTCTCTAGAGGTCGACCTCCTGCATGAGCATCCCGACCTCGGTGTTGGACAGGCGGCGCAGCCAGCCCGACTTCTGGTCGCCCAGGGTGATCGGACCGAAGGAGGTGCGCACCAGCTTCTCGACGGGGAAGCCGGCCTCGGCGAGCATGCGGCGCACGATGTGCTTGCGGCCCTCGTGCAGGGTCACCTCGACCAGGTAGTTCTTGCCGGTCTGCTCGACCACCCGGAAGTGGTCCGCGCGCGCGTAGCCGTCCTCGAGCTGGATGCCGTCCTTCAGGCGCTTGCCCAGGTCGCGCGGGATGGGGCCGACGATGGCCGCGAGGTACGTCTTCTTCACGCCGTACTTCGGGTGGGTCAGCCGGTGCGCCAGCTCACCGTGGTTGGTGAGCAGGATGACACCCTCGGTCTCGGTGTCGAGCCGGCCGACGTGGAAGAGCCGGGTCTCGCGGTTGGTGACGTAGTCACCGAGGCACTGGCGGCCCTCCGGGTCCTCCATGGTGGAGACGACGCCGGCGGGCTTGTTGAGCGAGAAGAACTGGTAGGACTGCGTGGCGACGGTCAGGCCGTCGACCTTGACCTCGTCCTTCTCCGGGTCCACCCGGCGGCCCTGCTCCAGCACGATCTCGCCGTTGATCTCGACCCGGGCCTGCTCGATCAGCTCCTCGCAGGCGCGGCGGGAGCCGTAGCCCGCGCGCGCGAGCACCTTCTGCAGCCGCTCGCCCTCCTGCTCGGCACCGGGGAAGGTCTTGGGCAGCTTGACGTCCTTCTTGCCCGCGTACCGCTCCCGGTTGCGCTCCTCGGTCCGCGTCTCGTACTCGCGCGAGCGAGCCGGGGCGGTACGGCCGCCGCGCTGCTGGGACTGCTTGGGGCCGCCCTTGGCGCCACCGCGCGCGGAGCCGCCGCGCCCGGACTTGGGGCCGTCCTGGGAGGCCCCGGGGCCCACGTCGTAGCGGCGCTCCTCGGGGCGGGGCTTGCGGGGCCGGCCCTGCCCCTGCTTCTGGTCCCTGTCGTTGCCGGCACCGCGGTAGTTACCGCGCCCGCCGCTCTTGCCGCTGCCGCTGCTTCGCATCAAGGTTTCCGTCTTAGTCGTCTGCGTCCTGACCGCCGGGCGCGTCGGGCGCGTCCGGGTCGAACGACGGGACCCCCTCCTGGGTCTCGGCCTCGATCGCCTCCGCCTCCGGGAGGAAGGGCGCGAGTTCCGGAAGTTCGTCCAGGCCGCGCAGGCCCATCCGCTCCAGGAAGTAGTTCGTCGTCCTGTACAGGATCGCACCTGTTTCGGGTTCCGTGCCCGCCTCCTCGACCAGACCGCGCTGCAGGAGGGTGCGCATCACGCCGTCGCAGTTCACTCCGCGCACCGCGGAGACGCGGCTGCGGCTGACCGGCTGGCGGTAGGCGACGACCGCCAGGGTCTCCAGCGCGGCCTGGGTGAGGCGGGCCGTCTGGCCGTCCAGGACCAGCCGTTCGACGGCGGGCGCGTACTCGGCGCGGCTGTAGAAGCGCCAGCCGCCCGCGACGAACCGCAGCTCGAAGCCGCGGCCCTGCACGGTGTAGTCGTCGGCCAGCTCGCGCAGCGCGTCGCCGATCTGCCGCTTCGGCCGCTCGAGGATGCGCGCCAGGTGTTCCTCGGTCGCCGGCTCGTCCACGACCATGAGGACCGCTTCGAGGGCCGGCTTGAGGTCCAGCCCGGCCACGGAGCGCGGCCCGGCGGGAACGTCGGCGGTACCGGCGGGTGCCTCCGCGGGCTCCGTGGCTGCCTGGGTGGTCTCGCTCACGCCTTCTTCTCCTCCTTGGGCGCCTCGGGCGGCCGGTCGAACTCGTCGGTGACCATCGGCGCCTCGTCCGTGTCCCCGCCGGTCCAGCGCACCAGCAGCTCCCCGAGGGCGGCCTCCTGCTCCAGGGCGACGGCCTTCTCCCGGTACAGCTCCAGCAGCGCCAGGAAGCGGGCCACCACGGTGAGGGTGTCGTCGGTGTCCTCCACCAGCGCCCGGAAGCTGACCTCGCCCAGCTCCCTGAGCCGCGCCACCACGATCCCCGCCTGCTCCTGCACGCTGACCAGCGGGGCGTGGATGTGGTCGACGTAGACCTGCGGCCTGGCCTTCGGCTGCATCGCCTTGACGGCGAGCCTGGCGAACCCCTCGGGGCCGATGCTGATGACGACCTCGGGCAGCAGCTCGGCGTGCTCGGGTTCGAGGCCGACGGTACGGGGGTGGCGGCGGGCCTCCTCGTCCAGGCGCTCGTTGAAGATGTCGGCGATCCGCTTGTACGCGCGGTACTGCAGCAGCCGCGCGAACAGCAGGTCCCGGGCCTCCAGCAGCGCGAGGTCGGCCTCGTCCTCGACCTCGGCGGCGGGCAGCAGCCGGGCGGCCTTGAGGTCGAGCAGGGTGGCGGCGACGACGAGGAACTCGGTCGTCTGGTCCAGGTCCCAGTCGGGGCCCATGGCCCGGATGTGCGCCATGAACTCGTCGGTGACCTTGGACAGGGCGACCTCGGTGACGTCCAGCTTGTGCTTGGAGATGAGCTGGAGCAGCAGGTCGAACGGCCCCTCGAAGTTGGCCAGCCGCACCTTGAAGACACCGTCGGCGGCGGCCTCGCCGTCTTCGGCCGGCCCGGCTTCGGACACGGCGGCGTCGCGGTCGGACGCCGGTTCCCTCCCGGCCTGCGGACCGGACCGGTCCGGGACCGCGGACGGCTCGGGGGCCGCGTCCGGTTCCGGGGGCACGACCGGCTCCGGGACCGCGGACGGCTCAGGGGTCACGTCCGGTTCAGGAGCCGCGACCGGTTGCGGGGCAGCGACCGGCTCGGGGGCCTGCGGGCCGGTCTCGTCGCCGGCCGGGGGTCCGGGCGCGGCCGGGGCCGAGGGCGGAGCGGTGTCCGGCGGGGGCGCCGGTGCGGGCTCCGGCGGAGCCGTGTGCGGTTCGGCGGGCCGGAGGCGGGGGTGGGGCGTGGTGCCCGGTCCACGGCCGAGCGCACGCCTGCGGCCGGCACCGGGGGCGGGGGCGTCGTTCGGGGTCATGGCCGTCGCAGGCTACCGCCTGGCGCCCGCTCGGCCGACTACCGACCCCGCAGCCGCCGCACCAGGATGCTCGCGTCCCCGCGCGCCTCCAGGTCGGCCAGGACCACGGCGACCGCCTCGCGGACGATGCGGCCGCGGTCCACGGCGAGGCCGTGCTCGCCGCGGAGGACCAGTCGCGCGTGCTCGAGGTCCATCAGTTCCTCGGCGGACACGTACACCGTGATCTTCTCGTCGTGCCGTTCCCGCCCGCTGGGCCGCCGGTTCGCCGCCCGCCCGCGCTTGCGCGGCTGCGCGGCCGCGGCGTCCGCGGCGCCCTCCGGTGGCGCCGGGCGCCGGGACGGCCGGGTACGCGACTCGCCGGTCCCGGCCGGTTCCGCGTCCGCCGCGGCGTGCTCCGCGCCCTCTCCGTCACCGCCCTGGACGGGCACCGAGGGCGGCGCGTCCTCGGCGGCCGTGTCGTCGCTCTCCCCCGCGGGAGCCGGCACCCGGGCCTCGCCGTTGGCCCCGCGACGGGGCGTGGACGGCTGGAGCGCCATCCCCCCCGTCGTACGGAACAGTTCGTCGGCCCCGGGCAGACTCACTCGGCGTGACACCGGGCGAGCACCTCCCTGGCGAGCTGGCGGTAGGCGGCGGCGCCGACGGAGTTGGAGGCGTACGTGGTGATCGGCTCACCGGCGACGGTGGTCTCCGGGAAGCGGACCGTGCGGCCGATGACCGTGTGGTAGACGTGGTCGTCGAACGCCTCGACCACGCGCGCGAGCACCTCACGGCTGTGTACCGTGCGCGAGTCGTACATCGTGGCGAGGATGCCGTCGAGCTCCAGGTCGGGGTTGAGCCGTTCCTGGACCTTCTCGATGGTCTCGGTCAGCAGGGCCACACCGCGCAGCGCGAAGAACTCGCACTCCAGCGGCACGATCACCTTGTGCGCTGCGGTGAGCGCGTTGACCGTGAGCAGACCGAGCGAGGGCTGGCAGTCGATCACGATGTAGTCGTAGTCGTCCATCAGCGGCTTGAGCGCCCGCTGCAGGGTCGACTCGCGCGCGACCTCGGAGACCAGCTGGACCTCGGCGGCCGACAGGTCGATGTTGGAGGGCAGCAGGTCCATGTTGGGGACCGCCGTCTTCAGCAGGACCTCGTCCGCCGACATGCCCCGCTCCATGAGCAGGTTGTAGACGGTGAGGTCGAGCTCCATGGGGTTGACGCCGAGACCCACCGACAGCGCGCCCTGCGGGTCGAAGTCCACGAGCAGCACGCGCCGGCCGTACTCCGCGAGCGCGGCACCCAGGTTGATGGTCGACGTGGTCTTGCCGACGCCGCCCTTCTGGTTGCACATCGCGATGATCTTCGCGGGGCCGTGGTCGGTCAGCGGGCCGGGGATCGGGAAGTACGGCAGCGGGCGCCCGGTCGGACCGATGCGCTCACGGCGCTGGCGGGCCGCGTCGGGCGCGAGCGTGGCCGCGTACTCGGGATCGGGCTCGTACTCGGCGTCGGGGTCGTAGAAGTGCCCCTCGGGCAGTTCGTCGTAGTCGGCGAGTTGGTTGTGGGGCGCGCCACTTCCGTCGCCGGCCATGGCGTTCACGTGATGGCCATCCATGCTGTGGTGTGCTGTCCGGACCGTCTGCGGACCCGGAGTCTGGTGGGCTGCGAAGGTGCGCACAGCGACGGAGCCGACAGCCTCGAATCCCGCGGAACCGGCCTGGCCCCGTACCGGCATTCCTGGTTGACCACCCCCGGGAGTAAATGTCGACTCATTCACAAGTCGTCTTACCTCCTTGGTGACCAGGAAACTTCTAGACAAGGTCAGCGTGGCACCATGCCGACGGTTGGCGACTCTATGGCGTGTCGGCGGTCCGCAGCAACACAATCCGCCGGACCCGGCAGGATGTGTCGGCAATGAAACATCCCTCTGTCAAGGGCGTACGGGCGTCGCACGGCAGGTTTCACCGGTGTGCGAATCGGTCGAAGGGTTACGTTCGAGGCGAGTTGACCGCAAGTGGCAAAGTGACCATACACACATCCGGCCGGACCTTGTCGGGCAAGGTCCGGCCGGATGTCCGGTGTTGACGACCCGTGTTGACGAATCGCCTTTCACCGGTTGGCGACTTGGCGACACGCCAGGTCGCGGGGGTCAGCCGAGCAGGGTCTCCAGCTCCACGTGCTCCAGGCCGTGGGCCTCGGCGACCTCCTTGTAAACGACCTTGCCCTCATGGGTGTTGAGCCCCTTGGCGAGCGCGGCGTCGCGGCGCAGCGCCTCGACCCAGCCGTTGTTGGCGAGGGAGACGATGTACGGCAGCGTGGCGTTGGTGAGGGCGTTGGTGGAGGTGTTCGGCACCGCGCCCGGCATGTTGGCGACGCAGTAGAAGACCGAGTTGTGGATGCGGAAGGTCGGCTCGGCGTGCGTCGTGGCGCGGGAGTCCTCGAAGCAGCCGCCCTGGTCGATCGCGATGTCGACAAGGACACTTCCGGGCTTCATGCGCGACACCAGCTCGTTGGTGACGAGCTTGGGGGCCTTGGCGCCCGGGATGAGCACCGCGCCGATGACGAGGTCGGCGTCCAGGACGGCCTTCTCCAGCTCGAAGGAGTTGGACATGATGGCCTTGACCTTGGTGCCGAAGACCTTGTCGGCCTCGCGCAGCTTGTTGATGTCGCGGTCGAGCAGGGTCACGTCGAAGCCCATGCCGACGGCGACCTGGGTGGCGTTCCAGCCGGAGACGCCGCCGCCGATGACGACGGCCTTGGCGGGGGTCACACCCGGCACGCCGCCCGGCAGCACACCGCGGCCGCCGGCCGGGCGCATCAGGTGGTAGGCGCCGACCTGGGGGGCCAGCCGGCCCGCGACCTCGGACATCGGGGCGAGCAGCGGCAGCGCGCGGTTCGGCAGCTCGACGGTCTCGTAGGCGATGGCCGTGGTGCCGGACTCGATGAGCGCGTCCGTGCACTCCTTGGAGGCGGCCAGGTGCAGGTAGGTGAAGAGGATCTGGTCCTTGCGGAGGCGGTGGTACTCCTCGGCGACCGGCTCCTTGACCTTGAGCAGCAGGTCGGCGGCGGCCCACACCTCGTCGGCGGTGCCCAGGATCGCGGCACCGGCGGAGACGTACTCCTCGTCCGTGATCGAGGAGCCGAGACCGGCACCCCGCTCGACGACGACCTGGTGGCCGTTGCGCACCAGCTCGTGCACACCGGCGGGGGTGATGGCCACCCGGAACTCGTTGTTCTTGACCTCGCGGGGGATGCCGACCTTCACGTCGATCACGGTCCTTGGCTCAGAGGGTATGGGGGTGCATTACAAGACGTACCCAGACATGCAGGGGCATACCGGGAGACACCGCGGGAGAACGAGCGGCAGAGCCAGTCTAATGAAGGTGTTCCGACTGTCTAGCCTTTCATTGCATCAATCTTCGCTCGCGACAGTACGGATTTCGCAGGCGTCATCGCCGTATACCGGCAGGACGTCGTTCTCCTGCTCCCCGTTACCCAGCATGCGCTCGGCCGCGGCCCGGTGCAGATGGGCGGCCGCGGGGTCGCCGAGCCGGTCCAGGGTGTCGGCCAGTCTGAGCTGCAGCGCGGCCTGCAGCCGGGCGTCCTGGGCCCGCCTGGCCCACTCCACCGCCTCCCGGCAGGTGTGCAGCGACTCCTCGGGCCGCCCCGCGTACTCCTGCACCCGGGCCACCTCGCTCAACGCCCGCGCGTGGGCGGCCACATCGCCTTCCTTGCGGTACCCGGCGGCGGCCGCGCGCCAGTTCCTGAGCGCCTCTCCGTAGCGGCCCGCGTAGGTGTGGGCGGTGCCCGTGCGGCCGTACAGCCGGGCGGCCTCCGCGCGCTCGCCCCGGGCCAGCCGCTCGGCCAGCGCCCGGCCGAACCAGTCCGCGGCCCGGTCGTAGTCCCCCAGCTCCTGGTGGGCACCGCCTACGGATTCCATCGCGCGGCCGGTCGCGTACGGGTCGTTCGCCTCGCGACCGGCGTCGAGCGCGGCCCGGTAGCGGGCCAGCGCGTCCCTGGTGCGGCCGGTCTGCGCGTCGACGTCACCGAGGTTCAGCAGGGCGGCGGCCCGCTCCCGGTGCAGCCCGCGCCGCTCGGCGACCCCGAGGACGAGGCCGTGGACCTCGTAGAGGTCGGGTGCGGCGGCCTGCGCGCCGAAGTGCGCCGCCATGGCCCTGACGAGCTGGGACATCAGCCGGCGGGCGAGGGTGTCCAGCTCGCCGTCGGCGACGGCCATGCGGGTGGCGGCCAGCAGGGCGGGCCTGCGCACCCGCAGCCACTCGGCGGCCGCGCGGGGCGAGGGGAAGCGCAGTGCCGGGGGCATCTCCCGCAGCCTCTCCCGGGCCTGCGGGCTGTCCGTCTCGGTGATCACCCGGCAGGACTGCAGCAGCCGTACGTTGCGCTCCAGCATCCGGGCCCGCGCGAGCTGGAGCTCACCCGGGCGCTCCTGGCTCTCGGCGCGGGCGCGCAGCAGCGGGTGCAGACAGCCGGGGACGGCGTACTCGGGCAGCGGGGAGTCCACGGCGCGCAGCAGGCCGAGCGCGACGAACTCCTCCAGCACGGCGGCGGCCGTGTCCACCGCGCAGCCGGCCAGGGCGGAGGCGGTGTGCGGGTCGACCAGGCCGGCCGGGGCCAGGCACAGCAGACGCAGTATCCGGGCGGCCTGGCCGGGGAGCTGGTCGTGGACGAGCCGCAGGACCCGGGCCAGCGGCGTGCCCTCGGTACCGTCGTCGGCGTCCGCGTGCAGCCGTTTGGCCAGGTCGGAGACGGCCGCCTGGGGGCGGGCGGCGAGCCAGCCGCCGGCGAGGGTGAGCGCGGCCGGCTGCCCCTGGCAGGCCTCGGCGAGGCTCTCGGCGGAGCGCGGGTCGACGGTGATGCGGACCGAGCCGGTGTAGCGGGCGAGGAGCTCCACCGACGACTTGGTGTCGAGGCCGCCCAGGGTGCAGGGGCGGACGTCGGCGATGCCGGTGAGCGGGCCGCCCGCCACGACGACGGCCAGACAGCCGGGGGTGTCCGGGAGCAGCGCGTCGACCTGCTCGGCGCCGGCCGCGTCGTCCAGCAGGAGCAGCGCCCGCCTGCCGGCGAGGGCGGTGCGCAGCACCTCGGTCAGCTCGTCCTCGGCGGCCCCGGCGGGGGCCGGCACGTCGAGCGCGGCGAGCAGTTCGCGGGCGGTGCGCGCTACCGGCACGGGGGCGCCGCCGGGCTCGCCGAGCCGGGCCCGAAGCACTCCGTCGGGGTAACGCTCGGCTACCTGCCGGGCGAGTTCCGCGGCCAGCGCCGTCCGGCCGGAGCCGGGGCGTCCCGCGATGAGGAGCACGCGCGCGCGGGGTGCCTTGCGGCCGGAGAGGGTGTCCAGGCCGGCCCGCTCGATGTCGGCGCGCAGCCCCTTCAACTCCCGCGTACGGCCCAGGAAATGATCCTCCGCGGGCGGATGCGCGGGCAGCCGCGCGCCGTCTGTGTCCACCGCCTGGTCCGCCACGGGCCACACTCCCGTCCCACCGCACGCGCAAGCCCGCCGGGTCCTCCCGGAACAGGCATTTCCAGAGCCTAGTTCACGCTCTGCGACGTTCCGGTGGGAGCGCGGCGGGTACGTCCCCCGATCGGATCAGGCGATCGTCACACCAATGCGCGGACGGATGTGGCCGGGCCTCGGAGGAGGCCGGGGCGGGACAGGGGCGAGCGGACCCCGGGACGGCCGCTGCGGCCCTTCCCGGGACGGGGGGCTCAGGACTCGAAGGGGCGCGCGGGCCAGGGCGCGTCGGCCGGACGCAGGCTCTCCAGGCCGTCCCCGCCCCGGGCGGCGACCAGCGAGAGGACGCCCACCACGAGGCAGTTGTTGTGCACGTCGCCCGCGAGCACCCGGCGCACCAGTTCGCCGAGGGGCACGCGCGCGTGCTCCATGTCGGTCTCCTCGTGCTCCGCCTCGAACCGCTCGCCCTCGGCCTCCGAGAGGTCACGGGCCAGGAAGATCCGCACGGCCTCGTCGCAGCCGCCGGGGGTGGTGTACACGTCGGTCAGCACCCGCCAGTCCTCGGCCTTGACGTGCGCCTCCTCGTACAGCTCGCGCTGGGCGGCGTGCAGCGGGTTCTCGCCGGGCACGTCGAGCAGGCCGGCCGGGATCTCCCAGAGCTTGTGCCGCACCGGGTGCCGGTACTGGTTGATGAGCAGCACCCGGTCCTCCTCGTCCAGGGCGAGCACGGCGACCGAGCCCGGGTGCACCTGGTAGTCGCGGCGGACCACCGAGCCGTCGGGCATGACGACCTCGTCCGTGCGCACGGAGGTCTTGTTGCCCGTGAAGGGGGTCTCCGTCGCCCGGATCTCCCACTCCGCGGGGGTGTCCTTGATCGTCATGCCCTGTCCTTCCACACGTGCACGAGCGGCCGGGGCGCGATCCATCTGAATGGGCGCGCCCCGGCCACCGTACAACCGTTGTGTTACTTCGAGATCTTCCGCTCGACCGCGGCCTTCACCAGCCCGGCGAAGAGCGGGTGCGGACGGGTCGGCCGCGAGCGCAGCTCGGGGTGCGCCTGCGTGGCGACCAGGTAGGGGTGGACGTCGCGCGGGTACTCCACGTACTCCACGAGCTTGCCGTCCGGCGAGGTGCCCGAGAAGAGGATGCCGGCCTTCTTCTCCAGCTCCGCGCGGTAGGCGTTGTTCACCTCGTAGCGGTGGCGGTGCCGCTCCTCGACGTACTCCCGGTCGTCGTACACCTCGCGGACGATGGAGCCCTCGGCCAGCTTCGCCGGGTACATGCCGAGCCGCATGGTGCCGCCCATGTCGCCCTCACCGGCGACGATGTCCATCTGCTCGGCCATCGTGGAGATGACGGGGTGGGCGGTGGCCGGGTCGAACTCGGTGGAGTTGGCGTCCGGGATGTCGGCCAGGCTGCGCGCGGCCTCGATCACGATGCACTGCAGGCCCAGGCAGAGGCCGAGCAGCGGGATCCTGTTCTCGCGGGCGAAGCGGATGGCGCCGACCTTGCCGAGCACACCGCGGTCGCCGAAGCCGCCGGGGATGCAGATGCCGTCGACGTCGCCGAGCTGCGCCTTGGCCCCGGCCGGGGTCTTGCAGTCGTCCGAGGTGACCCACTTGATCTTGACGCGGGCCTTGTTGGCGAAGCCGCCGGCGCGCAGCGCCTCGGTGACCGACAGGTAGGCGTCGGGCAGGTCGATGTACTTGCCGACCAGGGCCAGGGTGATCTCGTGGTCGGGGTTGTGGACGCGGTCCAGCAGGTCGTCCCAGGTCGTCCAGTCGACGTCCCGGAAGGGGAGGTCGAGCTTGCGCACCACGTAGGCGTCCAGGCCCTCGCCGTGCACGGTCTTCGGGATGTCGTAGATCGAGCGGGCGTCCGGGCAGGCCACGACGGCGGCCTCGTCGACGTCGCACATCAGCGAGATCTTGCGCTTGATGGCGGTCGGCACCTCGCGGTCGCAGCGCAGCACGATGGCGTCCGGCTGGATACCGATGTTGCGCAGGGCGGCGACGGAGTGCTGGGTCGGCTTGGTCTTCAGCTCGCCGGAGGGGCCGATGTACGGCAGCAGCGAGATGTGGACGACGAAGACGTTGTCCCGGCCGACCTCGTGGCGGACCTGGCGGACGGTCTCCAGGAACGGCAGCGACTCGATGTCGCCGACCGTGCCGCCCACCTCGGTGATCACCACGTCCACCTCGTCCGTCGCCATGCGGCGGATGCGGTGCTTGATCTCGTTGGTGATGTGCGGGATGACCTGCACGGTGTCGCCCAGGTACTCGCCGCGCCGCTCCTTGGCGATCACGGTCGAGTAGACCTGACCGGTGGTGACGTTGGCCGATCCGTCCAGGTCCCGGTCGAGGAAGCGCTCGTAGTGGCCGATGTCCAGGTCGGTCTCGGCGCCGTCGTTGGTGACGAACACCTCACCGTGCTGGAAGGGGTTCATCGTGCCCGGGTCGACGTTGAGGTACGGGTCGAGCTTCTGCATCACGACGCGCAGGCCGCGGGCCTTGAGCAGCATGCCCAGGCTGGAGGCGGTGAGGCCCTTGCCGAGCGAGGAGGCGACACCCCCGGTGACGAAGATGTGCTTGGTCGTCGTAGATTTCGGCGGCATGGCCAAGAGGGGGCTCCCGTGGTCGCTGTCTGTCGTGCGGTGCGGCTGCCGGTCCGGAGTCTCCGGGGGTCGCCGTCGCTGCGGTTCGGGGCTTCTTCCACCACCGGTCCACGGGCTACCAGCGTAACAGCGCCCGGAGGAGATGGCTCCCGGCCACGCTCCGCGCCCGGTCCTGCACGCAGTGGTCGGGTTCCGGGGCTCCGCCGTGCACACCCGTATACACACGTGCTCATTCGTCACACGCTCATCACCCGCTGCTCACTCGTTCGGCCCACACGGGTTGCCGGGAGCGGCACGCAGATCATCTACGTGCGTCGTATCCTGCTCGGACACTCACCTGCCGAGCCCGTCCGGAACGACGGCACACCCCCGCCCGCAGCACCCGGAACAACGAGAGCGCGGCAGTTCGTTGAGCAAAGACTGTCGTTTTGCCCCAGGGCTCGGCGGGCTGCTTTGCTTCACCGCTCAACGACGCACAACAAACGACCCCTTGACCGCACTAGCGACAGCCCCCCTGCGCGGGGGTGACGTGGCCGTTCGACTGGAGTTGCACGTGGCCGGGCGCATCGAAGACTACGCACTCATCGGAGACATGCAGACCGCTGCCCTGGTCTGCCGGGACGGCACAGTCGACTGGCTGTGCCTGCCCCGCTTCGACTCGCATGCCATCTTCGCCGGCCTGCTGGGCACCGAGGAGCACGGCTTCTGGCGGCTCGGCCCGGCGCACGCGGCCGACTCCGAGCCGCCCACGGCCGCCCGGCGCAGCTACCGGGGCGACTCGCTGATCCTGGAGTCCGAGTGGGACACCCCGCGCGGCACGGTGCGCGTGACCGATTTCATGCCCCCGCGTGACGGCGCCCCGCAACTGGTCCGGATCGTGGAGGGCGTCACCGGCCGGGTGCCGATGCGCTCGGCGCTGCGGATGCGGTTCTCCTACGGCCGGGTCGTGCCCTGGGTGCACAAGCACGAGGGCCGCACGGTGGCGGTCGCCGGACCCGACTCGGTGTGGTTCGACACCGAGGCCGAGACCTACGGCAAGGCGCTGACGACCTACGCCGATTTCACCGTCGCCCCGGGTGACCGGATCGCGTTCACGATCTCGTGGCAGCCCTCGCACAAGCAGCCGCCGCCGCTGCCGGAGCCGGAGACGTCGCTGGAGGCGACCGAGGACTTCTGGCGCGAGTGGGTCGAGCACTGTACGTACCACGGTCCGTACCGCGAGGCGGTGGTCCGCTCGCTGATCACCCTGAAGGCGCTGACCTACGCCCCCACCGGCGGCATCGTCGCGGCCCCCACCACCTCCCTGCCCGAGGACATCGGCGGCGTCCGCAACTGGGACTACCGCTACACCTGGCTGCGCGACGCGGCGATCACCCTGTCCTCGCTGCTGCGCACCGGGTACCGCGAGGAGGCCCGCGCCTGGCGCGAGTGGCTGCTGCGCGCGGTCGCCGGCGACCCCGAGAACCTGCAGATCATGTACGGCATCGCGGGCGAGCGCGAGCTGGGCGAGGCCGAGCTGGACTGGCTGCCGGGCTACGAGCACTCGGCCCCGGTCCGGGTCGGCAACGGCGCCGCGCACCAGCTCCAGCTCGACGTGTACGGCGAGGTCACCGAGGCGCTGCACCTGGCGCACATGACGGGCCTGGCCCGCAACGACTACGCGTCCCTGCTCCAGCTGAAGCTGATCCGCTACCTGGAGGACCACTGGCAGGAGCCGGACGAGGGCATCTGGGAGGTGCGCGGCCCGCGCCGGCACTTCGTGCACTCCAAGGTGATGGCCTGGGTCGCGGTGGACCGCACGATCAAGCTGATCGAGTCCGGTGACGCGGACGGCCCGCTGGAGCGCTGGAAGGAACTGCGCGACGACATCCACCGGGACGTGTGCGAGAAGGGCTACGACAAGGAGCGCAACACCTTCACGCAGTCCTACGGCTCCCGGGAGCTGGACGCCTCCCTGCTGCTGATCCCGCAGATGGGCTTCCTGCCGCCGGACGACAAGCGGGTGATCGGCACCATCGAGGCGATCCAGCGCGAGCTGTCCACCTCGGACGGCTTCATCCTGCGCTACCCCACCGAGGGCAAGGACGAGGGGGTGGACGGCCTCCCCGGCGACGAAGGGGCCTTCCTCGCCTGCTCGTTCTGGATGGCGGACGACCTGGCGATGATCGGCCGCGTGGACGAGGCCAGGAAGCTGTTCGAGAAGCTCCTCGCGCTCCGCAACGACCTCGGGCTGCTCGCCGAGGAATGGGACCCGCGACTGCAGCGCCAGGTCGGCAACTTCCCGCAGGCGTTCAGCCACGTGCCGCTGATCGACACCGCACTGCGGCTGACGGCCTCCGGGGCGTACGGCGGCTGAACGCGACCGGGTGAACCGCGCCGCCTACGCTGGAGAGGCACCATTGCCCCTTTCCGGAAGGGGGCGGCCATGGCTTCCCCTTCGAAGGCGGGCGCGGCCCTGGCCGCGCTGCGCGAGGACCTCGCCGGCGACGTGTTCGCCCCCTCCGACCCGGGCTACGACGACGCCCGCGCCGTCTTCAACGCGATGGTCGACCGGCGGCCGGCCGTGATCGCCCAGTGCGCCGGCCCGGCCGACGTGGTCCGCACCGTACGGTTCGCCCGCGACCTGGACCTGCCGGTCGCGGTGCGCGGCGGCGGGCACAGCGTGGCCGGCACCGCCCTGGGTGACGGCGCCGTGGTGGTGGACCTGCGCCGGATGCACGGGGTGACCGTGGACCCGGCGGCCGAGGCGGTCCGGGTCGAGGGCGGCGCCACGATGAGCCATCTGGACCGGGCCACCCAGCCGCACGGGCTCGCCACCACCGGCGGCCGGGCCTCGACCACCGGCGTCGGCGGTTTCGTCCTCGGCGGCGGCACCGGCTGGCTGGACCGCGCCTTCGGCTACGCGGCCGACAACCTGCTCGGCGTGGAACTCGTGACCGCGGACGCCGAGCGGGTGCACGCGAGCGCCGACGAGAACCCGGAGCTGTTCTGGGCCCTGCACGGCGGCGGCGGCAACTTCGGCGTCGCCACCGCGCTCACCCTGCGGCTGCACGAACTGCCGGAGTTCTCCATCGCCCTGCTGCTCTATCTGCCGCAACTGGGCCAGGACGTGGTCCGCGTCTTCCGCGAGATCGTCACCACCGGTCCCGACGAGGTGAGCGGCGCCGTGCTGTATCTGACCGGCCCGCCCGAGGAGTTCGTACCGGCGGAGCTCGTCGGCAAGCTGGTGTGCGCCGCGCTGCTGACCTACGCCGGCGGCGCGGACGACCTGCGCAAGCTCGCCGAGCCCCTGCTGGCACTGCCGCACGAGGCGGAGATCGGCGGCGCGATGCCGTACGCCGACGTCCAGTGCATGCTCGACGACCCGCCCGGGCAGCGGAACTACTGGTCGGCGGAGTACGTGACCGGCCTGCCCGACGAACTGGTGGACGTCTACTGCGCCCGCGCGGAGAGCATGCCGGTGCCCACCAGCACCCAGCACCTGCTGTTCCCGCAGGGCGGCGCGATCGCCACCGGACCGCACGAGTACCCGGTGCCCTACCGGGACGCGCCCTGGGCGGTGCACCCCTTCGCCATCTGGCAGGACCCGGCCGACGACGACCGGGCGGTCGCCTGGGTGCGGGAGGTGCGCGGCGACGTCCGGCCGTGGAGCACCGGCGCCGTCTACCTGAACTTCATCGGCGACGAGGGCCGGGACCGGGTCAGGGCGGGACTGGGCGAGGGGAACCTGCTGCGGCTGGAGAAGGTGAAGCGGGCCTTCGACCCCGACAACGTGTTCCGCTTCAACCACAACATCCGTCCGGTGTAGCCGGGACACACGCTGTCGTCCGGGCGTTTGCGCAGGTAGCGTCCGCTGCATGGACAGCGGTACGGAGAGCAGACTCGCCACTCAGGGCGCCGGGATCACCGTTCAGCGGGCGCTGGAGCTGCCGGGGCTGCGCAGCGGGCTGCCCGAGATCCTGGCGGGCGGCGACCGGCTGGGACGCACCGTGCGCTGGGTGCACGCGGGCGAGGTGCCGAACATCGCGTCGCTGCTGAAGGGCGGCGAGCTGCTGCTCACCACCGGCTACGGACTCGGCACCCGGCCCGCCGAGCAGCGGGCGTTCGTGCGCACCCTCGCCGAGCGGGGGATCGCCGCGCTGGTGGTGGAGCTGGGGCCGCGGTTCACGCGGCTGCCCGCGGCCCTGGTGGACACCGCGCGCGCCGCCGGGCTGCCGCTGGTCCAGCTCCATCGCGAGGTGCCCTTCGTGACGGTCACCGAGGAGATCCACACGGAGATCGTCAACGGGCACTACGCGCTGCTGCAGCGCGCCGAGGAGGTGCACCGGCGGTGCACGGAGGCGCTGCTGGGCGGTGGCGGGGTGCCCCAGGTGCTCGGCATCCTGGCCGACTTCTGCGCCAACCCGGTGTTCCTGGAGACGGCGGACGGCCGGCTGCTGTACGCCGCCGGGTCGGGGCCGGAGGGCGCCGACCCGCTGCAGGTGTGGGAGGGACTGCGCGGCCCGCACAAGGACGCGCCGCCGCCCGCCGGTTCGGTGCTGGTGGACGTTCCCGGCGGAGGGCCCGGGGCGGGGGCGGGTTCGGTGCGGGCCCGGCTGGTGCTGCTGCCGGTCCGCTCTCCGCTGGCTCCGGTGCACCGGATGGCCGCGGAGCGGGCGGCGGGCATCGTGGCCGTGGTGCTGATGCAGGCCCGGCAGGAGGAGGAGCTGGCCGCGCGCGGCCGGGGCGACTTCCTCACCGACCTGGCGGAGGGCCGGATCACGGCGGAGGACGCCCCGGCGCAGGCCCGCGTCCTCGGGTTCAAACCGGGCGGCAGCCCGCTGCTGCCGGTGGTGATGCGGGTCGGGGACCCGCTGTCCCCGTCGGGGGGCTGGGCGGTGCTCGCACGCGCGGTCTCCGAGGAACTGGCCTCGGTGGGGGTGCCGGTGCTGCTGGGCGTCCGCCCGGTCGAGGGGCGGGTGCTGGTCCTGCTCGGGCTGCGCGCGGAGCCGGAGCGGCCGGCGGTCGCGGACCGGGTGGCGGCGGCGCTGCGGGCGGGCGTGGAGCGGGCCGGGATGCGGCGGCCGGGCGCGGCCCCGCCGGTCGTGGTCGTCGGGGTGGCCGGCGGCTGGGCGGCCGCGTCGGCCGGGCTCCGGCACGCGGCGGAGACGGCGACGGCGGCGCAGGGCCTGACCGACCGGCCCTGGTACGACGCCCGCCGTCTCGACATCGACCTGCTGCTGTGGCGGCTGCGCGACCACCCGGACCTGGCGGCGTTCGTGGACCGCGCGATCGGTCCGCTGCGCGACCACGACCACCGCTCCAAGCCCCCGCTGCTGCCCACCCTGGAGACCTATCTCGCGCACGCGGGCCGCAAGGCGGAGACCGCCCGCGAACTGCACCTCAACCGCCAGACCCTCTACAACCGCCTCGCCCGCATCGGCGAGTTGCTGGGCACCGACCTGGACGACCCGCAGACGGTACTGGCCCTGAGCCTGGCGCTGCGCGCCCGCCGGCATACGCCCTAGGTGTATTGACCTGAAGCGTTGTTCACGCGGCTGATCGGTGGGTGTCCGTCGAGTGCGGTGTGGCAGCGGTGGTGGTTGTAGGTGTGGAGGA